>NZ_JACHVC010000006.1:0-600000 GCF_014230145.1 Pelagicoccus albus
AACAGTACTATTCTGTGCGCTTTATGTCGGACGAACAGAAATGTGGTTATATACGTGATTTTAGGGGTTCTTGTCGGACGAACACGTCGTGGGCGGTGGTTATTGCTGTTGTTTTGTCATAACGCATTTTCTGGTGGGGGTGTTCGTCGGAGATTCGGGTCAAATGCCAAATTAAGCGCAGAGAGGTAGGGAGCAAGTATTTATTAAGTAGTTATTAGGGGTGGCTAATGGGGTTAATGATTAGTTGTCCGGTCGGCCTTGACGCTGACCGTTTAAAACGAAAAAACCGCCACTTGAGCGGTTGGCCTAAGTGGCGGTCTGAGGGCTCCTAACCTGGAGCCGTATGTCTTCTTGGAGCTGGGACTGGCCCGGCCTGTTTACTCGAGGTAGAGAGAGCGGAGCTTGGCCAGTTTGTTTTGGTCGAGCTGCAGGGCTTCTTCGAAATAAGCGTCGTAAGAGCCGTACTTTGACTTGATGGCGTTGAAGGCGGACTGCATCCAGCTGATGCGGGTGCCCATGAATTGTTTCATGACGATGGGGTCGACGCCGTAGTGAGCCGCGTATTGTTCCACCACGGAGTCTGGCATGGTCCAAACTTTCCCGGAGATCATGTAGTCCTCGAGGATGGTTGCCTCATCTACTCCCAGGGCGAGCAGGATCAGGGCGGAACCGACTCCCGCTCTATCTTTGCCGGCTTGGCAATGGAAGACGAGGGCGTGCTCGTCGTCTAGGAGCTGGGCGAAGATTTTGGCGTAGAGGGGAGCTGCATAGAGGGCAAAGCCAGCATAGGCATTCTCCATGAGCTCGTTGCCGAGGACTTCAATCTCTTCGTTGGATTTGCCTTGGAGGGCGAGCATGGCGCTCTCGTCGATTTTCTTGCCGGTTGCTTTTGCGAGGGCTTCCTGGATGTTGAGGTTTATGTAATCGATGTCGGAATCCTCAGGGAGGCGGTCTGGACTCTTGGCGAGCTCCTTCTCGTCGCGGAGGTCGCAAACGGTACCGATGTTCAATTCCTTGAGAAGCTCTTGATCGGAATCGGTGAGCTTATCCAAGGCGTTGGAGCGATAGATTTTTCCCCATTTAACGGTCTTGCCTTCTTGAGTGGTGTAACCACCCAGGTCGCGGAAGTTTTGGGCTCCCTCCATGCCTGGGAAACGGTCGTGTTCGCTGGAGGCGAAAACCGTGGCGCTTGCTATTGTAAGGCTGGCGATGGTGGCTGCGGTGCGTATCCAATTTTTCATAGTCTTACTTGTTTAAGGATTAGAATTGTGTGCGAAGGCCGAGAAGGTATCTGCGTCCGAAGCCTTCGACTTCGATTGGCTGGTCGGATGTGGCTTGGTAGCGTACTCCGCGTTCGTCAGTGAGGTTGTTTGCGTCTAGGAACAGTGAGAGATTTTCGGTCAGCTGGTAGCGTCCGGAAAAATCGACGCGCTCGGTCGCGGCCCAGTAGATGTCGCCGCTGTCTTCGAAGCCGACGTCGTCGAGCCAGTCGTCGCGCCACTGGTAGCTTAGGCGCAGCGAGAGGCCGTGCTTTTCGTAGAAGAGCGAGGAATTGACGATGGTGTCGGAGGTGCCTGGGAAATTGGCCGTGCGTCCGTCTGGCGTGTCGAACGAGCCGTCCAGGAAGGAGAGGTTAAACTGTACGCCAAGACCGTCGAGAGCCGCGGGCATGTTGTCGGGGCGGTGCAGGAGGTTGAACTCCAGTCCCGATAGGGAGCCGCTTCCGCCGTTGAGGGTGGTGGTGTATTCGTAGCCGGAGCGGTCGATATCGTCGGAGTTGTAGCGGTCGTCCCCCACGGTGGTGGTGAAGTCGAAAATCACGTCTTCAACTTCGCGGTGAAAGACGCCTGCAGAGAGAAGTGAGGAGGTGGAGAAATACCACTCCACGCTCGCGTCTAGGCCGTAGGTCTGTTCCGGATCGAGGTAAGGGTTTCCGCCGCTAACGCTTTCATCGGTATCGCTAATGCTGGCACTGTAGCGAAGCTCGCCGAAGTCAGGTCTGCCGATACCGGTAACCGCTGCAAGGCGGAGTTTGGTATTGTCGTTCAGGTCGAGGTTGTAGTGAACGCTTGGGAAAATGTCCGAGTAGTCGTTTGAGATTTCCTGATGGATCGGAGTCTCGTCTACGATGAGATAGCCGCCGCTGTTGATATCCACAGATTCGATACGGAAGCCGGCGATGAGCTCGCTATCCTGATGCTTCCAGGTGAGCATTCCGTAAGCGGAAAGGATGTTTTCCTCGATTTCGAAAATCCCGTCGGCTGCGATGTTGGCGGTCGGGTCGTAAAGTCCCGCAGCCTGCAAAGTAGCAAGAGCTCCGTCGAGCGACTCGCGTAGGCCGATGTTGTCAACGTAGTCCACTTGGAAGCCGAGCGGGAAGTCGGAGTCCCAGTTTTGCGAGGTGATGTATGGGCTCGTGTCCCAGTCGGCTCCAATCGCAGCGAGGTAAGGCGAGAGGTAAACGGTGTTGTAGCTGGTGAGGGTGTTTCCGTCAGCCGAGCGGTCGTCGTATTGAAGTCCGAACTTCGCGATCAAATCGTGCTCGCCGTGGACGAACTCCCTTTGGGCATCGACGCCGAAGGTATTGGAGTCCGAAACGGTGGACGATTCGATCGGCAGGAGCAGGTCCATGCCGAAAGCAGTCTGGTCGAGGCTAGCGAGTGAGTCGCCCCTCGCAATGACTCCTTCCTCCGGACGGTAGTCGGTAGAATAAAGGTCGATGATAGGAGTCCCGGAGGTGAGGCCCGAGTAGGACAAGCTGTAGAAGAGAGAAGGATCCGTCTGCAGCTGCATGAGGATCGGGAGGTCGGTGGAGAAGTCGGTCTCGGTGTAGTTGAGTTTCCAATTCAGATTCCACTCGCCGAGCTTGTGCTCGTAGCCGAGGTTGTTGGTCCAAGTGGAGTTCTTGTAGTTTCCGTACTCCAACATGCCGCGAACGGGGACGCCAACCAAGTCGCATGAGTCCGCCAAGGCAGTGCCGGAAATGGCGTCGTCGAGGAGGAATATATATTGGTTGCGTTGCTCGTCGTCATTGAATTCCGAGTACACGGTAGAGATCGTGATCTTCGAATCTTCGGTCGGCGTGAAATCGAACTTAAGGCTGCCAGCATTGTTTTGGCGGCTGAGCTTGTAGCTGCGGAAGTCGATGTCTTCCGGGACGCCGTCCGACCAGCCGAATTCGCGGTTGTCGGTCGTCTGGTCCATGCGGAAATGGGAGGCCGAGGCGGCGATACCCCAATTGCTGCCACCCGCCAGGTATTTGACGGAAGCGCGTCGTTGCATGCCGTCTCCGAGCTCAAGGGTTCCGTATCCAAATTCTGCGGATGCTTTAGGAGAGATCAAACCGAGTCCGGAGCTGGTTTTGATATTTACGCGCCCAGCGATCGACTCGGCTGGCATGTCCGGAGTCATGGTCTTGTGAACTTCGAGCGTATCGATGATGGAAGAGGGGACGGAGTCGAAACGGAAAACTCGCTCCTCCGCTCCGATAACATTTACGCCATCGAAAGCGACGGTCGTCCAGCGGGCAGGAGCTCCGCGAACTTGGATGAAACGTTCCTGTCCTTGGTCGCGTTGGACCGCTACGGCAGGAAGGCGCGCGAGGGCGGCGGCCGCATTTTGGTCGGGGAAATTTCCGATCGCGTCGGAGGCGACCACGTTGACCACTGTGTCGGATCGCCTTTGCAGGCTGATCGATTCCTGCTGGCTATGGTAGATCGGAGCTGACTTGACGAAGATCTCATCGAGCTCGGTTACGTTGGTGTCGCTGAATTGGGTATCCGCGATTTCCGCGGCGTAGAGAACGCCGGACAATGCCGAGAGGAAAAGGACGGCACCGGTTTTTGCTAGTTTGGCCTGTTGTTTCATTTCTGTAGGAAGTTTAAGCGCTAGGATGAATAACGTACGTTATCGCTTACACTAGGAGAAATGAGGAATGGCAGGTGAAGATTGGGATTCAGGAGGGTAACAGGGGTGTTACATGAAAAGATAAGGTAACAAGCGTTACGCTTTGACATGGAAAAGCTGCTAAATCACTTACTGGTTCATGGTATCGGATACAGTAAATGTGGAGGGCGAGGCTTTGGATCTCGGCTGCCTCGGTTTGGAAGAGTTGGGGCTCGGTCAGCCTGCGGACCTTATGCAGCGCGAAAGCGAAGTTCGCCGACGGATTCTGGGAGCCGCTCTGCCCTTGTTCGCCAATCAAGGCTTCGATTCGACACCGGTGGACCAAATCATTTCCGATTCCGAAGCCTCACCCAGTACCTTGTATCGCCAGTTCGAGAACAAGGAAGGATTGCTCAACTGCCTCTACTCCATCGCTCACGCGGAGTTCGCCGAATATGTCTCAGTGGAAGCGGGAGAAATCTGGAGAGATATCAGTTTCTACGAAGTATTGAGGCGCGGCGTTGCTTATGGGATGTATCGGCCAAATCGCTACAAGATACTTTTTGTGAGGAATTTCACCGGTATCCTGCGGGAAGAGAATTTGAAGGTGAGCGAACTCTTCCGGCAAGGGAGCTTGGAAATCCTGAAACTCGGACAAGAGAAGCGATTCATTCGGGAGGGGGATGTGCAGATGCTCGATTCGGTGATCCGCGGTGGCATCAATAACACCCTTCAGCAGTTCGCCGAAAATCGGATCGAGCTGACTCGCACGAACTTCGATTTCCTAGTCCGCATGATTTGGGACGCGATCCGGTTTTAAGAGACCGCGTTCCTGAAAACCTGTAGTGAGTTTACCGCTACAGGGCTTGGTAAGTGAAGTCGCTAAGCGTGACGCTTCCTTCGCCGAGGCTGCAGATGCCGACTTTTAGGCTTAGGAATCCACCGAAGACATTGTGGTTTAAGCCGGATACTTCCATACGGGTGGGGTGGAGGCGCCACGTTTGGCCGCCGTCTACGGAGTAGTGGTAGGTGATGACATTGCGATCGTTGGTGATGCGTCCACGGACCTTTTTGCCCTCGAGAGGAACGCTGGCCCACTCTTCGGTCGTGGCGTACTGGTAGGTCTTCGCTTTCTCTCCGGTGAAGCCGATGCCTACGAGAGCTTTCGGGTTGTAATAGAGCAAGAATGCACCTTCCGCATCGCCCTCGATTTCGAAGTTCATTTCCACCTGGTAAGCTTGATCCATGGCGATGCAGGTGAGGGGCGAGCTATTGGCAGGCGAGTCGCCCGAGGCGGCAAGGGTGAGGGAATTCTCGCCGTAGGAGACACGATCCATCTCGTCCGGTCTTGGGTCGTGGAAGGCCCATTGCACGCCGAATTTGTTACTGGTGGGATCTCGACCTTTTTTCTAGATCGGGCAGGCAGCAAAGATCGAATCCCGCGGCAGCCGGGGAGGAGTCTGCTGCGTTTTTGCTACTCCTTCATTTTAGGCCCAGCGATGAGGCTGAGAGATGCCCACGCTAGGCCGACTATCATCAATCCGCTTCCGGCCAGCAGGGAGGCATTCACTTGGCCAGGCGTTTGCATGTCGAAGGTGAAGACCGTCTTTCCGAAAGCGTCGGTACCCACTTCGATATCGGAAGCTTCCTCCGGGAAACTAATGGTAAAGACTTGTTGGATACTGCCTCCAAATTCCTGGGGGTTGTCCACGTACATAAACTTAGCGTCTCCCAATTCGGTGATGTCTGCGTTTCTGACTCCTGTCTCGAAAATCCAATTACCGCGCTTGTCTACTTTGCACATGCCTAGGGCGGTGAACTTCAGTTCGAAACTCCGCTCCATGTCGTTTCGCTTGAGATCGAAGTCTCTCAAGACGTAGGCCGGCATGCTCCTTTGGGTTTCGCGTTTGAGGGCGGCCGGGTTGTTCCCCACGGTTTCCTGCCAAAGATCCCATTGCGAGGCGGGCATGGTCATGGAGGTGACGACTTCGACGTTGCCCACCTTGTCCATGTTCATGGCGATCTTCTGCTTGCTTTGAGCGAAGGCAGCGGTGGCGAGTATCAGGCTGGCAAGAGCTAGGATGGGAGTTCTCATTGGATGGTATTGAAAAGTTGGAGGATGGTCTGGGAATTTGCTTGGTAGTACTGGATGGGCGATCCGATCGAGACGATGCGAATGCCGTTGTTGTAGGGAAGGGCTTTGCCGATCCAATTGAGAGTCATTCCGTAGCCGTGGGTTTGGCCCATGATCTGGTTCCCTTGTTCGAATTGGTACACAATGTTCATCCCCTGATAAGCCAGCTGTTGCTGGATCTGGCCCATGGCCATGGCTGGATCGTTGGTGGGTACATCGAAAACAGAGGCGGCGATAGTCATGTCTGGCGAAGAGATTTGGGCCGTCAATATGGGTAGGTTCGCTTCCGGGTGCTGGGCGGTTATCCAGCCGTTGGGTATTGCGATCGACAATGGGGGGCCGGTGACGGCGGGCGTGAAGTTGGGCTGCGGTGGATTTGGACCATTGACGACTGGCCAAGTTTCGCTGGGCCCCGGTTGCGGAGCTGGAGTCAACGGTTTGTTGTCGAAGTTCTTGGCCAGTTCGTCGATCTTTCCGCGAAGATAGGAGTCGTCCTTCAAGCTCATGGGGATAGCGCCTTCCCCGTTCAGTTGATGTACGTCGATGATCGTATATCTGGGGTCGCCTTGCTGAGCGGCGGTTATGAACTTATCGAGAGACTTCATTCCAGTCTCGTAGGCCTCGTCCGCGGTAGCGCTGCCGCCAATGCCTTCCCCGCCAATCCCTGTGGCTTCGATGGCGAAGTATTGGTCGTTGATTTTGACTCCCGGATACATGTGCCCAGGTACGATATACAGCACGGGATCGAGGCCCGCCGCAGAGCAGACGCTAGCGTAAAGCATGCTGAGCTCGGCGCATTGGCCCGTGTTTCCAGTGATCACTTCTCGCGGCAGGCGGAACTCTTGGGAGTTGCTCGATACATCGTCGTACTCCTTGGGTATGCCGCCCGAGCCGCCGTAGACCATGCTCGTCATCAAGGTCGCTTCATAGAGTTTCTTCAGGAAGCGAACGGCTTCTTTGGGACGGTCTACTACTCCCGCGTCGTCTCCCTTCATAACCTTTTGCTGAACCACCTGAGTGTAGTAGCGGATGAGCGGATCGTTGGGGGTGACGAAGCAGGGAAAGAGGACCGCATTTGAGCGGATGTCTGCCCAGCCGCTGATTTCGTCCGGAGTAATGTTCGTGTAAACGAAGTTGTTCCGGCCGGCGATGCGGAAGCCAAACTCGGACTCTATTACGTCTTTTTCGGCAACGTCTTCCCAGGTAATCTCGATTTCGGCTTTCTCTTGGGATTCGGTCATCTTGTCGGTGATCGAATCCGCAAACTTCGGGTAGCAGGTCGCTACGGTGGTTTGTCCCGGATGTAGCTCGCCCGTAAGCGATAGCTCAGTCCATTCCGATATGTATCCAGGTATCCGGTACTTTATGGAAACGTCCTTGTAGACTTTCGGGGAGTCGTTTCGAAGGATGGCCTTGAACAAATAGAACCGGCCGTCAAGGGCTTCCGGGTTGGCATAGACCTTGTGGGCCGCCGGCATGACGTAGGCTATCTTTTCGATTTCAAGGTCTAGGTTGCCGGAGTCGTCTGATCCGAGAAAACCAAATAATATTAGCGCTAAACCGACGACCGCTGTGCAAAGCGGTAAGAGGAGACGTTTCATAGCTGAGTAAGCAAATGGTGTTGGACCGAAACCGTTGTGAGCTGCGGTTTCATTCAGGTAGGCGAACGTCCGGATTCTAGTCTTAGAGTGGGTAGTTTCGCCATACGCTAAAGCGCGTACGCGGCCAAAAGTTTCTTTCGGCCCAAACGGAGATGGGTAGAGTCGCCACGTTCCTTAGCTCTAATCTCAAAACCAAATAGTGATATTATGAATACGTTCCTGGCTTTGTTTTGTACTTTGATGATGGTCCTCCCCGGGGAAGCGAAAAGCGACGGTGAATTCGGCTCCTTGACGAATGTAATCTCGGTGGGAGAATCGGGGGCCTGGTCAGGAACTTGGGACGCGGGGTCCTACTGGATGCGGAATGCTTCAGATGCGGGGGCGATCCGTTATTTCTTCTCCAATGAGTCCAATGACTTCGGAGCTCGTCGCATCAGTGTCGAAGTCAACGTGGACGATGCTCCGGCTGATGGGCGAGCTGGTTTGCTCTACGCTTACCACGATTCGCCCAAGGTCTACTACATGCTCTTGGTCGGAAACGACGGCATGTTTGAGATCTATAAACGGGACGAGGGCGGGGTGCGAATGATGACTGGTAGCTCCTTTGATTTTTCGGAAAGTGGTTACCAGCGGATAGAGATTCGCGAGAAGGGCAAGGAGGTCAGCTTCTACGTCAATGGTCGAAACCTAGGCTCTATCGAGTCGGATGCGACGGGCAGCGGAGCTGTGGGAATTGTGGCTATGAACCTCGGCAATTTCGGATTTCGCGGCTACGAAGATTGAGTCGGGCAAAAGGGGGCCCTGAGTCGCAATGCTCTCGATGTGCGGCCCTTTAGGCCACGATTTCGCGGCAGGTATTTATGGCGGCGAGTCGCGTTTCCACGCCCAGCTGTTTGTAGATGTTTTCGACGTGCTTCTGCACCGTTCGGTAGCTGATACTCAAGATGACTGCGATTTCCGGATTGGTCTTGCCCTGGGCCATCCACTGGATGACCTCGATTTGCCGACCGGTGAAGCCGTAGCGAGACAAGGCTTCGGAGGAAAGAAATTCGTTTTCGTCCCAGATGAGGAGGGACCAGCTGTCGTTTTCCCGTTTGCTTCGGGAAAGGAGCCGAGCGCCTTTCTCCAAGGCTTTTGGCACTTCGCGAGTGGTCCCGATCGGTGCCTCTAAGCTGTATGAGAACTGGTCTGGTATTTGGTGCAGCGAGTCCGGTTGAAGGTACTTTTTTATCAAAGCGTTGGCACGTTGGTCCATGGTATGGATGAACCGCCCGGTACCGTGGATGACGCCGGCGTGTTTCGAGCTGCTGACACTGCCGGCCAGACTTTCCTGCAATAAGCGCTGCTGGATGATGCTGGAAACGAGAGGCTGAAGGATCTCCAAGCGCTCTACGTCGCGCTCCGAGAAGTCGCCCGAGCCCCGGGAGAGCACAAAACTGGTGCTGAGTCCGGAAGGGGCCTGAATCCCGAAGGTCAGCATGCTGTGAGTATACCCGCGGTAGCATTCGCGGTAGATGGGGCTTTCCTCGAATTGCCGGCGCGAGGAGAAATCCGTAAAGCGCAAGGGCGGGCTGGTGCCGTGCTTGCGAGTGTACTCGATCATGGGGTTCTGATGCTTAAAGAGCGGAAGCAAATTGCGTCGCTCCTCCGGCATGAGAAATCCGTCCAAGGAAAAGTGAAAAGCGTTTTCCGTATCGAGGTCTACGGTCCCAAAATTGATGGTATCGTAATCAACCGCCTCCTTCAGATAGAGCATGATTCGGCGAATCATATCCGCAAAGGAGAGTTGCTCGAGGGGTAGGGCGGATATGGATCGGCTGACCCTGGCGAGGTTGGCTGAGTTCATCTTGGGTTGGAAAGGCGTAGGTAACGTTAAACCGCATCGAAAATTAGGGGCCGATCTTGCTTTGGTAAAGTTCCGATTGCAGAACGATGCAGATATTTGAGGGAGAGCGTTGGTGGCTGTTGGTAGCGTTTCTCTCGAGGGAGGACGGGTGCAACTCAACGCTTCAGTAGTTTAATCGTAGGTTAGAGGGCTGGTTGAGGTTGAGTTTTGTGCGGAGTCGTTGTGGACTTTTGCCGCATGTTCGAAACGCGTATGCGTTTCGCAGATACGTGCCATGGTTATGGATCACGCCCCCACGCCGGTCCTGGCCTGCCATACCTCGCTAACCAGTAACTCCCATACTATGAAATTGATTAACGCGCTCGCTCCGGCAATCGCACTCGCAGCTACCCTTTCAGCTGAGCCGGTTCACCAGATGACAGTGAATCCGGAGGAATCAAATGGCACGATCAGCAGCCATCTCTACGGCCATTTCGCCGAACACCTTGGCCGCGGCATCTACGACGGCTTTTGGAAGAAGGATGCCGCCGGTGACTACATCATTCGCGACGACGTGGTCGCAGCCATGAAGGAGCTCGGAGTTCCCAATCTACGTTGGCCAGGCGGATGTTTCGCCGACTATTATTTCTGGGAACATGGCATCGGTCCCAAGGAAGATCGCCCCTCGGTGGTAAACAATCTTTGGGGTGGCGTGACAGAGGATAACTCTGTTGGCACGCACGAGTTTATGGATTTGGTAGCTGAGTTGGAAACGGAGCCCATCGTGGTGGGTAACGTGGGCAGCGGCACCGTCGAAGACATGGCTAACTGGTGGCAGTATCTCAACCACCCCGGTGAGAGCCCGATGTCCAAGTTGCGTGCCGAGAACGGCCGCGAAGAGCCTTGGAACGTACATTTCTTCGGTGTGGGCAACGAGAGCTGGGGCTGCGGAGGAAGCATGCGTCCAGAATATTACGCCGACCTCTACCGTCGCTTTTCGACCTTTTTGCACGCTTACGGCGATGTGAAGCCCTTCCGTATCGCTACGGGACCGGCGGAAGATGATTACAATTGGACCGAAGTCGTGATGGAGCGTGCCGGCGATATGATCGACGGTATCGATCTGCACTACTACACGCTGGATGGCTCTTGGTCGACCCACAAGGGGCAGGCTGTGAACTTCGATGAAGGCGGCTGGTTCCGCCTCATGAAGCGTGCCATGTTTATGGACGAGCTTCTCACCAACCACTCTGCCATCATGGACGAGTACGATCCGGAGAAACGCGTTTGGTTGATCGTCGGTGAATGGGGTACTTGGCATGAGCAGGAAGAAGGGTCGCACCCAGGTTTCCTCTACCAGCAAAACACGCTGCGCGACGCACTGACTGCATCCGTTACGCTCGATATCTTCCATCAGCACTTGGATCGCGTGAAGATGGCCAATATCGCCCAGACCATCAACGTGCTGCAGGCCATGATCCTGACCGATGGCGAGCGCATGCTTCGCACGCCGACCTATCACACTTTCGACCTCTACAAGCCGCACCGCGAAGCGACTGCTTTGGCATTTGAGCTAGAAGCAGGCGAGTATGCAGGAGAAGGCGAAACCCTACCAGCGGTGAGCGCTACGGTTTCCAAGAATGAGGAAGGACGTATCCACGTGAGCCTGACGAATATTGATCCAAACGAAGCTCGCACCGTCGAAGTTTCGTTCGATGGAATCAAGAAGCTCAAGATCAAGTCCGCTCGAATCCTCACAGCAGAGGAGATGAATGCTCGCAATACTTTCGATGCTCCGGACGCTCTCGTTCCTACCGAGTTCGAAGGGGCTAAGTTTGCCAAGGGCAAGCTCGTCGTTTCGCTCCCTGCCAAATCGCTTGTAACGATCGGCTTGGAGTAGCGTATCCGGTTTCTAATACCTTTATTTTTAAGGCCTCGGTTTTGTGCCGAGGCCTTTTTTTGTGTTCGTAGCCGAGTAGGGGCGGCGCTCCTGTCTGGGCCTTAGTCTGCGGGAGCGAGCTCTACGATCACAAGGGAGTAGGGCGGGAGCTCAAGTGGTAGCGACGCCTTTTTCAGCTTTTGCGTCTGGGTAGACGGGAGAACGGTTCCAGGCTTCTCCGCTGTGTTGGTATCGTCGAGTTCGCCTGCGAGGGTGGTGACCTTTACCTGTTTCGCCAGTTTCGAATCGGATGCGAAGTTTAGTGTCACCGGAATGGGATTGTCCGCTCCATTGACCAGTTTGACGAAGGCGTTTCCAGATTCGCTATTGCGAACGGCGGAGGCGGCAAAGCGTTGTTCGAGCGTAGGGATTTCCGCCTGGAGGTATTCGTCGCCACGCGTTTCGCCGAAGAGTTTTTGCACTTCGTAGCTAATGGTTGGATACACGGTCTGATTGTCGAAGTAGATCAAGTCAGGGTTCCACTGGGTACGACCGATCTTGGCGAGCAGTGGGGCGTAGGATGCCATGATGACCACGTCGCCATTTCGTTCCAAGGACGTCATGAAAGCGGCTTCGGCGAGAGCAGAGCGAAGGGTGAGCCGTCGTCCTTCATCATGGGCGGCGTATTCGCCAAGGTATACTTTTGACTCGGAGCGATCGTAGGAGTCGTAGCGATCTAGGTTGTCCCAAAACCAATCAGGGTCGCGGTAGTAGTGCTCGTCGACGACTTCGAGCTGCAGTTCGTTGGCTATGCTCCAGCCTATTTCGAAGTCCTCTCCATCGGGGAAGGGGCCGACGGTACCGATGACGGTGATTTCCGGATGCGCATTCTGGATGGCATCGTTGATCAGCTTGAAGCGCTCCTCGAACTCGGGGGTCATTTTATCCTCGTTTCCGACTCCGACGTATTTAAGTCCAAACGGTTCTGGGTGGCCGGCGGCCGCTCGAAGGGATCCCCATTTGCTGTCGGCCGGTCCGTTGGCCCACTCGATCAGGTCGAGTGTGTCTTGGATGTAGCGTTCCATTTCTTCGATGGGCAGGCAGCTTTGGCCGATGTCGAAGGTTTGACCAGTGTGCTGGCAACTTACCGCAGCAGCAACTACCGGAACTGGGATTGCTCCGATGTCCTCGCAAAACTGGAAGTACTCGAAGTAGCCAAGTCCGACGCTTTGGTGGTAGCCCCAGAGGTTGGGCTGGCCCTTGCGCGTTTCCAGGGGACCGACGGAATCTTTCCAATCATAGAAGTTCTCCACGCCATTTCCATGCACGAGACAGCCGCCTGGGAAACGGATGAAGCGAGGGTGCAGGTCCGCAATGGTTTGGGCGATGTCTTTGCGCAGCCCATTTTCGCGGCCGCGGAAGGTATCGGCTGGAAAAAGAGAGACGATGTCTAAGGCGATTCCGCCCGCTTCGGTGGCCACTAGCTCGAAGCTCGCATGTGTATCCGTTTTCTGGGCAACAAGGCTCGTTTTGAGTTTTGACCAATCCGTGGTGAGCGGAGGGAGTTTACTCTCGGCGATGATGTCTCCGTTTTGAGCTACGATGCGGGCAATCAACTCGGGCGCCTTTTCCTCGGGCTTGGCGGGCGTCCAGCGAGGTCCAATATGCAGAAGTCGGGCGAAGGCGGAGACGTTGTAGGATTTGCCTTCCTCGACGGATATTCCGTCGAAACCAGGATTGCGGATGGCGGCTTTGCCCGAGGCGTTGTCGACCTTGAAGACGCCGTAGGTTGGGTTGTTTCTATGTAGCGGCCGGCCGGCATCGACGATCAAGCGAGCGGAGGCGTCGCCTTCGAGTGAAACTTCCCAGAAGGAAAGGGCGTTCCAGTCCGGTTGCTCCAAAGCTGAAAAGTCGAAGGAGCGGTTCTGGATCATCTCGGCGTAAAGTCCGCCGTCGGCGGCGTAGTTTAGGTCCTCGTAGAAGATGCCCCACAAGTTAGAGCTGATCGGCTTGGCCGGCTGGTCGAGGTGGACGGTGAGGTCGTTGGTTTCAGGAGAGCTGGCGGAGAAGCCGTTGTTTAAAGCCATGGATGCCATAAGGAGAGTAGATGAGAGTTTCATGGGGTAGTATGGGTGCTGCTAGAGGTGGTTGTTTTTTAGACCCTGTGAAGGTCTATCTCTGGAATGGGTCAGGTCGGGGAAACGCTTTCCCGCCAGTTTTTCGGCGCGGCCCCGGTACGCTTCTTGAACCAATTGGAAAAATGGAAGGGGCTGTCGAAGTTTAGGTGGGATGCGATTTCGCCCACGGTTTGGTCGCTCTCCCGCAAGAGTCGCTTGGCTCGCTCCAATCGTAGCTGGGTATGATAGAGTTTGGGGCTCAAGCCGGTGTATCGCTTGAACATACGTCGGAAGTAGGTGTAGCCGACATTTAGCTCTGCGGCCAACTCCTCTGCAGATATTGCTTCGTTGGTGCGTTCTCGGATAAGAAAGCAGGCCTTTCGGATGGAGGCACGGACCGCTTGCTGTTCTTCTTTTTGGCGACTTGGTAGGCTCGTGGATAGTGCCAGTATCTGAATGATCGCGGAAGCCACGATGCGGCGAAAGCCCAGAGATTCCGCTTTTGCTTCGTCGTGGACGATTTGGAATTGGGTCAAAATCATGTCGGCGTGGCCCACCTCAAAAATCGGCTGTTGGCGGTTTACAATTCCCTGTTCGTGCAAGGATCGAATGTAAGATCCATCGAAGGCGATCCAGTGCTCTTCCCATCCTCTGACCGGATCGGGACGATAGCGATGCCACACTCCCGGAAAAAGAAGGAAAACAAAGGGTGCTTCCAGACTGACGGGCCCTGTTTCCTCCGTTTCCAGGATACCGCTACCACGAGATACGAAGAGGATTTGATATTCATCCAAAACTCTGCCACGTTCCCACTCGAAAAGATGATCTTCGGGGTGGTTACTGGGAGGGTAGCTTTCGCCCGGCTCGGTTTTAGAGTAACCGGCTCCCAAGGTGTCGACCTGCCAAGGCGACTTGGTTTCGGAGGCAGGCAGGTAGGTGGCATGAAATTCTGGCATGTGTCAGAAGTTGTATGCAAAAGATCATTCTGTCTATGGAGAAACGTCTTCGAATGAGCTAATATTCGCCCCTGCCTCACGAACCCCGATTAAATATTTCAATGAGTAATTCCGTACTATCTTCTCTCGACGCTCTCAAAATTGAACTGCCTTCATGGGGCTTTGCGGACACTGGCACTCGCTTCGGAAAGTTCTTCCAAGCCGCCTCTGCTATCGACACGGCCGACAAGTTTGCCGATGCGGGGATGGTAAACAAGATCACAGGCTGTTGCCCAACAGTAGCGGTACACGTGCTGTGGGATTTCCAGAAAGGGCAGGACCCGAAGGAAGTCGCTGCTGCAGCGGAAAAGCACGGGCTGAAAATCGGCTCAATCAACCCGAATCTCTTCCAAGACCAGCTTTACAAAACTGGCTCTTTTGGAAGTGCCGACCCAGCGGCTCGCTCCGCAGCAGTTCAGCATGGCGTTGAGTGCACTGAGCTCGGTAAGGTCGTTGAGAGCAACACTATCACCTACTGGTTTGCCGATGGTACCAACTACCCAGGCCAAGATGATATCCGTGCTCGCAAGCGCCGTTTCGAAGCATGCTTGAAAAGTTGCTACGAAGCTCTCTCCCCCAGCCAGAAAATGCTGGTGGAGTACAAGCCTTTTGAACCGGCCTTCTATCAGACCGACATCGCAGATTGGGGTATGTCTTACGTGATGTGCAAGAAGCTTGGTCCACAGGCCAAGGTTCTGGTCGATACAGGGCATCACTACCAGTCCCAGAACATCGAGCAGATCGTCGCTTGGTTGTTGGACGAAGAGATGCTTGGCGGGTTCCACTTTAATGATCGTCGTTACGCCGATGATGATTTGACCCTCGGTTCTATCGATCCGTACCAGATCTTCCGTATCTTCTCCGAGATTCACGGCTATGCTGCAGAGACCGGAGAGTACCCAGAGATCGACTACATGATCGACCAGTCTCACAACCTGAAGCCAAAGATCGAAGCGATGATTCAGACTGTGACTACCGCTCAAGAACTTTGGCTTAAGGCGGCTTTGGTTGACCGTGAGGCACTTCATAAGGCTCAGATCTCTGGCAACATCGTAGACGCCGAAGCCGTTTTGAAGAAGGCTTTCAATACAGACGTGACTGCGATGCTTGCTGAATGGCGTGAGTCCAAGGGCGTCGCAGCTGATCCATTGGCTGCGTATCGTGAGTCCGGATACGCTGAAGAGATCGAAGCTGACCGTACTCGCCGCCGCAAGGAAGCAGGCATCACGCAAGAAAGCAGCTACGCTTAATCAACTTTTGTTTAGATATTGTATATTGTCGTAGTGTGATTTGGTCACCGCCTTTGGGGGGCGGTGACCTTTCTTTTGCATACTTTTAACTCAGAGAGGTTGAATGTAGCGAAATTTACATTACGGATAAATCTAGTTCAGAAAAGACGGGGCAACCTTCGGGAACTGACCTTGGTAGCCTTGTTTTTTCGGAGAGTATATTCGAAAAATGGATGCTTCAAAAATAGCTGAAATCGTTAGGGAAACCCTAAGAAACCAGAAGTTGCTGGAAGAAGAGTCGGAGGCTGCGAGTTCTCCCTCCACCAGCGTTTCCTCGCCCGTGTCTAGCGGTGCCAAGTCCGGCAGGGCGGCAGTGCTCGTGGAGCCGCGTCGCTTGGAAATCCGGGAGTTTCCGCTGAGGGCAATCGGGCCTGATGAGATCTTGGTCAAGGTGGAGGCTTGTGGCGTTTGCGGCACGGATGTCCACTGCTATAAGTCGGATCCTTTTGGACTCGCTCCTAACGTGCTCGGTCACGAAGGCACAGGCGAAGTGATTGAAATCGGAGCGGATGTAGCGATGGATAGCGTCGGAAAACCGGTTAAGGTGGGCGATAAAATCGTTACCAGTCTGCTTGAAGTTTCGCCAGATTGCTTGATTGCCAAGTACAACCCGGCCAAGTCGAACTTGAGCGACGATCTCAAGGTTTATGGACTGCTGCCCGACGAGCCGAACAACCATTTCAACGGTTACTTCGCCGAGTATCTAATCATTCGTCCCGGCTCCTCGTTTTTCGTGGTTAACGATATGAGCGTGGATCTGCGTTGCTTGATCGAGCCGGCAGCGGTGGTTTGTCACGCTTTGGAACGAGCTAAGAGCTGCGGTGGAAACCGTCTTAACTTCAGATCTCGTATCGTGGTGCAAGGCTGTGGGCCTATCGGATTACTGATGATCGCGGTACTGCGCACTCATGGTGTTAACAACATCATCGCTTTGGACGGAAATCCTAATCGCCTCGAGATGGCTCGTTCGTTGGGTGCCGATGAGACGATCAACTACAAGGAGTACGCTGGGGTCGACGAGATCGCGGAAAAGGTGAAGTCGCTCACCAAGGGGCTGGGCGCTCATTGGGGGTTCCAGGTGACAGGCGTTCCCGTGGCTCACGCCAATCTGTATAAGATGATTCGCCGCGGCGGAGGTATTTGTGAAGTCGGCCACTTCGTAGATGGAGGGGAGTGCGCGATCAATCCTCACCGTGATATTTGCTCCAAGGAAATTACCTTGGTTGGCAGCTGGGTGTATAATAGTTTTGAATACCCGAACGCTTACCACTTCTTGCAGCGTGCGGAGCGGATCGGTCTGCCTGTATCCTCAATCATTACCCACAAGTTTCCGCTCGATCAGATCGACGAAGCTTTCCAGGTGAATTTGCGCCAAGAGGGTGTGAAGGTCGTGGTGGAAGCGTAGGCTTGCCGCTGATTCGATTCCCGCTCTCTTCGTTTTCTGGTGCGTTTGCTGCGTTTTCGCGGCGGACGCATTTTTTGTATCAGGACCAAGAATCGCAAAAAAAGACGACGGCCGGAATGGCTCGTCGTCTTTGCGAACTGGTTTGGAAGCTGCGTGCTTACGCTTTCGCTTCTTTGGCGATGGCCACCGCTTTGGCGGCTGCCGCTTCGATGCCGTCCCAATCCTTGGCGGCGATCTTGTCTGTCTTGGCGAGCCAGGATCCGCCAATTGCGGATACGAGCGGGGAAGTGAGGTAGGAGGCCATGTTTCCTTCGTTGAGTCCTCCTAGTGGGATGAAGCTGATGCCGAGGTGCTTGTAGGGAGCGGCCATGGTGGAGAGCGTTTTCATTCCGCCAACCGATTCGGATGGGAAGAATTTCATGGTCTTGCAACCCAGCTCCAAGGCTCTCTCGATATCGCTGGGAGTCATGACGCCCGGAGCGAAGGGGAGGCCAACCTTGTCAGCGTATTCGATGATACGGCTGTTCAAGCCAGGAGCTACACCGAATGAGGCGCCCGCTTCCTTAGCGGCATCGACCTGCTCGGTGGTGAGGATGGTTCCGGCTCCCAAGAGGATTTCGGGGACTTCTTTGCTGATGGCGCGGATAGAGTCGAGGGCAGCTGGGGTGCGGAGGGTTAGTTCGATCGCGGTGATGCCTCCCTTTTGCAGGGCCTTGGCCATGGGTACGGCGTCGGCGGCATCTTCGATGGCGATTACTGCTATGATGCCGCTCGCGCGGATCTGATCTTCAATTTCTTTTGACAGCATAGTGGACAATATTGTTTGAAATGCGGTCAAATATGGTCTTTGGCAGGGGGCGTGTCAAAAGAAACTCGCCAACTTGCCACCTCTCTTTTCAAGGCTCTTGACTTGCTGACGGCAATTGCCTCGCGCGGCAATGGAATCAGTATTCAAGAACTGGTTTCCATCATGTCTTTGCCCCGGACGAGCCTGCTGAGATTGCTCGACAGTCTTGCCCACTATGGCTTGGTGGAGCGAGACGATCAGCGGCAGTACTACGTGACGGATGCGTTCCACGAATGGCGCCGTCGCGATCCCGACCAGCATTTGCGGGACCGTTTTGCTCCCATGATGAGGCGGGTGACGGATGAGCTTGGCGAGATGACAACGCTCGGACGCTTGGCTGGAAGGGTCATCAAGCATGTTCACTGCGAGGAGCCGGATCGGCGGGTTCGGGTTACCAATCCGATGGGGCGCCGATTTCGTATCGAAACCTTGGCAATGGGTAAACTCGTCTTGACGGTGCGTCCTGATCTGATTCCGGGGGATGCCAGCCAAAAGTTTCTGGGTGAGTTGGAGGAGATCCGGGAGCGAGGTTTTGCCATGAACTTTGCGGAGTCCGAAGAGGCGATCGTGGCCTGGGGGATCTGGCTTGGCGAGCCGTCGCCCTTGACTCCCTTGATGGCGATCACCTGGCCGGACTTTCGTTTTTCTCAGGAGTCCTTGGATCAGGCAAGGGAGCTCTTGCGGAAGGAGAGCTCGGATCTAGGGCCTTTTCCTCTGTTCGCTTAGACTTATTGCAAGCCACTTGCTGTACGGGTTTGCAAGTTGTTGGCGTTAAGCGAAATAAATGGCTTTTATTGCGAAAAAACTTGAGTCTGACTCAATCTTTGACTCCACATCGTCGTTCTTGGAGCGACCGATGAAATCCCTTGCTAGCATACTTTGTCTCTTTGCGACTGTCCTGAACGTGGCGGTTGCGTACTCGGGCGGTATGTTGTTTTGCGAGCATGATGAGGGATCTTCGCATTTGGTAAGCGCCGCGGTTCATGCCAGTAATCATCACGTAGATGACTGCCATCAAGTTGCTGAATTAGCGGATTGCGTGGGGCATGAATTGGGAGACTGTGATTCCTGTACGGATACAAATTTCGCTCAGGATGGTGCCCGAGAGTTGCTGCGAAACGCTGATCAAGCGAGGTTGGCACCTCCTCTGTTTGTCTATCTCGAAGCGTTTTGGATTGTAGATGACCATGCGTTCGAATTGGTCACTGAGAACGGGTTTTCTTCCCGGTCCCATCGTGTGCCCCCGGCTCGCTACAATTGTCTGCTAGCGAGAGAGACTGTATTGAGAATCTGATACAGACCTTCGTTTAGTCGGGCCACTTGCTTGATGTCAGGTGGCTAGTTGTCGCTTTGTGGCGGCTTCTCTTCGTCTTAGCCAAGGGATATCCATGTTCAGATTTTCATACCTTACTCAACTTACTGCGTTTACGCTTTTTGCTTTTTCAGTCCGTACCTACTCACAACCGCTCTCAAAGATTCAGGTTTTCGAGCTCGCCCTCGCTCACAATCCCGAGTTGCAGGCAGCTCGAAGTCTCGTCGAGGAGGCTATCGCTAGGAGCTCATATGCAGGACGACTCTCCAATCCTGAATTGAGCATCGAATACGCTGCGGACTGGGTTTTTAACAATGAAGGGGAGGCAACTTTCGGAGTCGGGATTTCCCAATCGTTTCCGCTGACCAAGCGACTTTCCGTACTCAAAAACATATCTGCTCAGGAGATAGAGCTCGCTAAGGCCGAACTGGAAAATCGAGAGCGTCTGCTGATGCTCGACGTCGCTTTAGCGTGCAATGAATTGTCGTACATAGAAGCGGAGTTGGCTTTGAGGCATTCTTTGGTCGAGATCGATGAGAAATTCGCTGAGTTTGTGGATGATCGAATCGCCGCAGCCGAAGCCTCTAGTCTCGACGCGAACCAAATCCGTATAGAGCTTCTTGCTCTGAAGCAGGAGATAAGTCGCTTAGAGGTAAATCGCCTCAGACTCCTGGGAGAACTTAGCGGCTTACTTGGCTCGGATCAATTAGTGGAGGTAGAGCTTCTGGAGCAAAGCGTTGTGCTTTCTTCAGGTTTAGATTTGCCGGAGTACAGTCGCGACGATCTGGATACGCATCCGGAATATCAATTGAGACGTAGGTTGTTTGAAATCGCGGATTCTAGAAAATCGCTCGTTTTGGCCGAGAGGTGGGAAGATATCACGGTGGGGCTCATGCTGGAAGACGAGAGGTCTGTCGATGAGCCTTTGGGAATAGGAAACGATCGGTTTCTAGGCGTCTCGGTATCGATACCATTGCCCATTCGTAAGGGTAACAAGGCTCTCTATTCGGAGGCTTTTGCAGCGAGTCGCAGACAGGAGCAGGCCCTTGAAAATATAGAGGATGAGCTTTTGAAGAACGCGGAAGTTCTGAGGCGAGAAGTCCTTAGCCTGTATGAACAAACACGATACTTTAACGAAAACGTAAGTGCACTTTTGGAAAGTAACATTGCTGAAATGAGCGAAGCTTACGGTTCCGGTCTCGTAAGTTTGGGAGAGCTGTTTCGCTCCCAGAGTCAGGCCCTTAATTTGAGATCTCGCCAACTTGAAATGGTGCGAGATTACGAGAGGGCTCTTATCCAGTGGCGTAGCGCTACAGCCAAAACACTTTAATTCCTTTTAGAAATGAAAATGAAACAAGTAGCCGTACCTTTTTTGGTCGCCGGACTTTGTATTTCCCTAAACGTTCGAGGAGCCGATAGGGTGATTCTTGACGAGATCGGGGTTAGAAATTTGAGAATCGAGACCGTGGAGGCTGATCTCAGAGATTTTGAGGAAACTGTCTTTGCGATTGGTAGAATTGAAGAGATTCCATCTAGCCGTTCCGTTCTCTCCTCCCGGATTGCAGGTCGTGTGATAAGCTTGGAGGCATTCGAAGGGGACACTGTATCCGAAGGGCAATTACTCGCTCGGGTAGAAAGCCGACAGCCCGGGAATCCTCCTCCGACGATCGATCTTTTAGCTCCGCAGCAGGGCTTGATAGTGGATTCGCATATCCGTCTCGGTCAACCGGTCGAACCTGACAATGAGTTGCTGGATATATCCGATCGCACTAAGGTCTGGGCGGTTGCGAAGATTCCTGAACAAGATGCTGCTGAGGTGCGGATCGGTACTCGCGCCCACATCCGAATTCCGGCTCTGGGAGAATCGTCCGTTGATGCGACCCTTTTTCGGTTTAGTGTGGAAGCTGACCGGACATCGGGAGCGGTCGAAGGGATCTTCCTCTTAGACAATCCAGACGGACGCCTGAGTCCTGGTATGAGGGCGGAATTTTCCATTGTTCTGGGGCAGCGATCGGACGTGCTCGCCATACCGAGAGAAGCTGTTCAAGGCGATCCCGCTCAGCGGGTAGTATTCGCAAGGGACTTTGATTTGCCCAACGCGTTCGTTAAATTGCCGGTCGTTCTCGGCGAGAAGAACAACGAATATGTCGAGGTTGTGGCGGGTTTATTTCCTGGTGATGAGGTGGTGACCCGTGGTTCCTACTCGCTTTCGTTCACGGGTTCTGGCGGAGGCCTTTCTTTAAAGGAAGCCTTGGATGCGGCGCATGGACACGCCCACAATGAAGATGGATCTGAAATCACCGACGACCATGATCACGAGTCGGAGCATGATGACGAATCGGAGCATGATCACGAAGATGAGGGTGTTCATGAGGAAACGCACGATCACACTTCAAGCAAGGCTCTCTGGGTGTATTCAGTTCTGGTGACAGTTCTTTGTCTGTGGATGGCCCAAAGGGTCTTTTTTGGAAAGAAGGCGAGGGAGGAATAGATACTATGCTCAATGCATTGATACGTTTTTCGCTCTCTCAAAGAGCCTTGGTTATAGTTTTTTCCGCGGTGGTTTTGGTGTGGGGGGTAAAGACAGCTCTAGAGTTGCCGGTGGAGGTTCTACCGGATTTAACCAAACCCACCGTCACGCTGCTAACCGAAGCAGGTGGTTTCGCTCCAGAGGAAGTGGAGACTTTGGTAACCATCCCGCTCGAGAACGCCTTGATGGGGGCCTCGGGTGTGACACGATTGCGTTCCGTTAACGACGTGGGCTTGTCGCTTATCTTTGTAGAATTCGAATGGGGGACGGATATCTATCGGGCTCGGCAGTTCGTGCAGGAACGAATTGGCGGGGTAGCGGAACAGTTGCCTGAAGGCGTTTCGCCTTATATGACTCCGGTCGCTTCATTGATGGGAAATATTTTGCTGGTAGGGCTTTTTGATCCCACCGGAGATATGGAACCTAGGGAGTTGAGGGCCCTTGCTGATTGGACGGTTGCAAGGCGTCTGCAGTCTATTCCCGGGGTTGCTGAGGTTTTGGCTATGGGAGGTGGCGTGAAGCAGGTGCAGGTCCAGCCTTTGCCTGATCGCATGTTGGCGCTCGGTGTGAGTTACGAGGAAATTCATCGGGCGGCGGCGAATGCGGTTCGCAATACGACGGGAGGTTTTTTGACCGAGTCCGCCCAAGAGATTATGGTTCGAAATTTGGCTATGACCACGGATCTGAATGAGATTTCGGATACGGTGGTAAGCTACGACCAAGATCGTCCCATCCGGATCAGGGATGTGGCGAATGTGGTGTGGGGGGTAGAGCCGATGCGAGGCGACGCGGGACTCGGAACCAAGCTATCTGGTATGGGCGACTTCGACGCGGCCGAGGCCAAGGGATACCCGGGGGTGATTTTGAGCATTACCAAATCTCCCGGTTTCGACACCTTGGATCTTACGGGAAAAGTGGAAGCTGTTTTAGAAGAACTCAGGCCAAGCCTTCCGGAGGGGGTACGTTTAGTCACTGTGTATCGTCAGTCTGACTTTATTGATTTATCAATCGGTAATCTAAAGGAGGCTTTGCTCGACGGCTCTATTATGGTCGCGATCGTGCTATTTCTTTTTCTGCTAAATTTCAGAATTACGCTTATCACGCTTACCGCTATTCCACTTTCATTGGGGATAACTGTAATCGTATTCGATTTTTGGGGGCTAAGCGTAAACTCGATGACGCTGGGAGGCTTGGCGGTGGCGATCGGTATGGTGGTGGACGATGCGATCGTCGATGTGGAAAACGTGTTCCGGCGGCTTCGTGAGAATGTCGCTCAAAAACACCCTAAGCCGAATCTTGAGGTGATCGCGTCAGCATCCCGCGAGGTACGCTCCTCAATTCTTTATGCCACGGTGCTAATTATTTTAGTCTTTCTGCCTCTGATGGCCCTGAGCGGTGTCGAAGGAAGGCTCTTTTCGCCCATTGCAGTGGCAACCATAGTTAGCATGGCTGCGTCTTTTGTTGTATCCTTAACGGTGATACCTGTGCTCAGTAGTTACTTGCTGAAGCCAAAGGCTGGTGTGGAGCATAAGGACGGTTTTGTTGTGCGAGCCTTGAAGTGGTTCTTCGAGAAGACGTGGTTGCGACTTTCGCTCGCGCAGCCTTTGCTGGTGCTGGGGATTACTGGAGTCCTTCTCTTTTTTGCCTACTCCTCCTACGTGCGAATGGGAGGTAACTTTCTGCCAGCTTTTCGTGAGCCCACGCTGCTTGTTGCGATGACCTCTGCTCCCGGAACTTCGCTCAAGCAAACTACCGAGTTGGCTATGGTTGCTCAAGATTTGCTACTGGAAGTCCCAGAGGTCGAGACCCTCGGCTTCAGGGCGGGGCGTGCGGAGAGAGGCGACCATGTGGTCCCGGTTTCCACAGTAGAGTTTGATGTCGAATTCAAGAAAGATTTCGAGCGCTCGCCGAAAGAGGTGGTTGAGGATATCCGTAATCGCATGAGGAGTATACCTGGAACCTTTAGCGCAATGAGTGGGCCTTTGGCTGATCGCGTGGGACATATGTTGAGCGGCGTATCGGCCAAGGTAGCAGTAAAAGTATTTGGTCCTGACCTAGAAGAATTGAGGACGATCGGTAGTCAAATTGTGGATATCGCTCGCTCGATACCAGGATTGGAGGAGGCTCGCATGGAGCAACAGGCTCCGATTCCCCAACTGCGAATCGAAGTGGATCGAAAGCGAGCCTTGGCTTACGGGGTGACTCCCGGGGAGCTTAACGATCAACTCGCTGCACTCATGGGAGGAGATGCGGTGGCTGAAGTTTACGAGGGACAGAGGGTTTATGATCTGGTGGTTCGGCTGCCCTTGGAGTGGCGGGAGTCGCCAGATCGATTGGCGGAGATGTACATTGATACCATGAGTGGGCAGCGTATCCCGCTGAGCTATGTCGCCGATATCAGACAGGCGAACGGACCGAACACGATTCTGCGAGAAAACACTCTTAGGCGTTTCGTCGTATCCATAAACCCGACGGTGGATGACTTGAATACAGTAGTAGAAACGCTGCAAAGGGAAGTGACAGAGCAGATTAAATTGCCGGTCGGTTATTCGATATCCTACGAAGGGGAATATCAGGCTCAGATGGAGGCACGAAGGATGATCGCAATTGTATCCACAATTGTGTTGCTTGTGATCGTTTTTCTTCTGTTCAGCTACTTTAAGGGGTTCGGCTTTGTGCTGCTGGTTTTGACGATCGTGCCAATCTCCTTGATCGGGAGCGTATTTTACACGCGTATCACTTTGGATACTGTGAGTATCGCGACTTTGGTTGGCTTCATAGCGGTGGCAGGTATCGCGGCTCGCAACAATATCATGCTCATCTCCCACTATCTACGCTTGATGCGGTTCGAAGGAGAACCGTTTGGTCGGGCCATGGTGGTGCGCGGGACACTGGAACGCCTGGTGCCGATATTGATGACGGCGATCTCCGCCGGACTTGCTTTGATCCCGCTGGTCATCGCAGCGGAAGAACCAGGGAAAGAAATCCTAAGCCCTGTGGCAGTCGTCATCATCGGAGGCCTTGTTAGCTCCACCTTGCTTGGACTTGGAGTGACGCCGGCCCTATTTCTCAGTTTCTGCCGAAAGTCGGCTCTCAAATCGATACGCCTCAAGTCTGCCGCTTCCGAATGATGCTGGAGCCATGCATTTAACACCCAACCCGAATACCAGTTATGATTAACAGAATGAATACTCTCACCTTGCAGAGCGCGTTGCTCGCGATTGCACTCGCCTTTTCAGGCTTTGCCAGTGCCGAACCGCATCATGAGATTGAAACTCCAAATGGCGGCAGGCTTGTGACTAGCGTAGAGCCGCACTGCGAGGTCTTGGTCGCTGAGGATGGCCAAGTGAAGATCACCTTCCTTGATGATTCTGGGGCGATGGTGCCGCACTCTAGTCAGGAAGTTTCGCTGACGGCTGGAGATCGCATGAATCCAGTTAAGCTAAGTTTCGAAGAGCGCGATGGGGTTTTAGTCTCGGATGGAAAACTGGCGATGGGAAAAACAATTCCGGTTATCCTGCAAATCAAGTCTGCCGAGCTCTCCAACAGCGCTAGGGAGCGATTCAATCTGAACATGAGCGAGTGTCCGACTTGCGATAACAAGGAGTACGCTTGCTCCTGCCATGACTGAATCACCCGTCGCCAACGAGCTTGCCTGGTCGGCTCACCGTTTCTGTCCGTTCTGGATTCGTCGCCAAATCCAGTAGAGGGCGAGCCCCAGCCAGATCCACCATGCTCGTAAGGCATTTTGCAAAAGGGCTCGAAAGATCGGAAATACGATGACGAGAGTGATCCCGGTCGCGATGCCGATCCAGAGAGTCTTGTTACGAAATATGGAAATCGCCTTTCCGCTTTTCGCTTTTGGTCTCTTTTCGCCGGGGAGTTCGTCGACCACTTCCCACTCTGGATCATTACGCCTAGACATTGGTCTGGATTTGCGGGCAAAGGCGGGGCTTCGTCAACGTTTAGCTGCTGGCTGTTCAATGTGTCTCTTATAGAAGACGCTTGGCTTAGGAGGACGAGACTCTAGGTTTGATGCTCCAACCCTCTTGTTACCCCATGCTGAAAAATCCCCGAACCCAATCCGTGGAGGAATTCCACGGGCCATATGGACCCTACCAAGTCAGCGAGCTCGTACTGCAAAAGATCTGGCTCGAGCAGGCTTTCGACACGGAGCGTTTGACCGACGATCGCGGTCGTTCAATTCGCGTTGTCCATCCGGGAACTTGGAATCGCCTTGAGGGGCCTGACTTCAAAGGGGCGATTCTGGAAGTGGAAGGCGAGGAGCAGCGGGGCGACGTGGAAGTTCATTTTTCCCAATCCGATTGGAAAGCCCACGGACATCACGAGGATGGCGCGTACGAAGACGTGATTCTGCATATCTTGTATCATAATCCTCCTAATTCGAGTTCGGTAGCTGAGGACCGCCTCGGGCGTCGGCTACCTTTTGTCTGTTTGCTGCCTCTGCTCTGGTACTCGCTCGAAGAGTACGCCGGGGAAGATTCCTTGATCGCCTCAACGGGCGTGGATTTGCGACCCGAGGTTGAGAGCCTTTTGCGTTTTGATTTGGAGATTCGAAAACAAAGGCTGGTCGAGTTCGCTCGCAGGCGGTGGGAGATGAAATGCCATTACGCGGCGCTTCGCATTGAACAGCTCGGCTGGGTATCAGCCTGCCATCAAACTGCCTTGGAGGTAATGGGCTACGCTCGAAATCGCGCTCCGATGCTGCGGATCGCCGAGCGGTACCCCTTGCGGCGTTTCATAGGCGAATCGCCCTCGGTGGAGGATCTGCTATTGGCCGGAGGGGAGGGGTGGCGTTTGGGAGGTTGTCGCCCGGCGAACCAGCCGCGTCTCCGCCTCAAGCAATATTCGGACATGGTGACTGCGAGGGGATGTTGGCCGGCCTTGCTGCGAGAAGAATTCGATTTCGGTGAACTCAGCACAGCATCGCCTTTGAAAGAGGATTGGGGCACTGCAGTCGCTAGGTCTGACTTGGGTGTGGCTGAGATGCGGAATCGTTTCAAAGGGGACGTTTTTGGTAAGCGTCTAGTGGGGGCCAAGGCTGACACCTTGGTTTGCGATGGGCTTTTGCCGCTTCTTTCAGCTGGCAGGGGGCTTAAGCTATTTCCGCTCTGGTTTCATTGGAACGCCGGAAATGGTCCGGCTTCGACCTCGGAAGCCCTGCGTGTCCTGCAAGTGCTAGAGCCGCGCCGCGTTCCCATGAGCAATGGATGGCTGCAAGGGATATTAGGGATGAAAAACGAGGAATTCAGGGGAGCTTCAGGCTCCGGCCGCTTCCAAGCACACGCTTGACTTTCTGCAGGACGGGAAATTTAGTTCCCGCTTCACAATTTCAATTATCTTTTGAAAGTGGGTCGTCGACCCGCTTTTTTTTTCAAATACGCACCAACTTCTAAGATGAGCAGCGAAATTCTTTCAGTCCTTGAGTACATGGAAAAGGAGAAGGGGATCGGTCGTGAAGACATGATCTCCGCCATTATTACGGCCATTAAAAATGCCGCAGCCAAGGGCGTGAACGCTGGTCAAGAGCTCAAGATCACCATCGACCCAAGACACGGTCGCATGAATGCGTGGGCTCTCTTGGATGTCGTTGACTCCGTGAGTGATCCGAAGACTGAGATCTCCCTCGAAAAGGCCCGCCAGATCGACGACGAGCTCAACATCGGTGACGTGTACGAAAAGGAAATCGATCCTGCCTATCTGGGTCGTATCGCAGCCCAGACCGCCCGTCAGGCGATCATGCAGCGCCTTCGCCAGTTCGAGAAGGAGCGTATCTACGACGACTTCAAGGATCAGGTTGGCGACATTGTAAGTGGTATCGTGCGCCGCCGCGAACGTGGCGACCTGGTGGTCGACCTCGGCAAGGCGGAAGCCATCATGCCATCCCGCGATCAGGTTCCTGGCGAGGACTATTCTCCGGGAGAGCGTATCCGCTGCTTCTTGCTCAAGATCGAAGCCACCAACCGTGGCCCAGAGCTCATCTTAACCCGCTCCAACCCGAAATTCGTTCTTCGTCTCTTCGACTTGGAAGTGACGGAAATCGCCGACGGTACTGTTAAGATCGAAGCCTTTTCTCGCGAGCCAGGCTACCGCACCAAGATCGCAGTGAGCTCGACCGACCCGAAGGTCGATCCAGTGGGCGCTTGCGTGGGAGCTCGTGGAGCTCGAGTCAAGAGCATCGTTCGCGAGCTTGGCGGCGAGAAGATCGATATCATTCGCTACTTCGAAGATCCCAAGGAAATGGCTCTTGAAGCTCTCAAGCCAGCGGTTCCTCGCAACGTCTACATGGACGAGCGTAACCGCCGTATTTCTATCGAGGTATCAGAAGACGACCTAGCGATCGCTATCGGACGCAAGGGCCAGAACGCCCGCCTCACCTCAAAACTTGTCGGTTGGAAGATCGACATCATGAAACAAGAGATCAAGGAAGTGAGCATGGAGACCAAGCAAGCGGAAGCTGCCCAAGGTCTCAACCAGATCGAAGGTATCGATGCTGCTACTGCCGAACGTCTCGTAAACAACGGTTTGATCAGTCCGGAGCTCTTCCTAGATGTCGAGGAAGAAGACTTGGCGGAAATGGGATTCAGCTCTGAAGAAGCTGCGGACATTCTCGCTAAAGTTAAACAGTTCCTCCAGTCGCAGGGCATTTCCTCTTAATCAGCGTCTAACCGATCAATACCCATTTTTCCCACAGCTAAAAGCGACACAAACTTTCCTGCATGAGCGTTAGAATCTACCAGTTGTCCAAAGAAATCGGTCTGGAAAACGGCGAACTAATCGAGTTGCTGCGCGAGCGCGGCTTCGAGGTTAAGAGCGCGTCCAGCACGGTCGACAACATATCGGCCGAATCCCTACGAGAGGAGTTCGCCAACAATTCCTCTGCAAGCGAGAGCGAATCGACTGAGTCAGCCGCCTCCGACGAGGCGAAAGAAGAGGCAGCCCCACCGCCACCTCCATCCGCGCCGGACGTAGCTTCTTTTGTCCGTAGCCCAGACGACATCGCGAAAGAGAAGGAAGAGGCCCGCAAAGCCGCAGCCGCAGCTGCTGCCGCTCCAAAACCTGTAGCACCTCCTCCTCCGCCAGTGGCAGCTCCAAAGCCTGCCGCTCCGGCCCCCGCAGCACCTCCTCCTATGGCTCCACCGAGCGGCCCGGGTCGTATAGGTCCGCCTCCAGTGCGACCTGCTCCGGCTTCGGCGCCGAAGCCAATGGCTCCGCCGCCAGTTAATCCAGGTGTGCGTCCACCTCCGGGCATTCCACCCGTCAAGCCGGCCGCGTCTGCGCCAGCACCGAAGCCAGCTTCTCCTGCTCCCGCAGCCCCATCTCCTGCAGGACCGCCACCACCTCCGGCTCCAAGGCCAATGGGGGCTCCCAAGGCGCCTGCTGGACCAGGAACCGTTGCTCCACCTTCCGCCGGCAAGGCAGCCGGCGCTCCTGCCGATTCGGACGAGATCAAGCAGATCACTCTCAAGCCTCCAATCGTTGTTCGCGATTTCGCCATCGAGCTCGGCGTAAAGCCTTTCAAGCTGATTTCCGAGCTGATGGAGATGGGCATTTTCGCTTCCATCAACCAAAGCCTGGAAGAGGAAGTAGCTAGCAACCTAGCGGCCAAGCACGGCTTCCTTCTCGAGATCCGTCACCGCGGCGAGGGGAACAAGGCTAAGAAAAAGAAAAAGGCCGAACCCGTCGACGAAGAGGCCCTCATGGAACACCGTCCGCCGGTGGTCTGTATCATGGGACACGTTGACCACGGAAAGACTTCCTTGCTGGACTACATCCGCAAAGCGAATGTCACCAAGGGCGAAGCGGGTGGTATCACTCAGCACATCGGCGCTTACCAGATCACCCACAACGACGAGAAAATCACCTTCCTCGACACGCCGGGTCACGAAGCTTTCAACTCCATGCGCGCTCGCGGAGCGGACGTCACTGATATCGCTATCCTAGTGGTTGCGGCTGACGACGGTTTCAAACCGCAGACGGATGAAGCTTTGAAGTTTATCCAGAAGTCTGGCGTGCAGCCGATTGTGGCGATCAATAAGATCGACACCAAGGGTGCCAACGTGGATCGCGTGAAGCAGCAAATGCAAGAACGCGGAATCGCCTCCGAAGATTGGGGCGGTCAGACGATTTGCGTGGAAGTTTCCGCTTTGCAAGGGACTGGCGTCGAAGATCTGTTGGACATGGTTCTGCTCCAAGCGGAAGTCCTCGAGCTCAAGGCCAACCCAAAGAAGCAATCTTCCGGTGTTGTCATCGAAGCCTCGGTGGAAATCGGCCGTGGCCCAACCGCGACCGTTATCGTACAATCCGGTACTCTCAAGGTAGGCGACGCTCTCGTGTGCGGCGCTAGCTCCACCAAGGTGAAGGCCATGCTAAACGAGGATGGAAAGCAAGTGAAGGTGGCTCCTCCTGCCACTCCAGTGCGTGTCATTGGCTGGTCTAGCACTCCGGATTGCGGTAGCATTTACGAAACCGTCAAGAACGAGAAAGTTGCCAAGTCCAAGGCGGCTGAGAATGAGATCGAAATCAAAGCCGAGCTTGCTGCTTTGGAAGAAGAGGCGACTGCTGGCATGACTCCTCAGGAGAAACTGTTCGCAGCGATTGCCAAGACTCAGAAGAAAACACTTCGACTCATCGTCAAGGCAGACGCATTCGGTTCTCTGGAAGCTATTTGCCAAGCCCTTACTTCTATTACCAGCGAGAAGGTTGCCCTCGAAATCATCGGCAAAGGCGTCGGTGTCATCAACAAGAGCGACGTCGAAAAGGCAGCTGCCGGCGATGCGGAAATCATTGGTTTCAACGTTCGCTCGGACAATGGAGTTGCTGCGGTTGCGAAGCACAAGACCGTTAAGATCTCGACCTTCCAAATCATTTACGAGCTAGTCGATCGAGTTCGCGAGGACATGATCGAGATGCTCGACCCAGAGTTCCGCGAGAACAAGATCGGTGCCGCGGAAGTTCGTGCGGTTTTCCCAATCGCCAAGGGATTCGTGGCCGGCTGTTTGGTTACCGAAGGTCGTGTGTCGCATGGAGCGAACGCTCGCGTTCTTCGTCGCAACGCTGTCAAGCACGACAGCAAGGTTCTCACGCTTCGCCGCGTAAAGGACGATGTGAAGGAAGTGCGTGCCGGTACGGAGTGTGGTATTCAGATCGAGAAGTTCAACGACTACAAGCCGGGCGACGTTATCGAAATCTACGAAGTTCACGAAGTACGAGCAGCTCTCTAGCTTTAACCCTCTCCCAATCTTAACGGAGCGATCTCGGTCGCGAAGACTCTTTATCTTAAAAGCTGATTCGCGACCGAGGTCGCTCCTACTTTTTTAGTCCCATGAGCAAGCGAAAAGTCAGAGTCGGAGAATTGGTAAAACGCGAGATCAGCGATATCCTTCATACCCGTTTCAAAAACGAAGCGGTCACGATTACGATTACTGAAGTAGACGTGTCTCCTGACAATAAGAACGCTTTGGTTTTGTATTCAGTATTTGAAACCAAGACTTACGACCGCCGCAAGGCGCAGCAGTTCTTTCGGAAAAATGGATACATGTTTGGACGCGAATTGAGCAAGCGGATCATCCTCAAGAATTTGCCGGTGCTGACGTTCGCCTTCGATGAGAAGAATCAGGCTGCGACCAAGGTGAACGAGTTGATCGACGAATTGCAGATCCCTGAAGGAGGGGCTGCCGATTCCACGAGTCCGGAAGGGAAGTAAGGATGAGTTACTATCCGAAGTTGGCTGAAAGCTTTAGCGAATTGTTCGCGAGCGTGGCCAATGATCGCGTTCTTGTCCTTGGCCATGCACGCCCCGATGGGGACTGTATTGGCTCACAACTAGCCCTTACCCGTTTGCTCAGAGCGGAAGGCGTTGATGCGGTAGCTTACAATGCCGATCCGGTGCCAGAGGCTCTCTCGTTTCTTCTGGGCGACGTTGGTATCGAAAAATTCTCTCGCGAAGCTTTGGATGGGAGTTCGCTAATCTTTGTCGACTGTGCGGATGAAGCTCGGATAGGGCCGAAGTCGAGTAAGCTCATTTGCGGAGAGAATTTTTTGGGCAATATTGATCACCATATTTCGAATACGAATTACGCGCACTTCAACTTGGTTGAATCTGATAGCGCAGCGACCTGCGAAATTTTGGCTGGGCTCGCCTTTGATTTTGGTTGGGAAGTCGACCCTGTCACCGCCCAATGCCTTTTGACAGGTATCATGACGGATACGGGCCGCTACTCTTATGCGGCCACATCGAGTCGCGTTTTTGATCTTAGCGCGCGGCTTGTGGAATGTGGCGCGAGGCCGGTAAATACCGCCCAAGCCCTATACGAAAATGAACCGCTTTGTCGGCTCGAACTCCTGCAACGGTTTTTGGCTACCCTGCGTACAGAGAGTGATGGAAAGGTTGGTACTGGGAAATTGTTGCACAAGGACTTTCTGGATACGGGTGCCAAGTACGAGCACACGGAAGGTTTTGTCGACTACACTCGTTCGCTTCGCGGTGTGAAGGTAGGAGTCTATTTCGAAGAGCGAGAATCAACCGTGAAAGGTAGTTTTCGGGCTGAAACCGCGGACTATCGGGTCGATACCTTGGCCCGCGAATTTGGAGGCGGTGGGCATGCTTGCGCGGCAGCCTTTAGCACTGACGAATCGATAGAAGACATAGAGCCGCGAGTATTGGCTGCAGTGGCAGAACGTATCGGAAAAGTGGAGTCCGATCCAGGCGAATAATTTTAGAACGATGGAACAGAAAAGAGATCTTGAAGGCGTATTGCTAATCGACAAGCCGAAGGGGATGACTTCCCACGACGTAGTGGACCAAGTGCGTCGGAAACTTCGTATGAAGCGTATCGGGCATGCCGGTACACTTGATCCCATGGCGACAGGCTTGCTTATCATTCTAGTCGGAAAAGCTACCAAGTTGTCCCAGTTTCTAACCAGCTTGGATAAGACCTATTCTGGCACGATCAAGTTGGGGGAATCCACCAACACGCAAGATGCGGATGGTGAGATCACCACGACTAAGCCTGTTCCGGAGCTAACGCAATTGCAGGCCCAGTTTGCGATGAGTGATTTCGTGGGCGATCAGTATCAGACGCCACCTATGTTTTCTGCAGTTAAGATAAAGGGTCAACGCCTCTACAAGCTAGCCCGCAAGGGGCAGGAAGTTGAGCGTGAACCCCGTTTTATCCGTGTATCCAAATTCGAGATCACGCGCTTCGATTTGCCGGAAATCGATTTCACACTGGACTGCTCGAAGGGAACCTATGTTCGGACGCTAGCCAACGACTTCGGTGAGAAGCTCGGGTGCGGAGCCCACCTCACGGCGTTACGACGCGATGCCTCTAACGAGTTTGATACTTCTCGCGCCATCCCTCTCGACGAGTTTAAGGAAATCGAGATTTCCGAAATCGAGAAGCGACTGATTCCTGCCCACGAGGCGATGCCAAACAACCAGCTGTAGAGCGTACTGTCGAGATGAGCGAAACGCGCCAGTTCGAGAGTCTTGCTTCGGTCGATTTTGAAAAAGATCGGCCAATACATATTGCAGTTGGTATGTTTGATGGCCTGCACTTAGGTCATCAGAAGGTTATACAATCTGCTTTGGAAGCGGCTCGGGCAAGCGGCGGTGTTTGTGGAGCTCTCACTTTTTGGCCGCATCCAAGCCGATTGTTTCGGCCTTCCGATCCGGCCCGCATGATTCTCAGCCCAGAACTGAAGCGGATCGAACTCGCTAAGCTCGGACTTGATTTCATCGTTGAGGAGCCATTTACGCGAGAATTTGCCGGCATTGAGGCAGAGCGTTTTCTCGCGCATTTGAAGAGTGAGGTGCCCAACCTCGCGTCCGTGCACGCTGGTGAGAACTGGCGATTTGGAAAAGGACGAAAAGGAGATATGGATGAGCTGGTTCGGCAGGGGATCGAATTAGGCGTATCTGTCGATTCGGTGGATTGTCTCGAGTCTGGATCGGAGCGGGTGAGCAGTACACGTATCCGAAATCTGCTCACGGAGGGAGCGTTTGAGCACGCAAGTGAACTCTTGGGTTACGACTACTACAGTATCGGAACGGTGACCCAGGGAAAGCGTATGGGGCGAACCATAGACGCCCCGACTTTGAACCTCCCATTCGAGGGGGACCTGAAGCCGGCATACGGAGTTTATGCCGTTAGCGTATCGGATGTGGCTTTGGGCAAGCAGTATCCAGCGGTGGCAAACTTTGGACTGCGCCCAACAGTTGAAATGACCAAGAAGCCTTTGTTGGAGGCGTTTTTGCTAGCTGAGTGTCCCTTCGATTACGGTCATCGACTCAAGGTTGTCTGGCACAAGTTTCTCCGGCAGGAGCAAAAGTTCAACGGTGTGGCGGAGCTTAAAGAGCAGATCGCCAAAGACGTGAAAGCGGCAAAAGAGTTTTTTCAGCTAAGAGAAAGCAAGTAGCGCCCGGATCCCTCAAATTTCGAACCGATATGGCCAAGAAAAAGAGACTCGACGAGATTGTTTTGGAGCGCGGCTTTGCCAGCTCGCGAAGCGAGGCGAAGGCTTTGATCATGACTGGAAAGGTTCGACTGGGAACGGAGCGATTGACCAAGGCTGGGACCAAGTACGAGGAGGACCTTGCTATCGAAGTCGAGGCGGGCCAGCGATTTGTGGGTCGTGGCGGTGAAAAGCTTCTGGGTTGGATTGAGCAATTCGGGCTCGCGTTTGAAGGGAGCCACGTGCTTGACGTGGGCGCTTGCACTGGAGGCTTTACAGACTGCGCTCTGCAGCACGGAGCGGAGAGCGCTACCTGTGTGGATGTAGGCTACGGCCAACTACACATGAAGCTGCGCAATGATGAGCGGGTAACGAATCTCGAAAAAACGAACGCCCGCTACCTAACGGCCGAGCTTTTGCCACGTCCCGACTATGACCGTATGGTTATGGATCTCTCCTTTATTTCGCTCAAAACGGTATTGCCCTGCGTTTGGCCTTTTCTGAGTTCGGGTGGGACTTTGGTGGCTCTCGTCAAACCTCAGTTTGAAGTTGGTAAGGAGATCGCGGACAAGTTTAGAGGCGTGATTCGCGACGAAAAGGCCCGTGAGAAGGCCATGGAGGATGTGAAGTCCTTCGCTTTAGAAAACCTTGAGGGGGCGGAGTACGTGGGAGAAATGGTATCGCCAATCAAGGGTGGTGACGGAAACGTGGAGTTCCTTCTGGGGCTGCGAAAGGCCGATTAGGCTTTCGCAATTGAAAAACAGCGGCTTGTCCCTTTGACTCTTCAAAATTCTCTGATGGCGGAAATCAAGCAGCTAGCGTTTGTCATAAATGGATCCAAAAACGGATCCCGTGAGTTGGTTGAGGTATTGGCCGAAATCGCGGAGGTAAACGGCGTCAAAACGAAGTCGATCACTGGTTTTCCCGTACCCCATGGAGCGTTTTCCGATATGGATGCCTGCTGTGTGGTGGGCGGGGATGGAACGTTTCTGAGTGCGGCGGCGGAGGCTACTCGCTGCCAGATTCCGGTGATTGGGGTAAATCGAGGAACCTTAGGTTTCCTGACCACCTATACTTCGGAAGAGGTAGCAGGCCTTTTCCCTTCGGTTTTGAAGGGGGAGTTCAAGGCTCAGGAGAGAACTTTGCTCGAGTGCTCCGCTCAAGACAGCCATACCGACCTCGCCCTCAACGACGTGGTGATCAAAGCGGCCGACTCTAGCCAGATCATCCACATCAACGTATTCGCGGATGACGAATTCGTGACGACGTATGTGTGCGATGGGCTCATCTTCGCGACTCCTACCGGATCAACCGCTTATACACTCTCTGCAGGTGGGCCACTGATGCATCCTGCGGCGGAAGCCATTTCACTGACGCCGATTTGTCCGCATACTCTGAGCAATCGATCCATCATTTTCCCGAGTGACAAGAAGCTGCGTATTGAAAACGCCAAGCCGGGTCAGCGATTGTTGGTCGCGCTGGATGGACAAAGAAATCTGAATATCTTGGAAGGAAGCTCGCTGTGCGTTTCCGTGTCCGAACATCGGCTCAAGATCGCTCAGAAACTTGACTACTCCCACTTCAATGTTGTGCGCCATAAGTTGAAGTGGAGCGGCGGATACGCGGGAGAGATTTAGGCTAAAGATTAAGGTCGTTATGTCCAAGTTGTCTGATGCCCGTTTGGCCGATTGGTTGGATCAAGTTGGTCAAGGCTTGGAATCGGGCTTGGACGCGAGCGCGTCAGTTTCATTCGCAAACGACTTGCCGAAAGGCGGAAGCTCGAAACTGCAAAACCTTCTCGAAAGCGGGGAAGGTTGGGTAGACTCCTTAGAAAAAGCGGGCGTTCCCCTTCGCTTCTCGGAGTTCGCTATCCTGGAAGCTTCGGCTCAAGCGGGCCGCTTGCCCTCAGCGATGAAGAAGATTGCGGACGGGCGAAGAGAGCTGAGGAAGGTGAAGATCAGAATTCGGCTCGCGCTCGCTTATCCCATTTTTCTCGTTCATTTCGCAGCTCTTGTTTTTTCCCTTTCGTATCTGCTCGATGGCGACACGAGGGGGTTCGTCTTTTCGGTGGGAGTGGTGGTCGTGCCGGTTTGGTTTCTGTTTTCTTTAGGATGGACGGTAGCGACTTATTGGCCTCAGAAATTGAAAGCTCTGGGACGCAAGCTACCTTTATTTTCCTCCTATCGGGTGAATTGGGATGCCGGCACGCTTTGCGATGTTTTGAGCTCCTGTTTGGCCGCAGGTATGGAGATCAGTAAAGCGTGGGAGATAGCGCTTGTTGCCGCCGATAGCCCCAAGCTGCATCGCATGGGTGATGCGGTTCTTCGCTCGATTGCTTCAGGGCAAAAGGCCAGCCTTGGTATCAAGGAAACCTCGCAATGCGCTCCCAAGGGCTTCCCTCAACTCTACATAGGAGGAGAAGAGACAGGCCAACTTGAACAGAATCTCAAAAAGGCGGCGGAGCGTTATTTTTCCGCTGCCAAAGGAAAACTGCTGTTGGCCAGTATCTTTTATCCGAAAATTCTTTTGTTAGGAATTTTCGGATACGTCGCCTACAAGATCATTCTGTTCTTTAGCGACTATTTTCAGCAGTTGATGGATATCAACGCTTAGGGTTAAAAGAAAGCGGACTCCCAACTCTAGCAGACATCAACTTGCTCTTCTCAGTGTTTATTCCGAGTGGTGTTCGTATAGTTTGAGTTTCGCGACCTCTGTTTGAAACAAGGTGGCCTCGTGCTGGTAGAAATCTTTGAAGGCGGCTTGAGAAGCCTCTGGGGAGCCGAGGTAAGGGGTGTGAGGGCCTTCCCAATCAGCGTTTATCCAAGTCAGCACCCACGCTATTCGGCTGGCCTTTTCACTTGCAAGGATTGGCTCTAAAACGGATTCCATCCACCAATTGGGTTGCTCCGAATGGTAGTCGACAAAACCGGTGGTACTGTAACCAGTTTCTGTAAAAGCTGCGACCTTTCCGTGTTGTTCTGCGAAGTCTACAACCTCTTCGAGTGTAGAAACCATTTGCTCCACCGAAAACCAACCCACAGTTGGGTTGCCTTGTCCGTAACCGTCGAAACCGATCACGTCCACGTATTCATCCCCTGGATAATAGTCGAGAGCCAGCGACTTGTCTGGAGACCAGCAAAAGAGCATGTAATCCGTACGCTCGGAGAGGTATTCGACGAGGATCCGGTAGGCCGCGCGATAGGTCTCCGGTCCGCCTTTTAGCTTACTGCCCCACCAGAACCAGTTCCCGTTCATTTCATGGAAAGGGCGGAATACGATGGGGAACTTGAGCTCCTCGTTCACCACTCGTAGCACTTCATCGAGGCTTTCGTAGAACCAAGTGACATCTCCGTCGGAATCGTCGTTGTGGACAACGTTGTAGAGAATTTCCGCGTCCTTTTCGTGCCAGTTGTGGGAAATGCCATACTTGCCTCGCCAATGGTAATCGAAGGTAACCATCGCTCCTGATTCATAGGCTGTTCTGGCAGCAATCTTGTGGGCCACGCGTTCGTGCGGATCCTTGTCTATCAGGAAGTGAAAATCGCTCCCATGTACGCCTGGATGATCTCCGACTACGTCTTTAACATCGGAAGTAGTGGAATCATTGATACCCTTCATCGCCCGCATGTAGCTCAATGGGAATTCCTGACCGAACATGATTTTATCCGTTTCCCAACCGAGATGATGAAGGTTTGCCAGAAGGTTTTTTGTTTCAGGAGTCACGGTAGAGTCGACTGGCTCGGGCTGGTTTTTGCCTTGGCAGGCTGTGAGCAGCGGTAAGCTTAGTATGGACAGTGATAGAAGTTTTTTGAACGTCATGAATCTTTCGGTCAGTCTTCGGGCGGTGATGAATATACGTTTAGATTGGATACATCGGCTTGAAAGAGAGTCTCTTCAGCCTCGTAGAATTTGATGAAGTCGTCTTTGGCAGCTTGCGGTGAATCGGAGTTTGGGATGTAGGGGCCTGACCATTGGGCGTTAATCCAAGTCAGAACCCAGGCAATTTTCCCAGCTTCCGGATCCTCTGCGATTGGATCGAGGATATGGGTTGTCCACCAGTCTGGATCTGCTGTTTCAAATGAGCCTCCCAAGGTGTAGCCGGTTTCGGTGAGGGCAGCCACCTTGCCTCGCTCTTCGGCGAAAGCGATGATCTCGGTCAATTTGCTAATCGGGCGACCAGATTCCGTCATATTGTAGATATCGCGGCCGATCATGTCGACGTAGTCGTCACCTGGATAAAATTGTTCGAAATCTTGCAAAGCAACGTCGGGGCTCCAGCAAAACAAGACATAGTCGGTCCGCTCCCGCATGTATTCGACCAAGAGGCGGTAAGCGGCTCGGTAAGTTTCGGCGCCCCCTTGCATCTGGCTACCCCACCAGAACCAAGCCCCATCCATTTCGTGAAAAGGGCGAAACACGATCGGGAAGCGTAAGTCCTCGTTTATTATGGCGAGAATCCGGTCCAGACTTTCATAAAACCAAGTCACGTCGCCCCGCGAATCATCGCCTCGCACCACGTAGTCTAAAAGCGTGTCGTCCTCTTCGTGGGCTTGATAGCTGCCTCCGTATTTGCCGGGCCAGTGATAGTCAAAGGTAACGATTGCTCCCGATTCATAAGCTCGCACCGCGGCGGCTTTGTGCAGATCTTCGTGCCAGGGTTGATCGATCATGTAGAGAAAGTCGCTGCCATGAACTCCCGGGTGGTCGCCCACCACATCCTTGCTTTCTGATTGGTCGATGTCGTCGCTGCCAATGTTGTCGGTGGAATTGAAGGAAAGGGGAAACTCTTGACCGAAGGCGTATCGGTTCGGATCCCACCCGATGCGATGCAGGTTTTTGAGTAGGTTGGCAGTTTCCTCGGTGACCGAAGGATCAGCAGAGAAAGGACCCTCCAGTCGAACAAGGCGAAGGAAGTTCGATCCGGACAAGATCAGCTCGCAGACGAATTCCCAGTTACCGTTGCTAAGGGCATTTTCCTCAACGACGGAGAGGGGGGCGTCCGTCGCGAAGAACCAATTTTGGCCGTCGCTATCAAAATCGAGAATGTAGTCCTGCCATGACTCTAGGTCAGTGGAGAGTTGCAGGCCGAATTTCGAATTGGCGGTGTTGCTGCCAACTTCGAACTGGGTCCGAAGGGCAGTCGCTTCGAGGGTGTTTTCTAGTTCAGTTGATTGGGTAGAAGCGGCGACAGCGATTCCCGCCGCGATCGTAAAAGAGAGAGTGCGGAGCATATGGGGTTTTGAGATTAGGTACCCCAGAAAATAGCCTGTTCCTCCGCTAAATAACAGGCGAAGGAGCGTACGGAAATGGAGTCTGATTTATACCGTCTCCGTGACCCAACTCCGGCTCGTGACACCACTAAAATAGTCCCAACTGATTGTCGTCGGTTTCCACCTTGATCTTCTTACGAGGCTTGGCGACTGGGGTAGGGCTCGAAACGGTTACGCTCGCGTCGTCGGATTCGAGCCGCTCCAAGATCTCCTTCGCCCGATCGATCACGGGTGTTGGCAAGCCTGCGAGGCGGGCGACCTGGATTCCGTAGCTGCGGTCGGCAGCTCCCTTAACGACTTGGCGTACGAAGACGATATCGTCGTTCCATTCCTTTACAGCGACGCTGTAGTTTTCGAGGCGGTTTAGGTGCTTGTCGAGCTGAGTAAGCTCTTGGTAGTGGGTAGCAAAAAGTGTCTTGGGTCCCGCGTTCGAATCGCGATGCAAGTGCTCGATAACGGACCAGGCGATGGAAAGTCCGTCGTAGGTCGAAGTGCCACGGCCGATCTCGTCGAGGATAATGAGCGAACGTTCGGTGGCGTTGTTGAGGATGTTGGCCGTTTCGTTCATCTCCACCATAAAGGTCGAGTTACCTCGGGCTAAATCGTCGCTTGCTCCCACGCGAGAGAAGATACGGTCGACCACTCCGATTTTGGCCGAGGCGGCAGGTACCCAGCACCCTACTTGAGCCATTAATGTGATCAAGGCGACCTGACGAATGAAGGTCGATTTACCTGCCATATTCGGCCCAGTGATGAGGTGTATTTGATTTTCGGAGGCGCTGATATCTATACCGTTTGGCACGAAGGCGTGAGTCCCAGCCAGACCCTGATTATCTTTGCGCAGCATCTGCTCCACAACCGGGTGGCGACCTTGGTCGATCTCAATTTTATCTGAGTCGTCGAGCTCGGGCTTGGCGTAATCCCAGCGGCGAGCGATTTCCGACCAACCGCAAAATACGTCTAGCTCCGCGAGGGCGGAAGCGGTTTCCTTCAGAGCGACCGATTCCTCGAGAACCGCTTCTATGAGGCCTTGGAATAGCTCCTCTTCGCGACGCTTGGAATTTTCTTCCGCGTGGAAGATCTCCTTCTCTTTGATTTTCAGATCATCGGTGATGAAGCGTTCCGCGTTTACGGTCGTTTGCTTGCGTATGTAGTTTTCCGGTACGTTGGCTAGATTTGATTTGGTAACCTCGATGAAATAACCGAAGGCTCCGTTATATTTGACCTTCAGGTTTTTGATACCGGTGCGTTCACGTTCCGTTGATTCAAGATCGGCTAGCCAAACCTTGTTGTCTGTAGTGAGGGAGAGCATACGATCCAGCTCCGGATCGTAGCCGGTGGCGATGTAGCCTCCGTCGTCTAGCTTGCTTGGAAGCTCCTCCTTCAAGGCCCTGTCGAGAAGTTCCGTCAGAGCGGGTAAAGTGTGAAGCCTTTGGCTGAGTTCTTCCAAGGCGTTGCCCTCGACTTCTTGCAGGGTCGCTCGAATCTCGGGAATCTGGGCCAACGTATCGCGGACACCACCCAATTCGCGCGGATTGCGAAGGCGGTTCTGCATGCGGGAGAGAATACGCTGAATATCCCGAACCGACTTTAGCGTGCTTTGCAGTTCGGTGGCCGCCATCGGGTTCTTGTAAAATTGCTCAACGGAGTCGAGTCGCCGGTTGAGCTCGGGGATGTTTCGTTCCGGGGCGATGAGCCACTGTTCCAGCAGTCGAGCCCCAGCCGCGGTTTTGCAGCCGTTGATCGCTTCGATTAGGGAGCCTTCGCGTAGTCCGCGAGTTGACTTAAATATCTCAAGGTTTCTGAGCGTAGCTGGATCTATCAGCAAGGATGCCTTGGAACTGTATTCGCGGATAGACGACAGGTTTTCCGGCTTAGAGCATAAGGTTTCGTTGGCGTAGTGGAGTAGGGCGCCTGCGCAACCTAAGGCATCGTGTGTCTTGTCCAGACCGAAGCCTTCAAGGTTGATGACGCCCAGCGTTTCCATCACCGCTTGGGCGCCCGCGTCGCAGTCAAACTGGAATCCCGGCAGCTCCGAGGTGGAGCGAGAATTCGCGAAATGTATCAGCTCCTCGTATACGGTGTTATGATGGGAGTTGTTTCTCCAAGATTCTTGTGTTCCCTCGATGAGTAGCAGTTCGGCAGGGTCGATGGAAACGAGGGCAGGTAGCAGGTCATCTGGATTCGGATCATGGGCGATACGGAATTCTCCAGTTGAAAGGTCAATCCAGGCCAAGGAGAAGCCGGATTTGTCAAATTCGATGGCTGCCAAGTAGTGGTTGCGCTGGGAGTCGAGTTGATTGTCCTCGATGGTTGTCCCCGGAGTCAGAATTCGGGTCAATGCGCGTTTGACCAATTTGCCCGCTTGAGGCGTTTCTACCTGTTCGCAGATGGCGACCTTCATTCCGACCTTGAGGACCTTGCCGATATACTGTTCTGCCGCGTGGAAGGGGATGCCCGCCATTTGGTAGTCGCTTCGCTTGGTAAGCGTGATCCCGAGCACCTGTGCTCCTACGACCGCGTCCTCGTGAAACATTTCGTAGAAGTCACCCAATCTAAAAAGCAGCAATGTATTGGCAGGGAGGGTCTTACGAACCTCGAAGTATTGCTGCATCATGGGGGTGAGTTTCTTCTCGCGGGCCATTGGGTACGGGTTTTGTCGAATCAGTAGCGTGGATCTTGTCTAGGCGAAGGCAGGAAATTTGGGAATAGGCGGCAGGAGGTAAAGGGAGAAGTTTTTGGATCCACAGAATTGCTAGGCGGGGCAGGGCATATTCGCCCAACTTAGGTGGCAGCGGCTTCCACGGCATGGCAAATGCATGGCGGCTGGCTTTTCAAAAATGAGCAAAGGCATCCTATACGCGTCCGGCACCTATTTCTTCTTCGGGATTCTTCCCTTGTACTGGAAGATGCTTGGCTCTGTGCCGGCAGGTGAGATTCTGGCCCATCGCATTTCTTGGTCCTTCCTCTGCCTTGCACTCTATTTTGCAGTGAAGCGGAATTTCGGCTGGCTGAAAGTTTTTGCGGGGAATGGGCGCCTGCTTTTGTTCGCTTTTGCGACAACGCTCCTCGTGACGGCGAACTGGGGGATTTATATCTGGGCGGTGAATGCGGGGCGCGTCATCGAGTCGAGCCTAGGCTATTTCATGAATCCGTTGGTAAGCGTCTTGATCGGTGTGGTCGTATTGGGTGAGCGACTACGAGCCTGGCAATGGCTCTCGGTGGCCATCGCCTTTGCGGGCGTGCTTTATCTTTCTGTAAACCTCGGGACCGTCCCTTGGGTCGCCCTCGGTCTGGCTGGATCATTTTCACTCTATGGAATGCTCAAAAAGAAGAGCAGCCTAACCACGATGCAGGGCATGTTTGCTGAGACAGCCGGGGCGTTTTTACCTGCAGCAGGCTATATCGTCTGGCAAGAATTTCAGGGACAGGGGGCTCTTGGAAATGGGGATCCGAAGATCGTTAGCCTCTTGGCCGTAAGCGGCATCCTCACCGCAATCCCTCTTATTCTTTTCGCCAAGGCGGCGAAACTGATTCCGCTGTCACTGTTAGGGATTCTTCAATACATGACGCCGACTCTTCAGTTTTTGCTCGGGGTGTTCGTATTCAAGGAAGCGATGAGCAGCGATCGTTTGATCGGGTTCGCGTTCATTTGGTTCGCTCTCCTAATCTACACTTCCGAAGGATTGCTCAAACGGCGATCGGCGACCCGAGCTCTAGCGGCACGGGCCGGAACGGCGTAAACCAAAGATCGGCTTAAGAATTCATGGCCGCGAAGGCTTGGGAGAGATCGGCAATCAAATCCTGCGGGTTTTCCAGTCCGACTGAGAGGCGAATGGTACCGAGCTCGATACCAAGATCGCAGAATCGTTCTGGTGGAATCTCTTTGGCCAAGCTGATGGCGGGGGCGTAAATCAAGCTTTCGTGGCCTCCCCAGCTTACGCCGATCTGGAATAGCGAGCAGGCGTTGACGAAGGCTTTGATTTTAGGGAGTTCGGTTTCCTTCAGGTTAAAGGCGAACAGGCCGGAACCGCCGGTCATCTGCTTTTTGTAGAGCTCATGCTGACTGCTCGAGGGTAGAGCTGGGTGCATGACCAGACCAACCTGCGGGTGAGCTTCCAGCCACTCGGCGACTGCCATGGCATTGGACTGATGTTTCTCCATGCGGAGGGTCAGTGTGCGTAGACTGCGGATAAGCAACCAAGCCTCGTAAGGGGCCATCTTTGCCCCGAGCAGAGCATGCTCGGTGAGGATGATGGAGCGGATGTCTTCTGCCTTGCCAATAATGACGCCCGATACGATGTCACTGTGGCCTCCCAAGTATTTGGATACGGAGTGGACTTCCAGATCGATGCCCAGTTCGAGGGGACGCTGAAATATCGGCGTGGCCCAGGTATTGTCGATCACGGTGTGGATGCCTTTGCTTTTTGCTAGGCTCGTAACCGCTTGGATGTCTTGCAAACTGAATACGACGGAGGACGGACTTTCTAAATAGATAAGCTTGGTCTTCTCCGTGATGGCCTGCTCGAAGTCTTCGATTGAATTTCCCTCCACAAAGGTGGTCGTAATGCCGCATTTTTCCGGAAGGTACTTGCCCAGAAAATTGCTCGTGGGGCCGTAGACATTTTTAACGGTTACGATGTGGTCGCCCTGTTTCACATAGTGCAGGATGGCGCTGCTGATGGCCCCCATTCCCGAAGCGAAAAGGCGTGCCCGTTCGCCTCCTGCGAGTTGGGCGATCTTGCGCTCCGCTATCTCGACCGTCGGATTGATGCCCCGAGAATAGATGTAGCTGTCGGCGGGCTTTTGGAAGGCCTCGTCGATCGCATCCCAGGACTCGAAGGTGAAGAGGCTGTTTTGTGAAATGGGAGGGACCACGGCGCCTTTTTGGCCCGCTGGATCCTCCGCGAAGTGCATCAGGTCAGTATCGTAGTTCATGTGGAAAGGGGCTTCGAGCTAGCGGTTTTCTTGTAGAAGCAAGCGAAGCCGGTGAAAGCGAAAATAAAGGCGAGGGCGTAGTTGAACCAGGCGAGCAGTTGCCATGGGGCGTAGTCGAGTGGCGAGACGCCGAGCGCGGTGGTCATATAAACTCCGGTCGCAGTCCAGGGCAGCAAGTTCTCCATCATGGTTCCGCCGTCTTCCAGGCAACGGGAGAGCACTCGCCGAGGAATTCCCAGTTCGTCGAAGCGTTTGCCGAAGGCGGTGCCGACCAGGAAGCTGGTTGCGAATTGGTTGGAGGTTAGTGCGTTGGTCGCAGTGGAGGAAAGAAGGGCGGTCACGATGGTGATGGGACGTTTTACTGCGAAAACCAGTACCCGCTGCGTCACTGCTTCGAGGGCGTGAACGACTTCCAATGTGCCCACGAAGGCGAAGACGAGAATCGCGACTACGATGCCAGAAATGAGATTGTAGAGCCCGCCGCGATCCAGAAGCGTCACCACGCTGGGCGGAAGAGGTTCGCTGCGACCGCCGATCATATCGGGATCGAATCCGGAGATTAGGGATTCCAGAATAGCTCCGCTCGGAAAAGGCTGGTAAATCAAAGCGATGCCGACGGCGAGGATCGCCGAAACGATCAAGGTGGGAGCAGTTGGTTTCCGTTTGATCGAACCCCAGAGCACAACCCCGATGGGTAGGAGAAGCACGGGCGAAAACGTGAAGGAGTCAGCGAGAGCGGTTAAGGTCGCATCGACGGATTCGGAATTGATTTCGTTGGCACTTGGGTCACTGGCGAAGCCGATGATCGTGTAGGCGATGCAGGCGAGAGCCGAGGCCGGCAGGGTGGTCCACATCTGAGAGCGAACGTGGTCGAAGAGATCCACCTCGGTGGCGAGAGCGGCGATATTGGTCGTGTCGGATAGAGGTGAAAGCTTGTCGCCGAAATAGGAACCACCGACCACGGCTCCGGCGGTCAAGGCGAGGTCCGCTCCGAGAACTTGGGCAATACCCAGAATGACCACCCCGATGGTGCCAGCGGAACCCCAAGAAGTGCCGGTCAAAGTCGAGAATATGGCCGGAATGATAAAGGCACACAGGTAGAGGTACTGCGGATCGATCATGTTCACGCCGTGATAGACCAGCATCGGTATGATGCCTGCGGTGACCCAACTGCCGATCAGCACCCCGATGGCGAAAAGGATGAAGATCGCGGGGAGGGCTTGGGTGACGCGGGTGACCATGGCGTTCTGGATGGTTTCCCATTCGTATCCCAGAAAAGATAGGTTCGCGATGGAAACCGCGAGAGCCAAAAGGAAAACGAGCTCCAGAGTCGAAGAGGGCTGTCCGAGGACCAAGGGCTGTACTATGAGACCGAATACGAGGATTCCCAGCAGGGCGAGAATGGGCAGAATCTGACGAGCGAAAGGCACAGGCGGACCGTCGCTCACTTTTGGAGTGGCGTTACTAGACATCGGCCTCGCCGCTAGCAAGTGATGCGCCACGGAATCAGGCGTTTAGGGGTAGGCTCGAATTGTCCGAATGAGGCAGGTTGGGCCGTTTTTGCATTGTGAAATGAGTCTGCCGGACCGTGAATGAACGGGTCGTATGGATTTGCACTTTAGAGAATTCGGAGAAGAAGGCAGTCCAGTGGTCGTGGTTTTGCACGGATTGCTGGGGTCTTCGCGAAATTGGCAGGCGGCCGCTCAAATGATGGCCAGTAAGTACCATGTTTATTGCTTGGATTTGAGGAATCATGGGTCTTCACCGTGGGAAAGTCCGCACACTTACGAGGCCATGGTTGAGGACGTGTTGCAGTGGATGGATGAATATTTGGACGCGGCCCCTGTTTTGGTCGGACACTCCATGGGAGGGAAGCTGGCGATGCGGCTTTCTTGTCAATTTCCGAAAGCCATACGAAAGCTGGTGGTCGTAGATATTTTTCCTCACCTGTATCCGAAGCATCACGACAATGATTTTGCCGGAATGAAGGCGGTTGATCTCGATAGCCTCAAGTCCCGCACGGACGCGGAGGCACAGCTGGAGCCGCATGTGGCTAGCTGGTCGATGAGGAAATTTCTTCTTACCAACTTAATTAAGGACGAGGAAACGGGAGCCTTTCGTTGGCAGGTGAATATCGACGCTATCATCGAGGATCGTCGCATTATTGAGGATACACCGCTGGAGGAGGGTGATCGCTACGATGGTGACGCTTTGTTTATCATGGGTGGAAAAAGCCGCTACTTCGTGCGGGATGAGATTCCCAACCTTAGAAACTACTTTCCCGCCAGCGCCATCGAGGTGCTGCCCAACAGCGGGCACAATCCGCATTTCGAGTGCCGAGAGGAATTTGTGGCGTTGCTGACTGAGTTTGTAGGGGATTAAATTCCGAAATGATCCCCTTGGCCGCCAAATTTCTATTTCTGATCCTGTGCTACGCCCTGGGAATCGTAGGAGGCGTTTTTTTGCACGAGCTGGGCCACGCCCTTGTCGCTCTGTGCGTTACGCGTCAGCCCATCGAAATGGAGATCGGAAAAGGGCCTAAGTGCGTTTCATTCGGTGTGGGGCGTTTGCGGATACGGCTCTCGCTGAGGGGACTTCGCTACGGCCTCACGCGGTACGATCGCGGGCGGGAAACGCGTGGGCGGCAGGCTCTGGTTGCTTTGGGTGGGCCAATGGCGAGCCTGGCGGCGTTAATCGGATTCGGGGCGCTGACCGTTAATTCCCAGGTTGGGGAATGGGTATGGATCTTTGGCCTCGCGGCTACGATCGCCAATTTCCGGATATTTATCGTAGCAATTTGGCCGATCGAATACCGGCCAGAGGGCGAAGGAGGACAGGTCTGGCTCAGCGATGGCTTGGATCTGTGGCACTTGCTAAGGTCCAAGCAGTGAGAATACGGGAATGAAATTTGCTAACTAGGGATCTAATGGGTTGCGCTCCTTAGGGAGTTTCCCAGAGAAACATCCTTGAATGTCCGCTGAAGCAACGATGAGCACCATTTTGATAGTCGATGACGACGAAGAGATCCGCTACTCGCTAAGCCGTGTGCTTGGCAGTCGCGGCTACCAAATCGAGACCGCTGCGAGCGGCGAGGAGGGGATCGAGAAGATCAAGTCGGGTTTGAAGCCGGACCTCATCATGTGCGACGTGCGAATGGGCGGCATTTCCGGGATCGAGACTTTGCAGCACATGCGGTCCGCGAGTTCCAGTTTGCAAATCGTGCTCATGACCGCGTTTGGCACCGCTCAGACGGCGATCGAAGCGATGAAGTTTGGCGCTTACGACTACATCATGAAGCCCTTCGATGTAGACAGGGTTATCGAGATCGCGGAAAAGGCCATCAGCTCTTCGCAAGACATGAAGTCCGCGAAGCAGTACGAGAAGAAGGTCAATTACGAAGACTACAAGGAAGGTATCGTTGGCAGCTCGCCCGCGATGCAGGAAGTTTTCAAGGTTATCGGACAAGTGGCCGCCAGCGACGCAACCGTTTTGGTAACCGGCGAAAGCGGTACCGGTAAGGAGCTAATCGCCAAAAGCATTTATCAGCACAGTCTCCGCTCTGGAGGTCCCTTCGTGGCCGTAAATTGCGCTGCGATTCCGGATAACCTGATCGAAAGCGAGCTTTTCGGTCATGAGAAAGGATCATTCACGGGGGCGACGAACCAGCGAATCGGACGTTTCGAGCAATGCGATCGTGGTACGATCTTTTTGGACGAAATCGGGGATATGGCTTTGGCGACCCAGACCAAGATTCTTCGCGTGCTGCAAGAAGGGGAAATCCAGAGAGTCGGAAGCACCGAAACGATCAAGGTCGACGTCCGCGTGATCGCTGCGACCAACAAGGATCTGGAAACCATGGTTGAAGAGAAAGAGTTTCGCGAGGACCTCTACTATCGACTCAACGTATTCCGGATTCGTGTTCCCTCGCTCAAGGAACGCAAAGGCGATATCCCGGACATCGTGGATTTCATGCTGCAAAACTTGGTCAAAGAGCGGAAGGCCCGCGTGACTCGCGTTTCGGCGGACGCTCTCAATGCCCTTACCGCCTACAATTGGCCTGGCAATGTTCGCGAGCTCGGAAACGTGGTCTACCGCAGCGCCGTGGTTGCCCAAGGGGACGCGATTTTGCTGAAAGACTTGCCAGACACGATTCGCGGCTCGCGAGTCGCTTCGCCTGCGCCGGCGGCGAGCCAAGCCGTGGCGGATCCTGCCACACAGGCTGCGCCCGCTCCTGCAGCAGCGTCCTCGGTAGCTCCGACTGAATCGGCTCCTATGCCGCAGGAGGCTCCACCAGCTCCGGCACCCGTTTTGCCAGTTCCCGAGGCGATGCCGATCTCGCTGCCAGCGATTTACGACAAGCTATACCACGAATTGCGGGAACGGCAGGAGCTTCGTATCTTGTCCCTGATCGAGCGACAAATGATCGAGCGAGCAATCGATGAAACGGGTGGAAACCAAGCCCGAGCGGCGGAGATTCTGGGTATCACCCGCAATACGCTGAAGAAGCGCTTGGACGAGTACTCCTCGCGATAGGAACGCAAGTTTGCCCTAAGCCGTTCCTGCCAAAGGGATTGGTCGCGGTTTTTCGCTAAATTTCAATCCGAGCCCGGATTCGGACGGTGGCTCGGTTTTTTTGGTTGTCAGTGGGAGGGAAATAGATTGGCAAGTTTGCCCTTATGACTACCGCGTTAATGTTTTCCGGACAAGGAGCCCAGAAGGTGGGCATGGGAAAAGATCTCTATGAGAACAGCGAAATCGCTCGCTCTCTCTATGACAAGGCCGACGAGATTCTCGGCTGGAAGCTGACCGAAGTTTCCTTTGAAGGTCCGCAGGAGGCATTGACGGAAACGAAGGTCTGCCAAGTCGCTCTCTTCGTGCACGGCTATGCCGTCTACGAAATCATGAAGTCTCAAGGCAAATTGGACGACGTGAAGATCGCCATGGGGCTGAGCTTGGGTGAAGTCACTGCCATGACTGCAGCGGGCGTCTTCGATTTCGAAACTGGGCTTAAGGTCGTGGCCGAACGCGGTCGCCTCATGCAAGAAGCCTGTGAAGCGACAGATGGGTCGATGGCGGCGGTCATCGGTGTAGAACGCGACGCGGTAGCGGCATTTTGCGAGGAAATGGACGTGGAGATGGCCAACCTCAATTGTCCCGGACAGATCGTAATCTCTGGCGAAAGTGGAAAAATCGCGGCCGCGGTCGAAGCCGGCAAAGAGCGCGGTTTCCGCCGAATCATGGAGCTAGACGTGGCCGGCGCGTACCACAGCCGCCTGATGGAGCCAGCTCGAGCTGATTTTGCAGCCTTCCTAGCTGGGATTGAATTCAAAGCTCCTCAGCTGACCGTTTTGACCAATACCACGGGCAAGGTAATCTCCGAGCCGGATGCCATTCGCGAAGCCCTCGTGAAGCAAGTCGTCTCCTCTGTACTATGGGAGGACTGCATCGTTAGCGCTGCTGGCGAGGGAGCGGATTTGTTCTGGGAACTAGGAGTTGGCGGCGTATTGAAGGGTCAGGTCAAGCGGACTAATCGCGCTTGGGCGAATGCCTCCTTCGAGACTTGGGCGGATTTGCGGGCCTAAGCGAAGCTGCTCGTTTCGAGTAATCTGGGCGGGTCGATTTCCCGCTCATCCAATCCAGCAGGGTCTTGTTGCCCTGCTTTTTTGTGCTCGAGTGGATTGGCGTTTCGTGGACTTTGTATTCCTTGGGAAGCGAGACGTTTGCCGAAACCGCTAGAACTCTGAGAAGGTGAAGTCATGATTATTCTCCTCATTCCCCCTCGAATTGGCAAACTCCCGACTTGTCAGTCAATCGGGTAGCTATCAACTTCTACCGTTTTTTGGTATGGAGACGGTCAACAAGCGCAACTTTAGTATCATCGCCCACGTGGATCATGGGAAGACGACCTTGTCGGATCGTCTGCTCGAATACACGAACACGGTCGCTCAGCGCGTCTTGGAGGCTCAGCACCTGGATTCCATGGACCTCGAGAGGGAACGGGGTATCACCATCAAGAGCCACCCAGTCACCTTAACCTATCCTGCCAAGGATGGAACGACCTATCAGCTCAATTTGGCGGACACGCCGGGTCACGTGGACTTTTCCTATGAGGTATCTCGTAGCTTGGCAGCGTGTGAAGGCGCCTTGCTTTTGATCGATGCGGCTCAAGGGGTGGAAGCCCAAACGGTCGCCAATGCCCACCTAGCGGAGGAGCAGGGGCTGACTATTATTCCAGTCATCAACAAGATCGATTTGCCCAGCGCGGACTTGGATCTTTGCTTGCAGCAGCTCGAGGACTTGTTGGCGATTCCTGCGGAGGATGCCATTTTGGCTAGCGGCAAGACTGGTATCGGCATCGAGGATATTCTGGAAGCAGTGGTGACCCGCATCCCGCCGCCTCGTTGGACCGACTACGAAGCGACGCGTTGCCTCGTTTTCGACTCCCTCTACGACGCTTACCGAGGCGCGATCGCATTTGTGCGCGTCTTTTCGGGATCGATCAAACCGCGGGATCAGGTCCTGATGATGAGCGACCATACCCGCGCGGAAGTGAAGGAAGTCGGCGTTTTTACTCCGGCCCAGAAGAAGGTGGATTCTTTGGAAGCGGGTGATGTTGGCTACATGGTTTGTAACATCAAGAATCCGGCAGATATCAAAGTTGGCGATACCATCACGCAAAATGCGAATCCTGCCGCGGAGATGCTTCCGGGCTATAAAGAAGTTCGCCCCATGGTCTTTAGCGGAATCTATCCGGTGGAAACCAACGATTTCGAGAAATTGAAAGCCAGTATGGCGAAGCTTCAGCTCAATGATGCCGCTTTCAGTTTCCAGGCGGAGAGCTCCGTGGCTCTTGGTTTTGGTTTCCGCTGCGGTTTCCTCGGCCTGCTGCACATGGAGATCATTCAGGAGCGAATCCGTCGTGAATACGGAGTCGATATCATCTCCACCTACCCAAGCGTGGTGTACAAGGTGCAGAAGCAAAATGGGGAAGAGATCGAAGTGGATAACCCGATCAATCTCCCCGATCCCTCGCACATCGAAACGATCTTCGAACCAACCATCGTAGCTCACATTCACGTGCCCAACGACAGCGTGGGCGATATTTTGGCCTTGGTGATGGAAAAACGTGGTTCCTGCGAACGTACCGATACGCTCGATGGCACGCGACTGATTTTGGAGTGTATTCTCCCGCTCAACGAGATCTTGGTGGATTTCAACGACCGTCTGAAGAGCATCACTCGCGGCTACGGATCCATGGAATACGAGCTCGGCGACTACCGTCCGGCGAAACTTGTGAAGATGGATATTTTGGTCAATGGGGAGCCGGTAGACGCGTTTTCCTCCATCGTCCACACGGACAAGGCCCACACCAAGGGAGGAGAGCTTTGCACGAAATTGGCAGACATCATTCCACCGCACCTTTTCAAGATCGCGGTTCAAGCCGCGATTGGCGGAAAGATCGTAGCTCGCGACAATGTTCGCACCATGCGAAAAGACGTCACTGCGAAGTGTTACGGCGGCGATATATCCCGTAAGCGCAAGCTCCTCGACAAGCAGAAGGAAGGTAAGCGCAAGATGAAGAATATCGGCAACGTATCGATCCCTCCCGACGCCTTCATCAAGGTGCTTAAGAATGATTAGTCAGGCCGCATAAGCCTCCAACCGCGATCCTGCATGAGCGTCCTATTTTTCTCTCGCGGGATCTTCGGCCCACGCCCACTGTCTGGCACCTTCAAAGCCTTTTCTTATGTTCTCCGTTTTCAAATCTGAATCTTCCAAGTTGAGGGAAGCCGCCAAAAACTGGCTCTACCATGCAGGTAAGGTTTACCATTTCCGCAAGGATCGGCTGAGCGAATCGGAATTGGCCACACTGCTGAGCCTGAGTGAAGAGGTTAAGGCGGGGATTAAAAACAAGTCGGCCGATAGCCGCCTCCGCAATTCGATCGAGTCTCTCAAGGCTCATATGGAACTCGTGGGCGGAAACTACTATCCTCGCGGGTCGCTGGCGGAAAACGTAGAGTTCTTCTTCGCCGCTTTGATCATCTACGTCGGGTTCACGACCTTTTTCATCAAGCCATTTAAGATTCCGACCAATTCGATGTGGCCGACTTACTACGGCATGACGGGCGAGGTCTACAAGGACGAGGCGGAAAAGCCGTCCGCGCTTACGAGAGCGTTCCGGTTTGTGACATTCGGGGCGAGCCATTACGAGGTGAAAGCTCCGGCGTCCGGAGAATTGCTCGTGCCCATGCTCCAGGTTGGCAACGGAATTTATGAGCTCTTCCAAAAGCCTGCCAATGTGAAGCGCTACTTCGTCATCAATTCGCCTGGGATCGAGAGGTCGTTTTACGTCAATGGCGAACGGGTTTCGTTTAAGTACCCTGCAGATTTCGTATTCGATCGCGAGGTCGTGCAACGTTTGCAGGAAAAGGGTGGCGAAACTCCTTACGATCGCGTTCCAAGCCGTATCCGAGCAAACTCCAATTCGTTTGCGGGCACCGCTACGGAAACAGTCTATGATTCGCGTTCAGGGAAAAACGTGCAGGTGACCCTGCATCTGTTGCGCACAGGCCGGCAAGTTGAGGAAGGGGAGAGTCTACTGAGTTTCGATCTGATGACGGGTGACCAGCTTTTTGTGGATCGGATGTCCTACCACTTTGTGTCACCGAAAGTTGGAGACGGATTCGTTTTCAAGACTGATTTGATTCCAGCTGTTGCGGAAGATAAGTTCTATATCAAACGCTTGGTTGGCACCGAGGGAGACAAGGTGCGAATCGATGGCAGCACTTTGATGGTGAACGGCGAACCTGCGGAAGGTTCGGTCGCCTTTGAGAAGAACGCCAAGCAGGAAGGGCTTTACCGCGGCTACACCACGATGGAGGGGAATCGGATCTCTGTAGACTTATCCACCGACCAGACTGTTCCTGAAGGACACTTTTTTGCGATAGGTGACAACAGCTACAACAGCTCGGACGGACGCGTTTGGGGCTATGTACCTCAGGACGCAGTGGTTGGCCGACCTGTTATGATTTATTACCCGATTACCAAGCGATTTGGCTTGGCCAAGTAGTAAGCGATCGGCTACTGAAGGATTTTGCTGCTACCGGCTTGGGTCGAGTATCCATTTTTTGAGCACTTCGCTCAAAACGTTTACTCGAAGGGGTTTCGTAATGAAGTCCTGCATGCCGACCGAATGGCATTGGTGCCTTACCTCCTTAAACGCATTGGCGGTCAAGGCGATGATGGTCACATCCTTATGGGGGCTTTTGCTGGCTCGGATTTTCTGGGTAGCCTCGAAGCCATCTAGCTCTGGCATTTGAAGATCCATGAGCACTAGATCGTATTCGTTTTCGACTACCTTTTCGTAAGCCTCCAGACCATTGGTGGCCAGTTCGACTTCGATATTCATCTGCTTGAGAAACTTGGAACCGAGTTTTCGGTTGATCGCATTGTCGTCAACGAGGAGCACCTTCTTGCTTTCGAAGTCCATATGGACTGCCTTGCGCACGCTCTCTGTTTCTTGCTCCGGGCTATTCGATTTCTCGATCTCGACCGGTTTTGTGGATTCCTCGGGAATCATGAGGTCGAGCGTGAAGGCGAAATTCGTGCCTGCTCCTAGTTTGCTATCGACCTCGATAGTGGCGTTCATCGCGTCGGCAAGAAGTTTACAAATCGCTAAGCCCAGCCCAGTGCCTCCGTATTCGCGGGTGGTCGAGGAGTCCGCTTGCATAAATGCGGAGAACAGTCGGTCCACCGTGCTTTGAGACATGCCGATTCCTCTGTCCTTAATGCTTATGCGGAGCTTCAGTTTGCCTGTGCTCCGCTCTTCAACTGCAAGCGCCATGGTCACGATGCCGTCTCGGCCGAACTTGATGGCGTTGTTCAGTAAATTGAGAACAACCTGCCTTATGCGTGCCGGGTCTCCCTCTACCAACTCTGGCAGGTTTGGATCGTAGTCCAGTTCCAGTGAAATGTTGTGCTTGGTGATGGAGCTATCCATCAGGTTAACGCATTCGCGAGCGAGATCGCGCAGGGAGAACGGGATTTTCTCGAGTTCAAGTTGCCCGCTCTCGTATTTGGAGTAGTCCAAAATGTCGTTGATGATGACCATTAAGGCATCGCCGCTGGTCTGTATAATGGAGGCGAATTCCCGATCCTCGCCGGCGAGGTTCTCGCTGTGGTTGAGCATATGCGAAGCCCCGATAATGCCATTCAATGTAGTGCGTATTTCATGGCTCATGGTAGCGAGAAATCTACCCTTGGCTCGCTCCGCTGCGCGGGCTTCGTCCGCGGCGATTTGAAGTTCGGAATTCAGGCGATTGAGCTTCTCGTTCGCTTCGGTGAGCTGCTCGGTGCGGCGTTCGACCTGGGCTTCGAGTTTGTTGAGCAACAGTCGATTGGCGCTCTCTGCCTGCCATTTTTCGCTTAAGGCTACTGCTAGCTGATATACCTCTGCCTGATCGAAAGGCTTTTTCAGAATGAGCAAACGATCGGTTTGACCAACTTTTTCGGTGATGCTTCGCCAGGAGTAGTCGCTGTAGGCGCTGCAAATTACCAATTGGATGTTCGGGTCTTTGGCGGAAATTTCTTCAACGGTTTTCAGCCCATCCCAGCCGGGAGGCATGCGCATGTCCACAAAGGCCACGGCGTAGGGCGATCCTTCTTCCATAGCCTTGCCAACCATCTCGAAACCATCTTGACCTTGCAGGGCGTGATCTACTTGGAAGTCGAATCGTGGCTCTTTTGAACTCTCGGCCTCCTTCTCCTCTGCAAAGATCATTCGGTCCAGAGCTTCCAAGGCTAGTTCGTTTTCGCTAGCCGGAGTTCTTGAAAGGACCTTCTCGAAATCGGTGTGAATTAGCTCGGTATCGTCGATTACCAATATGCGCCGAGGCATGTTCTCTGGGCTCGGCTTGTTCATGGTATTTTCGACTCTATTGGATAGCTTTGGCATAGGTAGCTTGCCTTAGGGTGTGCCCTCGCTGCTTGAACGCAATTATCTCTTCGGGTTTAGAGAAACGGTACCAAGGTATCGTAAGTGAGGATTTCGCGAGGTTCTGGACAGGTTTTGAAACATGTTTTACTACGCAAATTTACGAGTGTTGCAAATGATTCACACAATGGACTCTTGAGGCTCTCTAATTTTGCTTTGGAGCAGTTCACAAAGGATCTAATTTGATGGCCTATCCCTTTAGATCTCAAGGCCTTTTGCCTTGACATCAACCATGAGTGAAAGGGTATTAGCCGAGTTCTGCCAGCGGTTTCTTGAGCTTCGTAACGCCTAGCTGTGTCGAGACGAGGGCAGGGCACTTCAACCTCTAACTGCAGTACTGACGCGCATCCGAAGGCCGTCACCCATGTTTCATGAAATTTGATCTATCGCACCTCCCCAAGTCAGTTCTCCGTATTGGCCTAGCTGGCGCCATTGCAAGTTTGTTCGTCGCGACCTCGAGCGCTCAGGACGAGCGTGGTAAGCAGTTGTACGCAAATTGCGTCGCTTGTCATCAGGCGGACGGTTCCGGTATGAAGCTTCTCAACGCGCCAGCGATTTCGGGTCTGTCGGAGAAGTACATCGCGGCTCAGATAAACAAGTTTAAGGCGGGACATCGCGGCGGCGATCCAGCCGACGCAACCGGTATGCAGATGCGTCCTATGTCGATGCTCCTCACCTCTGAAGAAGACATCGCAGCGGTCGCAAAGTATGTTGCTTCCCTCCCTAGCAAACCCGTTGAAGCCACACTAACGGGTGGCAACGCCGAAACGGGTAAAGCTTTGTACGCCACTTGCCAAGCATGTCACGGTGTCGATGGAGCGGGTAACGATTTGCTGAACGCACCTTCTTTGCTGAACCAGTACGACTGGTACCTCGAAGCGCAGATCCACAAGTTTAAGGATGGCGTTCGCGGAGGTAATCCCGAAGACATCACTGGTTCGCAAATGCGACCAATGGCGATGGTTTTGGCCAACGACCAAGCGATCAAAGATGTTATTGCCTACATCGAAACGCTTGGGAAGTAAGCCAAATCCAACGCCTGCCTAATTCAACAACAGCTTACTTTTCCACAGACCTGACAGAATGAGCGAAGAGATAATCCCTCCGGATCCAGAACAAGAGCAGTATGCGTACGCTTTGACGCGTAGGCTCTTCAAGTATACCCTAGTGGGAACAATTTTGTTCTCCGCTACCATTATTTCGTTCTGGTACTTCTTTGTGTAGGCGCCTGACAGCTTAAGCCTACTTTCTCAAAACCTAATCCATCCATGCTAGAGTATTTTCTTCCTAGAGCGTCATCGTTCGCCGGAAGCATCGACCAGCTATTTGATATCATCACGTATCTGGTCATGTTTTGGTTTACGCTGACACTTGCCTTCTTCCTGTACGTGGTTTTCCGCTTCCGACACAAGCCGGGGCAAAAAGCGCAATACATCACGGGCGAGACGCATCGCCAAAAAATGGCGGTCGAAGTGCCTCACTACCTTATCCTTTTGTGTGACCTCGTCATTTTAGGTTACACCTTCGTCGTTTGGCATGAGGTGAAGATTGATATGCCCGAGCCGGACGCTGAAGTCAGAGTGGTGTCACAGCAATGGGCTTGGACTTTCTATCATGCAGGGATGGATGGAGAGCTCGGTACCGAGGATGATATCGCCACGATCAATGAGTTACACCTCAAGAAGGACGCCCAGTACACTTACCACCTGGAATCGCTCGATGTGATGCATAGCTTTTCGATTCCGGTGTTCCGTCTCAAGCAGGATGCGGTACCGGGTCGAATCATCCGCGGCCACTTCCAGCCGATTCTCGAAGGAGAGTGGGATATCCAGTGTGCTGAAATGTGCGGATATGGCCATGGGTTCATGCCTGCGCGTGTCATCATTTCTTCGGCTGAGGAATACGATGCTTGGGTAGCCGAAAACACTCCCGACCATTTGAAGCCCGACACTGCTTACGCTCAAAACGAATCCGAAAAGAAGGAGGCCTCCAACAATGGCTAATACCGCATCCGCAACGGCTTCCGTGGGCCACGATGAAGAACACGGGCATTCTGAATCATTCTGGAGCAAGTACTGCTTCTCCACCGACCATAAGATCATTGGCTTCCAGTACTTGTTTACTGGTATGGCTATGGGAGTCATCGGAGGCTTTTTCTCCTACGTATTCCGCATGCACCTCGCATTCCCGGGATCCTCAGTTCCATTTTTTGGAGTCGTTTCTCCTGCGGCTTACAACTCCTTGGTTACAAATCACGGAACGATCATGATCTTCTGGGTAGCGATGCCTGTATTGGTCGCTGCCCTTGGCAACTTTCTCATCCCGCTGATGATCGGTTGCGACGATATGGTCTTTCCGAAAATCAATCGATTATCCTACCAGGTTTTCCTAATCAGTGCGATCGTTCTCATTTGCTCATTTTTCGTGCCGCAAGGTGGTTTCGGAGGGGCATGGACCTCGTATCCGCCACTCTCATCAAACCCTCAGTACAACGGTACTCCGTTCGGAGCTCCAATGTGGCTAATTGCGGTGACCTTGGAGATTATCGCGTTCCTCCTCGGAGGTATTAATTTTATCACTACGCTGATGAATGCGAGAGCCAAGGGGATGCGTCTCTATGACATCCCTATGGTGGTTTGGATGATTGTCATCGCCTCGATTCTTTTCATGGCGTCGGTTGGACCGCTCGTAGCAGGCTCGGTGATGTTGCTTTTCGACCAGACTTTGGGGACTACCTTTTTTGATCCGGCAGCGGGAGGCGACCCAGTTCTCTGGCAGCACTTGTTCTGGTTCTTCGGACACCCGGAAGTTTACGTTGTTCTTCTTCCGGCCATGGGGGTTGTTGCTGAGATTATCTGTACCTTCTCTCGCAAGAAGCTCTTCGGTTATAAGATGATTCTCTACAGCTCTATCGGATTGGGCATCTTGAGTTTCTTCGTTTGGGCTCACCACCAATTCATTTCTGGCGTGGACCCAAGAGCCACTTATCTCTTTACCACCACCACGCTCCTGATTTCCATCCCGGTAGCGATCATGCTTTTTGCCTTCATTGGCACACTGTGGGGTGGTTCGATCCGCTTCACGACGCCCATGCTGTTCGCTCTCGCGTTCATCGCCGAATTCTTGATCGGCGGCGTGACAGGTATTTGGCTCGGCTCAAGTGGTACTGACATCTACTTGCACGATACTTATTTCGTACTGGCTCACTTCCACTACACCTTCGTACCGATCGCGATCATCGGAACCTTTGCGGCGATCTATTACTGGTTTCCGAAGATGTTTGGAAAGATGCTCAGCGAACGTTGGGGCAAGATCCATTTCTGGGGTACTGTAATCCCGTTTAATGGCATCTTCCTTCCATTGTTCATTTTGGGAGCAGCCGGCCAGCACCGCCGTATTGCTGGATATACAGCGTATCCAGACCTCTACACCGAGAACTTCCAGGACTTGCGCGTTTTTGCCACCAGTTCTCTGATTGTCCTGATTCTCTTCCAGATTCCGTTCTTCGTGAATTTCATCGTTAGCCTCAAGCGCGGTAAAAAAGCCGGAAACAATCCTTGGAAGGCGAACACCTTGGAGTGGGTGGCAACTTCACCAGCTCCGCACGGAAACTTTGGCGGCAACCTTCCTGAGGTTTATCGCGGACCCTACGAGTACTCTGTCGAAGGCAGGGAAGAGGATTACTGGCCTCAAAACGAACCTTCTAAGTAAGAACCAAATTTTACACTAAGCACAATGGGTCACAAAATTGTCGCAACAGGCAGAAGCGCAACAGGTATCCCCACAGGACGTCTTGCCGTCTGGTGGATCATCGCTTCCGAAATCGTTATCTTTGGCGGTCTCATCGCTGCCTACCTCATCAACCGCTTCCTACACGGGTCGTGGGCGCAGTCCGCTGCTCACACCAACACCTTCATTGGGGGCGCAAACACGTTCTGGCTGCTGACGTCGAGTTACTTCGTCGTTTTGGCTCACGCTGCTTCCGAGAGGCGTGATGCCAAAGAGACTCGTAAATACATCTGGCTGACGATTGCCTTGGGTGGATGTTTCATGGCATTCAAATCTTACGAGTACGCCACTGAGATCTCACACGGATACACGATCCTAACCAGCAACTTTTGGAGTTTCTACTACACAGCCACGGCGCTTCATGGATTTCACGTCGTTTGCGGTATGGTCATCATGGCCATTATCGCCGAGAAAGATATCAAGAATGAACAGAATTGGCACCGCGTGGAAAACATCGGCCTTTACTGGCACTTTGTGGATATCGTTTGGATCTTCCTGTTCCCGCTTCTCTACATCGCGAAGTAATTCGGAAAGCCTCAACCTAGGAAATATTTATTATGTCAGCACATAATCATCCAAGTTACTTTAAGATCTACATCATGCTGCTAGTGCTCTTCGTGATTTCTGTCGCGGGACCGGAGGTAGCTGAATTGATGGGGCTTGAAGGCGTTACGCGACTGATTGTTATCCTCGTAACTGCATTCGGTATTGCTCTCGTTAAAGCTTATTACGTTCTCGCTTACTTCATGCACCTGAAGTTCGAGAAGATCTATGCTCCCTACATTTTGCTATCAATGGTGGCGCTTCTGTTTGTCTTCTTCTTTGGCTCTGCCACGGACTCTATGATGTCCGAAGGGCACAATTGGGAGAAGACCTACGTCGAGCCAGAAGTGGCTGCGGGTGAAGGCGGCCATGGTGAGCACGATTCCGAAGGCCACTCCGAAGAGAGCCACGAAGAACACGCGGATTCTCCAGAACACTAGTTTCGATTCCACTAACCAAGAAGCTCTGAATCATGAGATACGCAGCAGGATTACCTGACGAAGGAGGGGCAGTACGAGCTCCTGCCATCCCTAATAGCGTGCTAGGCGTCATTGTCTTCATCATGGCGGAGATGATGTTTTTCCTAGGATTGATTAGCGCTTTCATGATCTCCAAGGCGAATGCGATCGAGTGGCCTCCTATCGATCAACCTCGCTTGCCGATTGGAGCGACTGCCTTCAATTCCTTAGTATTGTTGGCCAGTGGCGTTACCATGTATCTCGCTGGTCGGGCCTTCAGCAGGGAGGGCTTTGGAGACAAGAGCAGAAGCCTGTTTTTGCTCACCGTAGGACTAGGGACGTTTTTTGTACTTTTCCAAGGCTTCGAGTGGATACGAATTCTTGGCCAGGGACTGACAGTGCAGTCAGGAAACTACGGAGCCTTTTTCTATCTCATCATAGGGGCTCACGCAGCGCACGCGGTGGGAGCGATTATTGCTCAAATTCGATTATTCCTGAAATTTAGAAAAGGGACTCTTCGCCTCGAAAGCTTCCGTGCTGGGCAGACCTTCTGGTACTTCGTTGTCGGTGTATGGCCGGTGCTCTATTATCTCGTTTACCTTGATTAATATGAAAACGAATTCGTTCACACGCCTTCTTCAGAAGTTCGTATTTTCTGCGACCTTGTTCTCGCTGTGGACTGCTACAGCTCAAGCTTGCTCGGTTTGCGTTGTGAGCAACGATGAGTCGCGAGCAGCCTACTACGCGACTACTGCTTTTTTGAGTTTCTTGCCTCTCATGATGATAGGCGGTGTGGTTTACTACATCTTCAAAAAGTATCGCTAGGGACTTCGTTCCGCTTTGGGTGGGTACAGCGAACGGGTTCAATTTCTTTTTTGCCGTGTTGTAACAAAAGACCAAACTGTCTTTTGTTCGGCCCCAGTTATGGGGATTAGGCAAACTAAGGCGTCAACTGGCTTCAGGCTGTTTGAAAGAAATCGGAAGGCTCTCGTTCTCGGGGTGGTTTCGTTAATGGGCCACTTCGGCGGTTCGATCGCCTCGTCGCAGGAGGTGAACTCGGGAGCTAGCGATTTTTTCAGCGAAAACCTTTCACTCAGCGGTAGGTTTCATCCGCAGTTCGACCATCTCGATTCGAATCTAACGGTTGATGGGGAAGAATCTGAGCTTTCGGCGGACAGGCTGTTTTTTCGCCGTTTCATGGCTGGAGTTAAGCTCGATCTGAATAAGCAGTTGAGAATCAACTATCTCGCCGATGTTTCCGATAGGGTGGTGAAAAACCAAGTTGCTCGCTTAGAGATTCAGTTAGGCAAGCGTGATAAACTCTTCGTTGGTTATCAGAAGTCTCCATTTGGATACGAAGATACGACCTCCAGCGCTAACGTTAAGCCCATCGAGCGATCGGCAAATACACGTTTTTGGAATGAAGTGGTTGGGATCGGCAGTTACCACGCGGGAGTCTACCAGTATCACGATTTTGGGGATGGCTGGAACTCGGTGTTTGGCGTGACGCACAATGTCAAAGCGGACTCGGACTGGCCCGACCTATTTGGCGGGGATTTTGCCTCCTACCTGAGACTTTCGAAAAAGGGGACCTTCTCACCCGAAGTTGAACACGAGACCGGCGTAGATCTCGCTTACAAGCCGTTAGAGGGAGCGGGTGACATCTTTGCGGCCTCCGTATTCAGCAATCTATCGTTTTCCGAAATCGAAGTGAAATTCGAGGCAACTGCAGGTGAGATCGATCAGGGGCAGGGCGAAACCAATTCAGCCATCGGGTGGCATCTACAAGGTTCCCGAATGTTTGGAGATACGGTCGAGTTGCTCGTTCGGTATTCGCAAGTGGATACCGATGGCTACAAGCTCAAATTGTCCTCAGCTATTCGGAAGGCACCGTCATCTGGATACACTTATGAAAACGTCGATTCTCTCTACTTAGGATCAAATTTCTATCTCAAGGGTAACAATTTAAAGCTTTCTCTTGGATATGAGTGGGGTGAGGGAAGCAATGCTTTGAGCGGACCAGGACCTTTGAATGCGGTCGAAGAGATCGTATCCGGTTTTCGGGCTCGGACTCAGATAAAATTCTAGAATAGCAAAAGCTCGTCCTTCGAATGAATGAAAAAGCCATGGATACTTACTATCCATGGCTTTCAAAATTCGTGTATCGGAGATGAACTATCTCTCGGTGAGAGCGTTCATTTTGGCGCGCATGAGCGGTTTGAAGATATAATCCAAAATCGTTTTCTCACCGGTCAAGATGTCGACCTCGGCTTGCATGCCAGGTATGACCTTAAACTTTTCCTTGCCGGTTTTTAGGGTTCGCTCGCCGGTGCGAACTCGGATCGTGTAGTAGCTATCTCCTTGTTCGTCCATCATCGTGTCGGCGCTGATGTGCTCAACGACTCCTTTGAGTCCTCCGTAGATCGAGAAGTCGTAGGCCGTTAGTTTCACCGTAGCTTCTTGGCCCGGGTGGATGAACGCGATGTCAGAAGGAAGAACCTTCGCTTCCACGATGAGTTCGTTTTCGAGCGGCACGATTTCGATGATAGGCTCGCCCGAGCGAATGACGCCACCAATGGTATTGAAATGAACTTTGTTTATGATGCCGCTTACTGGAGCAAGCACGCTGGCGCGACGAATTTTGTCCTTGAATGCGACGATGCTTTGCTCAATGCGGGCAAGTTGAACTTCCGCTTCGCTCTTTTGAGCGAGGGCGTCCTTTGTATACTCAGAGCGGATACGTGCAAGTTCCGCTTCTGTGTCGTTCATAGCCGACTCGAGTCGAAGTAATTCCACTTGAGATACGATACCCTTTTCCGCGAGAGGTCGTGTCATTTCGAGCTCTTCCGTTTTAAGGGACAAACTTTTGGTGAGGTGTTGGATGCTCTCCTCTAGGTTGACTCGTTTGCTATCAAAGAGACGGGTCTCACTCTCCACCAGATCAGGACGCTTCTCCAAGATTTGTTCAGGAAATTCGATTTTTGATCTATCGGAGGCTTCCGCCTCGAGCCGGGAGATCGTGGCTAGCAGGCTGTCTCTTTGGGTGGTGCTGTCATTGAGATTAGCTGTGAAAGCGGTGGTATCGAGTTCGAGGAGCGGATCCTTTTCTAGCACGACATCGCCCTCGGAAACGTTGAGTTTGGCGAGCATGCCGCCCTCAAGGTTTTGTACTACCTGAAGGAATTTTCCGGGAACGATTTTACCTTGGCCCTTGGTAATTTCGTCGACGGAAGACGTACCGGCCCAGAAGGTAAACGCGGCTGCGAGGCCTACGATTACGAGGAGAAGCATACTTGCGTAAGGACTCCGGTTTTCCAGAAAAGCAGCTTTGGAATCTGCTACGAAGTCGAGATCGCTCTTTGTTGGTTTCATTTGGGAAATTGTTGGAGCTGTTGCTTGAGTCGTGGCCTAGTTTCTGCCGGCTCCTCCTGAGAGTTGACGCATAACCTCGGCTTTTGGTCCGTTTGCGGCGATGCGGCCTTGGTCCATTACGATGATTCGATCTGCAAGTTTCAGCATCGATGGCTTGTGGGTAGAGAGTACGAGAGTACGGCCTGCTTCGTTAGCGTACTTGTCCATGCTCGCGATGAACTCACGCTCCGCGTTGGCGTCCATGGCGCTTGTTGGCTCGTCCATGACGAGGGCAGGTGGCTTGGAGATAAGAGCTCTGGCAATGTTTATCGCTTGGCGTTGTCCACCGGAAAGTCGCTCTCCACGTTCGCCGATTGGAAGGTCGTAACCCATTGGGTGACGCGAGGCGTAGCGTTCCACTCCTGAGATGGTGGATGCTTCCAGCAGATCTTCTTCGTCCGCCCAAGGAGCTCCCATCAATATGTTTTCCTTTAGCGAGCCAAAGAACAAGTTGTTGTCCTGAGCGATGTAACCGATGCGTCGGCGAAGTTCAGCAGGATCGAGTTGGCGAATGTCGGTACCGTTTACCAGAATCATGCCAGAAGTCGGTTGATAGAAACCGAGGATCAGGCGAAGCAAGGTACTTTTTCCGGATCCCACTCGACCGAGAATAGCTACTTTTTCGCCCGGCTCGATTGTGAAATTTGCATTTCTGACTGCTGGCTCGGTGTCTTCCGAATAGGAGAATGAAACGTCCTTGAATTCGATGCTCGGACGGAAGTTCTCCTTGCGAATATAGTTGCGGTCGCTTTCACGCTCCTGAGGGAGATCCACGATCTCGTTTAATCCTTTCAAGGACACGAGGGACTGCTGCAGACGGGAAAGTAGAGATGCTACTTGGCCGATGGGAGCCATGGCTCTTCCGGAAAGGATGGTACAACCAATTAAGGCCCCCATGCTCATTTCTCCGTCACGAATTCTGAATACGGAAGCGACCACTATGATGACTGATACCATTTGGGTAACGAACACCGTGAAGTTCATGGCGGCTGCTGAAATGCGGCGAGAAGCGACTTCACTCTTGGCGGAAGTACCCAGGAAGTTTTCCATCTTTCGTTGGAAGATCCCAGATGCCGAGAGTCCGCGAATCGCTTCGAATCCACCAATGGCCTCCACTAAGAGCGCGTGTTTCTGGGCCGAAGAACCGTGCGAAGCGAGGGCTGCCTTTTTCAGTGGGAAGTGCAGAATAGCTCCCAGTGTAAGGATAATGATGATACCAGCTGCAGGGATCGCTGCCACCCATCCGGCGATGAAGTACATGAATCCAATAAAGAGGAGTACAAAGGGTAGGTCCACCATGGTGGCGAGAGTTGCCGATGTGAAAAATTCACGGAGGCTCTCGTAGCCCTTTACCTGATTCGCAAAGCTACCAGCAGATGCAGGTTTGTGCTCCATTTTGATGCCGAGCACTCGCTGGAAGATGAAGCTGGAGAGGAGGATATCTGCGTTTTTCCCTGCCTTATCTATCAGAGCGCTGCGCAAGGTCTTTAGGAGGAAGTCGAAACCATATACCAGGGTGACTCCGCTTGCCAGAACCCAGAGCGTGTCAATGGCATTGTTAGGAATCACGCGGTCGTACACGTTCATGACGAACATGGAACCGGCTACGGCGAAGAGATTTATGAATACCGCTGCAATTAGGACGTTGCGATAGACTTTGCGGTATTTCCAAAGGGTTCCCCAGAACCAGTTCTTTGATTTTATGGAGCTCTCGTCTTCGCCCGCTCGGGAGTCGAAGGCGAATTGCGGCTTCAGGAAAATGGAAGTGCCGATGTATTCAGATTCCAATTTTTCTGCGTCCAAAGTGATTTGGCCAGATCCTGTTTCCGGTAGGATGACTGTATAGCCTTCCGAGTTCTTTCCGGTTAGAACCGCAGCACGGTTGTCTTTAAGCAACAATACGCACGGAAAGACCAGTTCGGGAATCGCTCCGAGTTTTCGTTTTACGAGTCGTGCTGAGAAATTAGCGCTATTGGCCGCTCGCACGAAGAGGCGAGGGGTCAAACGGTTATCTACGAGAGGTAGCCCAGCTGTGAGTACGTCTCCAGATAGCTGACGGTCGTGCAGCTTGCCGATTAGAATGAGGCAATCCAGCAATTGATCGTCGAATACGCGAGTGTCCGTGTCGGAATTGGCGTTAGACTCCACCGTATCCTTAGCAGGAATACGAGGTTTGGGCGCTGTCGTCCGTACCGTAGGAGCTAGCCTTTGGTTTTTCTTGTCGGAGATCATTATAGGTTGCTGGTCAGATCTATGAGGGATTCGTGGAGTTGCTCCATTTCGCGCAACTTACGCTCCAACTCGCGTTGTTCGGTGATGTCCTCGATGGTGCCTTCCAGGACAATTTTGCCGTTGGTAGCGTCCTGGATGGACCAGACATTCACGACCGACTCCATGATGGAGTCGTCTTGGCGGTGGAAAATCGCTTCGAAGCGTCCGCCCTTCTGGGCTTGGTCGGAGAGGGCCACTGTTGAGGCGACGTGGCTTTGGTAATCGTAGAGTTCGGGGACGAGTTTTTCCGAGGCTTTGAGGCATTGCTCTCTCGATTCGAAACCGAGCGAGGTGGCTAGGTATTCGTTTACGTCGAGTATATTGCTCTGCTCATCGCAGCGGAAGATTCCGATGGCCGCATTTTCGAAGAAGCCTCGATATTGAGCTTCGCTCTCCCGTAGCTTGCTTTCGAGTCGTACTTTTTCGCGCCGGTTGGCGGCATCTTTCAAGTGACTCTCGATCGCAGGAATGAGTCGGGCGGTATTGCCCTTCATTATGTAGTCTTGAGCGCCCATCTTCATGAGGTCGACGGCGGTCTCTTCTCCGATCTTGCCGGAAACTAGGATGAAGGGGATGTCGAGATTGTAGGAAAGGAAGAGCTGCAGGGCCTTCATACCGTCGAAGGCGGGCATCTGGTAGTCGGAGATGACGATGTCCCAGCTTGCGGTATCCAACTGCTCCTTCATGTCGTCGTGTGTTTCCACGCGAGCGCTGGCAACTTCGTACCCGTTTTTCTTCAGCAGGTTGACGGTGAATTTGGCCTCTATCTTGGAGTCTTCAACGATGAGGACTCTGAGCGAGCCTTTGCCGGTCCTTGTCTCTTGCTCGGAACTCATTGGATTTTAAGGGATGTTGGTGGGCTATTGGTTGATGGATTCGCTAAGGATGCCCATCGCTGCTAGAAGGCGATAAGCGGCTTGCAGGCGGTTTAAGCGTTCTTCCTCGACTGAGGCTCGAGCTGAAGAAAGTTCGTTTTCTACGTCCAAAAGGTTGATGAGGGGTCGTTTGCCCAACTCGAACTGGTCGTGGTAGGCGTCTACAACGCTTTCCATCGAATCGCGGTGGCTTCGGAGGAGGAAGATTCTCTCGTCGATGGAGAGTAGGTCGTTCCATGCATTGGCGAATTCGGTTTCTGCTTGGATTTGTTCACCTTGGAGTTTCCAGTCTGCTTCGCTGATCTGGGAATTAGCCTTGTTGATTTCGGCTCTCCGCTTTCCGCCGTCGAAAATATTGTAGGAAAGGGTAATAAGGGCCATCGCGTCTTCCTGGACCTTTTCGTAGCGATTGGATTCTTCCACATCGCCCTCGACTACGAAGTTCAACTTGGGACGAAATGAGCTTTCAGCGACTTTGCGGCGTGAGTAGCTCGCTTGCAGTTCTGAGTGGGCAGCTCGAATGCTAGGGTTCTTGTCGAGGTTTACCTCGTCGATAGATTCGGGCACGGCCCAAGTTGGAAATTCTGGTTCGATCAGATGAGTCGGATAGTTACCCGTCAGTTTCACGAATTTGGCGCTCGCTGTATTAAGCTGTCGCTTACGGGTCTCCAGGCTAGCTTTCGCCATCGCCAAGCGAGCTTCGACGAGCATGACATCCGCCTTAGGGCCCGCTCCGGCACGATATTTCTCCCTGATCTTCTCCAAGGCATCCTGGTGGAGGTATACGCTCTGTTCTGCGAGATGGATGAGACGGGTATACTTGAGAACGTTGGTGTAAGTCGTGACGAGCTCGAGAGCGATTTCCTCTTTGGTCTTACGCAGAGTTTGCTCGCTAGTGGCGAGGTTTGCTTGCGCTTCGGAAATTCGGTGGCGGGTGTTGCCTCCATCATAGAGTAGCTGGCGGCCGCTCAAGGCTGCGTTTCCTGTTTCGCCGAAGACTTGGATTCCATCTTCGTTTCCGAAACGTTCTTCACCTCCGCGGAGGTTGAGCGAGAGTTGGGGGCGAAGGTTGGATCGCTCGGAATTCAGAGTTTCGGATTCGATCTGAACTCTCGATTCGAGAGCCTTCACTTGCGGGTAGCGCTCAAGGGTGGCGCTGAGGGCTTCGCTCAGTGACTGAGCTGAAATCGGAGCGGAACAGCACAGACCTGCGAGAGTCGCGGTTATAAACAAGCGAGACCAGAGGCTTCGAGGTGATCCGCTGTCTTGCGTGGATAGACTGTGATTTTGAGTTTTCAGAGTGCTAACTGTTTAGGTTCGGCACTCTAATATCGTTTTCCAGAATCCAAACTTTAGCTCCCGACCGCCTAGAGTAAAAAAACCTAGGAACTAGGGAGAAGTAGTAGTTGAACTGGTACGAAAACTCAGATCAGAGCCTCCAACGCGGCTCTGATCCCTCAAAATACGCGCCCTTTGCAGAAAATACTTTCCCAGGGCACGATTCGGGAAGGCGGTAGCCTTGTTCTACTGACCCGATGCGACGACTGCTTTTACCACTGGTTCATAAACTCTAGGAGATGTTGCTACGATTCCTTTGTTCTCCTTTAGAGTCCGACCAATCGAAAAGTCGAGTGGGCTACCCAGTGTATCGCAAATTTTGCCACCTGCTTCCAGGAGCACGATGTAACCTGCCGCGTGGTCCCAAATCTTTTCCTCGTAGCCTGGACGAGTCGGCAGACGCAAGTAGACCGATGCTTGTCCTCGTGAAACGGCAGCATATTTGCATTGGCTATCCATGCGAAACGGTTCCACGGCGGTTCCAAGAGCTTCGGTGATTTGGGCCGAGCGGCCGTGGGCGGTGTGCCCGGACTCTACGGACTCGCAGAATACCGCCTTGGCCGGGTCACTCACGGAGTCGGTGGATATGGATTTGCCCGTTCCGATGTCGCTCAAAGGCGCTTGAAAGGCTCCTTCTCCCTTAACTGCATATAGAATACATCCCTTTTCGGAATTTGGGTTTGCGGGGTCGACGGGCAGGTTTGGACAACCCAAGACACCGAGAACCACCTCTCCGTTTTCGATCAGAGCCAGAGCCACGGCGTATTGTTCGCCTCTCAGGAATCCTTTTGTACCGTCGATGGGGTCGAGGGTCCAGAAACGCCCAGTGGAGCCGCCTTCGTGGTTGCCTCGATCGATTGCCGCTAGCACGGAATCGGCATCGAGCTCGGAATCGATCTTTTGGGCGTATTCGACGACTTTCGAAAAGAGTTCCGCGTTCTCAGGCTTGCGAAGATCGGAGGAGTCTTCCTCGCCAACGGCTGGGTCCTCTGGAAAGGCGGTCGCCAAGGAAGACAACACGAGAGCTTGAGCTCCGTAGTCGGCTACTGTAACTGGCGATTTGTCGGCTTTATCATGCTTCTCGGAGTCGATAAGTCCGTGTTGGGCGGCGGCGCACAAAAGGGATGCTTTGCGTACTGCTTCTTTGGCGATGTTGAGTTCCTGTTCGAAAGACATACCGCGACAATGGAAAGCGTGCCGACTGGAGCAAGAAAGTCTTAACAGGGGCGATCGAAATGCTCTATAAATAGCCTCGTGTTAAAGACTATTGAACCCTGCCTCTTCTCCTTCGACCTAGAATGGATCCCCGACCCGCTGAGCGCGGAAATGCTGTACGGAGTAGATCCCACTGGAGTTCCGGGGCCGGAGGAAGCGATGAAGCGGCTTTGGAAAGAAGGCGGGGCTACGGAGGAGATGCCGCAGCCTTATCTAAAGACAGTACTTTGTCGCATCGTATCGGTGTCTGGAGTTCTGCGTGAAGTCGCCGGCGGCGAGGTGAAGCTCAAGCTCGTAACTTTGCCCGCTAAGGCTGGCGATGACGAGAAAGCCAAGGAACGGACGATCTTGAAGCAGTTGCTAAAGGCGATCGGCTCCCGTAAGCCGCAGCTCGTAGGGTACAACTCTCACAATGCGGATGTGCCAATAATCGTGCAGCGGGCGATTGTGCACGGACTCTTTGGACAAAGAATGGGCGAGCGTCCGAACAAGCCATGGGAAGGGGTCGACTATTTCGCTACCAGCGGAGATCACAACGTGGATTTAGCTCCGATGGTGGGACGCTGGGGACAGACTCCCAAACTTCATGAAATTGCTACCCTTTCAGGCATTCCCGGAAAAGTAGACACGGAGGGCGGGTTTGTATCCGATCTCTGGTTGCAGGGGAAACTGCAGGATATTTTGGACTACAATGAGTTCGACGCCATCACGACTCACCTGTTGTGGGCTCGAATTGCTCATTTCTCAGGATTGCTAAGTTCAGAAAGCTACGAGCAAGAGCAAAGGCTCGTGCGAGAGTTGCTAGAGGACGAAATCGACAAGGGGAAAAAGCACTTCATCCGATATATCGAAGAATGGGAGCGACTGGAGAAAATGGCGAATAAACGCCTCTAAGGGGATGAGGAAGGTCGCTAGTTACAATAGTTTGGATGAAGCCTATATTGTGGCTTCCTTCTTGGAAGGAAGTGGCTTGTCTCCAAATGTTCGCGACGCGTACACCGCCTCTGTTTACACGCCTCAAATTATTGGAGGCGTCTCTTTAGAGGTTCCCGATTACGAATATGAGAAGGCGAGAGTGCTGCTTGAGCTGCCCAGTGAAAAAGCGGAAATCAGTAAGACCTGCCCTTATTGCGGCTCGTCTAACTTGAAGATCAACGGACTTGGGCTCTTCCCCGTTTTAATGTGTTTGCTTACATTCGCTCCCCGCAAACACCGCTCCTCGCAAGGTTACCTGCTTGGATTGCAAGCAGGTTTCCAAACGTTGAAAGCGTGGCGGAGGGCTAGATTAGCTCCTTCAGGTCTTGCAGCGTGACTCTTGCATTGGCCGCTTCGCTTGCTTCGAAAACGTCTTCCAGAAGCTTCCGCTTCTTATTTTGAAGCTGCAGCACCTTTTCTTCTACTGAGTCGCTCACAATCAGCTTGTAGCTCGTGACGACTCGAGTTTGGCCAATACGGTGGGCACGGTCCGTGGCCTGAGCCTCGGCCGCAGGATTCCACCAGGGGTCGAAATGTACGACCGTGTCGGCGGCAGTGAGGTTGAGTCCAGTGCCACCTGCCTTGAGCGAGATGAGGAACACGGGGATGTCGTCTGACTCGTTGAAACGGTCCACTTCGGCCATACGGTTCCGAGTCGATCCGTCGATGTAGCAGTAAGGGATCGATTGTGATTCCAGTTCCTCTTTGAGTATCGAGAGCAAGGATACGAACTGCGAGAATACGAGAATACGATGCCCACCATCGGTCGACTCCTCAAGCAGCTCTAGGAAGGAGCCCAATTTCGAAGAAGCGGATGCTTCGAGTGAATTGTCGAGGAGTCGCGGATCGCAACAGGTTTGGCGAAGGCGGAGAAGTTGCGTCAGGGTTTTCATTCGCATAGCTCCCTCGCTCGCTCCACTTTTTTCCAACTGTGAGATTTCCGCTTCTGCCAGCTTTCGTGCTGTGTCGTAGGTCTTCTTTTGGGCGGGGGTCATCTCCATGAAAAGAACTTGTTCGATCTTTTCCGGGAGTTCCGTGGCGACCTTGTCCTTGGTTCGACGGAGGATGTAAGGGGCGGCTTGATCTAGTATGCGTCGCTCGTGCCATCGTCTTTCGTCGCCGCGGGCTCCGCTCGGGATTGGCTTCCAACCGCCGGGCATGATAAAGTCCAACAACGACATGAGATCTTGGATACTGTTTTCGATAGGAGTACCGGTAAGCAGGATTCGTCCCTCTGTTTGTAGAGCGACCAAGGCTTTTGCGTTTTGGGTACGCCGATTTTTAATGTGTTGAGCCTCATCCGCGATGACACAGCGGAAGTTGAGTTCTCGCATCAGCTTTTTGTCCCGTATCAAGGTGCCGTAAGAGGTGACTATAAGATCGTAGCCCTTAGCCTGCTCGAGTGTCTTTAACCGATTGGAGCCATGGTTTAGAAAAGTCTTCAACTCTGGCGTGAATTTGGAGGCCTCGCGCCTCCAGTTCTCAACCAAGGAGGCGGGACAAACGATCAGGGTGGGCGATTTCTTCGATGGATCCTTGATCGCGCTCGCGAGGGCGAGGGCTTGAAGCGTTTTTCCGAGACCCATTTCGTCCGCTAGAATTCCCCCTAGCTTGTGCCGGAATAGATGATACAACCAAGCGACGCCTGTTTTCTGATAGGGTCGCAGAGTCGATTCCAAGGATGCGGAAAGACTTGGCACCTCGAGCTTATCGAGGCTCTTAAGCGCTTCGCTCCGCTCCCGCCAAGTAGAAGGAGGTTTGAAATTTGGGTTTAACTCCGAGAGTGGCTCTTCGATTTCCAAGCTACGCGAATAGGGGATCTTGTAGCTGCCGTTGTGAAGGAGCGGGGCGTTGAAGTCTCCAGTAAGCTGTTTTTGGATCGTGTTGAGCGAGTCGAGTCTGGAACGTTTAATCAGGAAGACCTTTTCGCCCGTTTCGATGTAGTGTTTTCCAGTGTTTAGACTTTGGCTGATCTCCTGTTGAGAGGCCTGTCCCGCATTTATGGATACTGTGAGATTGTAGCCATTTCGCTCTTCGACCACTTCAGTTTTGATCTTTGCCTCTGGGATGGATCCTACTCGATTTTCGAAGTTGGGAGTAAACTCTGCCTGATATTTGTCTTCGAGATCGCCCCAGTATTCACCCAAAAAATTCAGGGTCAGATGGCGATCGCGAAGCCACCATTTGCGATTTCCGGGCTCCAGTTTGAAGCGATGGCTCTGCACGAGCTCGCGGATTTCATCATAATAGGGATGTTCGCGGGAAGGTAGTGAGATGGCGAGGTAGTGGGACGAGCCATCTACCTGGAGTGGCTTCCCATCGAAATGAAAGGGCCGCCGTTCTTCTCTAGCTTCCTCTACGAAGCTGCTTTCGCGAGATGCGTAGATCGGTTGTTCCTCCGCTTCCTCTGGCTCGGAAAGATGTTCTGTGACGCCGACAAGTTCGGATCCAATCCATGGAATCGGCTCCTTCGGTTTATTGGCCCAATAAAAGTCGGATTGCCCGTTCAGTGTTTTGACGAGGGCAGCTAGCTTTTCGCGGTCCAGCTGAAGAAAGGAGGATAGCTGTCCTCCACACCATTGGAAAAGCGAGAAAGCCGCTACGCGGGCGGCTTCATCCAGTTCGCCCAGTTGCTGAGGACCGAGCTTGTCCGGCTGGACTATCGATCCGTTCGTGAGAGCGATTTCGATTTTGGTTGGAATTGCGTCGCGAGGGGCGCTCGATTCGAGATTGGGCGGAAGAATGATGCGAAGTCGCATTCTTGATCAGTTGAGAGAGTTTTTGCGAAATGGAGTAGGGATCGCGACCGAGGTCGCTCCTACCTTTTCACTGGGACATGGATCACGTACTTCTGATCGAACTCGTCGTAGTCGAAGTAGTCGCGGATCGGGTAGGGCTGCGGCTTTTCTTTAACGGATGAAAGCTCCTCTTTCAGATCGCCCCCTTTGAGGTAGAGCACCCCGTTGGGCAGGTCGTTGAAGCAGGATCGCTTAATCTTCTTGCGAATCCAGCCCATGAATTTGGGCAATTGGGTAACGGCTCGAGCGACTACGAAGTCCACCTGGCGGTCGACTTCCTCGACTCGACATTGGATGGCGACTGCGTTTTCGAGGCCGAGACGCTCGAGACAATCTTGTACGACCTTGATCTTCTTGCCGATAGAGTCGACTAGGAGGAAGCGAGTTTCCGGAAAGGCGATGGCAAGTGGAACTCCTGGAAAACCGCCACCGGTGCCGACGTCGATGACGGTCGTATCCGGTTTAAAGGGCATGGTTTTGGCGATGGCGAGGGAGTGCAGGATGTGCCGCTTGGGCAGGTTTTCCACGTCGCTGCGGGAGATTAGGTTGATCTTCTCGTTCCATTCCGCGATGGCGGAGGCATAGGTTTCGAACTGGGAGATCTGTTCGGCTGAGAATTCTGGAAAATGCTTGGAGACGATGGAAAGGTCGAATTTCATAGGAGTTGGCCAAGGAAAATTGGTTTAGGCGTGGTGGCGAAACAAAAGATGCTCCACCTTAGCTGAAGATTGGATAAAAGGGTTACCAATGGGTAACACGCCGGTAATATTTCTCCGCTAATCTGAGGGCACTATGAAACCAATAACTCTTACCAAAACCATCATCGGCAGTGCTGCTCTCGCCGGTTTTTTGACATTCGCTTCAGCTCAGGACGGTTCCTCTTCGCTTAAGCTCTCCGATGCCCTCGAAAATGCGGTTTACCTCCAAGAAGGAGAAGCTGATCTCGATGCGGCTGCTAAGGCTTACGAAAACATTCTAGCCGAGACGGATTTGATCGACTCGCTTGCGGCGGAGACGCGTTTCCGTTTGGCGTCGGTTTATCTCGAACAGGAGAAGGATGCCCTTGCGTTTAAAATTCTGGGAGACCTGGTTGCCAATTATCCGGACCAAGCTCCATGGGTCGCCGAGGCACAAGCGCTCTTGCCGAAGGAATTCGTCCCGGAAATCACTCCCTGGAAGGACGGCGAGCGGACTTGGTACGACTGGGTTTTGCCCACTGGAAATGTCATCGGCTACAGCTTTTCCACGATTTTCAACTACGAGTGGGAGGGGGAGATGCTCTGGCGGAAAGAAGCCCGCTATTTGATGAACGGACACCGAGCCTGCGTAATCGAATTCGACAAGGACACTTTTGAGACAAAGTACAGCCTGATGAGCCTGCAAGGGATGGGGCAAGTCCGAGCTTGGTATGAGGACGATGCTCACGCCGCCACGGTCGCCTATTCGAAGTCCAATAGCGAAAAGAACTTCAACTTCCAGCATCGGGCTTACGACAATGAGCAGGCGTATGAATTGATGAGGCAGCTACCTGTCGAAGTTGGTTACAGCACTAAAATTTTGATCTTCGTCACATTCTCGGGGATGCCGGTTGAAGTTAACTTCACAGTGACTGGACTCGAAACTTTGGATACAATTTTGGGCGAAGTGGAGTGCTACAAGGTTCGCATCGATATACACGGGCAGGAGCAGTTCTGCTATCTGACTAACGACGAGGATCGCATGATGGTCAAAATGGTCGCCGGCGGACTTGAAGGTATTTTGAAGAAAGTCGAAACCATCGACTATGATTCGACGGCGAGCTACGAAAACGAGTTGCACGGCTACTCGATTCAACTGCCGGCATCTTGGGGAGTGGTCCCTCAGGGGGAGGAACTCAAGGCGGACAAGAAAATCCGTGTTTGGCTAGCGGAGCCGACTGTACGGGGAATCTATGCGCTTAGTTCGATCCCGAATGCGGATTGGTCGGATGGAAGTGGGATCGAATTGGAGGATTTTATCGCGATGGCTAAGAAGAAGCTTTCCGACGCGGAAGGGGAGTTGGACGCCGAATGGGAGCGCGAACTGCAAATCGGGAATTTGCGTGGTGCCGCGTTTCGGGCCTCGCTCGATTCCGGAAAGGAAGATGTTCCGTACGTTTACGCTCTGCTCGGCCCAGACTATCATTACCTTCTCGAAGCTAAGATTCCAAGCGACGACATCGAAGAAATGGAGTCTCAACTTGAACGAATCGTAACCAGTATTTCGGTACAGTAGTAGATGTTCTCGTTCTTAAAAAGAACTCAAACAAATGTCACCCGGACTTCGGTTTGGGTGACTTACCTGCTTTTGATCGTTGGTATTTGCAGTCCCGCGATCTGTGTGGTTTGGCTAGTGAGGTCAGCGGTTGAGAGCGAGGAGTCATCACTGCAACGCTACGTGGACGAGTCCAATGAGGCCCGCTTGGCTGATGCTGAAGAGTTGGTTAGGAGCCGATTCAATGAACTTTCGGTTGGTGACTCCCCAGAGCGATTCGTGTATCCACTTTCCAATGAACGAAGCTATGTGGTTTCCGAGGAGGCGACCGCGGCGCGTTCTGCTTTGAGTTCGATCCGATCGGAAATCGCGGACCTTCCGACAGAAGAGGCAATTCGAACGCTCGCGATGAAAATCGAAGCACCGGAAGTTGCGGAGCTTCGAATGTTGGGAGGCCGCCTGGTTGGCCCGATCCTTGTTGGACTTGCCGTTTCCCGAGCGGAGGAGAGTGGGAGTTTGCCCGCTGAGTTGGTCGGGCGGTTTGACGCCTATGTCGCTGATCTTTTGGAGAGCGAAGTGTATTCGTCGCAGATTCGCTTTTTGGTAGAGCGTTATGCCCCTTTTTCGAATTCGGCAGCCGTCAAGCTCGCTGCCGAAAGAGAAGCTCTTAAGGACAAATGGTTGGGCGAGCTCGATCCGCGCACAGATTTGAAGGACGAGTTTTCGACCACTCTACGAACGAATTCTTTTCTCGCAAGGAGACATGCGAATGGCTCAGGTCTCGAGGTTTTTACCTTGGAATCGGTATTCGATAGTTTGGCTGAAATTCCACGGTTGAGCGACTGGGGAATCCGTATCGAATTCGGGAATACTGCTGCGGAAACTGTTCTAGTCCGGAAGTTGTCGGGTGCTCTCGGTTTTCTTCAACTAAAAATGGTAGATCCAGTGACTGTTGAGGACATTTCCCAAGAGAAGTCGCACTTGTATGTCATTGTCGGAGTGATCGTTTTGGCCCTATCGATCGTGTCCGGTATGGCGGTCGTCGTTTCGTTCAGGAGGCAAGAAAGTGTTAGCCGGTTAAAAGATGACTTGGTGGCGACCGTGACTCACGAGCTTAAAACTCCGGTTTCTTCGATCCGGTTGCTGGTCGACACTCTCCTCGATGAAGAACGTAGAAAGAAAGTTGATACTAGTAAATACATCGAGTTGATCTCACGTGAGAACCAACGTCTGGGCGCTCTGATCGACAATTTCTTATCCTTTTCTCGGATGGAGCGAGCCAAAGGGAGTTTTACCTTAGCTCCTGTTAACCCGGCTGAGGTGGTACAACGAGCGGAGGAGGCATTTCGTGAGCGTTTTGTGGGGCAGTCCTATGACCTGAAATCGATCGTGCCTGAAGACTTGCCGTTCGTTTTAGCAGATACTGATGCGATGGTCTCGGCTTTGGGGAATTTGTTGGAAAACGCTTTCAAGTACGGCGGCTCTGACAAGAGGATATTGTTAAGTGTAAAGGGTTCTGGAGCGATGGTTTCATTTGAGGTCCAGGATTTCGGGAGAGGAATATCTGCACGGGAGCAGAAGAAGATCTTCCGTAAGTTTTATCAAGTCGGTGAGGCGAGAGGTGAACACGCGGGAAGCGTCGGCCTCGGACTGAGCATCGTCGATTTTATTGTATCTAAACATTCCGGACGCATCGAATTGGAAAGCGAACCTGAAAAAGGATCTGTATTCAAACTCTTGATTCCCTATGCCCAAAATACTGATCGTTGAAGATGATGAGGCCCTCGCCAGAGGCCTTTGCGATAATTTCACCTTCGAAGGCTATGAGGTTCTCTATGCTTCCGATGGCGATACTGGCTTGGATTTGCTCTTGGACAAAGGTCCGGACCTGGTGCTGCTCGATGTCATGCTTCCAGGTATCGACGGATTCTCCATCTGTGCCGCTGCTCGAAGGGAAGGGTGCACGATGCCGATCGTCATGCTCACGGCGAAAGGGCAGGAGCGCGATGTGGTTCGAGGTCTAGAGCTTGGGGCCGACGATTACGTCCTGAAACCATTTTCGATCAAAGAGCTGATCGCTCGTGTGCGTGCGTTCTTGAGACGACACCGCAGCGAGGATGAAAGGGTTTTCACGTTTGGGGATTTTCGTCTCGATCGAGATTCGTTGCGACTGACTCATTCGGGAACCGAGGTGAAACTGACCCGAAAAGAGTACCAGCTACTCGAATACTTGGTGATTAATAGTGGCAAGGCTTTGTCTCGACAAGGGATAATGTCTGCGGTCTGGGGAAGTAGTGTAATTGTTACTCAACGCAGCGTCGATCGCTGTGTGACGACCTTAAGAGCCAAGATTGAAGCTGAACCGGCCAAGCCGAAGCATCTCCTAACGATCCGAGATGTCGGTTATCGATTCGAGATCTGATTCTAGGTGGCGATGGTTGAATCCTCAATCCATGTTCTTCTCTAGGAAAGCGAGGATTCTTTGGTATAGATCCAGTCGCTTTTTCAGACTGAAAACATTGTGGCCCTCTCCGCCCACAAACAGCGTCTCATGCTCAATTCCATATTTTTCCAATTCGGACTTTAGCCGTTTGGATTGTTTTATGGATACGTTGGAGTCGTTCTTTCCGTGAACTACGAAGATGGGGATCTTTATATTTTCAATGTGGTAGATTGGGGATATTTCCTCGAAGCGATTCGTGTCTGACTCCGGATCACCCAATTGCTCTTTCAATTTAAAATGAGAGTATTGGTGGTCCTGCCACTTTCTGGCTTTGATCATTTCCTCCCAATCGAAGACGCCCATATTTGTAATTGCGCAACGATAGAGTTCTGGTTCGAAGACGGCTCCGCACAAGGCGGAGTATCCACCAAAGCTTGCTCCCATGATCGCGAGGCGGCTTTTGTCGGCGATGCCTTGATCAACCAAGAGCTTTACAGCCTGAGTGATATCGTCCTGCATAGCGCGAAACTCATAGGCAGCCTCGTCCGATATTTTTCTGCCGTATCCAGTCGAACCGCGGTAGTTGAGGCGAAGTACAGCGTAGCCTTTATTGGCGAAAAATTGGGTTTCGTCGTGGTAACCGGGATGGTCTCGAGTCCACGGTCCACCGTGTACGAGGACGATGGTTGGGTAGGGGGCTTGGGTGTTGGGCGGTCTAGTTAGGTATCCCTCTAGTCTTAACTCATCGGGCGTCTGGAAATGAAAAATATCGGTGGATGCTAGCTTGTCTTCCTCTAGCCACGGGGCGGATTTCGTGATGAGTTTTAAGGTCTTGTTTTTTATGTCTAAGACAGAGTACTCGGGAGGCAGCTTGTCCGAATACGAATACACGAGGAAGCGGGTGAAATCATCGCTGGCTTGGTAGATGATGTTAATCCTGTTTTTTATGGTGCCATCCACCATGTTTTGGATGGGCTGTAGCTCGGGAGCGAACCAAATGGATTTCGGTTTGTCAGCGTGGTACCACATGCCAACGACCTGATCCTTGAAAAAGAGATAGCGGGCTGTGTCTGAGAAGTCGTAGTAGTCATCTCGGTACAGGAGTGGTCCGAGCTCCGCTTTTTCTATGTCGTAAGAATAGAGCCCTTTGGTCTCCTCCCCATTGTACCCCGATATATAAATGACGCTCTTTTCGGCTCCGAATAACTCGATGCTCCATAGTTCAGGGTCGAGATTGAGAGGGATCCAGTCCTCATCCTTTGAATAGCGGTGTAAGAATTCGAGTTTTCCATTGTAGAAGCGGGTGACGATGCGGGGCTCGTGCCTTTGATCGATATTCCAGCCAAAGATCTCCCCGGGCGGTTCTATGATGCGGGAGGAAACCAAGCGATTCGCGTTTGTCTTGGGAACTATCCATTTCCCGTCATCTTGCCTAACTTTCGAATCGCTGTTGGTACGAAGCTTAGCCAGTCCGGTTTTTACCTCGTATCCGTCTTGAATCCAAATCCAGGAGGAGGATTCATCGTAAATCGGATCAATCAAATCGACTGCAACGTCATTGCTAAGAAGTGAGCGAGTCTCGTTCTTTTTTACGCTGAAGCTGTAGACGCCGTCGGCGTACTGATCCCATTTGACAAGTTTGAATGTGACGTCCTCGTTACTCGTCCAGTGAACGCTCGCGATATCTCGACCCGGCCAATTGGTTGACCGCAATACTTTCAGGGAATCGAGGTCGAAGATCACGATACCGCGTTCACCTTTGTCATCGATAGGAGCAACGCTTACCGCGTATTTGCCGTCTGGAGACATCTTCATGTCGAAGACGGCGGGAGGTCGGAGAAAGTTTTCCGGCGTATTTCCCGGCTTTATCTTTTTGCTCTTAGCGTGAGCGAAAGGAAGAAGCGCTAGCGCTAGAATGATGAGGGAGAGGAGGTTCGTCTTCATGAGGGGATGGCACGATCCATCGAGGATGGGTGTGCGGGGTTGAAGACGGGAGTTTGAGAATCAATTACCTAAGTGCAAGCAGCTAAGCGTTTGCCGCTAAGAATGGAAGCCCCCATGGCGATCCCATCCACGCAATTACCTCCGAAATGCAGCCCATCGAATTCTGCTTCGAGTGACTTCAGGGCGTTTTTCCACGGGCCGAATTCTGCTGTGTATTGAGGAATCGCTTGCGGCCATGAGCTGCGATGGATGTAGCAAGGATCTCCTTTCAAGCCGACTAGTTTTTCCAAGTCTCGCAGCGCGATCCCCAGAAGCTGTTCGTGTTTAGCTTCTCCGAGCTCCGGGTGCTGGATGCCACCTAGCATGACGGTTATCAGGCAGTGGTCCTCTGGAGCTCTACCTTCGTAAAGTGAAGAGCTGAATAGGGCTCCGAGAATATCAGGAGATTCTTTAGAAGGCACGAGCATACCAAAGCCGTCCAGAGCATGCTCGATCTGATCTCTCTTGAAACCGAGGGCCAAGCTGTGGACCGCAGGATAAATCAGGTCGGGAGCGGTGTGTAGCCTTTCCGCTATCGGCTGACTCCAGTCAATTTGCTTGATGGCATAGGAAGGGAGGCAGACGAAGATTCTCTTGGCGTTTGCTTCGAAGGTTTCGCCTTCTTTGATCCAAGAAACTCGCCACGCATCGTTTTCCCGTCGTACGGAGGTGACCTGAGAGCCTAGCCAAAGGCGATTTCCCAGTTTGCGAGCCAATGTTTTTGGAAGGATGCCTAGACCGGTTTTGAAGCTGACGGAGCGTTTTTTGTAGGCGGTGCCTTCTCTTTTTTGCCTTCGTTTATGTTTGATAGCCCCTTTGATAATAGAGCCGCCGTCTTTCTCAAATCCCCTCATAAGCGGAAAGGCGTGCTGGAGAATGAGCTTATGTGGGTCGCCTGCGTAGATTCCGCTGACAAATGGGTCTATCGCATAGTCGAGAAAGTCGGGTCCCATCCTGCGGCTAACAAAATCCGCAACGGTTTCGTTTTCGGCCTCTTCCTCGCTTATTTGTTTGCGAAAAGGTTCGAGCAAGAATCCCAGTTTACCACCCAGAGAGAAAAGAGGGTTGGTAATCGCTTGTAATGGGGATGCAGGTACAGGAATCGGGCGCCCATTTTTGACGATGTATCGTTTGCTCGCGATCGCTCTCGTTTCTTGAAGCTCGTCCTCCAAGCCTAGCACTTGGATCAGCGATTCAACCCATCTGTCGGGGAGGAGCAGGGAGTTTGGCCCAGTTTCTACTAGATAGCCCTGCTCTCTTATAGATGAAATGGGGCCTCCGGGGGTCGTTTTCTTTTCGATGACGGTGACATCGTAGCCTTTTTCCTGGGCTAGATAGCCTGCGGTTAATCCGGAGATTCCACCTCCGAGTACAATTGCGTCCTGCATGCAGTGTTTCCCAGTTTACGGGATGCTTAGTGCTCTGGTGAGCCTAGATAATGGTGTGGTGCTGAAATCCGTAAAGCTTCACGTTTCTTATCCACTCGCTGGCTTCGTGAATGCTATCGAATATTTCGTAGCGAATTTTGATATTGGACCCGAAGGCCGCATTGAAAAGACAAGCCGATTCGTAGTTTTGTCCTCGGGAGAAAACCCAAGCGGAGCAGCTCCGCCCCCTGATCGCCTCGGACTTCTTAACGCAGTCGAAGACCCTCTTCACGTCCTTCATGGTAATGCCCTGCAGGCTTGCCGATGAGGCATTCCAGATCAGGTGCATGTCTTTCCGAAACTTCTCATGTTTCAAGACCCCGTTGTATACATCTATAAATCCGGCTGGGGTCAGAGGACCGTCCAGACGGATAAGCAAGCAGTTGAGCTCGGGAAGATGTTCGACCGGGGGAATCTTCATAGGCGTTTGTTTTAACCGGGTCGCTTCCAGTTCGTAACTGTTTCGACAAGCGTCTCCATGTTTTCGATACTTGCTGTCGGGTGTATGCCATGTCCGAGGTTGAAAATATGGCCTGGTCTCTCACTCATCGCCGTAAGAATTCTCTGAGCACTCGAACGCACGATGCTAGGGTTAGTATCTAGGAGGACGGGGTCAAGATTTCCTTGTATCGCGATGTCGTTTGGAACGAGCTGCGCCGCTTCCTCGATGGGGATCGTCCAATCGACGGCGATGGCCTTGGGGCGGCACGCTGCTTGACGCGCGATTTGTGGCGTAGTGCCTTTGGCATAAATGATGATGGGTACTTGGCTACCGACTTTCTCGATGATCCTACGTATCCATTTTAAAGATGCTTCTTCGTAGTTTTCTCCTGCGATGATTCCTCCCCAAGAATCGAATATTTGAATAGCTTCCGCTCCTGCTGCGTGCTGCATGCGGAAATAGGATACCAGGGCGTCGGAAATCTTCTCCATCAACAATTCGAAGGTGTCTCTGTCTTGGTAAAATAGAGCCTTCACTTTCGAGAAGTCCTTGGAGCTTCCGCCTTCCAGCATGTAGGTGGCTAGCGTCCAGGGAGAACCGCCGAAGCCGAGCAGCATTTTGGAGCCATCCAATTCGGCTTTGATAAGCTTCAACGCCTCCGCTACGTAGTTGAGTTTCTCCTCTATTGCCGTGGTAGAAAGCTTCTCGATCTGGTCCTTGTTTTCCAAGGTATAATCCATGCCTATTCCGCCTTTTTCTCTGAAGTGGTAGCCTTGTCCCATTGCCTCGGGGATGACGAGGATGTCGGAAAATAGGATGGCGGCGTCTAGGGGGAAACGGCGTAGTGGTTGCATGGTGACCTCGAGGGCGAGCTCGGGAGTCTGAGCCAGCTGCAGGAAACTGTATTTCTCTTTTAAGGCTCGATACTCGGGCAGGTATCGCCCGGCTTGGCGCATTACCCAGATCGGCGGGCGGTCCAGGGGCTTGCAATCGAGAGCTGCTAGGAATCTTTGGCGTGAATTCATTTGTCGGCCCAATCTTGGGGTTTGAGAAAAGTTTCGTAAAGCTCGGCTTCAGGGCTGCCGGCTTCTGGTTGATAATCGTATCGCCATTCCACGACAGGAGGAAGTGACATAAGGATGGATTCTGTTCGGCCGTTGCTTTGTAAGCCAAAGTGAGTTCCGCGATCCCATACTAAGTTGAATTCTACGTATCGACCTCGCCGATACAGTTGGAATTTCCTCTCTCGTTCAGAGTAGGGAGTACTTGATCGTTGCTCAACGATACCCGCATAGGCTTCCTTGAAATGCTCTGCTACGCTTTGGATTAACCCGAAGGCGTTGTCGAAACCGCCCTCGTCGAAATCGTCGAAGAAAAGTCCGCCAATCCCGCGCGGTTCATTGCGATGTTTTAGGAAGAAATACTCGTCACACCACGCTTTGAATTTGGGATATAGGTGCTCGCCAAAGGGGGAGCAGGCGTCTCGGGCATGCTTGTGCCAGGCGATACAGTCTTCTGTGAAGCCGTAGTAGGGGGTAAGGTCAAATCCTCCGCCAACCCACCAGATGTCTCCTTCACCTTCCTCTCGGGCTGGGGCTACAAAGAATCGTACGTTGGCATGAGAGGTGGGAACGTACGGATTTCGGGGATGGATTACGATCGAAACTCCTGTCGCATGAAAAGGGCGTCCTGCTAATTGGGGGCGGCTCGCGGTTGCGGAAGGGGGAAGTTTATCTCCCATCACGTGCGAGAAGTTGACCCCTGCTTTTTCGAAGGTATCGCCGCCCTCGAGGACCGCTGAGATTCCACCGCCGCCTTCCTCTCGATTCCATTTGTCGAGGATGAAGGAGGTTTCGGACTTTTCTAATTCCTCGAGTTTCGCGCAGAGACGGCTTTGGTAGTCGAGGAGGTACTTCTTTGCTTTTTCTAGAGAATCAGGCACTTCGGGGCTAATGTGTACGAGGAAAACCCTTCAGGGCTAGATATTTGTTTCCGAATTTCGGGAAGTGGCGTCTCCCGGTGTAGAGGATATTCGGTCTCCCCATAGGTAGATGACTCCATTCAGCTGGCTATCGCTGAGGCCGTTACAAAGCCATGCTCGAAACATTTCTCTTCGTATACGGTATCCTGATCGTAGCAGGCTCTTGGCTAATGCTCAATGGTGTGGCGGAAGCTCCCATTGGTTATGAAGACGAGGATGGTTTTCACTATGCGACCGCGCCTGTTCGTGCAGATAGAGATGCTCGACAGGCGGACGAGGTCTAGGCTAGCCTGGACCTTCAATGAAAAGAGCCCTGCAGAAGTGTCTGCAGGGCTCTTTCGTTTTTTAATTTTCTCGTTCAGCCTAGTTCGTATTTTGCGAACGTACGAGTGGCTCGTATTGGTAACCGATCCCGTGGATGGTCTTCAAGTTGTCGAGAGGGGCTTCCTTGCGTTTGAAAAGGTCCCTGATTTTGACGATGTATTGGTCGAGCGAACGGCTTCGGATGTCGGCGTGGATACCCCAAACCGAGTGGATCAAGTTCTTGCGGGTGATGATCGTATCCGGGTTTTCGTGAAGGTAGGAAAGGATTCCGATTTCTTTGCGTCCGATGTTTACGATTTCGCCGTCCGGGAAAGTAATTTCCATGCTGGTAGGGTTAACCGAGGCGGTATTGAACTCGAAGGGCGCATCGGTAAGCTTAACGTTTTTCGTGACGTTGAAGTCGTGCGCCACTTCGGCTCGGCGGAGTACTGCGTGGATTCTGGCTACCAGCTCTGGGGATGAGAAGGGCTTGGTCACGTAGTCGTCTGCTCCTAGTTCTAGCCCTTTGACTTTGGAGATTTCCGAATCGTTTCCGGTGAGGAAAATGGTTGGGATATTGATGTCTTCGCGCTTCAGGTCCTCTAGGAAGGAGAATCCGTTCTGGTCGGGTAGGGTGAGATCGAGTAGGAGGATATTCGCGAAATTGTGCTTCAAAAACCGCATCGCCAGCGCGCAGCGGTTGCATACTTGAGTCTGCATGCCTGCCGCTTCGAGGTGTTCAGAGATTACGTTGGCAAGTTCGTTTTCGTCTTCAACGATTAGTACAAGCGGTTTGGGTTTTGTAGGCATGTTGTTGTGAGGATTGTTTAGGCTGGAATGTTGAGAAACGGTAGAATTCTCGAAAAGCTTCGGCTTCAGGGATTACTTTGAGTCCGGCGTAATCGATCAGACCGTTACTTTCTAATGAATAATACCCATATTTAACAGATGTAAAATCACAAAATGTAAAAAACGGAATTTTGTTAAGTTAGATTTGGCTTGTGACTGGGGCCGTCTCGGTTTTTTGAGTTTCTCGTGTCACAAGAACAGTCACTCATCATGTTTGGTCTGCCAAAAGGCAGCCTAGAAGAACCCACCATCCGTCTATTCAAAAAAGCCGGTTGGAATATCCGCAAAAGCTCTCGGTCATACAAGCCGAGCATAGATGACCCCGAGTTGGATGGACGTTTCGTCCGCAGCCAGGAGATCAGCCGTTATGTGGATCATGGATTTTTCGACTGTGGCTTGTGTGGATACGACTGGGTTGTGGAAAACGAGTCCGATGTGGTAGAAGTTTGTGATCTCGTATACAGCCGAGCCTCGAATCGTCCCTCCTACTGGGTGCTTGCGGTGCCGGAAGCTTCGCCCATCAAGACGATCAAGGATTTGCAGGGTAAGCGCATCGCCACGGAAGTGGTCGGATTAACCCGTAAGTTCCTGGCCGAACACGGAGTGACCGCCGACATCGAATTTTCTTGGGGAGCCACGGAAGTGAAGGTCCCCGACATGGTTGACGCGATTGTCGACCTGACTGAAACAGGTAATTCTCTCCGCGCCAATAAGCTGCGCATCGTCGAAACTTTGCTCAAGACCAACACCAAGTTGATCGCCAACAAAAAGAGTTGGGAGGACCCCGCTAAGAGAGCAAAGATCGAGAACATGGCGATGATGTTGCAGGCGGCACTCTCCGCGGCGGATAAGGTCGGCATCAAACTCAATGCGAAGCAGGAGAATCTGTCTGAAATCCTTAAGATTTTGCCCGCTTTGCGTGACCCAACGGTCAACGCTTTGTCAGACAAAGATTGGGCCGCAGTTGAAGTTGTGATGGAGGAAAAGCTCGTTCGCGACATCATCCCACGCGTCAAGGAGTTGGGTGCTGTGGATATTATCGAGTATCCGCTCAACAAGGTCGTTCGCTAGATAATAGCTAAAATCTAGCATCTTTCGCCATTTTCAGGGTGTTTTATGGCGTTTTCTCTTGCTCAGAGCGGGGGAGAGTGCGATCTCTGCCCGCTTGCGACACATAACAAGCTCAACCCAGTCGCGCAGCTTCCGGTTGAGCTATTCTAAATCAAACCCGAGTCAGCTCGCTGGCTCACCTTTTGGCAGCTTGTTTCGGACACTGGAAGCCCCGTCGTCAATCTGTCACGTTTATCATGAGTTCAATAATGTCTGAACTTCTTGCCCAGACCTCCTTCGATCAGCTCAAGGAAGGTTCTATCGTAAAGGGCACTATCACTGAAATCCGCCAAAATGAAGTTGTCGTTGATATCGGCGGTAAGTCCGAAGGTCTCGTTCCAGGTCAAGAATTCGTCGACCTGGGCGAACTGCAGATCGGTGAAGAAATCGAAGTCTTCCTCGAAAAGCTCGAAAACAAGGAAGGCAACCCGCTTCTCTCCTTCGACAAGGCGGAGCAAAAGAAGAACTGGGAGAACATCATCACCAAGTGTGAAGAAGGTTCAATCGTTCAGGGCCGCGTCAAGGGCAAGGTCAAGGGCGGTCTTATCGTGGCAATGGGTGTGGACGCGTTCCTCCCTGCTTCCCACATCGATATCCAGCCTCCTAAGAACCTCGACCAGTACATCGGTCAGACCTACGACTACAAGGTTCTCAAAATCAATTTGGAGCGTAAGAACATCGTTCTTTCCCGCCGCGAGCTGATCGAAGAGCAACGCGCTTCCAAGCGTCGCGACCTCCTCGAGCGCGTCAACCCAGGCGATGTCGTCAAGGGTGTCGTCAAGAACATCACCGATTTCGGTGCGTTCATCGATCTCGACGGTATGGACGGTCTTCTTCACATCACCGACATGAGCTGGGGTCGTATCTCTCACCCGAGCGAAATGCTTAAGCAGGGTGAAGAAATCGATGTTATGATCATCGAGATCAACCGTGAGAAGGAGCGTGTCTCCCTCGGTCTCAAGCAGACCAAGTCAAACCCATGGCAGGACATCGAAGCGAAGTACCCAATCGGCGCTAAGGTTGCCGGTAAGGTGGTTAACCTCGTTCCTTACGGCGCGTTCATCGAAATCGAAGAAGGTGTCGAAGGTCTCGTTCACGTTACCGAAATGTCTTGGACCAAGCGTATCACCAAGCCGAGCGAACTGCTCAAGGTTGGTGACGAAGTCGAAGCAGTTGTTCTCGGAATCCAGAAGGACGAAGAGAAGATTTCTCTCGGTATCCGTCAGCTCGATCCAAACCCATGGGATATGGTCGTACACAACTACCCAGTTGGCGCCCACGTACACGGCAAGGTTCGCAACATCACCACTTACGGCGCGTTCGTTGAGCTCGAAGAAGGCATCGACGGTATGGTCCACGTTTCCGACATGTCTTGGACTCGTAAGATCAACCACCCATCCGAAGTCCTCAAGAAAGCTGACGAAATCGACGCGATCGTACTCGACGTAGATACCAACAACCAGCGTATCTCACTCGGAATGAAGCAGCTTGCTGACGATCCATGGGAAGATATCGACGGTCGTTTCCGTATCGGCGACGTGGTTTCCGGAACCGTTTCCAAGATCACTTCTTTCGGCGCATTCGTCGAATTGCAGGATCACATCGACGGTCTCGTACACATCAGCCAGATCAGCGAAGAGCGCGTAGAGAAGATCAAGGATGTCGTAGACATCGGAGCGGAAGTTACTGCTCGCGTTATCAAGATCGACCGCGAAGAGCGTCGTCTTGGTCTCTCGATCAAGGCTGCAAACTACGACGACAGCCAGCTCGCTCAGGAAACTGCGACTTACGACAACATGAGCGACGGTGGAGACTTGATGAACTTGGGCGATATCCTCGACCAAGCCTCCAACAAGTAACCCTGTATCTCAATTCTCGATACTTTCGAAGCGGGCCCCGAGCGGGGTCCGCTTTTTTTGTCAGGCCAGGTGTCTAGGTCGATTCGCTTGCCTTACATTTTTTTGAAAGCTCGACTACTTTTGTGGGAAGTTCCTGCGCTCTTTTCACCATTTGCCTTGAAATCAGGGATTTATTAGGAAACTTTCGAGCTGTCATGACCGTTTCTGACTTTGTACCCGTTCTGATTCAAATCGCCCTCGCTGCAGGGCTCGCAGGCGCAATCCTGACTGGCAGTGTCCTTCTTGGACAGCGTGGCTCCAAGAATAAGATAAAGAACTACGCCTACGAGTGCGGGATTAAAACAGATGGCAAGACGAGCACGCGTTTCTCGGTTAAGTTTTACGTGACGGCGATGCTCTTTATTCTCTTCGATATCGAAGTCCTTTTTCTGATCCCCTGGGTGCTGGTTTACCGCGAGTTCGTGGCTAACAGTCTTCCGATTCTTGGCCCAATCCTCTTTTTCCTCGGAGTCCTGGTGGCAGGGCTTGTCTACGAGTTGAAGAAGGGCGCTTTGGAGTGGGAAAAGTAAGGCGGTTCTAACCAGGTCGCTGGGGGGCGTTGCCCCGTCATGAGACTCGACCGATATTTTTCGCGGAGGCGTACACTCGACCTCGAAAGCGACAACCTTGAAGGTGCTCTAAAGGAGTTGCTCAAGGCCTCCACGTCCCGATTTAAGGACCTTGAGCGCAAGAAGCTGCTCCCAGGTCTTATGCAGCGCGAAAACACCATGACCACCTACCTGGGCAATGGGGTCGCTTTGCCGCACCTCAGGGTCAAGATGCGGCGTAAGTACGTTTTTGCCATAGGCCGCTCGCGAGAGGGCATTTCCTACGAGGGATTAAAAAACCAAGAGAAAGTGCATCTCGTGGTGCTACTCTTGGCAGGTGAAGGCGCTCGAGATTATTTGAATGTATTGGCAGCAGTTGCCCGTTTGGTGAAGGATGCTGCCTTTGTCGACATGCTGCTGAAGTCAGAGTCGGTGGACGATTTGCACGAGCAGCTTACTTCCGCGTTTGGAGGTATTTTTGCTTCTCCTCGCAAGACCCGGCAGAGTTCGATCAACCGCCTGATGCTCAGGCAGGCCATGCGTGTTGCCAAGGGGGCTCACTGCGACTCCATCGTTGTATTCGGAGATACATTACTCTCCAGTCCCGTTGAGCCTCCGGCCGGTTTTAAGGAATTCAAAAGCGTTTTGATTTCTCGTCGGGCGAAGGAGGGGGATGTAGAGGATGCCACCTTTGGTGATGTAATACAGGTTCGGTCTTTCTCGCATGGAAGACTGGCGCAGATGCGGTCCGCCTTTCTGGTGGGATTGACTCGCGGTGTTTTCAAAACCAGCGACAAGATTTGTTGCGTGGGCGGAATTCCGGGCAGCGATCAATTTGATACGCTCGTTGTCATAGATCTCAAAGACGAGTTTCAGGCCTTGTTGGCTGAGCGGGATAACTTCATGCCTAGCGATGTATCGGCAGAAGTTTTGGAGCGAGTCATTGGAGTCGCGATGGAGCTCTCCATTGAGGGGCGCGAAGGCAAGCCGGTCGGGACGCTATTCGTGCTCGGAGACACGAAGAAGGTGGAAAGTATGACCAAGCCTTTGGTTCTAAACCCCTTTTATGGCTACAAGGAGGAAGACAGGAATATCCTCAGCCCCTTCATGGACGAAACCGTAAAGGAATTTTCCAGTTTAGACGGCGCTTTTATTATTCGAGGAGACGGTGTCCTGATTTCGGCTGGTAGCTTGATTCACACGCCTGAGTTTGACCAATCGTTGCCAAGTGGACTTGGGGCTCGGCATGCCGCCGGGGCCGCCATCTCGCTTGCTACGGGGTGCCTTGCGGTGGTCGTTTCTTCGAGTTCGGGACAGGTTACGGTTTTCAGAAATGGTATCGCTTTGCCTCTAGTGGAGCGTTCCTTGGGCGGAAAGTCTTTGTAAATCATTTTCCCCTTGCGTTCTGTTCGCGAGTTGCGATTGTCCGGAGCTCTTTAATTTTTACACACCATGCCACGCGAAGTAATCACTCTCGAATGTACCGAAGCCAAGGCTGAGGGTAAGCCAGCCTCACGCTATCTCTCTTCTCGCAACAAGAAGACCGTCACCGAACGTGTTGAAAAGAAGAAGTACAATCCAAACCTGAAGCGCCACACGATCCACAAGGAAATCAAGTAAGGCGTTTCCGTTTAACTCTTTAAGAAAAAAGCGACACTCTTCCGAGTGTCGCTTTTTTTGTGAAATGTTTAGGAGCTCTCCGGTCTTCTCCGGGATGCCCGCCAGCTGTCGCGGTGTTTGCGAATCCAGTCGAGGAGGGCCCTTTCAAATCCGATGTCGTATCCGAGGCGTTCGGATTCCAGCCATTTGTGACGCAAGATCTCTTCGCGCTCTGCAAGAAATTCTTGGTAGAGGCTCGATTGCTTGACGAACTCGTGTTGGCCGCTCGACTGCTTTTTGTTTGCTGACATAAGTTGCATATCAAACTCGATCTAGGCTTAACGCTTCTTTCATGCCGCTCATCTAATCCTAGCTTTTCAGCTCAGTCCTAATTAGCAACACGATTTAAGGGTACACCGAGTGCGGGGAGCATTTGTAGTGCTTAACCCCACACGAGTATGAGGACTAGGAGCATTAGGTGGATTTCCTCCAAGGCCAATCCTTTTTTTACAGTTGAGAGGGCCTAAGAACCACTTTTCAAGGAGCTCGCAGGTGATTGAGTGTTAGTCTTATATACGAATTTTGGACAGTAGCGACTGCGCAATGGCGTGGAAGGACTGGGCTGCGGTAGAGTCTGGATCGCTTAGTACGATTGGCTTGCCGGCATCTCCACCTTCCCGAATCGACTGGTCGAGGGGGATTTGTCCCAAGAGTTCGGTACCGAGGTCGTCGGCGGTTTTCTGCCCTCCGCCTTCTCCAAAGATGTTTTGCCGACTGCCATCAGGGCCTTCGAGGTAGCTCATGTTTTCGGCGACCCCCAAAATTCTAACATTAGTCTTCTCGAGCATGCGCGCTCCTCGCTTGGCCACTGTTGTGGAAACGGCTTGAGGCGTCGTTACAATAACCGCTCCACTCAAGGGAATGGTTTGAACGAGTGAAAGCTGCGCGTCGCCTGTTCCCGGGGGAAGGTCTACGACGAGGAGCTCTAGCTCGCCCCATTTTACGTTTTGGGAGAATTGCTGAATGGTCTTCATCACCATTGGCCCTCTCCAGACTACGGGAGTATCTTCGTCCACCAGGAAGCCCATGGACATTACGCTGAGATTGTGACCTTCCATCGGGATGAGCGAGTCTCCCTCTACGTATGGTCGACCGGATATCCCGAGCATGAGAGGAACGGAGGGACCGTAGATGTCGCAGTCCATTATTCCGGTCTTTTTGCCCTCTTTCTCCAGAATTTGAGAAAAGGCACAGGCCAAGTTTACCGCGAAAGTCGATTTGCCGACGCCGCCCTTGCCGCTGGAGACGGCAACAATGTACTTAACGCCGGGAATGCCATCGTTTGCAGTGCTAGCCTCAGCTTTTTTGTTGCCTGTCAGCACGATAGATACGTCGAGGTCCTTTATTTCGGCGATGGGTTTTAGTGCCTGTTCGACCGAGTCCCTGATGGCGGTGGGGATGCTCGCATCCGAGGAGGAGATGGCGATGGAGACGCTTGCCTTGCCATTTTCAAAGTTAACCGACCGGACGATCCCGAAAGAAACGATGTCTCGGCTGAAGCCGGGATATTTAACGGTTGTAAGGGCTTGCTTGATTTTTTCGATGCTCACTCGTGTACGTGATTTTATAATTTGTGCTTTGAAGGGTGGCTCGCGCTTGCTCTTGTCGCGAGCGGTACCATAAAAGGCGGTTTCTCAGAAACCTGAAACATTCGCGCCTCTGTCAAGTCTGCGCTTGTTGCCGCATGAATCTCCTTAATCCAAGATCTATCCAAACTGCCCTGTTAATTATGGTGGCGACTCTATTCGCCAGCACCGCATATTCCCAGATTTCTGGTGGCTCTGTGCAAGTGGGAAGTATTCCTGCCTCAACTCCAGTCATGGTTCGCTCCGGTAATTCGAATACCGCAGCACTACTTCAAACTGCTTTCACTATTCATGGTGGCTTTTCGGTGGTTCCCACCGCGGGAGAAGCTGACTTTGTGGTTTCGGTTGATCCGATTGGACCTCGTGCGGCACGATTGGCGATCTCTTCTGGGGTACCTGAAAAGGTGCTTTTCACGGAAACTCTTCAAGGAAGTTCGTCCATCAATGCAATTTACCAGGCGGTGGACCGGGCGATTTACAAGACTAGGAGAACCGATGGGTTTTTCTCGGGAAAGATCGCTTTTATTAGTGAAGAGACCGGATCTACTGAGGTCTGTGTTTCTGATGTTTTATTCCAGGAGATCGCGATGCTGACGCAGGACCGAGTAAGCGCGGTGCGTCCACGTTGGTCGCCAGATGGAAATTCGATTGTCTACACGAGCTACAAGTCCGGATTTCCGGATATCTATCGTTTGGATCTGCTCAACAAGCGTCGGGAGGTCATCGCTGACTTCAAGGGACTGAATATGGGCGCCCGCTACAGTCCTGATGGATCGAAGATCGCAATGATTGTTTCTGGTAATTCGAACGCTGACGTTTGGGTACGTTCAGCAAGTGGCCAAATGAAGAATTTGACTAAGTCCCGGGGGTTGGAGGCGGCGCCTGCCTGGTCTCCGGACGGTACTCGCATCGTGTTTTCTTCAGACGAGCGTGGTGGCCCTCAGCTCTATGTCATGCCAGCCCATGGGGGGAGTTATCGTCGTTTGAGAACTGACATCAGTGGCGACTGTGCTGAGCCCGATTGGAACCCGGAATTCGACAACTTGATCGCTTTTACAGCTGCCCAGGGCAGTGGAACTCAAATCGCCATTTTCGACTCCGAGCTGGGGCAAAGTCGTTTCATCACGTCTGAGAATGGGGATGCCATTGAGCCTCAGTGGCTGCCAGATGGACGACACTTGCTCTACACTTACCGACGTGCGAATCGTAGTGTTATCAAGATCATGGATACGCTCTCTGGCAAAAGTTACGTCGTATCCGGAAGCCGTACCAAGGTATCTCAGGCAAGCTATGTTAAGTAGGCTTGCGACCAATTGATCGATTTCAAAAAAACGACCGAGCCGTGCGGCTCGGTCGTTTTATTTTCGAAACTGTAATTCGCTCTTCTAGAGTGCTGCTTCGTAGTTGGCGTTTGCTGCCTCCCAGTTAACAACATTCCAGAAAGCCGCGATATAGTCAGGGCGGCGGTTTTGGTAGTTTAGGTAATACGCATGTTCCCAAACGTCCAAACCGATGACAGGGGTCGCTCCGTCAGTCAAAGGGCTGTCCTGGTTTGCTGTAGAAGTAACGGCGAGCTTGCCATCCTTTACTACGAGCCATGCCCATCCGCTTCCGAACTGGTTTGCTCCTGCTGCTGCAAAGGCTTCCTTCAGCTTTTCGAAGCCTCCGAGCTCAGACTCGATAGCTTCCGCGAGCTTACCTGTGGGTGCTCCTCCGCCATTTGGGCCGATGACTTTCCAGAAGAAGCTGTGGTTGGCGTGTCCTCCACCGTTGTTGCGAACAGCGCCTTTGATGCTGTCTGGCACGCTAGCCAGATCGGCGACAAGTTCTTCTACGCTCTTGGACTCGAGGTCGGTTCCTTCGATCGCAGCATTAACCTTTGTGATGTAGGTTTGGTGGTGCTTGGTATGGTGGATCTCCATGGTGCGCGCATCGAAGTGTGGTTCGAGGGCGTCGTAGGCGTAATCGAGTGGTGGTAGTTGGTATGCCATAATCTTATTTGTCTTTGCTTATTGTATAGCGGGTTAAATCTTCCTCTTGTTTTAAAGAAAGAATAATCTTTGTCAAATAGAACCTTTGTTATGAGCCCGTTTAAGTTGAAAGAAGGCTTGGATAAGTTGGAGGCATTCTTCTTTTAGCACGCCGATCTCTACTTCCAGGCTATGGTTTATGGATGGGTAGCTGTTCACGTCATAAAGCCCTCCCAGCCCCCCCATCTTCGGGTCGGGAATCGCGTATACGACGCGTTTTAGCCGAGACATCATGGTGGCTCCAGAGCACATCGGACAGGGCTCTTTGGTTACGTAGAGCGTAGCCTCGTTGAGGCGCCAATTTTTGATTGCCGAACTTGCTTGAGTGATGGCTAGCATTTCGGCGTGGGCGGTGGGATCGTTGTTGGATTCCACTTGGTTGTGGGCTGCTCCGACGATCTCTCCTTGAAACTCCACTACGGCTCCGATCGGGACCTCGTTTTGTTTCCACGCTTCGATCGCTTGGTTGTAAGCCAATTCCATAAAGTACTTGTCGTCTTTATTCAGAGCGGAAGGAAACCGTTTGGTGAAAGGGCACTCGGGCGCAGTTTTCGGACTGTGATGCATAGGCTTAGCTGGACTTAGGGGCTTATGAATATCCTTGACTAATGGCAAGGATATGAAAAACACGACGCTTCCACTTTTCTATGCCTAGGTCCAATTCGCTAGGCGCCCTTATTGATTTATGGCTGACGAAACAATCCAAGTAGAAGGCAAGATAGTCCAAGTGCTACCCGGAACCATGTTCCGAGTGGAGCTCGAAAATGGACACCAGGTGCTTGCTCATATTTCAGGAAAGCTTCGTAAGCACTTTATCAAGATCACTGCGGGGGATTTGGTGAAAATGGAAATGAGCCCTTACGACCTCAACAAAGCGAGAATCGTTTATCGCTTGAGGAATGCCGCTCAAAATAGGAACGCTCCCATTCGTTCGTTTGGACCGCGCCGCCGCCGATAGTTGCGGCTTGCATACTGCCTAAGGCAACGGATGCTCCTTTCGTTGTGGCAGATCTATTCTCGGAGGGGGTCGATGGCTTCCTTTCTTACCTAGACCTTGAAAAGGGGCTTTCCGAAAACACGCTAGCGGGCTACCGCAGCGACTTGTTGCAGTTCACGGATTTTCTGCGGGCGAAGAGATCGTTGGGGAGTTGGAAGCAAGTTACGGGTAGCGATGCTTCGGATTGGATCTATTCTCTAAGCGAGCAGGATTATTCGAATGCTAGCCTTTGCAGGAAACTGAGCTCGGTGCGGGCTCTGGATCGCTACTTGCTGTCCGAACGTCTAATAAATAGATCTTTCACGGAGATCGTTTCAGGGCCGGCTTTGAGAAGAAAAGCACCCAGTGCTCTGAGTATTCAAGAAGTGGAGCGTTTGCTCTTGGCTCCCGAGGAGACATCGCCGGTTGGTTTGCGTGATCGAGCGATGCTTGAGCTTTTTTATTCATCGGGGCTACGGGTATCCGAGTTGGCCAATCTAAAGCTTCAGCAAGTCGATTTGGAATTGGGAGCTCTTAAGGTTTTTGGCAAAGGCTCTAAGGAGCGAGTTTGCCCGATCGGCCGAAAAGCGATTGCGGCTATCGACCGCTACTTGGCAAGGGGAAGACCAAGTTTGGTTAAGTCCAAAACGGGGAGTTCTGTGTTTCTCAGTTCGAGAGGAACGGAGATATCGCGTAAAACGATTTGGTATTTGGTTAAGAAATATACGAAAGAGGCGGGGATTGATAGGCCGGTGAAGCCACATACTCTCAGACATTCTTTCGCTACCCATTTATTGACTGGAGGGGCTGATTTGCGGGTTATTCAGGAGCTTCTTGGACACGCTGACATTGCGACTACACAAATCTACACTTCGGTTGAGTCTGAACGGACTCGGAGTGCCCACGACGAGTTTCATCCGAGAAGTAAAGACTCCATGTGACTGCTGTAGTGGTATTGTAGATACGATAATAAAAACGGCGATGCCTTACCTTGCATCGCCGTTTGGAAAATGGTTTTTTGTTTTGCTTAAAACGATGGAGTGATAGTTGTCTCGGTTCCTGGTTCGGCGATATCGTTGTATCCGGCACTCCAATACTCATCGTTGATGAGTACTTTGAACTCGAAAGGAGAGACGACTCCTGCGATGTCGATGCTCCACGAGGTGTCAGAAGTACAGTCCATGGGGACGCCTTCCGACCAAGACAGACCTGGGGCCGCTCCGCGAAGGTAGAGGACATTTCCGAATCCGACGTCAACATTTGCGACGATCGTAGTTTTCGGAAGAGCTTTAGCTGCCTTCTTCTTTGCGGGTGCTGCCTTTTTGGCTACTGCTTTTTTGGCAGCCACCTTTTTGACGGCGGTTTTCTTGGTTGCTACCTTTTTGGCAGCCACTTTTTTGACTGGAGCCTTAACGGCGGCCTTTTTGGCGGGCGTTTTCTTTACGGCGGCCGTTTTCTTAACAGCAGCTTTTTTGACGGCTTTCTTAGCTGCTTTTTTCGCCGCAGCTATGTTGGTCTTTTTCATCAGTTCGTTTTCTAGTTGGTACCGGTTTGTTGGGTAGCTCCTTAAGAACCTAGGGGGTCTTTGCGAAGCTTGGATGGGAAGAGTTAAATCAGATTTCGGTCCGTTAGCAATAGCTAGGTCTTAATTGTAATCTCGACTTCGCTTTCCTGTGGACCTCATTCGCCGAATTAAAGCAATGGACGTGCCAAATTTTGAACGCATCTTTTTGATGTTGTTGTCCTTAAGGCGGCTAATGTGGGGCATGAAAAAGCCTCGCTCATTGCGAGCGAGGCCGAAATCTTTCTGAGGTGTTTCCCGTGCTAGTTCCGAATGACAAGGATCTCTACCTTTCGGTCTTGTGTCATTTGGGCGGAGCTCGCTCCCTCGATGGCTTGCAGGTCGCCTTGGGACAGCGTTTGCAGGCGGCTTTGGCTTACCCCAAGGGTGACCAAGTAGTCGAGGGCGCTTTTGGCACGTCGTTCACCAAGAGCGAGGTTGTACTCCTGAGTGCCTCTCCAGTCGCAATGACCTTCGAGTACGAGAAATGCGCTGGGGTTTGCGGATAGGTATTGAGCGGCTGCGTCGAGCTTTGCTCTCTCTGCGGGAGCAATACTGCTGGAATCGAATTGGAAGTATACCGTCTCCAATACACCGCGTTCAGCACTGGCGAGTATGTCCTCTGAGCTCATCCCGTCGAATCCTTGGAAACGAGATTCGAGCATCGCACCGTCACCTTCCAAACTGATTGGGTTGAAGTCATCTTGAGACCCTTGATTCGCTGGTCCGGAGCCGTAACCTTGGCCCATGACGGTGTCGAGTGGGTTTGGGCGGCGTGGCTTTTTCGAGCACCCGGAGAATGCGAGCGCGACCAAAGATGCGGTGGCAATTAGGACGATTTTCTTGAACATGATGGAGGGCTTAGTCTTCGTATCATTGGACTATCGGTATTCGCGAAAGTTCGGCAAGAATTTACTGTCAAGAGTTTGCGTGGTTTATGGCTATCAACGAAGAAAAAGAGGGGGAATGTGTTGTTTTATTGGATAACGGCTCTTTGAGGAGGGACGCGGTTTTAAGTCTGCGTCGGATTGCTGCGGGGCTATGTTCTCGGATTGGACGGGAGGTCGTGCCCGTATCCTTATTGCACTCGAGTAAAATTCCTGCGGACGAGTTGGGAGGTGTGCCCGCAGCGACTTGGCGTCAGTTTCTGTTGAGGAAAATGGCAGAGGGCGTAAGGCGTTTCAGGGTAATCCCACTATTCTTCGGGCCAAGCTCGGCAATTGTGGACTACTTGCCAAAAGTGACCGAGCAGGTGTCTATGGACATCGAAGGCGTTGACTGTTTTATAGCTGATACCCTCGTGCCTTACGGAAACCCCGAAGACGATGTGGTGGCCAGATTGTTAAGGGATTTGATTATCCGAGATTTGAATACGAGTCTAGGAAAGCTTGGAGAGGGAGTTATACTAGTGGACCATGGTAGTCCTGTTCGTGAAGTCGCAGAATGTCGGGACCGCGTGGCGGGCCAGTTGCGGCGGCTTCTGGGATTGAGCGAATCGCAAATCATCGCCTCTTCGATGGAAAGGCGGGAAGGGGAACTCTACTCATTTAACGAGCCTTTGCTCGAAGGAGCATTGGAAATGGCAAAATCTCGCAACTGGAAGCGAGTGGTGCTTAGCCAAATGTTTTTCTCCCCTGGACGCCATGCTGGTCCGGGTGGAGATATTCAAGATATCGTAGAGGCTTCCCAGTATGTGAAGGAAGGTGGAAGGGTGGACTTCGCTCCACTAGTGGGACGTAATCCAGCGCTAGTGGATTTGTTAGCGATTCGCTATGAGCAATCGCTCGAGCGAGGCTGAGATTTAGACTCTAAAGCTAGTTTCCTACGGTCTAGATGGCTGGCTCCAAATCGATCAAACCGTTTTGCATGGCGTAGCGAGTGATGCTTGCTACGTTGTGCAAGTCTAGTTTTCGCATCATGTTGGTGCGATGATTGTCTATGGTCTTTATGCTGAGACCAAGTTTGCCAGCGATCTCTTTGGTACTATGGCCTTCCGCTATCATTTGCAGGACCTCGCGTTCGCGTTCTGTAAGCGTATCTTTGGATCGTTGAACATTGCCAGGGTTGGCTACCACACTGCGGATCAGCTCTGCTACGTTGGGTCCGAAGAAGGTGCCTCCTTCTGCTACGATGCCTAGACCGCTGATAAATTCTCTTAGGTTCGCTGTCTTCTCAACGAAACCATGGGCCCCGGCCTCTAGCATGTCTTTGACGATGGTCGGATTTTGGTATGCCGAGAACACTAGGAATCGAGTGTTGGGCAATTGGCGATTCAGGCGTCTAACAATTTCGAGTCCGTTTAGGCCGGGTAGGCGAGCGTCTACGATTACGATGTCTGGCTTGAGGTCTTGAATCTCTTTCAGCGCGTCCTGTCCATTGCCGTTGTCCCCGACGATCTCGTAGTTGTGGCGTTCGAGAACATCTGCTAACATTTGTCGTATAGCGGTAAGGTCGTCTACTATGTAAATTGTCTTCATGATTAAGTCTGTTTCTGTTCGAGAAATGGGGGGGGGGTGTTTGGTTGGATTGCTTATCGTTCTCAAACTTATAAGGATAAGTCCTTATATCAAGTCTCAGGGTAAGTATTCACAAACCTTTGAAGTGACTATTTAAGATTTGGCTTAGATTTTACCCTCAATTGTAAGAGTTCTACTCGAATTCAGGGAATTCGATCCATTTTGGATATTCATGAACCTCGTCTATCGCGTATCGCCGATTTGCCGGTATCAGGGAATACACGGATAAACTAGCTTATATTGCCAAATTGCGGAAGGCCCTTTCGGAAATCGTTTTCCCGGAAAAGCTTTCACTAGAGACTTGACTTAGAACTGATCGGAAACAGTTTCTCGGTCTCTTTTACGAGAGATGTCAGGGTAGCTCAGTGGTAGAGCAGGAGACTCATAAGCTCTTGGTCGGCGGTTCAAGTCCGCCCCTTGACACCATCTCTCTCACTTTTGCCGACCCTTATGCAGGGTCGGCTTTTTTTGTGCCGGTTGTTCGCCAGGCTTTCGTTTTCCTTGCGAATCAGAGCCTCCTCAAAGTGGAGTTTGGGAGGCCAGGGGCTTGGGGAGGTCTAAGCTTTTCTAGAAAGCTCGATAGAGCGATCGACCGCATCCTTGGTTGCCGTCCTCATGAGTGCGGGCATTCCATTTGTGTTCAAACTGGTTAGGAGGGCATGGGTCACTCCGTTTGGAGAAACCACTTCGTCAATTAACTCCTGAGGGTCCGATTCGCTTTGATTGAGCAATTCCAAAGAGCCGATACCGGTCTCACAGGCGAGTTTTGCAGCCAAATCTTTATTGAGACCATGTTCGTCCGCAATTTCAGCGATCAACTGGACGATGCGGAAATAAAAGGCAGGTCCGCATCCGTTAATCACGGTAGCAATGTGCAACTGGCTTTCCTCGACCGCGTAAGCGGTGCCAAGAGAGCCTAGGACGGTTTCTGTGGTTGAAGTTTCGTCGTCGGAAGGCTCTTTCAGAAAACAGAAAGTGGATACACCTTTTCCAATCTGTGAAGGCGTGTTCGGCATCACGCGAACAAGATTTGAAGGACCGTCGCCAAATACGGATTTCATGGAGTCTAAGGTCCGACCCGCCAGAACAGATATGACGATTTTGCCCTTAGCGGCATTCGCTTCCTCTTCGGAAATGCTTTCCAGGTGTTGAGGCTTGAATGCGAGGATGATCACGTCGCTTTGCTCGATGAGTTCCTTTTTCGACTCGCTTACAGTCGCGCCGGTTGCTGCTGCCATCCTTGCGGCACCTGAGCCAGAGGCGCTGATGCAGAACAATTCTTCTGATTTGCAGACCCCGCTTTTTTTAAGGCCGTTAGCAATGGCGCGTCCCATGTTGCCCGCTCCTATAAATCCTACTTTCATATGGTTCGATGAGTCTCTCTGGTCTTAATTCTGAGTTTCGAAGGATCGGCTGGGTCGATTCGTGCGTTCAACCATCCGAGTCGGCGCTAAGTGGGCGCGACCTCGTTCGCGAACGCAAGGGGAATGTGTCGCCTCAGTTTTTGGAATCCTCTTGTAGGTGGCGGGCAAATACAGCGGCGTGTGTTCTTGATCGGTGAGATGCTTTAGGCGACTTCTAGGCTACCTGGGAACTCGACTACAAAACGTGATCCACCTCCTTCAGCCGGTGATACCCAAACTTTTCCGTCGTAGGCTTCGGCTGTTTTTTTAACTATGGTGAGTCCCAGGCCTGAACCGCCCCCAGAATCGCTGAATCGCTTGAATGGCTCGAATATCTCCAAGCATTTGTCCCGAGGAATGCCGTTTCCAAAGTCCCTCACTGTTATTTGAAGCCGTTCCTTATTCTTCAAAAATCCGATTTCGATCCGGTTGGAAGGGTGGGGACAGCCATATTTCATGGCGTTGGATAGGAGGTTTTGCATGAGCTGCGTTAGCATATGCTTGTTTATTTTTAGTTTGTGCGGCTCTCCATCCACTACCCATGAACTGTCAGTTGATTCAGTCTGGGCTTTGAGGGATTCCTTTAGCTCCTCAAGTACCGTTTTTGTATCCACCAAATCTACCTTTTTGCATTGTTCGTCGACTGATTCGAGGCTCAACATGTCGTTGATGAAGTCGTTCATGCGATGCCCCGATTTTAGAAGTAAGGTAAGTAACTCCTGCTTTTCCTCGGAAGGAGTGTTGGGGTCTGCTTCCATCCGTAAGGCATCCTGGGCTATTGTGAGGATGGTTGCCAGGGGGGATCTCAGGTCATGACTAACCAGATACACCATCTGCTCGATCTCCTCTGTCTTCGCTTTGAGCTTCTTATTCGCTAGGACCAGCTGCTCCTCGGCTTCTCGTTTTCGGTGTATGTCTTGAAGGATGCCTGTGTAGCGGCTTACTCCATTATCTAGGTTTGAGGTAACAACACCCTTCGTCCTAAACCACCGGTATGCGCCACCTTTGGTTTTCACCAAATACTCGAAGGGAGTCGGCTTTGCTCCCTCTAGAATCTTTTGGATGTGGGATTTTAGCGGTTCTCTGTGTCCCTCATGCACGCGGCTCATGTAGAATTCGAGGGTCGGTTTGATCTCACCTTTTTCGTATCCAAGGAGACGGTACATTGTTTCACCCCACCAAACGTCCTCTTTTTTCACATCGGGCCAATCCCAGATTCCTACATTTCCAGCTCTCACGGCGAGCAGCAGTCGTTGTTGATAGATCTCGAGCTTCTTGTTTCGCCGAGTGAATTTTCTGTTGAGGCCGAGTGCTCCCGCTAAAATTAGAGTTGTGGGAACGGCGGCCAGGAGGCTGACGGACAGAAATGAAAGGTCCTCCGGGTACACATAATAGCCCGATATTGTCGCTCCGAAGAATATGGCGGCCATCCAAATGGGCCAATTCAGACAAACAGGCTTGGATTCAGCTGTGGGTAATACGTTCTGTATCCAGTCAGTCGACTGGCGATCATCAGAGGGCATGAAGAAGAAACTACTCCTCCTGCTTGTTTTCTCAACAACTCTTGAGCATAGACTCCGTGTTTTTAGGAAAAATTGTCACGGCCGTTTTATCGGGAGCTATCCATTCCTAGAATTCTTCGTCAGGATTTAGAAAATCTCCGATGAGATGGCTACGGTGTTCGAGAAATGCCTCTATTTGATGGACGGCTTCGAGGGGGCCGTTTTCGCCGAGCAGAATTTTTTGAGCCTCTAGTGCGGATTTCTGATAGGAAGGCTCTTTTTCGATTTGGCAGACTTTTGAGTAGAGCTTTTCTGGCCACGTTTTCTTGCGCGCCTTGATTCCGCAGCCGAGCCTCTTTACCTCGGCGCTGAAGAAATCCTGATCTCCGATATGCGGCACCACGATGTGAGGCTTGCCGGCATGGAGCACGGAGGCGGTGGTTCCCGCGCCGCCGTGGTGGATCACGACTGATGCATGGCTTAGAAGCTGGTCGTGGGACATGGGGCCGACCTCCAGTATGTTGACCGCTTTAGCGGGTACCTTGAACCCCGACCAGCCAGGCTGGATGATCAGCTTTTTGTCGCTAGGCCAAGCTTGGATCAAACGCTCCATGATCTTTTCTGGCTCGTCGTAAACCATACTTCCAAAGGTGATGATCGGGACTTCCTGCTCGCCTCGGAACGCTAGTATTTCGGCCTCCGCTTCCTCGCTTTTTGGATACTGCCAGCGACAGTATCCCGTGAATTGGAATCTCGGATGGAGCTTGATGCGGGGCCTCATCAAGCCGGGGGAAACGGCGACGAGAACCAGCTCTGCGGATTTTGAAAAAAAGTCTTTTACCCCCGGCAGCCCCTTGCGTTTAAAGGCTCGTGAAATCGTGGTGTTGATCGCGGTGTCGACCACTACGTTTCCGAGTTTCCAACAAAAGCGATTCCATCTCAGTTGCAGCCAATCAGGCAGGCCGCGAAGACGGGGGAATTCGTGAGGAGGGTAGAACCTAGATGGAACTGTATTGTGAGCGAACGCGTAGGAAACGAACGGAATATTGTGCTTTTCCGCGATGGCCTTGTTTATGGGAAATAGATAAGAGGACACCAGGCAATCCGCCCCGTCGATGACTTGCTCCATCGCGTCAATGATCGCTTCTAGGTGCGGAGTCGCAGCACGGTACATTTCTTTAAGTTGGGACACGGGGGATTTCAATTTCTGCAGGCGTCCCATCCAATATTGGAGCTCTGACTTTTCCCACTCGGGCGGAATTTGGCAAAACGGCACACCTGCTGCCTCTACGTCGGGGCGGAAAGGTTTGCTCGTCGCAAATCGTACCGTGTGACCGGAGTTCTGCAGGGCGATCGCTAGCCGGATCAAGGGGAATATGTCTCCAGTGGAGCCGTGAGTCGTGATGACGATGGTCATTTACGACGGCTTGATAGAGAAACAAACGGTGGTTTGTCGATTTCCGGAAAGTAACGTTTCCGTGTCGCGATCGGCCTTGTTTGGTGTATTGCAAAGTGCATGAATTAATATTTGGTCCGATCATACTGTTTGTTTGTTGATTTTTTAGGCGGCTGATAAACAAGGAGTTAGGGGCGAGCTGTCTTGCTTCATTTTTAGGTTGGCACGCTTCCCGCAACTAGTTCAGGCATGATCCAAAGAACGCAACTACAGGAAATCGACGAAATGGAACGCAACGCGATCGGGCTCCCTAGTTTCACTGCCAAACAAGTGTCAGGTCGTTTGGATGCCTTGCTGTCGAGTTTTTCGACCCAGTATCATCAATATATGAAGCACCACTGGGTGGTCGCGGGGCCTGACAAAGGAGCCCTCTACACATTTTTTGAGGAGTCGTTCCGCAAAACAGAAGAGCACGTCGACGCGATTGCCGAGCGAATGACGACCCTCGGAGCGGTGCCCACTTCATCGATGCAATCCCAATCTGACAAGAGCCTGCTCGAAGCCGAGAGCGAAGGGATTTACCCAGTTAGGGATATGCTCAAGAGCGATCTCGAGAATGAGCAAGCACTGATTTCTTACATCGGCGAAGCAGTCTCTGAGGCCTGCGAGCTCAAAGATTATGGCACAGAGACCTTGCTCAAACGCGTACTTATGGAGCGCGAAATTCTAGCTAGCGAGATGATGCACTTTTTAGGAAATGACTCGCTCGCTCGCCGTCCGGAACCCGTTGGCCTCTGAAGGTATCAACCACATCGTTTTTAGAAGTCCTAGCCTTATACATTATTTTTATGAAAATCCTTATCGTTGACGACGAGAGCAACATTCAGAAAACCACAGCCTTAAGTCTCAAGACGATGGGGCACCAGTCGGTTTCAGCATTCAGTGGCAGTCAAGCGCTACGCAAGTTGGGGGAAGATCGTTTCGATGCGGTGTTCCTCGATTTGCGTTTGGGCGAGGAGGACGGTCTCGAAGTTTACGAGAAGATGAGAGAAGAGGGACACGATATGCCGGTGATCATGTTCACCGCTTACTCTTCTATCGAAACCGCTATCGAAGCTACGCGTAAAGGTGTCTTCGACTACGTCGCGAAACCGTTCGTCCCCGAACAGATTCGGCAGGCACTTAAGAAACTCGAAACGAGTCGTACGCTTACAAATAAGGTCACGGAGCTGGAGTCGAGATTGGCGGAGAAAAGCCCTGGAATTCGCTTTGAGTCCTTAGATTCTCAAATGCAGCAAGTATACGACGTTGCGGAGAAAGCGGCTCAATCTGATGCCAATATGTTGCTACTTGGGCCAAGTGGTACTGGCAAAACGGTACTTTCTAGGCGGATACACGAGATGAGTGCCCGTGCTGGAAATCCGTTTGTGGTCGTTCATTGCCCGAGTTTATCGAAAGAGCTCCTGGAAAGTGAGCTCTTTGGTCACCTGAAGGGCAGCTTTACTGGAGCTGTCAAAGACACTTGGGGTAAGGTCGATGCGGCTGAGGGCGGAACTTTATTTTTGGACGAAATCGGAGATTTGCCCTTCGAAGTGCAGGCTAAGTTGCTTCGGTTGTTGCAGGAGCGACTGTATGAACGTATCGGAGAAACCAAGACGCGATCCGCGGATGTACGAATACTCGCCGCTACCAATAAGGATCTCCAAGAGGAGGTGCGGGAAGGAAACTTTCGAGAGGATTTGTATTACCGTCTCAACGTGATTTCCCTTCAGCTTCCCGGCTTGTGCGAGCGGAAGAGAGATTTGGAAAACCTCGTTTCTGACTATGTTTCGTTTTATGCCCGCAAAATGGGTAGGGAAACGGCCACTGTGGAAGCGAACGCCATGGAAGCGATGTTGGCTTACAATTGGCCTGGTAATCTTCGCGAACTCAACAACGTGGTCGAGCGTTGTTTAATTCTGTGTAATGGAAACACGGTTACGCTTTCTGATTTGCCGATCGAGATTCGAGCAGGAGGAGGTGAGGGGACTCCATTTGGCTTTGGATCCGGATTGGGAGTCGGTAGTGATGTCACGCTTCAAGAGTTGGAGGATGAGCACATCAAAAGGATTCTCGATCGGAGCGACAGTCTGGAGCAGGCCGCCAGGACCTTGGGAATCGATTCTGCCACCTTGTACCGCAAGCGAAAGAAGCTTGGACTACTTGCCAGTTGATGGCCACTAACTGATTTCTCTCTCTCTGAAACATGCTTCGCTCAAAACTTTATATCGGGATGTTCCCGGTGGCAGGCTTGTTGATTTTGGTCTGTTTGTATTCAGTCTATAATCACGCAAACTTAAGCCGAGAGCTGGATCGGCTTCAGGTCGAACGTTATGGCTCCATTTCTCAGGTTGAACGCCTCCTGCTTGCCGCGTCCCAGTTGGAACGTGCGGTAGTGCTTAAGTCGGAAGGCGAGGACGAGTTGGCTGAAGTGGCTTACGAAAGGAGCATGCCAGTTTTCGTACGTTGGTTTGAAACAAGGCCAGACGATGCTATGACCCCAACTGTTCGTAACCTCGTGACTCTCGCGAACGCGATTTTTCAAAATTCGAACAAGGTGGAGCTGGAACACCTTTACCCACTCGTCGAGCAGATAGACGATGCTGGATACAGTAGCATTTCGGCGAACAACCTCATAATCAAGTCCACTAACGAGGTGCTTCGCCAGGACAATAGGGTGCACTTCTACATAGTCGTAACCGCTATTGTGGTAAGTGTGATCTTGATGGGAATCGTCGCCTACCGCCTAAGCCAGCGTATCCTTTCTCCGATAGATGCCCTGACTGAATTCGCGGTTCGTATCGGAAATGGGCAATGGGACATTTCCGACTACAAGCCAAGTAGCCAAGACGAAACTGCTCGTTTAGAAAATGCTTTTGTCGATATGGCTGCGCGTATCAAGGAGTACCAGCGCCTTAGCGACAAGCAAGTGGCTCGCACACAGCGGCGGATGGAAGAGTGCTTCAACAATTTGCCCAACCCGGTGGTGTTTCTAAACTCTGCAAGAGACTTGGCCTACAGAAATCCGGCTGCGACTGAATTGCTGGGCATGGTCAGCTGGGAGACCTCTCTTTTGCCGCAACTGAGTGAGCGTATTGAAAAGATCTTCGACACTGGCGAAGAGATCGTTGAGACGGATTTTCAGGAAACTGTATCAGTTAAGCAGAAAAATGAATTGCGCCACTTTCTGCCTATTTTCGTGCGAGTAGACAGTGAATTCGTGGATGAAATCGAGTGTGGCCTCGTTTTGCAGGACATAACCCAGCTTCGCCTCTCGGACGAGTTGAAGAGCGACATGGTAGCCACTGTAAGCCACGAGATTCGTACCCCGGTTACGAGTGCGACCATGGCGCTTCATATGGTTTTGGAAAAAAGTTTGGGCGAGCTAACTGAGGATCAGGAAGACATGTTGCAAACTGCTGCGGATGACCTCGCCAGACTACGGAGATTATTGGATCACTTCCTCGAAATCGCTCGTTTGGAGGGTCAGTCACCTCGCTTGGAGTCGGTAGAAGAGAGTCCTCTACGGATTGTTTCCGCGGTGGTGGATGCCTATTCGATGTCGGCTCAAAACAAGGACATCCAACTTGTTTCGCATGTTGAGGAGGAGCTGCCCAAGGTACAGGTCGATCTCAAAGCCATCGAGGTGGGGCTCTCGAATTATCTCTCTAATGCCATTAAATATAGCCCGGTCGGTTCGCGCATCGAAGTCTATGCCAAGAAAGCGGACGAACTGATTCGTTTTGGCGTTTGCGATGAAGGTCCAGGGCTAAGTGTTGAGGAGTCGCAAAGTGTCTTCGAAAAATTCTACCGCTCGAGGAGGCACCGCAAGATGGATGGTGTCGGGCTTGGTCTTTCGATTGTGAAGGACATTGCCTTGGCTCACGATGGAGGAGTGGGCTGCATTCCGCTTAATCCGAAAGGATGTGACTTTTTCATCGAGTTGAAGCCATGCGAGGTAGCGTAGTCTGAGCCATTCCTGACGAGTACAGTACCTCTAGCCTAATTAGTGCAAAAGGCATTGGAGATCTTGCAGTCTGCAAGAAGGTGGAGTGATTAATCGTCTTCAGTACTCTTATTCTCCTTTGAGAGATGTCTTTGATCTATTGGCATCGCATTTGCGGCTACTAACCACGTAAGGCTGTCTGCAACGGCCTTCCTATTTGGATTTATCCGAACACTCCGCAAATGTTGAACCTATCCATAATCTTTTTAGCGCTAGCCATCCTTGCTGCCATTCTAGGCTTTGGTGGCCTTTCGGGCGTTGCAGCGTCGATCGCGCAGATCCTGTTCTTCTTTTTTGTTACTGTCTGGCTCGTATACCAAATTCTTGGCCGAGGCGGTTCCGACGACAGGATTTAGTCCACATGTAAACGGACAAGCGGATTCCCAATAGAATTTGGGGAGCGGACCTCGACGTGTCTCCAGCACCCTTTGTGCGGAGGCTGCTCTTTAGCTGTGCCCACCCAGCTTCAAGACAAGTCTGGCGCGACACTGGACTCGGGTGACAGTTCCGCGGCGGATCAACGAATTTTCAGCCTTGGCATGGAATTAGCGATTTAGGGGTAACCGCTTCAAGATCGCGTGTTTCGCCGGCGTTCCGGCGAGTCAAATTGCAGAATGCAGTTTGGGCAGTGAACTTTGACCGATGCGCAAGGAGGAGCGGCCATAGAAAGAAAGAAAAATGGAAATAACGCCAGAATCGTTCGTCGAGAAATTTGAAATCGAGCCACAGGCCGCCGATGCCGAGAAGCGCATCGCGATGGTTTCAACCCATGGGTACGTGGCCGCTGAGCCGCCCCTCGGAATGCCAGACACGGGAGGACAGGTGGTTTTCGTTATCGAGTTGTCCCGCAAACTAGCCCAGCTGGGCTACCAGGTCGATGTTTGGACACGTCAATTTGAGGGCCAGCCTGCCGAGGAGGTGGTGGACGAGGGGGTTCGTTTGCTGCGTGTCCCTTGTGGAGGAGATGAGTTTATCGCCAAAGAATTCCTCTACAAGGACATTCCAGAATGGTGTCGCAATGCCCTCGCGAAAATCCGTTCAGAAGGGCTACAATACGAGTTCGTTAACTCGCACTATTGGGACGCGGGAATTGCAGGAGAGGCTTTGTCTAAGAGCCTAGGCTGCCCGCACGTTCACACCCCGCACTCCCTGGGTACATGGAAGCGCCGCAAAATGGAGACTGACTTTCCAGACGACAGGGAAAGCTTCGACGAGGTCTACAATTTCACGGACCGCATTAAGCATGAGCAAAAGGTCTACGACTCATGCTCGATGGTTGTAGCGACTTCTCCAATACAGATGGATATGTTCTTCGACGACTATGGTCTTCCGGAAGAGAAGGTAGCCATGATCCCACCGGGTTACGACGACACACGTTTTTATCCGGTTAGCGAAGCGTCTCGCGATTCGTTGCGGGAAAAATTCGGTTTCGAAGGACGCGTCATTACCAGTATTGGCCGCCTGAGTCGTAACAAGGGATTTGATCTATTGATCGACGCATTCGCTGTAGTAGCCAAGCGCTTTGACGACGTCCGGCTCTTTATGCCGCTTGGTTCCGAATCGGAGGAGCAAGCTGAAGATCCGATGCTTGCTGATATCGTCGACCAGATACACCGCCTTGGGCTGCAGGATCGAGTTACCCTTACGCAATCGCTTGATGATGAACTTATGCCTGATTTCTACCGGGCTAGCGACCTCTTTTGTCTCCCAAGCCGCTATGAGCCCTTTGGAATGACAGCTGTAGAAGCTATGGCGAGCGGCGCTCCGACTATCGTTACAACGAATGGTGGATTGTATCGAACCTTAGAATACGGAAAGGACGCTCTCTACGCCGACTCGTTTGATGCCCAAGACTTCGGTATCACGATGTGCAAGGTTCTGGAATTCCCGCAGATCAGCCGTCGCCTTTCGGAGAACGGATCAAACAAAGCCCGGAGCCTCTTTACTTGGTCGGGAATTGCCCAGCAACTGATCGCAGTGGTCGAAGGAGTCGAAAGCGGATCTGGAAAGCCAGAGAAGCTTATGCCTGTCGCTTAAAACGTTCGTCAGAAAAAGAATGGTTAAATTATTTTCGACCGATATCGACGGAACACTCATCGGCAAGCCTGACGCATTGGAGCGATTTAACGCTTCATGGAAAGCTTGCCCCGAAGACCATCGACCGCTCCTCTGCTATAACACAGGTCGTCTTCTGGACGACATGCTTGACCTCATCGAGCGCAAGGACCTCATGGCTCCGGACTACCTGATCTGCGGGGTAGGTACTTTGATTTATGACTACCGGAAGAAGGAAAAGGTCAAAGACTTCACCGAAATTCTAGAGGAAGGCTGGGACCGGGAAAAAGCTGCTGAAGTGGTGGCTAAATTTAGTGGTGTCAGTATTCAGCCCAAGCATTTCCAAGGTCCCTACAAGAGCAGTTGGTTTCTACGGGATGCCACCGAGGAACAACTTCGCGAGGTCGACGCAGCCCTCGATTTGGCAGGTTTGGATGTTAACATCATCTATTCCTCCAACCGGGATCTAGACGTGGTGCCGAAGTATGCCAATAAAGGGAACGCCCTTACTTGGCTTATCAAGAGACTTAAGATCTTCCCTAAGGAAGTAGTGGTAGCCGGCGACACCGGTAACGATAGCGCCATGTTTCTTAAGAAGGAGATCCGCGGAATCGTGGTCGGCAACGCTCAGCCAGAATTACACGAGCGCACAGTTGGCCGAGACGTGTATCGGGCTGATGGAGTGTGTGCCGATGGTGTATTGGAAGGTTTGATGCACTTCGGCGCTATCGATTGCGTACAGGAACCGATTCACGACAACTTGGATCTGCCGCGGGACCCGTCGATGCACAGGGACACCTTGAGGTTAATTAGCGAGGAACAAGTTTCAGACATCAGTGATCGCGACTTAGAGTATCTGCGGCTAGCCTACAAAAAGGCAGTCGAAGGCCTTCGCAAAAACATCACGCCGATGGGCTTTTCGGCCTGTTCTCTTGACGACAACGTGACCGAGGGAACCGACGAGAACTACCGGAGCGTATGGGGCCGCGACGGTTCGATCACGGTGATCGGTTCGCTCAAACTGGATGATGAAGACATCCGGCAATGCCAACGAGCAACCCTGCAGACATTGCTTGATCACATTTCTCTCACTGGCCAGGTGCCGAGTAATGTTTCGATCGATACGGAGGTGCCCGACTATTCTGGGGTGGGTGGAATTTGTTCTATCGACAGCGGGATCTGGCTGATTATCGCCATTTTCGAATACGTGCGAGCCACTGGTGATTTGGACTTTCTGCGCAAAAATGTGGAGGGTCTCCAGCGTTCGATGGACTGGCTTAGCGCGCAGGATTCTAACAACGACGGTTTGATTGAAGTACCGGAAGCGGGGGACTGGACCGACCTTTTTGGCCGCAGCTACAATCCTTTGTACGACGAGGTGCTTTGGTACCGTGCTAATATTTGCTACGGACGCTTGATGGAGATGTTGGGCAAGTGGGAGATGGCCGGTGACTACCTTCGATGGGCTAGCCATATAAAACGGACCGTCCTACGTAAGTTTTGGCCAACTACAAACGTGAGTAAGCAAAGCGAATATACCTTCGCGGATCAGCAGATGACAATGGGCGATACCCAGTATTTGTTGGCTCAGACGACTCCGTTTTCCTTCGATTGGCGTTGCGATGTTTATGGTAATGTATTAGCTTTCCTATTTGATATACTCGGCACGGACCAGGCTCAAAAAGCCTTCAGGTTCATGTGGGGAGTAGGCGTTAACGATCCGTTCCCAGTGCGAAATCTTTACCCGGTGGTACAGGCCGGAGATCCGGATTGGAAATCCTATTACACAGTCAATCTCCTCAACCTCCCGAATCACTACCACAATGGTGGTATATGGCCGTTTGTAGGGGCTATGTGGGTACAGTTTATTCACAAGCTCGGTTTTCGCGATCTAGCAGTTGCTGAGCTCCTAAAGCTGGCCAAGGTCAACGAAAGCGGAATTTCCGACTCTTGGGAATTCAATGAATGGACTCACGGAGAAACGGGGCGGCCTATGGGCAAAATGTATCAGGCCTGGTCCTGTTCGGAGTTCATCAAAGCCTGTCACCAGCTGAAGGTCGTATGAGCGAGTCCAAGCCAAAACGTTTGGTCGCTTTCGGAGAGGTGCTTTGGGATTGTTTGCCAAGGGGGATCTTTCTAGGAGGAGCCCCATTGAACCTCGCCTACCATGCCGCTCGCTTGGGTGCTGAGAGCTTTGTCGCCAGCTCGGTTGGGCGCGATTTTCTGGGAGACGAAACAGTGAAACGCGTCCAAGCAGCGGGTATCGATGCTCGCTTGCTCAAACGTCACCCACGGCTCCAAACAGGAGCTGCGGTGGCGAAATTGAGCGGAAGCGGTGATGCGAGCTACGACATTCTACGCCCAGTTGCGTGGGACGAGATTTCCTTGGATCCAGAGGATTTTCAGATCGCCGAAGAAGCGGATGCCTTCGTCTTCGGCAGTTTGTCAGCTCGTTCGGCTTCGAATCGCGATTTGCTTAATGAGCTGCTTGCGAAAACCGAGGCGGTCAAGATTTGCGATGTCAACTTGCGGTCGCCCTACGACGATAAGGCATTGGCTCTGGAACTGGCTAAGCGGGCGGACGTCATAAAGGTCAATGACGAAGAGCTCGGAACGCTTAGTGGCGTCAGTGGTGAGCTCCTTCCAGGCATCGAGGCTTTGCATGAGGCTACTGGTTGCGGACTGATTTGCGTAACGCGAGGGGCTGAAGGAGCCGCAGTTTGGCGTGATGGAGAATTCATCAGTCGCCCGACTGAAAAGGTCGAAGTTGCGGACACGATAGGGGCGGGGGATTCGTTTACCGCTGCTCTCGGTTTAGGTTTGCTTGAGGACTTGGCTCTAGAGGATTCATTGAATCGTGCCCTCAAACTGAGCGCCTTCGTTGCCACCAAGGACGGTGCTCAGCCCGATTACAACCCAGCCGAACTTTTCGCCTAGTTCTGCTCTAAATTCATCGTGCGGATCCCGCCTAAAATGGGAGGGGGTCCGCTTTTTTTACGCTTAGAGCCAGGTCAGCTTGTGCCATACTCCCTCCAGCGGACCGTGGCGATGTCGCTTCATCCACCATCGGGAAAAAAGAGCGAGCATGATTCCCAGACTTAGGCCAATTAGCAGACTTGTCGTTGCTCCTGTCTTGTCATAGAGACCTAAACCAAAATCGTAGTACAAAGTCGTGCCCAGGATAGATTGGAAAATATAGTTGCTGAGGCTCATTTTCCCCATCGGTTCAAGCAGCTTCATCAGCTTCCGGAAAAAGTCCGTTCGGTAAAGTAGGGTGATCGTGGATACGATGGTGGCCATGAAGAACAGGTTCCCCCATGAACTAATTGCGACTGAAAGGGGACGCTTTATGGGCTCTGCTTCAATCCATGTAGCCAGTTTTGAATTGATAAGGAGAAGTATCACGGTTCCGCAGCAGGCGATTGTTAGGGAGGCTAGCCAGAAACGCTGTCCATTCTGTTTCCAGTTAAACAGTTGCCGTCTACTGGCTAGCATCCCGAAAAGGAAGAGAGCCAGCATGTGAAAGAAGCGGCCATTTTCCCAGCTCCACAGGGTTACTGCCAGCTTCCCATTCAACAGGTTGCCTTTCATCGTTTCCAGAAGGTTGCCGTTTTCGATGTAACTGCCCATGTTTCCGAAGTATTCCCACGACGCGGGGTTCTGAAGTTGTGTATTTGGATGCAGAATACCAATCACAGTTCCGTAGAGAGCTAAGGGCTGGAGAAAGAGAAAAAGGCTAATCGCCAGAACTGTTCGGTCGCTTAGGTTTGCGAATGGGATGATGAGAATGCCTACGAGGGCGTAGAATGATAGGATGTCGCCTTGATAGAATGCGGTGTTTACAAGTCCGAATCCCAGTAACAACAGCATTCTCCAGGCAAACCGGACTCTAAACCCCGCTCCCTTCCTTCGTTGATTGGAAAACTGGATATGAAATGTTACTCCGAAAAGGAGGGCAAAGATGGCGTATGATTTGCCGCCAAAAAAGAAAAAGAGGCTATCCCATATCGTTTTGTTCAGAGTGGCTAGCCAAGCGGGAAGTTCGCTCGGAAAGTAGTACATATCAAAGTGCTCGATGTTGTGGAGCAGCATGATTGACAGGAGGGCGTAGCCTCTAAGTCCATCTAGTATGGGTAGACGGTTGGGAGCTTGGGGAGGGGTGGAGTTCATTGTATTTGCGGAGAGGAGACAGGAAACTCGGGGACAAATTTAGGGGAATTGATTTTTACGCTTTCACTGGCTTGGCGTAGGGGAGTCTCTACTGAAGAGGTTTGGGATACGACTCCTTTTAGAGCCTCATTTGGGGGTATTTTCGTTCGGCTCCGCCCTTTGGTCCTGAGCGATACTTTGACAATTGGTCCAAATTCAGCGTTGCTGGATAGCAATTGACGCCCGCTTCTCTTTTTAGGGCCGCGGGATCTTTTAATCGAAAACTATAAACTGATTGTTTTGTACAAGTTCGTTCACCGAAATCCATTTCCTCTTATTACTGAAAAACGCTCTCTTCAGAGCATTCTCTTCCCTGTATCCAGCGGCGAGTAGGTCAGGAGGCTGTTATGGACACTAGCAAGAAGCGCACTGTCGTAGTTAAAATTGGTTCCAGTCTCTTGGTTAACGATGAGACGGGTAAGCTAAGGATGGATTTTCTCTACCATCTCATGAACGACGTGGTGACAATGAAGTCCCGTGGGTTCAACGTGGTTTTAGTTTCCTCCGGCTCGGTCGCGCTCGGGCGTCGATTCGGTAAAGTGCCTCCTGATGCGAATCTAACTTTGCCCCAGAAACAGGCGGCTGCAGCCCTTGGCCAACCGGTTTTGATGGCGGCTTATCAGAATTTTGCCAACGAGCACGATTTTCGTACCGCTCAGATCTTGATCACTCGACACGACTTCGAGGACAGGAAGCGTTTTGTAAACGCAGAAGATACCTTCGAAGAGCTCATTGGCCAAGGGATCGTGCCAATCGTTAATGAAAACGACACTCTGGCTACCAAGCATCTGAGGGTGGGGGACAACGACCGTTTGGCCGCCAAGGTATGTCACATGGTGGAGGCTGACGACCTCGTCATTCTAACGAACGTAGGAGGAATGCTCGACGAAAATAAGAAGATCATCCCTGTGATCGAGACCTTGGATGAGAGCATCTATGCTATGGCTGGAGGGTCTTCAGGTGTGGGAACAGGTGGCATGGTCACCAAACTGCAGGCTGGTGAAATCGCTCAGGCTTCCGGTTGCCGCACACACATCACCAGCGGGGATTGCATCAATCCTGTCGTCGATGCTTTGGATGGAGAGCGGGAGCATACTGTGATCGAGTCGAACATCACGCCTGAGAGCGCAAGGCACCTTTGGATTGCTACCAGCTTGGATGTACGGGGATTCCTAGAAATTAAGGAAACTTCGTTGGACTCTCTTAAGCTCGGCCGAAGCCTTTTCTCTGAGGACCTGCAGAGTGTATCCGGTCAGTTCGGACGTGGCGATGTGGTCAGCATCAATTCCGGTGATCAGGAAGTCGCTAGGGGAATCGTGGCTTTCAACCACTTCGAGGCCCAAGCCCTTTTGGAGCGAAGGAGCCCCGATATCTTTTCAGTTCTCGGCTACAACACTCGCCCAGACATCGTTCATAAGAACGATTTGGCGTTTTTGACCGCGCCAACCGAATTGATCTAAAAAAGGCGCCTCAGCAGGAGGCGCCTTTTTTTGGGTGAGTGTTCTGGGAGCTCTTAGCTTGTTGCCTTGATTTCCGATTCCTTGATGGCGGGATAGCCATCTGCGATCTCTTCGTCCTCTTTTTTCCAGCGAGTCATCTCGGCTTTGGTAGCCTTGGGCGAGAAGCGTCCAGTAGCCGCATAGAGGATCCCGATACACGGAGCGATCCAACATGCGAATGCAAGGGGGATATAGAGGAGGTTCTCCATATTCCCTTTGCCGATTTCTAAGCCGAGCGCCGAGATTACAAAAGCGCCTCCGGCGTTCCAAGGGATTAAGGGTGACATCAGGGTACCTCCTTCTTCCACGGCTCGAGAGAGGTTCAAGGTCGAATAGCGGAGTCCGCGGTAGACGGGTGCGAACATTCTGCCTGGAAGGGCGATGGATAGGTAGGGGTCGCCTGCTACCAGATTAGTGGCGAATGAAGTTCCGATGGCTGCTGCTTGGATTCCTCCAAACGATTCTACCTTGCTTTGGATCGCTCCAATTATGGTCCGAAGACAACCGGTTCGTTCTAGGACGCCGCCAAATCCGAGTGCGATCAAGATGAGGGAGATTGTCCACATCATGGACTGGATACCGCCACGGTTCAGAAGTCCGTCGATTTCGGAGATTCCCGTTTCGATCGAGTAGCCATTGTTCGCATACTGGAATATGTCCTGGAGGGACTCGCCCTGAGCCACCATGGCTAGTATCGAGCCCAGCACGACGCCCGCGAACAGGGAAGGGATGGGAGGAAATTTTTTCAGAGCCAAGACCATTACGAGCAGAGCTGGCAAGAGCAGCCAAACAGAGATTGAAAAGCTTGAATCTAAAGCGGTCGTGATCGCTTCAATTTTCCCGAAGGACACTTCCTCATCTCCCATCAACTTGAAGCCAGCTATGAAGTAGATTGTGAGAGCGATGAGCATGGCAGGAATCGTTGTCGGTACCATGTTCTTGATGTGGGAGAATACATTGGTGCCAGTTACCGCGGGAGCGAGATTGGTCGTATCCGATAGAGGCGAAACCTTGTCGCCGAAAAATGAACCCGATACCACGGCTCCAGCTGTCCAATAGACGGGGATTTCAAACCCCGCTCCGATCCCCATCAAAGCGAGGCCGACGGTGGCTACCGTGCCCCACGACGTACCCAATGAAACGGAAACGAATGAGCAGATAAGCATGCTCGCTACTAAGAAATACTCTGGCGACAGAAGCTTAAGCCCGAAGTAGATAATGCTGGGCACAGTACCGCTAGCGATCCAGACACCGATTATCATTCCTACTGCGATGAGCACTGAAACAGAGGGAAGGGCAATCTGGATAACTCTGAAGAGCCCGCTTTCTATCTCATCCCATTTCATGCCAAGTCGAACACCGAGCAAGCTCGTTATGGCGATTCCGATCACGAGCGGAATATGCGGTTCAAACACGCCGAAGTAGAATATCTGAAGTCCGATGACTAAAAGAGTCAGAACGACGGGTGTTATTGCCTGTAATAGACTGGGCTGAATGGATCTGTTTTTTGAAGACATGATATGTGTATTCTCGATGAGAATACATTCTGGATTATTTGTTTTCCTTTCTGAGACAGCTCGAAGCGAGCTGCCGTAAAAGGTCCAGCGTAACAAATCATGGCTCCATGTGCGGGTTCAAGGGTATTCCTGAAATGGTCAATTTGATGGGTGACGTATACCAACCTTATGCTGTATCCAAATTTAGGTGTCAGACGCATGTGTGACTCCTTCTTTCTAGCCGTGGATTAAGTGCGATTTGCACTTATCCGCTTACAAATTACGTGCAGAATGCACCTTTGATATGCACCTGAAAATTGGATACGGGGGATTTTCGCCGTGGCGCGGGAATTGCGAATGGTTTGGCCATGACTAAACCACTCAAGTATATCCTTCTCGCTGCTGTATCTAGCCTAACCGTTATTTTCGCCACCGGTTGCTCCACTGTTGATGGAATCGGTAAAGACGTGGAGAAGCTTGGCGAGGAGGTTCAGGATGCTGCCGACTAGGGCAGCGATTGTATCTCAGCTCTACAAGTAAAACAACCAGCTCCGAGGAGCTATCAGGTGCTACGCACTTCGATAGCTCTTTGTTTTGGTTCTAGTGAGTGGGGCATTCTAACGCTAGCTGACAGTATTTCAGTCTTGTGCGTTACGGCGGCGGAAAAGTTGTTTTGCCAACAGTTGGGACGCCGAAGCTACCGCTCCACATAGCGCGGTAATTCCCGCGATGATGGGGAGAAATATGTGTACAGCTGCGAGTAGGATGAGCTCTTCCATAGGGGTGTTGGTTGAGTTTGTTATTGGACTTCAAATGAAAGAGCAAGTTAAAATAGTTGTAAATACCTATATGTAATACAGTTATCCTGTAGTGTTTATACGGAGGATTGCGTGGTCTTGTCGTTCCGGCGTTCTCTAGCTTGCCGATTAGGCTGTTTTGAAGTCGGATGCTTGGATGAGTCGGAACATGTGTTACAGGTGTAATAGGCCTAGGGCGGTGTGCTGGTGTGGCCAGATCAAGCCTATGCCGTCTCGCACGAAGTTCGTGATTTTGATGCATCCGTACGAGCACCGCCGAGTGAAGCTGAATACTGGCCGACTTACCCATTTTTGCCTTGCTGACAGCGAACTGATCGTTGGCGATCGCTTCGACAATCATGACCGCGTGCAGTCCCTCATACACGACCCGGCAAACTTTCCCGTACTTCTTTACCCAGGGAGTGATGCAAGGGACCTATCGAAAGGGGAGCTCGCCGAAGATGACTTTGTCGGGCGTCGTTTGGTGGTTTTCTTGTTAGATGGTACTTGGAGAAAGGTACGTCCCATGTTGCGGGAGAGCTTAAGCCTTCAGGCTTTGCCCAAGATCATGTTCTCGGAGGCAGCCCCCAGCCGTTATCTTTTTAAGAAACAACCGGAGCCTGGCTGTCTCTCTACCTTGGAGGCAGCTCATGAGCTCCTTTTGGTTTTGGACCGATACGGACTTGATGACTATTCGCAGCCGGACCAAATGCTCGACCTCTTCATGAGCATGCAGGTGTATCAGGTGAACCGTGAACGCGAGAATCGAAAGACCGGATCCGTTCCAAAAAAAGACCGGTCTGGTGCAAATACTCGTTTCAACCCCTCTAAACGAAGGAAGGTTTTCACCAGCCAGAAACGGGACCAAGCGTAGACGGGAGTTGGTTTAACAGCATCATCCCTTATCCTTTGTCCAGAATGGATCGTTCGAGAAACAGTAAACTCCCCGGAAAATCCGGCAGCCTTCATCCCAGGAATCCGCACGCAGGGCGGTATGACTTCGATGCGTTAAGCCAAGCGTTGCCTAGCCTTGCGCCTTTTCTTCGGAGCAATCCGAAGGGAGATCAGACGATTGACTTCAGTGACGAGCAGGCAATACGCGCCTTGAATTCAGCCCTTTTAGCGCACCACTATGGTATCAGCCATTGGATGATCCCTGCGGGTTATCTCTGTCCAGCCATACCGGGAAGAGCCGATATGATCCACTATCTTGCGGATCTACTGGCCAGTTCAAATGGCGGAGAGGTTCCTCGAGGAAAGCAGGTTCGCGTTTTGGATATCGGTACGGGGGCGAATTGCATTTATCCAATCCTCGGTTGTCGGAGCTACGGATGGCAATTTGTGGGAACAGATATCGACCCTGTTTCGATTAAAACAGCACGCTTGATCGTCGAAGCGAACGCATGCCTGAAAAACCAAATTAAGCTGGTTCGACAAAAAGAGCCCTCGATGATTTTCAAGGGGATAATCCGCCCCGGCGACTGGTATGAACTAAGCTTGTGCAATCCTCCTTTTCATTCCTCGGAGGGAGAGGCCAAGGCTAGTAATCTTCAGAAGCGTAAGAACCTGTCCAAAGGAAAAGGTGTCAAGAAAACGGATACGCTTAATTTTGGCGGTCAGCAGGCCGAGCTTTGGTGCGAAGGCGGTGAATTGCGCTTTCTCACGCAGATGATCCGAGAAAGTCGCGATTTTGCTCAACAGGTGGGTTGGTTCTCTAGCTTGGTCTCCAAAAGCGAAAACTTGCCTATCCTTAAGCAGGAACTGAATCGTTGGGGAGCGGCCCGAGTGGAAGTGCTTCCTATGAGCCAAGGTCAAAAGGTCAGCAGGGTGCTCGCTTGGAAGTGGGAAACGGCTGGCGGCGGCCAGAAAGGTGGCCGACCCGAGAAACGTTTTTAGAGTCCCAGTCGAAACTCGCTACAATTCGTCGTATTTAGCGTGGGTGCCTTTGGCTTTTTCCACGGGATACTTGGCGGCGTTTTTCTCAATCTTAGAAGATACTGCTTTGTTTAAATCGATACCCATTTCATGGCAAAGCAGGAGAAGATATGATGCGATATCAGCTACCTCTTCTTCGATCTGAACTCGTTTCTTGGATACGGTACCCGATACTTCTTCGGGTTTTTTCCATAGGAAAATCTCTTGAAGCTCGGCGGCCTCGATCGAAAGCGCTATGGCGAGATCCTTAGGGTTGTGGAACTGCTTCCAGTCGCGATCGTCACGAAAGGCAGTGAGCTTTTCAGTTAGTTGAGAAAGAGGATCTAGTGGCATGCTGGGCTTTGGCGAATGTTGAGGTTGAGGGCACTAGAGCGATTCGAGAAGCTTGCGGAGTTCCGCTTCTGGACCTTCGTGGTTTTGGTCCACCGCGAGTTTTAGAGCCCGCTCCAAACTAGGTTTCGCATCTTCGTTCCGCTGCAGGGCTAATAGGCTCTTCCCCTTCAGGATTTCGGCCATCATCCAGTCGTCCTTTTTGTTGATGCAAAAGTCTAGATGCTCGATCGCCTCCTCGTGATGCTCCTCTTCGATCAAAGCTTGAGCCAAAGAGAAGCGGAAGAGTTCGTTGTTCGGATTTTTGGATACGAGGGTTTGGAAGCGTTCTGTTTTCATAGGAAATATTGCTGGCTATCTTATTGGTGGTTCGCGACCAAGGTCGCTCCTACCGGGGAGTTCGCTGTGGATTTCGTGGAAACGGGCGTCGCGGTCGCCTTTGTTCATGCGGATGAATTTTGGTTTGGGCAGGCTTTGCAGAAATTGGCGGCCGTAGCTCTTGTGCAGGATGCGAGAGTCCAGAATGGTGACTACTCCCTTGTCGTCGCGGGTCCGAATGAGCCGGCCAACACCTTGGCGAAACTTGACCAAGGCCTCCGGCAAATTGAGCTCGGCAAAAGGGTTGCCACCTCGTTCTTTGATGTGCTCTGACTTCGCCTCCGCGATCGGATGAGTCGGCACGTCGAAGGGAAGGCGGGTAATGATCACTTGCTCCAGAGCCGAGCCGGGGACGTCGACCCCGGTCCAGAAACTATCGGTGCCGAAGAGGACTCCATTCCCCGCTTCGTGGAAGGCGGCGGTCATTTCGCTGCGACCCATCCCTTGTCCTTGAGCGAAGAAGGGGCGTCCTGCGTCGAGGAATTCGTTTTGCAAGACATCAGAAACCTTTCGCAGGTCCGAGTAGCTGGTGAAGAGCACTAGGGTGCCTCCTGAAACTTTGGATACGCAGTAGCGGATGTAGTCGGTCAATACCTCGATGGCCAGCTTTTGGTCTTGCGGGGAGGGGGCTGGCACGTCGGTGGCGACGTAGATGCGAGTATTGTTTTCGTAGTCGAAGGGCGAATCGACCAGCACCGCCTTTTCATGCTCCGCCCCGATCTTCACTTGGAAGGGGTGCATGTCGCGGGCTATCGACAGCGTCGCGCTGGTCAAGGTCACCGAAATATCCTTGTTGAAAAGTTCTTCTCGCAGATAGGGAGCGATATCGATCGGCGCGGTGCGCAAGGTGCAGATGTTTCCGGTTCGTCCGCTTTTTTCGATCCAATGCACGTGGTCTTCTTCTGCCAGATCGATGAAGCGACGAATGCCGGTATAATAACTATGGATACGGCCGCGATGGTCCTTGATCTCGTCGTGCATTGGGCCGTCCTCGATTTTCGAAAGAATGCCGTCCATTGTCTGCACGCAGGCGCGAAGCGGACCGACCAAGGTAGGCTCGCACCAGCCGAGTTCGGATATGCGTACGATCTTATGTTTGGCCAGGTGAGTCGCGATCAGATAGCCGAAAAATTCTTGGCAAGCCTCTTGTGCGTCGATGATGCACTGCAGCTGCTTCGGGTGAGCGAATTTTCTAACGATGCCCGATTTGCGTTTCGGATTGAAGAGCATCTTCAGTTGCCGGTCCACACCGTAGCTCGAGATACGGGCTCCGAAGTGCTCGGTGGCGACTTCCGCAGTGGTATGGGCTTCGTCGATGACGAGAAAATCGTCCGGCAAGAGGATCCCTTTTGCTCCCGGTGCGAGGCCTCCTGCATTGAGAAGGGCGAAGAGCAAAGAGTGGTTAACGATGACGACTTGAGCTTTGCGCATTTCTGCGCGGGCCCTCTGGTAGTGGCAGCTGTTGTGGTCGCAATTCTTGCGGTTGCAGGCAGAGCCCTCGGCATTGACCTGTTCCCAAACGTCGAAGTTGGGCAGCGGGTTCATCTCCTGGCGGAGACCAGTCTTGGTCGTTTCAGCCCAGACGGCGATTCGCTGCAGCTCCTCGAATTCGTCGGTCGGGAAGAGTTCGGTCTTGTTGCGAATAGCGTTGGCCAGCCGAGTAGGGCAGAGGTAGTTGCCTTTGCCAACCAGGACCGCCGACTTGAAATCCGCGTACTTCTCCAGCTCCGGAATGGCCCGAAACAGGTTGCGGCAAATCTCCAGATCCTTCCGCTGCAACTGCTCCTGAAGGGAGATGGTGTGAGAGGAAACGACGCAGGGGCGCTGGCTCTCGGTGGCGTGCACGATTCCCGGAAGCAGGTAGGCAAGGGATTTACCCACACCGGTACCCGCCTCGAAAATGAGCGGTTTGTCGAGATTCATGCCCGCTGCCACCGCCCGAGCCATTTGCTCCTGCTGAGGCCGATGCTCCAGCTTCAAGGCGTTTTGCAAGTATCCACCTTCCTCGAAGACGCGTCCTATCAGCCCCGGCAAATGGACGGAGGAAGGAGCGCTTTCTTGGTCGTTGGGAGAGATCATTAGCGGCGGCTGGCGTGGCTTGTTGTTAGAATTCCAAGGAATGGGGTCGAGCAAAATAGACTCTAAGCCCGACTGGAAGGAGGGCTTCCGCTGGATCTGGTGAACTTAACTGAAGGGTAGGCTGCTTGGGTGGCGTTGAATCTTGCAGCGGGTTTTTCCTCTTTCGTCTTCGAATTTGTATTCGAGAAACGCTAACGGATGTGAAAACTCACCGCTCGTCCCTCGCCATTTTTCACTCTCCTGATGTCTCAAGTTTCCACCGAAAGCCCTTCCTCGAAATCCGGCCCTAAGCCACGTCACCCGCTCTACTGGGTGCCGTCTCTGTACCTCGCAATGGGCTTGCCGAATGTGACCGTAGGCGTGGTGGCGGCGATCCTCTATAAAAACATGGGGATCTCGAATCAGGACATCGCCCTGTACACGTCCCAAATGTATCTGCCTTGGGTGCTCAAGCCGCTCTGGGCCCCGTTTCTAGAGCCCTTCAAGACCAAGCGTTGGTGGGTGATCAGCATGGAATTCGCCATGATGGCCTCGCTCGGCATGGTGGCTTTCTCTTTGCCTCTAGATGGCTTCTTCCGGCTGTCCTTGGCTTTCTTTTGGATAACAGGCTTTGCGTCCGCCACCCAAGACATCGTGGCTGACGGTGTCTACATGACGACCATGAAGCGCAAGGACCAAGCACGCTACGCCGGGGTGCAGGGAATGTGTTGGAATCTTGGAGCGGTCATCGCGTCCGGTTTGTTGGTGACCTTGACCGGCTGGCTTCGCAACGGGCTGGAGCTGAGCTGGGCCCACTGCTGGATGATCGTGATGGGCGGTACTGCCTTGGCCATGGGAGGCTTTGGGCTTTGGCACCTGAAGACCTTGCCGGTGGGCGAGGTTTCACCCTTGGCGGGGCAGAAGGCCAGCGCGGCTTGGCCTGCCCTGAAGAAATCTTGGGTCAGCTTTTTCCAAAAGCCGCAGATCTGGATGATGTTGACCGTGGTCTTCTTCTATCGCTTCGGCGAGGGATTCATCGAAAAATTCGGCCCCTTGTTCATGCTCGACCCCAGAGAGGTCGGAGGCTTGGGGCTGGATAACGAAGCTCTCGGCTACATTAGCGGCACGGTCGGAACCATCGCTTTCATCGCAGGCGCCTTCCTTGGCGGATTTCTGGTAGCCCGCCTATCGCTGAAACGATCCTTCTTCCTTTTGGCCCTGATTCTAAACGTACCCAACGCGACCTATTTCATTCTCAGCCAGACCCTGCCGGACAATCTTTACGTGATCGGAGGCATTGTAGCCTTGGAGAAGTTTGGCTTCGGAATGGGCTCGGTGGGCCACATGCTCTACATGATGCAGCAGCTTGCTCCGGGGCCCTTTAAGATGACTCACTACGCCTTCGCGACTGGCGTAATGGCCATGACGCGATGGTCGACCGGTTCGCTCAGCGGCTGGGTGTATTCGCTTTGCGGGGAGAACTATTCCACCTTTTTCGTCTTTGTGCTGCTGGCTTCGGTGCCGCCAATCGTCCTAGCGTGGATGGCTCCGTTCCCCTTGGATCATGAAGAGGAATAGGCCGAAGAGAATCCCGCTTAGCGGCGAGTTAAAGCTCGATTAGCACCAGATCGCCGATTTCCGCGAAGTCGAATAGCTCGATCATCTCCCGGTTGCGTAGCAAGACGCAGCCTCCGCTCGCTGGCTCGCCGATGCGGTCCTCGTGGTTGGTTCCATGGATGTAGACGTAGCGATTGTAGGTATCGCGATCGCCGCCTTGGTTGTGCCCCGGCTCCAAGCCCTCCAGCCAGAGGATGCGGGTGGTGACTAGGTTTTTCTCCTGCTCCTCCTCGGGGAGCTCCCAATAGAGCTCGCCGCTGTCGATTCTGGAACGCAGCACAGCTCCCAGTTTCGAAGAGCCGCCGTGCTTCTCTGCGATGCGATGTAGACCGGTCGGAGTGCCAAAAGAATTCTCCACGCAGCTGGGTGGTTTTTTTCCCGTGGAGACTACGAATTCCCGCCAGAGCCGCCCGTTCTGGAAACCCCGCATCCGCTGCTTGGCGATTGAGACGTGCAGTATTCGCGCTGTTTGCTTGATCTCGAGGGAGTCGAGCTTATGGGTGATCGGCTGCAATAAGTCCGAGGACATAAATAAAATGGGTTACAAAGTAGGCATCGTTGGAGCGACCGGAGCGGTCGGCCAAGAATTTATCAAGCTTCTAGGCGAAAGGGAATTTCCCCTTTCGGAACTGAAGCTGTTTGCTTCCGCTCGATCTGCAGGAAAACAGGTCGAGGCGTTGGGGCAAACCATTACCATCGAAGAAGCCACCGAAACCTGTTTTGAAGGACTCGATTTCGTGCTTTTCAGCGCCAATGGCGATCTCTCCAAAAAGCTTTGTCCCGCCGCCGCCAAGGCTGGCGCCGTAGCGATCGACAACAGTTCCGCCTTCCGCATGGATCCCGAAGTGCCGCTCGTAGTGCCGGAGATCAATGGTGAAGCGGCTCGGGCGCACAAGGGCATCATCGCTAATCCGAACTGCTCGACTGCGATCTCTCTGATGGGGGCCTACCCGCTGCACAAGAAGTTTGGCCTCAAGCGTATGATCGCTTCCACCTACCAAGCCGTGAGCGGTTCCGGGGCGGAGGCCATGCAAGAGCTCGAAGACCAGGTTAAGGCTTGGTCTGCGGGTGAACCGATCGAAAAGAACGTCTATCCACACCAGATCGCATTCAATGCCCTTCCACACGTCGATGTGTTCTTGGAAAACGGATACACCAAGGAAGAGATGAAGCTGGTCAACGAAAGCCGCAAGATCATGGCACTGCCAGATCTGGTTGCTTCTTGCACCTGTGTCCGCGTTCCCGTGATGCGTTCGCACTCCATCTCCATCAACGCCGAGTTCGAGCGTCCCGTATCTGTAGAAGAAGCGCGTGCCGCGATCGCGGAAGCTCAGGGCGTGGACCTAGTCGACGATCCGGAGAATAAGGTTTACCCCATGCCGCTCGACTTCGCGGGCAAGGTGAACTGTGGCGTCGGCCGTATCCGCAAAGACCTAGGCTACGAAAACGGCCTAGCGTTCTGGGTAGTCGGCGACCAGCTCTGGAAGGGTGCTGCTCTCAATGCCATCCAGATTGCGGAATACCTGATCAAGTAAAGCCGCGGTTCGTAGCTAACGAATTTCAGCCAAACGGCGACCCATTCCCGGGTCGCCGTTTTTCTTTGGAAAAGGTAGGAGCGACCTTGGTCGCGATATTTAAACAGGCGAGATCTCCGGTCTCCATGGTGCGTGACTATCTACACGCTTGACCCTCATCGACTGAAATATGAATAAATAATTATAATTAATTATATGTACGGAAAAAGCCCCCTGTGTTTCCTCCTCTTGATTACAGCTAGCTTGCTCTCAGCTGAGCCTCTAGAGATCTATTATTTTGCTAACCAGCAGGCTTACCGGCTGGATGGCTTTGACAGAGAGACTCCTCAGCTTACTGAGGTTTCGGCCGAAGTTGTGTCCGACTTCGAGGGCCACCGACACGAAGCTTGGTGGGTAAAAGGCGAATTGCCTCTGAAATCTGAATACGCTGCCACCTTGTCGAATTACACGACTAAGCGTATCGCCAACAGCTACAAGGAGAGGTACAGGTCGAAAAGGTATAAGGTTTTTATGCGGCTAGACGAGGCCTTTGAGAGCTTGGCGGAACCGGAAGATCCATACAGTCTGCTTCGCATCGTGGGCTGGATCAAAGATGGAGAGTTTACTCGGTTTACCTGTTCGGCGATGGACTTAGCTGAACTCGAAATCACGGAATCCGAATTTGGCGGATTTCCCGTTTGTTACTATGTTCAAGATGGAGAGTTGGTTCGAAGAAAGACTGTCTACAGGTGGGATCGGTATTTGCTGGGTGAAGAAACCAACGATCGCTCCGCAAACTTGAAAGAAAAGAACAACGAGGGCCGCGGCTCTCTTCATTTTGCTGCAGCCAATGGGAACGTGGACCTAGCTCGGCAGATTTTGGAGGAGAACAAGAAGTTCGTGAAATCCTCGGATCGTTATCAAGGCAGTGCCCTTTTCTTTGCCGCTGCTAACGGTAGGGAAGAAGTGGTCGAGCTTTTGCTATCGTACGAGGCTCCCATAGCGGATGGTAACCAGGGGCGTCGATCCATCCTTAGTGAGGCCAGTCGCAACGGGCATTTACCAGTGGTAAAGCTAATGGCTCCTGGCAAGCCCAAGGGGAGTGAGATGAAATGGCATTATTCGTGGGCGGCGTCGGATGCTCTGAATGAAAACTACGATGATGTAGCCATGTACCTGATCGAAAATGGGGCTAATTTTACCGTAAAGGAAACTGAATACGATCAATACGTTTTGGCGAAGTTTGCAGCAGGCTATCCTGAGTTGGGATTTAAGCTGATCGATAAGTTCAAGCTGGAGCCAAATGTAAGTAGAAATGGATACAACCTACTGCATTCTGTAGCTTCATATGCGGATGTGTCTCTACTCGAACGAGTCCATTCTATGGGGGTCGACTTGAAGGAAAAGTCTAGGGCAGGTATGTTTCCGGTCGATCATGCCATTGGTTTGGGCAATGTGGAATCGATCTGCTGGTTTCTCGATAATGGCGGCCGTTATGAAATCGAGGGTAAGCATGTGGATCCCTTCAAGTATGCCATATCCAACGACCAAATTTCATCAGTAGAGTGTCTGATTGGATACGGTTATGATGTAAACCGAGAGATCCTCCCTAGAATGACGCCCTTGATGTTTGCCTGCTATTTTCGCCGTTTTGAAATAGCGAAGGCTTTGGCGGATGCGGGTGGCGTTTATTTGTTGGATAGTCCGCATGCCGAATTGACAGCGATCCGACTGATCGAAGGAGATCAGGCTGATTTAGTGGCTCGATTGATCGAACAGGGCTGGGAGCAGGATCGCTTGGTATTGGGAGAGTTATCCCTGCAAGCTTGCTCAGAGTTTTTTGAATCCGATACCGTCAAAGAAATGCTAGAGACTCGAGGATGGATACAGGAAGAAGCCGATCTGGTTACACTCGCGAGTCTCGATGAAAGGCCAAATGTGCTGAAGACCTTCGAAGCGGATTATCCAGCGAAACTTCAAGAGAAGTTTGGAGACTTGGATATCGTGGTACGCTTAGCTCTTAGCGGGAAAGGGACCCCGGTCTTAGTCGATATGCAGCTTTCTGAAGAGCAAGAGGAATTACGAGAGTTGGTGGAGCAGGGACTTTACGCTATGCGGCTCACACCCTCTACGCAGGGGGGAGAATCAGTTTGCTTCACTTTAAAAACGAAGATCCAGCTCAAGTCGGATTTTGATTTGAGTGAGTTGTTCGAGCTCTCCGACGTAGATATGAAGCCTCAGGCTCTTGTTATGGCCACGCCTTTATATCCCTTCTCGATGCAGTCGAAAAAGGCGAGAGGACGGGTTGTCGTGCAGTTTATCCTCGGTCCAAACGGGAAAGTCTACCGAGCTCATGCGATATCCTCGACTCATTATGAATTTGAGGAACCTGCCATATTGTGTGTGGAGGAAAGTGTTTGGCAACCGGCTCGGAAGAACGGCACGCCCGTTGCCTGCAAAATTCGAATCCCCATCCAATTTGCTCCCTAGAAAAAAACGTCTGGTCCTTCGACCAGACGCTGTTGCATCAAAACGTAATTCTTGGGGCTAGCCGTAGACGGGGCCGTAGTTTTGGCAGGCTCGGAAATCCGCTCCTTCCAGGTCGGCAGTTCCGAAGGCTCGCCATGAGCTGGGACGAAAGACGCGCTCTTCGCTTACATTGTGCATGTAGACTGGTATCCGTAGCATGGATGCGAGTGTGATGAAGAGATGGCCGACGTGACCGTAGGTCATGACGCAGTGGTTTGCTCCCCAATTGTTCATGACTTCGTAAGTAGATACGAAGGGTCCCTTGCCATTGAGAATGGGTGAGAACCAGGTGGTTGGCCAAGTCGGGTTGGTGCGTTGGTCGAGCGTGTCGTGGACATCGTCCGGTAGCTCCACGGTCCAACCTTCAGCCAACTGCAGGGCAGGGCCGAGTCCGTCGACTAGATTGATTCGCGTCATGGTTACGGGCATTCCGCCACGTGTCTTGAAGCGAGTGCTCCAGCCACCACCCGGGAAATACTCGGACATGGATGGGTGCCAAGTCGTGGCGTCGAGACAGGACTTAACCTCCTCGTCAGTGATATCCCAATACGGCTTCATGGCCGGTTGGCCGTCTATCGATTGCTGGCCGGTTCCGTCTAGAGCTGCAGGGCCGGAATTGATCAGGTGCAGCAGTCCTCCGCTGGCGTTTCCTTCGAGAGTGTGTCCGCTGGCCTTCTTGATCGCGGCAGGGCTCCAGTAGGTGCGAAGGTCGGCAAAGACTTGGGCGGTATTGGTCAGCAAATTGCCAAACAGCATGGTCGCTCCGTTTAGGGCGTCGTTTTCAGTCGCTACGATGTACGGGGCTCGTTTACCGTTCCAGTCGAATGAAGAATTAAGGATCGCTTCTAGGAAATCGCCATTCGGGAAATGGTCAGTCCATTGGCGTTGTCCTTGAAATCCGGATGCAAGGGCGAAGTGTCCCTGGGATTGTTCGCCGTAACCCATCTCCTTGAGCTTCGGATTGCCGATCATCAGGTCGCGAGCGATCAGCGTCATCTTGATGCTGTCCTCTAACTCCTTTTCGTGGTCCTCCTTGCTGCGGGTGTGGGCTTCGTCGTTGTAGTCCTCGCCGAACTTGAGGTTGGCTTTGGACCAGGCGAGGGCCTTTTTGTATTCATCTTGGTCATACTGGCCTTTCTGCATACGGCCAACGAACTCGGTCATGTCGATGTCCTCGACACGCATACCCAGCCACTTCTCCCAGAACTTGGGATCCACCATGGAGCCAGCGATTCCCATGCAGGTTCCACCCATGGAGAGGTAGCTTTTTCCACGCATGATAGCGACCGCTAGACCGCAGCGCACAAAGTTGAGGATCTTGCTTTCGACGTCCTCTGGAATGAAGTCGTCACCCGCGTCCTGCACGTCTTGCCCGTAGATTCCAAAAGCAGGGATGCCCTTTTGGGTGTGTCCTGCCAATACAGCTGCGAGGTAGACGGCTCCGGGACGTTCGGTTCCATTGAAGCCCCATACAGCCTTCGGTCGGATGGGATCCATGTCCATAGTTTCCGAGCCGTAGCACCAGCAAGGAGTTACGGTTAGAGTCAGGCCGATGTTTTGCGACTGGAATAGCTGCTCGCAAGCTGCCGCTTCCGCCGCGCCTCCGATGCAAACTTCTGGAATGACGCACTCTACTGGATCACCAGTCGGGTACTTCAAGGTTTCCGATATCAGGGCGGCCATTTTCTTGGCCTGAGCGAGGGTTTGTTCCTCGAGCGATTCTCTTACGCCACCGAGTCTTCCGTCGATGGTGGGGCGAATGCCCACTTTGGGCATCGTTTCTTTGGTAAGCGGGGTCATGCTCACAAACTACCTCAATTTCTCGGATTTAAGAATGGGAATCCTTGGAATGCTATGGATATTATCGAGATCCAGTTTATGAACCCTTTGCCCCTCTCCAGTCAGGTTTCCCAGCGGAAACTCTCTTCTTTTGTGCAGCCATCTGAATCTGGAGAGGAATTGATGGGACTGCTGGGCATGGAGGTGTGCGAGCCCGAGTATCGCATAGAACGAAACGGCTTTCCCTTCGTGCTGATGGAGTTCATCGAAAAGGGGAGTATGGATATTGTTTTGGACGGGGAGGAGCGTCGTCTGAAGCGAGGAGGATTGCTGTGCTATGGGCCGGGCTCTCGTGTGTCCATGCGGGTGACTAGCGAAGGCGGCTGCACGAAGCATTTCATCGCCCTTTGCCCGAGCTCGATTCCCACGCTATCGAGCTTTCGTGGTCTGCTTTCGGAAGGCGGAAGCGTACTTTCAGACAAGGCACCGGTTATCCCGATGATGAAGTTTATAAGCCTGATCGGTGATTTGGCGGACGAGGCAGCCCTTTGGGATTCGCTAAGCCGAGCCATCGACTCGCTTGGACATTTTGTTCGATCAATCCCGCAGGAGGGAAAAGTGGACTCCACTCCGTCGGATGAGGTCTATCGTCGAATCGCTCTTTTCGTAGGGGAGAATTTCATGACACTGAGAAATCTCGAGGAGATCGCTCGCAAATGCGGCTACGACAAATCCTACCTTTGCCAACTCTATCGCCGCTACTCCGATGTTTCCCCTTATCAGCAACTGGTGCGGATGAAGGTCGAGTACGCCTGTATCCTGCTAGAGACTACAAATTGGACGGTTAAGGCTATCGCTCAGAATTTGGGCTACGAAGATTCTCTACACTTTTCCCGACTCTTTCGGTCGAAGGTCGGAGTTAGCCCCAATGCGTTTCGTTCTAAGCGGGCCTGAATCGGATTTTGTTTTGTCACAGGATTTCAACGATTTGGAGGAGTCCTATTGGTTTACCATTTTTGTGTTGGTAAGCCCTGCGCTGAGGGCTTAGTTCAATTGCATCATTCTGCGCTATGAAGTTTAATCGTCCGTTTTTAGCCCGCCTCCTAGGCTCGCTCCTTTTGGCTGCAAGCTCGCTATGGGCTGAAGAGTACAATCTCTACCAATTCGATGAAAGCATGACCATCGAGGATGTGGAACAGCTCGAAAAGGGAAATGGGGGAGAGAATGCTGAAGAGACCCTCGCTAAGCCATACGTTATCATGGTGTCACTGGATGGTTTTCGCCATGATTACGTGGAACTGCATGGAGCAAAGAATCTGCAGGAGATGAAGGAAAGTGGCAGTTTCGTAAGCCGGCTAATTCCATCCTTTCCCTCCAAGACCTTCCCGAATCACTACACTATCGCGACTGGCATGTACCCCGCCCACCACGGCCTGGTGGGGAACTCATTTTATTCTCGGACTAGAAAGGCAGAGTATCGGCTTGGTAACCGTGATGCGGTAGAGGATGGAGACTGGTATGGAGGCACGCCGCTTTGGGTCCTTGCGGAAAAGCAAGGCATGCGCTCGGCTTCCTTCTTTTGGGTTGGCTCCGAAGCCGATGTGCAAGGCATCCATCCGTCATCGCATTTTCAATACCAGAAAACGCTCCCTTATCCGCTTCGAATCGAGAAGGTGAAGCGTTGGCTTGAGGAACCTGCTTCAACGAGGCCGCACCTGATAATGCTATACTTTTCCCTGACCGATACGGCTGGTCATGTGTACGGACCGGAAGCCCCGGAAACGGGCAAGGCCGTCCGCCATGTCGACGAACTTATCGGCCAGCTGCGTGATTATGTTCGAGCGAGCGAATTACCGGTTAATCTCATTGTAACGGCGGATCATGGAATGTCATTAGTCGACGGATACGTGAATGTCCGAGACTTTGTCGATCTGAAGGGGGCTCGATTCGTATCGGGACCGATGGCTATGATCTATACCGATTCTGAGAGTGAAACGGACCGGATTTTCGCTGAGCTACAGGGGCAGGAGAAGTTCGAGTGCTATCGGGAGGGGACTCTCCCGAGCTATCTCAACTTCTCCAATTCGGATCGGATTGGGGATATCGTTTTGGTTGCCCAAGCTCCGGACCAGCTCGGCTACTTCGATGTCGAAATGGCTTGGTCGAGCGGAACCAAGGCCACGCATGGCTTTGACCCGTACCGTAACGATGAGATGGGAGCCATCTTCATTGCCGAGGGACCATCCATCCAATCCGGTCTGGAGCTCTCGCCTGTGGAGAATATCCACATCTACCCATTGGTTGCCTCCATCCTCGGGCTTGAGGTTCCCGACAATATCGACGGCCGCAGCGAAGTCTTAGCTCCGCTGTTAAAGAAGTAGGAGCGACCTTGGTCGCGATCAGCAGGTGTCAGCCTGCTGCGGAACTCGGCTTTAAACGACGAAGGCTACCTGGATGCCGGGGCCGTGAACGCCTTCGATGAGGATGCCTTCCACGTCCGCCGTTTTGGACGGCCCGGTCGCGAAGATGATAGACGGATCGTCGCCGAACTTGGAAATGGCTTCGCCGACAGTGGCCACGATGTCTTGCTTTTTAACTACGGCAACGTGGATCCAAGGGGCGAGGGCTCCCAGTCGAGCGGAAGTATCGCGATCGGTGAACATCAAGGTTCCGCTTTCCGCGACCGCAGCGGTCGCTTTGGTGATGCCAAATCTGTATTCGTCGATCTTGGACTCATCGTATTCGGTCTCGAAGGTGATGCCTTCAAGCTTATCAAAGAGCGGAGCTAACTCCGGGTCGCAGTAGCCGAAGGCACTGTCCTCGCTGAGCAGCAGTTCTGCTAGTTTCTGGCTGTCGTTGTAATAGCGAGAAGAGGCGAAGGCCAGCTTGTCAGCCAGTTGGGCTTCGAGGGTATCGAAGTCGCCTGCAGGACGGCTCACGGGAAGTTTGTTATCCCAGTCCGGCTTGGCAGCTCTCTCTGGAAGGGGAGCCAGAGCGGAGCGGATAGCGGAGAATATTTTTTCGCGGTCTGATGACATGACGGGAGATCGGTTTCTTGATTTTTCAGTTTGGTTCGCGAGTTCGCTTCTACTTTTTCTTCCGGTTCTTGAACCACTTGCGGAAGTCGCCCCCTTGGAATTTCGGTAGCTTACGGGTGCCTTGCCAGCTTTGGGCAGAAGGGTGGGGAACCAGCTGAGTCGGGATGTAGTTCATGGTATGGCCCATGGTCAGAGCTGTCTTCCACATGCTCGGTTGGGAGCAAAGGGTCGCCCACATGCCGAGCTTTGGCGTGCCCTTCATGGCTTCGCTCGCTCCTTCGCGCTTGGCTTTATCGCGCAAACGGAGAAGCAAATCCGGTATCGGGATGTTGACAGGGCAGACTTCATTGCACGCTCCGCAGAGGCTGGATGCCTTTGGCAAATCCGCTAATTGCGGGAAGCGATTGCCGGCCAAGAGCGGGCTAAGAACCGCTCCAACTGGACCTGGGTAAACGCTGCGGTAGGCGTGTCCTCCTGACTGGCGGTAAATCGGGCAAACGTTGAGACAGGCTCCGCAACGGATACAGCGAAGGATTTCGCGGCAGTCGGAGGCCAGCACCTCTGTTCGGCGATTGTCCACGAAGATGATGTGCATCTCCTCTGGGCCGTGCGGTTGCTCGGGGCGCTTGGGTCCGCCGATAAACTGGTTGTAGACGGTGAGCTGCTGGCCGGTGCCGGAGCGTCCGATCAAGTTTAGAAACAAGGCTAGGTCCCGATCGGTAGGCACGATCTTTTCGATGCCAACCATGGCGATGTGCACCTTGTTGGCCGCCATGCAGAAACGAGCGTTTCCTTCGTTGGTAACGATAGCGATGCGTCCTGATTCTGCGGATACGAAATTGGCGCCCGTTAGTCCGACGTCCGCATCGAGATACTTTTGACGCAAGTGAGCACGGGCTCGGCGAGTGATGGTTTCCGGATCGTCGTTGTATTCACCCAATCCCTCGCGTTCGAAACTCTTGGCGATGCCACGGCGATTTTTGTGAACGATCGGTGTGACGATGTGGGAAGGGTGGTCTCCGTCGATCTGAAGAATGAATTCTCCCAAGTCGGTTTCCACGACTTCCTTCCCGCTTTTTTCCAGGAAGTCCAAGAGGTGGATTTCTTCGGTCAGCATGGACTTGGATTTGACCATGCTTTTGCAACCCTTCTCGTTCATGATGTCCAAGACCTTTTGGCGGGCCGCGGTCTCGTCGAAGGCGAAGTGGACCTTCGCTCCGTTGCGCGTGAAGCTTGCTTCGGCTTGCTCGAGGTATTGGTCCAAGTGTTCGAGGGTGTGCTGCTTGATCTTGCCGGCGGTTTCGCGGAGCTTGTCGGGGTCGGCGTAGTCGCGGCCGAGGGCGGCGTAGCGACGTTCGGACTTCATCTTGGCCCCGATGAAGTTTGCCTCGTGAACTTCGTCGCTTAGGTCGCGGGCGACGGTATCGATTTTTTGCTTGGTCTTCATGGCAGACGTTTGGGGAGGAGGGTCTTAGATTTTGCCCGCGTTCTTTAGCGAGTCGCGCAGTATTTGGGCGAGGTGGAGGCGTTTGGTCTTCAGGCCTCGCTTGTCCATCATGCCGCCGAAGTGCATCATGCAGCCCATGTCCGCGGCTCCAACTATGTCCGGCTTACAGGCTACGAGATTCTCGATTTTCAGCTCGCCCATCTTTTCCGAAATATTGGGGAAACTCACCGAGAAGGTTCCGCCGAAACCACAGCATTGCTCGACTTCGTCGATCGGTTGAACGGTGAGGTCTTCGATTGAATTGAACAAAGTAGCAACAGCCTCCGGCGAACGCGAACCGCGAAGGTGGCAGCTCCGGTGGAAGGTCATGTTGGCCTTCAGCTTACCCGGCCATTCAGTGATGCCGAGGCCATGTACGATGAAGTCGGCGAGTTCCCAGGTCCGGTTGGCCAGGGCTTGAATTTCCGGCAGGTCGGCTTCCTTTTCGAAAGCGAGCGGAGCTCCGTGGAAAACCATCGCCGCGCAGGAGCCGGAAGGAACGATGACTGGTTTGTCGCCGGTAAAGGTCTTCACCATGTGGCGTACGACTTTGCGTGAGCTTTCCCAGTCGCCCGCGTTAAAGGCAGGCTGTCCGCAGCAGGTCTGTCCTTCGGGGAGCTCGATATCGCAACCGAGGAACTCGAGTACCTCGACGGTGGCCTGGGCGACGTCTGCGTAAAAGGCATCGCATAGGCAAGTGGTCATCAACTGAACCGAGGTGGAAGTCGGTCGGTTTGGAGGTGTGTGAAGCAAACTCATGTCGTTAAATGGTAGAGATTTTCCGGATACGTATAGCTAGGACGAATTTTTTGATTTTCGGCTCGCGAGCACGGCTTTGTATTTTTGGTAGGCTGCTTTCCAGCTTTCTGGATCTTGGGGCTCGAAGGTTTTGACTTGTGCAGAGTTGGCCACGACCTGGCGTCCCTCCTTTAGGCTTCCGATGGCGCCAGATGCCAACATTTGTGTAATTATGTTACCAAGACCTGTGGCTTCGACCGGGCCAGCCTTTACGGTGATGCCGATGGCGTTGGCGGCGAATTGGTTGAGAAGGTTGTCCTGGCAGCCACCTCCGACAATGTGTAGGGAGGTCGGTTCTTTGACTACGTAAGAAATCAGGCGTTGCCAAACCTCGGAGTAGCGAAGGGCCAGGCTTTCGTAAATACAGCGAATGATTTGACCCGGCGTCTCGGGAATGGGTTGCCCGGTGTGGCGGCAGTAGGCTTGTACCTTTTCCGGCATGCGGCCGGCTTCTTCGAAGAGCGGGTCATCCGGGTAGATGAGGGAACGAAACGGTTCGGCTTCGCTAGCCAGGTCCGCCATACGCGAGTAGGGAATGTCCTCTCCGTTGGCTAGCCAGTGGCGACGAGATTCTTGTATTAGCCAAAGGCCGCAAATGTTTTTGAGGAAACGAACACCGTGGCCGACTCCGATTTCGTTGGTGAATGCGTCGATGAAGGATTCGTCAGAGATGTTTGGGCGGGGCAGGTCCAGCCCCATTAGGGACCAGGTGCCGCTACTTAGGAAAGCTGGGTTTTCCTCTTGGCTGGGGATGGCTGCTACGGCGCTGGCCGTGTCGTGTCCGGCGATAGTGACGACTTTGGTTTTGGTCAGTCCGGTCTTTTGGGCGACGTTTTCCAAAAGTGGTCCAAGCTCTTCTCCTGGATCGCTTATCTTTTTAAATAGCTTTTCGGGCATGCCGAGCCGCTCGATAAGGTCACGATCCCAATCTCGAATAATCGGATTGTAAAGCTGACTAGTGCTCACGACGCTGCGCTCTTGGGAGCGAACGCCAGAGAGCCAGTACGATATGAGGTCTGGGAGAAAAAGAAGGTCTGCCGCGATATCGAGAGCTGGGTTCTTGCGTTCCACTTCAGACAGAAGCTGGAAGATGGTATTGAAGAACATCAGCTGAATGCCGGTCGCTCGGTAGATCTCTTGCTTTCCGATTATTTGGTCGGCCAGATCCATCATCCCGTCGGTCCGCTTGTCGCGGTACTGATAGGGGAGGCCTAGAAGATTTCCTTGTTCGTCGAGCAGGCCGTAGTCTACTCCCCAGGTGTCGACTCCCACGCTTATGGGGCGGTCGGAATAGAGTTCTCCCGCTTTTTTAAGTCCGTCGACAATATTTCGATACAGATCGGTTATGTTCCAGTGCCAACCACTGGGAAGCTCTACGGGCGTGTTGTCGAAGCGGTTCAGCTCGCGGAGTTCGATGCGCTCGCCGTCGAATTCTCCGGCGATGACGCGTCCGCTGCCAGCTCCTAGGTCGACTGCAAGGTAGACTTGGTTGAGGCTCATGTCAGGTCTTTGGATTGGTAGCGGGTGTGGATTGGGCAATAGTGACCTTTGATCCCAGCGAGCGGATTTCGTTCACGAGTTCTGGGTCGGCCCCGCTATCGGTAATGATTTCGGAAATGTCGGAGGTGGAGGCAAAAAAGTACTCGGAGCGCTTATTGAACTTGCTGGAGTCCACCAGCAGGACGACACGTTCCGCGTGTTCAACTAGACGAGTCTTGAAGGTCGCTTGCTGTTCGAAGCCTTCGCTTGCTCCGCGCTTCAGGTCGTAGCCGATGCAGGATAGGAAGGCGGTATGCACATTGTGGCGACGGAGCGTATCAATCGTCTCTCCTCCCACGAAGGTATGAGTCTTTCGGTGATAGCGGCCTCCAGTGGATACAAGTTCTACTTCCTGCAGTCGCGACACGTGCTCAATGACTGCGAAGGAGTTCGTGACCACGCGGAACGGCTGATCGGGCAGGGCACTGACCAGAGCGAATGCAGTGGTGCTGCTGTCGAAGGCGTATGTTTGGCCCGGCTGGATAAGATCGCTGGCCGCTTGGGCGATGGCGATCTTGTCGTCCACGCGCAGATTTTGCCGCTCGTTGAAGGACTGAAGACGAGGGCGCCCCGTCATGCTGGCCGCTCCCCCGTGGATACGTTTCAGCTGATGCGTTTCTGACAGGGCCTGCAAATCGCGACGAATAGTTTCGTCGGTCACCTCGAATTCGGCCGCTAGATCGACGGTGCGGACCGTGCCCCGATCTTCGATCAGAGAGAGGATAATTTGCTGTCTTTCGGGCGCTAACATGGGTGTGTGACAAATTTGGGTATATCTGTGTTTATGCAAGAAATATGTTGACTTGGTGTGGGAAAATGTGGGTTTTACTGTTCAAGCCAACAAAACCCAACACTTTCTCCATGAATAATACCCTCACTCGCGCCCAAGTAGAGCAGTTGGTTAGAGCTAGCTTAAGCCGTCAGGCTGGAGCTTCGGTTTCTTCCGCTCCTAGCCCATTGGTGGTAAATTCCAGCGCCCGCCACTGTCATTTGTCGCCAGCGGCGGTAGAGACCTTGTTTGGCAAGGGGCACACGCTGACTCCTATGAAGTCTCTTTACATGGATGGCCAATACGCCGCCAAGGAGACCGTTACGCTGATCGGCCCACGCAGTCGCGTCATTTCCAACCTCCGTATCCTCGGTCCTTGTCGTGACCTAAACCAAGTCGAGCTCGCATACACGGACTCGATTTCTCTTGGCTTCGATATTCCGGTTCGGAATTCCGGAGACATCGCTGGCACACCTGGCTGCATGTTGATGGGGCCGGCTGGCTTCTTGGAAATGGAAGAGGGTGTTATCCGCGCTGCTCCACACGTGCACATGCACCCCAAGGATGCCGAATACTACGGTGTGGAAAACAAGAGCTACATGAAGCTCCGCGTAGGAGGTGAGCTCGGTGTGACATTCGACCGTATTTTCGTTCGCGTAGATCCAGCCTTCAAGCTCGAGGTGCATATCGATACTGATGAAGCGAATGCCTGTGGCCTTGGCAAAGGCGTGCAGTGTGAACTCATAAAGTAGTCACGCAGCGGATACAAAAAATCTAGAATTCTGAAACGTTTACAAAGACAAACCCAAAACCAATAAAGCAATGAGTGAATCCATCGGATTGATCGAAACCAAGGGCCTGACCGGCTCAATCGAGGCGAGCGACGCAATGGCCAAGGCTGCGGCAGTAACTCTCGTCAAGCAAATCTCCATCGGCGGCGGCTTCTTGACCGTAGTCGTTAAGGGAGACGTAGGAAGCGTCAAGGCGGCTGTGGAAGCAGGCGCAGAAGCGGCCAATCGCGTAGGAGAGCTCGTTTCTTCAAACGTAATCGCCCGTCCACACGAAGAGCTTCTCAAGTATTTCGGAGCATAACCCCCAGCTGGAGACCTAGATAAAATGGCTAAGCAAGCAATTGGAATGATCGAATGTAAGGGGCTCATCAGCCTCATGGAAGCCGCTGACGCAGCTCTTAAGTCCGCCGACGTCACTATGACAGGTTGGGAAAAGATCGGCTCTGGGCTGGTAACTGGTTTCTTCACCGGCGACGTAGCAGCTGTTAAGGCTGCGGTAGAAGCTGGATCCGAAGCCGCTTCCCAAGTTGGTGAAGTTGTATCCGTACAAGTTATCCCACGCCCTCACGACGACCTGAGCAAGCTCGGTACTTGGATTGGCTAATTAAGCCGTATCCAGACTCTGTAGACATCGTTAATCAAACTGACCCTGTTTCATGAAAATCCTAATCGCTAACCTCGGATCGACATCCTTCAAATATCGTCTCTTCGATATGGACGGATCCTCCTCCTCGATGATCGCCAGTGGCGGTTTCGAGCGTGTGTCCGAGTACACGCCATGCATCGAAAAGATGCTGGAGGATCTCGTGGCGGAGGGTCACCTTGCTTCTGGATCCGAAATCGACGCGGTCGGCTTTAAGACCGTGTTGGGCAAGGATCTAAGTGGCTGCGTAGACGCCGACGAAAAGGTGCTCGCTGCGTTGGAGGGCTTCAAGGAAGTCGCTCCTGCTCACAACCCCGCCTATGCGGAAGGCATCCGTTGCTTCGAGCGACTTTTGCCGGAAGTTCGTCGCGTCGCCTTGTTCGAAACCGCTTTCTATCAGTGGATGACTCCTGCGGCCTTTAGTTACGCCATCCCGCAAGCTTGGCGTGATTTGGGGATTCGCCGTTACGGTTTCCACGGGGCGAGCCACAAGTTCATCGCGGAACGTACCGCCAAGCTCTTCGGTCGCTACGATGTAGCGGATCGAGTGCGTAGCTTGTATGTCGATGGTCCAGGCGAGTTCTCCGCAGAGCCATTCCGTGTGCTGTCCTGTCACCTAGGTGGTAGCAGTTCGGTCACCGGTATCAAAAATGGTTTGGCGATCGGTACGAGCATGGGCTTCAGCCCGCAGAGCGGACTTCCTCAAAACAACCGAGTAGGCGATCTAGATTCGATGGCGGTTCCTTACGCTTGCAAGATGCTTGGCATCGAAGTGGGCGAAGCGGAACGCCAATTGAACAAGGAGAGCGGATTGCTTGGATTGTCCGGAGTCAGCAATGACGTGCGCGATGTGCGTGAAGCGGCTGCCGGCGGAAGCGAAGAGGCCAAGTTGGCGATCGATACGCTAGTGGATAGCATCCGTCATTGGATGGGATCCTTTTATTTCAAGATGGGCGGAGCGGAGGTTATCTCCTTCACGGCCGGAATCGGAGAAAACGATGTGGAGCTACGCTCCGCGGTGTGCGCTGGATTGGAAGATCTCGGAGTGCATATCGACCAAGCTGCGAACGAGGCGACTATTCGTGGCAAGGAAGGCGTCATCAGCACCGATGATTCGGCAGTTAAGGTGGTGGTTATCCCAGCGAATGAAGAGCTGGTTATAGCCCGCGAAGTCTACCGTCAAGTATCCAAAGACTAATTACTTTTATAAAATCAAAAAAATGGCTCTAAGGAGCCGAAAAACCCAAAGAATCAAAATGGCAACACAAGCAATCGGAATCCTCGAAACTAAGGGGCTTATCGCTCTCGTGCAAGGCACGGACGCGATGCTCAAATCCGCCAACGTCGAAGTCGCTGGTCCAATGACTGGCGTAGGCAGCGCTCTCGTTAGCGTAACAATCCGCGGCGACGTAGCGGCTGTGAAGTCTGCTATCGAAACCGGTGCGGACTCCGCTAGCCAGTTCGGCGAAGTTGTCAGCGCTCACGTGATCGCTCGTCCACACGAAGACACAGAAACGGTTATTCCTCACTCTAAGCCAGCAGCCAAACGCGCCGCAGCCAAGTAAGGCAATGTACCTGGCGAAAGTAATAGGTTCGGTCGTTTCGACCAAGAAGGACGAGAGCATGCGCGGCCGCAAGCTGCTCATGGTCCGCCCGATGCTGATCGATCCTGAAAATCCGAGCCAGTTAAAGGAAGGGGCCAATACGATCATCGCGATCGATACGCTCGGAGCGGGAGAGGGCGAGCTAGTCATGCTCGCCCAGGGAAGTTCCGCCCGGCAAGCCGAAGGCCTCAAGCAATTGCCCGTCGACGCCGCAATCGTCGGCCTAGTCGATACGGTCAATGTGCTCGGCAAGAAAACCTACGCAGCAAAAGACAGCTGAAGGCTGTCAGAGGAATTAGATAGATGAGCCAAATAAGCGAAGCAGCGATTCGAAGTGTAGTCGCAGAAGTGATCGCCCAGATGGGAGGCCAAGCGGCCGCCCCTGCAGTTGTCTCTCGCCCAGGACGCCACGGCGTTTTCGACGATGCGGCTTCCGCAGCCAAGGCGGCCCGAGGTGGATTCGAGCAGCTCTCCCAGAAAGGGTGGGCGGCGCGAGCCAAGATTATTGATATCGTCAAGACGATGTGCGAAAAGAACGCAGACCGTTGGGGTACGATCGAATTTGAGGAGACCAAGATCGGTCGACTCGACCACAAGATCGCCAAGTTGCACGGTGTGCGTGGAGTGCTCGGAACCGAGTATCTCAACCCAGCCGGGATGAGCGGTGACGCAGGTATCACCATGGACGAAGCCGCTCCGTTCGGCGTTGTCGGTGGCATCCTGCCAGTGACCCACTCGGTACCAACCATGGCGGGTAATATCGTCAACATGGTGGCTGCCGGAAACGCAGTTGTCTTCAACCCGCACCCAGGTGGCGCGGCGGTAGCGGCTCTCGCCGTTAACGAATTCAACGAAGCGATCAAGGCCGAGCTCGGCATCACAAACTTGATCTGCACCATCGAGAAGCCATCCCTCGATTCCTTCAATGAGCTGTGCGCATCGCCAGATGTGAACCTGCTCTGCATCACAGGTGGCCCAGCGGTTGTGAACGCTGCCATGAAGACCGGCAAGCGCGCCATTTGCGCCGGTCCAGGCAATCCACCTGCAGTGGTCGACGACTGCAGCGCCCTCGATTACGACAAGGTTGCTCGAGACATCATCTTTGGGGGTGGTTTCGACAACAACTTGCTCTGTATCGGTGAGAAGCAGGTCTTCGCAGTAGGCGACGCTTACGCAAAGACTTTGGCCGCTTTCCAACGCCAGGGAGCTCTCTTGCTCAACAAGAGCCAGACTGAAGCGATCAAAAAGGAAGTCTTCACATTCCGTCCAGGCGACGGTGGTTGCTCGCATCCCGTTTTGAATCGCGAATTCGTAGGAGCGTCTCCTGCCAAGCTCGCAGCCATCGCCGGTTTGAGCATCGATCCTAAGGTCGAGATGCTGATCGCGGAAACGGCTGCGGACGACCTCTTCGTAATCGAAGAGCAGATGATGCCGCTCCTTCCGATCGTTCGTACTTCCAGCTTCGATGAAGCGGTAGTCGAGGCTAAGAAGTCGGAACATGGATACACTCACTCTGCCATGGTTCACACCATGAATGTCCAGCACATGACTCAGATGGCTCGCACCATGAACACTACGATCTTCGTCAAGAACGGTCCAAGTGTGGCAGGTCTCGGCATGGGTGGTGAAGGCTACATCAGCTACTCCATCGCGACCACAACCGGTGAAGGCATCACCACGCCACGTACCTTCACACGCTTCCGTCGCTGCACGCTAGTCGATCAGCTAAACATCGTTTAACCCGTACGCTTACCCTGTTTTAATCGCTATGATTCTCGCCCGGATAGACGGACACGTGACCTCTAGCTTTTGCGACGCAAGTCTCAAGGGCCAGACCATCGTGCTCTGTACTCCGCTAGACGAAAAAGGCGAAAAGGCAGGGGAGCCGTTTGCCGCTCTCGATCCGTTAGGAGCAGGGCGGCATGCCACGGTTTTCATCACGACCGACGGTTCTTGGACTCAAAAGCTGACTGGGTGCGACAACTCGCCCATTCGCAATCAGGTTATGGGGCTGGTAGACGTATCATGAAAATGGGCACGGTTATTGGCACAGTCACTTTCGGCGATCTCGCATCCGAGTTTCGGGGCGGGCGTTGGCTGATGGTGAGCCCTATGGGTACCGAGGAGCTGTCAGGCCGCCGCGAATACGGCAAGGCATCGACTCCGGTTGTTTACGACAGGCTAGGCGCTGGAGTAGGGGATCAGATTCTCTACGTCGAAGGGGCCGAGGCTACGCAGCCATTTCCGCATCCTGTGCCATTGGATGCGATCACCGTCGCGTTAGTCGACACCTTCCAGTTCTCGCCGCCGGCCTAGTCGGCACACTCCCTCCTTTTAAATTTAATAAAAATCAAACTCTAGACAAATGAGTAAGCTCTATACCGCAAAGGATCTCGAACAATTGATAAAGCAAGGCCAGTCGCTTGACAGCGTACCAGCCAACGCGAAGCTCACTCCGATGGCTCGCGACATCATGCGCAAGCACAAGCGCAGCGCTCCAGCCGCTGCTCCTGCGGCCGCCGCTCCCGCTGGTGGACAGGTAAAGATCCACAACCCAGTTCTGCCAAACGCTGAATACAACTGGACACCAGGTGGTGATCCGAAGACAGCTGCCGAGCTCGAAAAGTTTTTCTACTCCAAGGAAATCCAAGCCCTCAAGGAGCGTATCTGCCATATCGGTGAACGCATCTGGAACAAGGGCTACGTCGACGGAAACGGCGGTAACATCACTGTCCGCGTGGGCGACAACCTCGTGCTTTGTACGCCGACCCTGATTTCCAAGGGATTCATGACTCCGGACGATATCTGTATGGTAGACCTCGATGGCAACCAGGTCGCAGGTACTCGCCCACGTACTTCCGAAGTGAATACGCACCTCGGTATCATGAAGGCCGAGCCTAAGGCGAAGTCTTGTGTACACGCTCACCCAGTTTACGCCACGGCCTTCGCGGTCGCAGGAGTTGTTCCACCAGCTTGTTTGATCCCTGAGCCAGAAGTATTCCTCGGCGAAATCGGTTTCGCCAGCTACCAGACTCCAGGTACTCCCGAAAACGCCAAGGAAGTCGGAGCATTGGCCAAGCGCCACCAGTCTATCCTTATGCAGAACCACGGTGTGATCTGTTGGGGTAACGATGTGGAAGACGCTTACTGGAAGATGGAGAACACGGATGCGTTCTGTCAGACCGTTTCTATCTCCATGCAGATCGGCGGTCCGAAGTCTTACAGCCCGGACAAGCTCAAGGATCTTATCATTCTTCGCAAAAAGCTCGGCATGCCAGATCATCGCTTGGATGAGCTGAAGGAGTGCGAGCTCTGCGACGCAGGAGAATTTACCGTCAACACGCAGCCAGCGGGCGCCTCTTGTGGTTGTTCCGTACCTACCGGAGAAGTAGACGAAGCTTTGGTCCAGAAGATCACGGACCAGATCATGTCTAAACTCGGCTAGTCGCTGTAGGATGTAGGAGCCAGCTTGCTCGCGATCAGCCATTTGTGTCTCCCGACCGCTGACTGATCCAGAGCGAGCTCGCTCCTCTTTTTTTAATCTCAAACAAACCCGCCCAAAAATCATGAACACCTTTTCCAAGAAAGCCCCCATTCGTGTAGCCGTAACCGGAGCAGCCGGAAACATCGGGTATGCGCTCCTGTTTAGAATCGCTTCTGGCCAGATGTTTGGCCCGGATCAGCCGGTAGCCCTGAACCTGATCGAGATCGAGCCCGGCATGGCGGCTCTTCGCGGGGTGGCGATGGAGCTCGACGATTGCGCGTTTCCCCTAGTGGCGGAGATCGTGCAGACTTCGGACCTGAGCGTGGGCTTCAAGGATGTGGATTGGGCATTGCTGGTGGGTTCTGTTCCTCGCAAGCAGGGCATGGAGCGTGCGGATTTGCTAGGCATCAACGGCAAGGTGTTCGTAGGACAGGGTAAAGCCATCAATGATTACGCGAAATCCAGCGTTCGTGTTCTAGTGGTGGGCAACCCATGTAATACCAACTGCCTGATCGCCATGAAGAGCGCGCCGAATATCCCAGACGAGCAGTTCTTCGCTATGACCCGTTTGGACGAGAACCGCGCTAAGACTCAGCTCGCTCATAAGGCTGGCGTCGCGGTGAAGGAAGTTTCGGAGCTTTGCGTTTGGGGGAACCACAGCCCGAGCATGTATCCAGATTTCGAAAACGCGAAGATCGGACGCAGCAAGGTGACCGACGTGATTTTGGACCAGGCTTGGCTGCGTGATACCTTTGTGCCGACCGTTGGCCAACGCGGTAAGGCGATCATCGATGCCCGAGGAGCATCTTCCGCCGCTTCCGCTGCCAACGCGGTGGTCGACACCGTTCGTGATCTCAGCAACCCGACTCGCGGGGACTTGCATAGCGTATGTGTTATTTCCAATGGCGAGTACGGCTCACCTGCAGGAATCATCACTTCGCTCCCGATTCGTGTCGATGGAGCAGGGAAGTGGCGTGTGGTCGAAGGCGTCAAGCTGTCCGACTACGCCAAGGAAAAGATCGCCGCTTCCAATCAGGAGCTCCTTGAGGAGCGCGAGGTGGCTTTTGGCCAGCTCGGATTAAGCATTTAGTTAGATATCAGTATGGGTAGGGCCGTTTGGTAGCGACCCTGCAATTTGGCCGACGCGCTTTCGAGCTCGTCGGCCAATTTATTTTTGGGACTCTGTCTGTCAGCCTTGGGGGTGGGTTGTGGCGACGAAGGAAAGCTTTAGTCACTTCTTCCCTACCGATTCTCCGACCCTCGGTTCCGCCAGCCCCTACCATGTCCCCAAAATGGCAAAACCTCTTAAGGCTATGCTTGTTAGCTAGTTACGCCGAAGGTTTCTGCAGAAACAACGCCCGTCACGGAGAAGCATATTGTTGATATTAAATGAAATAGAATGAAACAAATACGTTTTTGAGTGGGTTTGTACGATTAGATGCGACAGAATCACAGGGACTTAAGTCACTGGGTTTACCCTGAATTAGGGTAAAAACCGCATGGAATTGGGACGTATTAGACGGAATCGAAAGAACCTACTGGTGTTGGTGCGGCGAGCTTTCGGATTGTTTGCATAAATTTTATATTGACAGATAATTTCATAAACACCTACTATTTCACTCCTTATTTCAAATGAAATAAACCCCCAATTGTTCGACGCTGCCCCTACTACCCTTGTTTAAGCGCTTCGTCGGGCTTAAAATCTAGTAACCTCAAAAGCCTACAAACTTCATGTTTCTATCTAGAGCTTCGGCTGCGGATAGGTCCTCCCAAGGGAGCGGTCTGCACGCATCCAACGAAACTTCTGATCCAGCGAGCGGATCTATGTCCAAGACATCAAGTGGACCCCGCGAAGGTCGACTTTCCAACTATCGCAGCTCCACCCGTTTGGCTGCTTTCCTTCTAACCTTTGCGGCTTCGGTTGCGGTACTGCCTGATTCCTATGCCGCGGATGGCCGTGGTACGATTACGGGTAAGGTTATTAGTCAGTCTTCCGGCCTGTACCTCAGCAGCGCTCGTATCCGCGTGGAGGGAACTAGCTTGGCGGCAGTTTCTGAGACTGATGGCTCCTATAAACTACGTGGTGTACCAGAAGGTGATGTTGTCCTCGTCGTTGAATACGGCGGCACTTCTATACAGAAACTCAACGTCAACGTTTCCGATGGAGAAACGGTTAACCAGAATGTCGGTATCACTCTCCGCGGTACAAACCTTCCCGGGAGCGAAGATGGCGTGTTTGAGCTCGAGCCTTTTGAGGTTAAGACGCAAGCGGAGTTCAACGCTGCGGCTCTCGCCATCAACGAGGAACGTTTCTCGACGGAGCTTAAAGACGTCGTAGCTGCCGACCAGTTTGGCGACAACACGGACGGAAACTTGGGTGAATTCATCAAGTTCCTTCCAGGTGTAAACGTCAGCTATGGCAGTACGTACGGAAGTGGCGCGGACGCGACCTCAGTAGGTATCCGCGGCTTTGGAGCTGAGCACACCGCTATCATGGTGGACGGTGTGGAAATCTCCGGCTCGGATCCAGGAAGCCTGACCCGTGCGGTCGCTCTGGATATGATCTCAGTCAACAATGCTTCTCGCATTGAGGTAACCAAGCTTCCTACAGCCGACATGCCAGATGGCGCGACCGGTGGTTCGATCAATCTCGTTAGCCGCACCGCTTTCGAGTATCCAAAGGCTCAATTCAACTGGCGTACCTACCTCAGCTTGAATTCGGACAACTTGGGTAACTTCTTCTCCAAGACTCCTGGTCCAACCAACGAGTCGACTTACAAGACTATCCCTGGTTTCGACTTCCAGTACGTTAAGCCAATCAACGAAAAGTTCGGTATCACCGTAACGGGCCAGTACTCGCAGCAGTACAATGAAAACCACACTACCAAATCGCAGTGGGGTATGGATCGTCGCGGCACTGATGAGGATGGTCACTACGACAACGTTGGAAATCCTTACCTCAAGAACATTCAGATCACCGATGCTCCACGTATCGCTGAGCGTACTGGATTCGGCATCAAGGCGGACTGGCGTCCAACGGAAGGGCAGAGCCTCTCCTTCCGCTACGATCGCTCAGACTATAACGGTACCGACTCCTACCGTCGTATCCAAGTCAAGCCGGGTGACACTCCACTCGACTGGGGCAGCAATGGCGATGGAACTGGCTATGTGATCAGCAAGACTGGCAAGGCCAAGGCGGATATGGATATCAGCTTCCTCGATCGTAGTGGTGATACCAACAATTACTATCTCGACTATAAGTTGGACCGTGGTCCGTGGCGTATTAACGCGACTGCTTCCAGCTCTCGTTCGAACTCTGCTCTAGATAGTACAAACAATGGCCACTTTTCCGTCATTGAGCTGCAGTCCTCCGGTATCGCCGAGATGTATATGGGTAATATCACCAACGGTATCCCCGGAATTCTGGAGATAACCGACTCCGATGGGAATCCATATAATCTGTATGATATCAGCAACTACAAGGTAAGTAACCTCAATGAAGCTTCGGACGGTGGGTCCACCCTTTTTGTGCGCGGTGGCCAAAGTCAATCCGAGTCCATCAAGGATACCTTCAAGTTAGATATCACTCGCGATCTCGATTTCCTCAGCACTGACAATTTTCGTCTTACAGCCAAGACCGGTGTCTTTCGTCGTGTAATAGAGGATACGAAATCTGGTCTCGGTGTTAACTATACCTATCGCTATACAGGTCCAGTTTCAGCGTTCGATCCATCGGTCTATGCAGACGAAGTCTATGTCGAACAGGATCCAGGTTTTGGCTTTAGCCCCATGACTTGGGTGGACCCTTACAAAATCTATGATTTCTACGAGGCTAACCCGGATTACTTCTCGGATACGGAGGATCTCTTGATTAGCGGTGATTCCGTTGCGGCCCGCAACTACAACCAGTCTGTTCAGAATAGTAAGCACATTAAGGAAACCAGTGATGCCTACTACGTGCAGTTCGAAGGTAAAGCTCTCAATAACAAACTGAGTTTTGTAACCGGTATGCGTTGGTCGGAAGCTGAGCGTTCTGGATACGGCCCCTACCAAAATAAGGACCGTGATTATCTTCTCTATGATGATGGGACCCCATTTTATTATGAGACCGTTGACGCTGAGACAGGAGAGATCGCTTTGAGCCCAGTTAGCGTTCGTGACGACTGGCAGGAAAAGTACGGAGAAGATCGCCCGGACGTCTTGCAGCAACTCGTGGATGCGGGCTTCCTGAGCTCGGTTGACGACAACAACACGCCAATTGAGAGTGGGACCCTAGCGTACAAAATGCGTGAGTGGACTAAGGACTATGCGATCGACGAAAGCTCCAAGACGGACCCGACCTTTAGCTTCCAGACTGCTTACGAAATTACGAATCGACTCACTGCTCGTGTCGGTTATGCAAAAGCGAATGGTGCTCCTGACTTCGAAGGTTCTTATGGTGTTTTGCAGAGAGTTACGTTCAACTACACCAGTGACGGTACCCCAGGTACTGTAACGATCGGTAACCCTGCAATTGAGCCTTGGCGTTCTGACAAGTTCGACTACCAGCTCGCCTACTACACCGACCTCGGTGGCAAGATCAAGCTTAGTTACTTCGTGGACGAAACCGAGAACTACATCGTTTACGATAACTACATAATGGAGAATCTGGACGATCTCAGAGCGTTTGGACTGCCAGTAACAGACGAGTACATCGGTTGGACAGTGACCACCCAGCGAAATGGTGAAGGCACTTCTCGCACCACCGGCTATGAGGTGGAAATCAATCAATCACTCGGATTCCTCGGTGACTTTGGCGATAAGTTCCAAGTCTACGGTAGCTACTCAACCAAGGACACTGTTAAGACCGACGGCGCTTCCCTCGCGGATTCTCCGAAGGACGGTGCTGGTTTCGGGGTGTACTTCAACTCGGGTCGCTTCAGCGCTCGTGTTAGCGCTACCTACACTGGCGAGCTCATCCAGAAGTACACTCGCAAGAACTACCTTCCTGACCCAACAAGCCGTAGCGGCGAAAGCGTGCAGCTCTACTATCGCTATCCAGAAGTCACTAAGGTGGATGTGAACTTCAACTACCAGCTCAACGACCGTTATGGCATTTTCTATAGCGCTCGTAATGTGACCAACACACAGACGAAGAAGGAAATCTTCGACGAAGACGGACTTCTCCCTGACTGGGTCAACATGGAATCTATTAACGACTACGGTTTCAACATGCAGCTCGGCCTTCGTGGCTCCTTCTAAGAAACCGTCTGAGGTTTAGTTTATATCTGTATTTTTTCGAGAGGCTCGGTATTCGAAATGCCGAGCCTCTTTTGGTCTCATCATTTTCTTGGATACAGAAACGAAAGCCAGCGAAGCGTGTCTTTCCTTTTTGTCGCCGGAAGTTATTTTACCCGATCTCAACGATTCTGATTCTGCCAACTACGCGGTGTGGTGGAAGAGGGCGGCATCGATTTGCATTCAACCCCCCATTTTTTGAATATCATGAAGAAACGTTCCCTTGTAGCATTTTTGTGTCTTGGAGCGCTCGTTTCACTCGAGGCGCGCGCTAGCTCTGATTCGAGCGAGGAAGCCGCCTATTGGCAGACTGTAATGAAGCGGGGCGACAAGATCGTTGCCAAGATGGATCTCAAGGATCGTGGTGTAGAAGACCGCGTATCAGAAATCATCGCTGCCCAGTACCGAGATCTTCGCGACATCCATGACGGGAGGGACGCGAAGGTAGCGGAGCTTAAGGAAAGCGGGGCGGCAGCAGAAGAAATCGAAACCCTTAAACGAGAGGCGGATCTGGATGTGTACGAGCTTCACTACGCGTTTTTGGCTAAACTCTCCACTGAGTTGAACGAGGAACAAGTCGAGCAGGTGAAGGACGGCATGACCTATGGCGTGGTACCTAACACCTACTACCGCTACATGCAGCTATTGGGAGATTTGGATGATGTGCACAAACGCTACATCTATGCCGCTTTGGTGGAGGCTCGAGAGCATGCTATGGATGAAGGCTCTTCAGATGAGAAGCACAAGCGTTTCGGAAAATATAAAGGTCGCATCAACAACTACCTCTCCAAGCTGGGAGTGAATATGAAGGAACGTGAGCGTATTTTGGCCGAAAAGGAAAAGGCGGCTAGAGCGGAGTAGTAACTTCTCAGAGCTTAGAGCGTTGTGAAAAGGTTCTGTCTAAAAACACTGTTTTACACTTCGGTTTTTTCTGGGGTGCTTATCTCACCAACTTACGCTGGGTATCCAACAATCTCTGACGATGTGCAGGCAGAGTCGGATCGTTTGAAGGCTATCATGCAGCAGAATTCCGATGCGGCATGGGAAAAGGCGTTGCCAGTTATCCAGGAATGGGAAGCGAAGGGTAAACCGTATATCCCGTCTGCCTCCCATCCGGATGATCTTCCGCAGGCTGATATTCCGGCGTTTCCAGGAGCTCAAGGTGGTGGCATGTACTCTTTTGGTGGACGCGGCGGAAAAGTCTTTGTCGTGACCAACTTGAACGATCGTGGTCCGGGTAGCTTCCGTGAAGCTTGCGAAGCGGGCGGTCCTAGAATCGTAGTCTTCAATGTGGCGGGAATTATCAAGCTGGAGGAGCGCCTTATCATCCGAGCTCCGTACATCACGATAGCGGGTGGCACGGCTCCAGGCGATGGCGTTTGCATCGCGGGAGATACGGTTGAGCTGGAAACGCACGATGTTGTCATACGCCAAATGCGTTTCCGTAGGGGCGAGACTTGGGTGGGAGATCGTAACGATTCCTTGGGTGGAAATCCCATCGGCAACATCATGATCGACCATGTGTCCGCCAGTTGGGGATTGGATGAGAACATGTCCATGTACCGTCACATGTACGATCCAGGGGACGGCTCTAAGAAGCAGAAGCTGCCTACGGTAAACATCACCATCCAGAATTCGATTTTCAGCGAGGCCTTGGATACCTATGACCATGCCTTTGGAAGCACCATTGGTGGGTACAATAGCACATTTCACCACAATCTTTGGGCAAGTAATACTGGCCGCAATGCAAGTGTTGGCATGATCTACGACTTCACTTTTGCCAACAACGTGATCTTTAATTGGCGGCATCGAACGACGGATGGCGGGGATCATCGGAGCTATTACTCGATGATCAACAATTACTACAAGCCCGGTCCTGTAACGCCGGAAGGAGCGATTTCTCACCGCATCATCAAGCCCGAGGCTCGTCGCAGCAAATTCCCGATCAATGACTTCGGCCGAGTGTACGCCTCTGGAAACGTGATCGAGGGGAATGAGAAAGTGACTGCTGACAATTGGGCGGGCGGTGTGCAGCTGGAAAAGGAAAATGGAGTCGTCCCGGAGAGAAAACTCCCTGAAATTCGTATCGATAAACCGTATCCACATTCTTATCTCGAAATCACTTCTGCCGAGCAGGCTTACGAGGACGTGCTTGAAAATGCGGGGGCAACTTTGCCGAAACGGGATCCTGTCGACGAACGTATCGTGAAGATGGTGCGAACGGGCGAGGTCCTTTACAAGGAGGGAAAGGGGATCATCACCGATATCAAGCAAGTGGGAGGCTATCCGGAGTATCATGGGAAGCCCTACAAGGATAGCGACGGCGACGGCATGCCTGATAAGTGGGAGAAGATGCATGGTCTTAACCCCAAGGATGCTTCCGACGCTTCTGCCGACTTGAATGGCGACGGCTACACCAATATCGAAGACTTTATCAACGGTATGGATCCGTCGGCTCCAGCCCAGAAGTGGGAAACGCCTCGGACCTATAAGGACCTTTTCTGGAATCCTTTCAACTAGTTAGGGTAGTAGCGACCTAGAGTCGCGATTTCATACGAATAATCGCGACGCGAGATCGCTCCTACCTTTTGCTGTTTTTGTTTATGAAGTCATTAGCCTTCGCTCTCATCTGCTTGACTATCTCTTGTTCCTCTTTTGCCCAAAGTGGCGAATGGTACAGCAACGCGCTTGGTCATGCCATCGATTGGAAAGTTATCCAGCAGCCATCTGAAGGGGAGTCGATAACCATTCTGAAACTGGGTGGATTGCCCGAGTTTCAAGCAAAGCAGGACGGGGTGGGGCTAGATGGCTCCCGAGTAATTGAATTCGACTATCGAGACGCTCCCGAGGCGATATTTCCTTACCTGAGCCGAGACATCCAAAAGCTTCGTAATGATTTGTTTCGAAACGAACTCTTTAAGGAGTTAGATTTGGATTACGCTCGGATATTCATTCTGCCTGAAGGCTATGGCTTGAAGCCTGATGTACTTTATTTCGTTAATGAGCAGCGACCTCTTTTAATGGATATCGCGTATCCGCTAGATGCGGACGGATCTGTTCCGTGTGTTTTAGAATTTTCGTGTGACAATACAGATCGCATGGGGAATTTCTCGCTCGCGGTTTGTCGGGACACTTTGTTGGAAGGCTTTGCTACGGCTGGCTACGCCTTCGCCATGGCGGATCACCCCGTTCCTCCGCCCTACAAAGGCTTAGATCCGATGGTTGACTGCATTCCCAAGATCAAGGCAGCGACGCGAACCCTGCGTGGTGCGGGGCGTGAATTAGGTTTATCGGATGATATCGCGGTGGCAGGGTTCTCTCGCGGAAGCGGTATGGCATTAGCCCTAGTGACAACTGAAGGAAACGGCAGCTTTGAGGTGAAAGGCGAGTATCCGGAAGAAGATGACACTGTTCAGGCGGCGATAGTTCTTTCCGGGCGTTTTACTTATCTTAATCTTTTGAAGAATGATAAGATGTGGCCGCGATATTTGAAGGCTTGGGGAGAATCAGATGAGAATCCTGTTCTCTGGAAAGAGCAGGGGGCGTTGGATTATCTCGAGGGAGCTACCAAGCCGCTCTTTCTCAGTATCAACAGTGGGGAGGGGCCGGACGCTCAGCACCAGATGTCTTTGTTGCGTCAGCGTCTAACGCTTTGGGGAAGTCCCTACAGGTATGCGACAGATTCCGACGGTCTAGGACACAAAGTTCCTCTCGATCCGGTCTTGTTGGAGAGCATGCGTGACTATTTGCGAGATAACTTGAACTGAAAATTCTCTCTTACCAATCGGGTGTCTCGCCAAAATGGACTCCACCATCGTGTACCCGAGCTTTTGAGCCTAGACCTTGGCGTAGTCTTATCATTTCTGCTCCTGCTAGGAGGACGGGTCCGTATCCATGGGCTGCGTACATGCTGGTGGCCCGGTAGGCGTAGAACGCTTTGTCCCAGCCCATTCCGGTACCGACGCAGGTGCCTTCCACTTGGCCTTCTTCGTTGATTTTTTCCGCTACCGCGTTCCAGCCGAGGGATGCGATGGGGCCGTAGGTCAATGGATCTAGCCAGCCTTCATTAATACCTTTTGCCAATCCGAAAACAAACATGGCGCTGGCTGAGGTTTCCTCATAGGTGCCGGGCTCGTTGAGCAGTTGGTGCCAAAGTCCGTTGATGCCTTGAGTTGTGGATAGCCCAGCCGCATGCGCTTGAAAAAGCTCGAGCATTTTCTCGTAACCCGGGTGGTCTTTCGGAAGTTCTGACAACAGTTCCGCGTTTGCCATGAAAGCCCAGCCGTTGGCTCTGGCCCACGGGAAATAGGGATGGGGATCCATTTCTTGTACCCAGCCATGTCGGTACAAGCCTTCTTCCTCAATGAACATGCGTTCGGAGAACTGGGTCATTTGTCTGACCGCATCATCGAAGTAGTTTGAATCACCTGTGTAGGCTGCCATCTGCGTCAAGGCGGGCACGCTCATGTAGAGATCGTCCAGCCATAGGCTGTCTTTCATAGGCCGGTTGCGTGCTAAGGTGCCGTCTTCGAGGCGGTATTGTTCGGTGCCGACGTGATGTAAGCCGCTTTGCCAAAGTGTATCCAAATTTTCCACGACACCAGCTGCTTGTGCCTTGATCATGGCAGCTGACATAGCCCCGCAATGGTCAAGAGAATGGGGTTCAAGTAGCCGTTTGGTTGGATAGCGTTCGGGACGATCATCTTCAGCCATTTCACCATAGACCTCGCTCAATTCTCTTATAGTCGTCAGACGCTCTGAAACGAATCGATTGAAATCCTCATTTCCTGTTGCTTCCGCCGCTGATAGCATGCCCGCATAGGTGACACCCCATTCGTAGCTTACCAAGGCAAAAGGACCGCGTACTAGACCAGGGAGTCGAGGCCATTTCTCTCCCTCCTCTAGGGCTTTTTCCGTCTCCAAGTCGCCGATACGGATTGGACTAGCTGTTTCCAGATAGCGAAGCACCGATTCCAGTTTGGCCAGGATTTCTTCAGTCTCAGCAACCTCATAGGATACGGGCATTGCGGATGGCTTCTTCCACAAACCAAGTGCAGGTTCTGCATCTGGCCCTATCAACTGGGCATCGAGCGGTGAGGGTGGGATTAGCAAGACTGCAATGAGTGAGAGTGAGAGGTAGGGGAGTCCTTTCATGGGGGGAATTCTCAATGTAGGGTTGTGCGAGCGGGGTAGTGTAGCGAAGTCGACAGAGTACTCTGCAATTGCCGTTTAATTAAAGTGGTCCTTGCGCTTACAGTAAGTATCTCTGTGGTCCTTATTGTTCGAAGGAGGATGCTCGAGCACGAAAATGGCGTACCCGATTCAGGTACGCCACAGGGATACGATGAAGTCGTTTTGCTGCTACTTTTTACTCGCTAATTTCTCGTAGCGACTGAGGAAGGCTGTCACCAAGCTCGCGTGGATGGGAACTTCGGTTTCTCCAAAGGTGTTTTTTACCCAAAGGTCTATCCCTGTGTCTGCATGGCTCTTCAGGATTTCCGGAGTGATGGTGATAGACGAAATCTGAGTTAGCTGATCGTATGCTGGGTTTCTTTGCGGATCGCCCGCTTCGGTAGGGAGTACTCTGTCCCCGATTCGAGCGCTGGTGTAGTCCATTGATTTTCGATCGTATTCGGTCATGCCTTGATGCAACTTGGCGACGATTAGCTGATGAGCTACAGGCTTCCCGTCCCGGAATGCCACTCTAAAATAGTGAGCCATGGCAGGAGTCGAAGGATGGGCGACTTGAGGCGACTCTAGCCAGGTTATGCCGGTTGATCGGTCCTTATTTATCTGTGTTTCGAAAGCGTACTTTTTGTAATCGCGTTTGTGGATTTTGAGCTCCTTTTTGTCCATGTCAGCTATCGCTTTGGGTGGAGCTGCTTCAAGTAAAAGGGCGTTTCCAGTTGCGACGCATAGGGCAATCGCGGTGCATAGTAGTTTGCGTGTTTTCATTAGGGTATAAGGTTGGGTTTTCTTGTTTTCGAAAGGGGATGAACGAAGCTGATTAATTTGAGTGTTTGAAGGTCCAGACGTCTCCGCGTGTGAGTTCGCCGGCTTTGCTGATACTATCGACTCTCCACGTGTAGTATCCGGTTTTTGGATCGGTAACTTCAAAGGAGTTTTGATTCAAGAGACCTTGCCAAGTGCTAGAGCTGCGGCCGGCTTTGAGGACCTTTTCTTGTGTCGAACTGAGTTCGTCACCGAAATTGAGATACAGAATGTAGGTGTCGCCCTTTTGTCCTGGCTGCCAGCTGAGCGTGAGTCCTCCATCCTCTGTGGTCTGAGTCGTTGCTCCGGTTTGGGGGAGTGGAGAGTTCGCTTGTTTGCTTGGATCGGGTGCGTCGATTACGATCTCGACCAAATCGGCTATCGAACCCTCGATTACCTTTTGAAGAGTAAAACCCTTTTGTGTGAAAAATTGCTGGAAGGAGATGTCTTTGCCTCGTTGCTGGACTGCAATGGTATGCGGATTTTCCGAGAGGCCGCTTATCGTCAGGGTGAAGGAGTCTTCACTCAGTTTTGATAGAGTTATGACGCAGCCTTCGAGCTCGAATGATTGGTCCTCGTTGCCCTTTAACTCTCGGTAGTCGTCTGCCCCCGGATCCGTGAATTGAATTCGTTCCGCCTTATGAAATTGAGGCAGGAGCGTTTCGATCTTCTTCTTGTCGGTGCGGAATGGGTACAAGGGCAGCTTGTCGCTTCCGGTGTAAGGGGCTTGGGCCTTTTCATCCCAAGCGTAACGGGTGTAGATCGGCTTCTCGACAAACTCGCTTGATAGAATAGCGTTCGCTCCTCTCCACTTGACCTCGGCGGGATAATAGACCGCGTCTTTTCCGGCGATCTCGAAGGCTCCTAGCTCTCCGGCGGCAATGTTCTGACTCTCTTTGAGTTTTTGGGTGAAGCTCGCTTTAAGGCGCTTCTTACCTTGGATTATGGTAGAAATTAGTTGCGGGATTTCGCTTTTGTCTCCGGGACGAGAATAGGTCGACTCCAAGGCAAGGTTGGCAAAACGATAGCCTACATCTCTCTTGTTGACGGGGTGAATATCGCGAACGTTTTTGACCAGGTCGAAAGTCGGGATCATTTCGATCCCGTTTTCTGCGTCGACCACTGAGGCTTGAGTTTCCCAAAAATAGGGAAGGGCATCGAGGCTCGGTGTCTTGTCGCCGATCCATTCCGAGTATGTGAAAGGCGCTATTTGGGCGAAGTAGAAGGGAGCCTCGCTGTCGCTCCAGGCGTCCCTCCAAGATTTGATCAAGGCTCTCATCTTATCGGCGTAGATGGAGCCGTCGCCATGCATCAAGTTAGCTTCGCCTTGGTACCATAGAAATCCTCGCAAGGAGAAAGGGGCAAGCGGCTCGACCATGCTCTCGTAGAGTTCGGTGGCTTGTACGCCTTTGACCCAGGCGAAATAAGGTTGGTCGAGAAGGGGCGCCAGCTCTTCGTCGTGCTGGAAAGCTTGGTCTGGCATCCACGCTTCGATCATGGTGCCTCCGTAGGCACAGTGTATCAAGCCGATGGGCACATCTAGCTCGGCGTGCAGCTTTTCGCCGAAATGGAAACCGGCTGCGGAGAAACGCATCGATTCCACGGTCTCAGGACTGCAGCGTTTCCACAGCATCTGGTTTTCTTCGTTCTTCACCACCCCATGCCGAGGCATGACGAAGAGGCGAAGATGGGGCAGGTCCGCATCCTTCAGGACTTCTGGGTAACCGAGGGTAGGCTTTTGGCCCTTTTGTTCGCCCAGCGGCTTGTCCATGTTGGATTGGCCGGAGCAGAACCACACTTCGCCAACGAGAACGTCGTCGAAGATAAGCTCGTTGTTGCCCGTTAGGCTTAGGCTGCGGGGGCTCGCCGAAGCTTTAAGCGGGGCGAGGGCGAGGGACCAATTCCCGGATTCGTCTGCGGTGGTCGATACCACTTGCTCAGAGAACTGGGCGGTTACGTTTTCACCAGGATCGGCGGTTCCCCAGAGCTTAACTGGCATCTCCCGCTGCAAAACCATGTGGTCGGTGAAGATCGGCGGGCAAGTGATGTCGGCTTGCGTGAGCGGGGCGAGTGAAAGGAGTAGGGTTGGCAGGATTGCTCTCGCTAGGCGGCGAGTGTGTGGCGATTTATCGCGACCAAGGTCGCTCCTACTTGTCTTTTGGCTGTTGCGGATTCTCATAGCTCGATTTTGGTGGAGCCCAGTCCTTCGCTCTCCGCGGTGAGAGTGATTGAGCCGTCTCCTGTCCTTTCAATCACCACGAGGGCTTGTCCTTGCCAAGTCTTTCTAGGATTGGCTCCGTAGTTTTCTTCACTGGCGAGATCGGCGCTTCCGATAGCGGCGATGCGAGCGGGGCCGTCTAAGGAGTAGCTCACCGACGCATCTTGAGCCATGTTCCAAATCCCGTTTTTGTCGGCAAGGCGGACTCGGACGAAGCGAAGCGTGTTCTTCTCTCCATGCTCGATGGGCGTTTCCGCCTCGAGTGCGATTTGGGAGGCCGGTTCTGCGGATTGGATAACAAACCGTTCGACGACGTTGCCATTGGAATCAATACCTTGCGCTTCGATCTTTCCCGCTTTGTAGGGGATTTCGAATACGGCTTTAAATTCTTGTGTCTCGCCAGTGGGCTTCTCGCCGTATATCTTGCTATTCAGAAGGAGGCGGGCCTTTGGGTAGCGGGAAAACACTTCTACGGTTACCGGTGTACCTTCAGCTAGTTCAGGCCAAGTCCAGCTTTCGATCAAAGGGCGAGTGGCCCATTGGGAAACGTTCCAATCCTCGCCTGTCTCGGTCGGCTCCAAGACTGCGGCAAAGAGCTTCTCGCCCTGATCCCAGACGATGTTGCGATAGTGGGAAATCGGTTTGCGGAAGCCTGTCAGGTCGATGTCGCCGCAGTAGGCCCCGTGCCATGGATAGTGCACGCCTTCCCAGTGTGGGTACGCTTCGATTTCAGGAGGGAAAACGCGCCCGATGCCTGCTTCTCCCAAGTAGTCGATTCCGGTCCAAACGAAGTCGCCGATTACGTATTCGAAATCGGAGGACGCCTTCCAGCTAGCGAATGCGTCGTCGAGGTAGCTCTCGGAAGAATAGATAATCCGGTTGGGAAGACGCTCATGGTCTTCCGCGTGCCGGTGTAGTTCGTAGTTGTAACCCACTACGTCCAAGTTGGCAAAGAGGTGGTCGAGCTGGGGCCATTCTTCTTTTTTGCCCAATCCGTTTATTCCGGCCGTCACGGGGCGAGTTGTATCGATGCTGCGAACGGTTTCTCGCATTTTGGCGGCGATTTCGATCCCGCTTTCCTTGCCTCGCTCGTAGACCTCGTTGCCAATACTCCACATGACGACCGATGGATGGTTGCGGTCCCGATAGACCATGGCCCGAAGGTCAGACTCCCAGTTTTCGTCGAAAAGAGTGCCGTAGTCCTGCTTGTTTTTTTTGGATTTCCAGCCGTCGAAGGACTCGTCGGATACTAGAAGCCCCAGCTGGTCGCAGGCGTCTAGGAAGTCGCTAGAGGGAGGATTATGAGCAGTGCGAACCGCGTTGAAGCCGGCGTCTTTAAGTACCTTCGCTTTGCGGAAGGCGGCGTCGCGGTATTCCGCCGCGCCAAGCGGGCCATTGTCGTGGTGGACGTTGGCTCCGATCAGCTCGACTGATCGACCATTGAGCAGGAAGCCCTCTTTCGCCGAAAATTCAACAGTACGGATTCCGAAGCTTGTTTCCTCTCGGTCCGTTTGCCGATCTCCCACGAAGCTTCGCACAACTAGGCGATATAGCGTGGGCGAATCCAGATCCCAAACCTGTGGATGCGGTACGCCGAGCTTGGCTTCGAAGGTGAAACGTTCGCCTGGGGCGGCGTTCCCGCTTTGTTCGAAGTTTGCGACCGGAAGCCCATCCGGATCGATGATGGAGGCTTTCAGGGTGATTTCTTCAGTCGCTTCCGAACCGTTGCGGGCTTGTGCGGAAACGGCTATGGTGCCCAGCTTGCCATCTTCGGAGATGAACCAAGTAGATGCGGAGATATCCCTTTTGTCTATGTGGATCGGATCGAAGATTCTTAGGGTAACCGGACGATAGATGCCGGAGCCGCTGTACCAGCGCGAGTTCGGCTGGTCGGAATTATCCACTTTCACCAGAATCTCGTTCGTTTCGCCAAGGACGAGGCTGTCGGTGAGGTCGACCTGAAAAGGGGTGTAGCCGTAGGCGTGCTCGGCGAGTAGTTCGCCGTTTAGCCAGACGCTCGCCTTTTGATAGACGCCTTCGAAGTGCAGCAAGGCCTTCTGGTCCATCCAACGTTTGGGAGCTAGCAGCTCCCGCTTGTACCAGCCGATACCGGTCTGGAAGAATCCGTTCCCGCCGAGACTCGGCTGATCCTCGTCGCGAGGCAATTCGATGCTCCAGTCGTGAGGAAGGGAAACCTCGGTCCATTGATCCGATTCAGCGGGTTGTTCGGGCCCGTGGCTGAAATTCCAACTATCGGCGAGCGTTTCAGATTCGCGTGCGAAGCCAGTCATGGGGCTTAGGCTAAGGGCAGCTGCGATGCTGCCAATGACGCAAAGCGAGCGGGGGGCAATTCGAGGGGACATGGGTTTTGCAAAAGGGGCTTAGGATATCTCGATTTTGGATGAAAAACGAATGAAACAAAATATATTTCACTGAGTTTTTCTTCTCGGGGCAATAAGCTTATAATCTGGGTATGACGCTTGGTTTGAAAGGGCTTTATAAGGTGTCTAGGAGCGAAACGCGTTGACACAAGGTTTTTGTGAAACATAAGGTTTTGCTAATTATTTCATTTGAAATAATTCCCCCTAATAACCCAGTTGCCTGTGCGTGTTCCCAACTTTCGTCTGCGTTTGCCTTTGTTGGCTGCCTTGTCTTTTGCTATCCTTCCCACGTCGTCGAAGGCGGTGGAGGTTTCTAGCGTCCGGCCTGAAACGTATGCAGACCTGGAGGCGGCTTTCCAGTCGCCAAATGAGGATGCGCGACCTTGGGTATTTTGGTATTGGATGCGTGGAGCGATCTCGCTCGAAGGTATTACTGCCGACTTAGAGGCCATGGCGGAAGCGGGTATCGGCGGAGCCTACCTGATGCCGATCTTTGGCGTAGACGAGGAACCTCTTTACGAGCCCGCATCGCCACAACTGTCACCTGAGTTCTGGGAGCGGGTGGATCACTCCTTTGCCGAAGCCGAACGTTTGGGCTTACGCATCGCTATGCACGCCAGCGACGGGTTTGCGGTCGCGGGCGGTCCATGGATCAAGCCCGAAGAATCGATGCAAAAGGTGGTCTGGTCCAAGACCTTCACCCGAGGAGATGCGGCTTCGATCGTTTTGCCGCAACCCGAGTCGCTGGAAGGGTACTATCAGGACATCGCCACCTTCGCCTATCCGAGGCGAGCGGGCGAAGGCGAGTCGAGCAATCTTATAAAACCGCAGGTCACCAGCAGTGTGGAGGGTGACTCTGCTCAGAGACTGGCTGATCCACTCAACTCCGAACCGCTGCGAAGCGAGGAGCCGTGCTGGATTCAGTACGAATTCGAGACTCCTTTCACGTGCCGCAGCCTCGTGATTCGGCCGCACAGCAACAACTACCAGTCCAATCGCATTAAAGTCCTCGCCAGTGAGGATGGGGAAACCTTCCGCTTAGTCCGGCAATTGGAGTCGCCGCGGCACGGTTGGCAGGATGGAGACGCCCAGTTCACGCACTCCATAGAAGAAACGACAGCTCGGTATTTTCGTTTTGAGTATGATCCGACTGGATCATCGCCAGGATCGGAGGACTTGGATCGTGCCAAGTGGCGGACCGTGTTTAAGATCCGCGGGATCGAACTTTACGGAGACGCCCGTATCCATGCAGTGGAAGGAAAAAGCGGTCTGGTCTGGCGTATTGACCGAGAGACTACCGTCGACGAAGCTCCGTTGGCTGCTTGCATTGATCCATCAGAAATAATCGAACTGTCGGATCGTTTGAGCCCGGATGGCGCACTGGATTGGGATCCTCCTGTCGGGGAGTGGACGATCCTGCGTATGGGCCATACCACTACTGGACATACCAATGCCACTGGGGGAGCGGGCAAAGGACTCGAAGTTGATAAGTTCAACCCGGTGGCGATTGAAAAGCAGTTTGACCATTGGTTCGGCGAAGCCCTTCGGGTCGCCGGACCAGATCGAGCCGGCTCCGTGCTCAGCGGTTTCCACGTCGATAGCTGGGAGTGTGGCAGCCAAAATTGGTCGCCCTTCTTTCGTGATGAATTCGAAAAGCGACGCGGCTACGACATTGTACCTTACTTGCCACTCTTTGCCGGAGTGCCGATAGAATCCGCGGAGCGATCCGAGGAGGTTTTGCGAGATGTGCGTGAAACGATTGGCGAACTGGTCGTGGATAAATTTTACGGTACCATGGCGAAGTTGGCCAAAGATGCCGGTTGTGACTTTTCTTGCGAGAGCGTGGCTCCAACTATGATGAGCGATGGCATTGCCCACTTCCAGAATGTCGATTTTCCGATGGGCGAGTTTTGGCTGCAGAGCCCGACTCACGACAAACCCAACGACATGCTGGACGCCATTTCTGGCGCTCATGTCTACGGAAAGCGGATCGTTCAGGCGGAGGCTTTTACCCAGCTTCGAATGGCTTGGGATGAACATCCCGGCATGCTGAAAACGCTGGGAGATCAGAACTTTGCTCGTGGAATCAATCGTTTCTCTATTCACGTGTTTACGCATAATCCTTTTATGGATCGCGTTCCCGGTGTGACGCTCAATGGCGTGGGCCTTTACTTTCAACGCGATCAGATTTGGTGGAAGATGGGGCGTGCTTGGGTTGATTATCTGACGCGTTGCCAGGCTCTTTTGCAGCTCGGTGAACCGGTGGTGGACGTAGCGGTTTTTATGGGTGAGGAGATGCCACGACGCTCGGTTTTGCCGGATCGACTTGTATCCAGTTTGCCGGGAATCTTCGGCGAAGATCGGGTCAAAAGTGAAGAGACCCGTTTGGCGTTCGAAGGACAGCCTCTGAGGGAAATGCCTGCCGGAGTGACGCATTCCGGGAATATGGCTGATCCAGAGGATTGGATCGATCCGCTTCGTGGATACGCTTATGACTCCATCAACCGCGACGCATTGCTTCGGTTGGCAACAGTGGAAGACGGACGAATCGTGCTTCCTGGCGGAGGAAGCTACGCGGTTTTAGTGGTTCCTCAAGAAAGACCCATGGCCTCGCAAGGCAGCGTCTTGAGCGACGAGCTGCGGGATAAACTTGCGGAGCTGAAAAAGCAGGGAGCAGTCGTACTGGAAAATGTGTATGAGGAATCTGATTTTTCCCGATTCGGAGTCGCACCTGATTTTCTCGCTATGGATGAGAACGGTGAGCGCTTGCATGGATTGCCTTGGTCTCACCGCCGTCTCGAGGATGCTGAGCTCTACTTCGTTTCTAACCCGAACGATAGTGAAAAACTAAAATCGACTATTTCTGTTCGAGCCGAATCAGGTGTGCCCGAACTTTGGAATCCTCAAACGGGTGAACTTTGTGCGGCAGAAGCTTATTCGATAGTCGATGACCGTATCGAGATGCCACTTACGCTCGAGGAGGCAGAGTCTTGCTTTATTTTGATTCGGCCCGAGGGGCTGGCTGAGAGAGAGGCAGCCAAAAAGTGGGAAGTCGCAGCTTCCTTAGGCGATGCGGTCTGGGCGATCACCTTGCCCGGATTGGGACAGTATTGCTTGGAATCATTGCAGAGCTGGTCGGAGTTCGAAGAGGCGGAAGTACGAGCCTTTTCGGGAGTGGGCGTTTACGAGACAAGTTTTGTTTGGGATAAGAGCAGTGGCGAATTGGCGATTGACCTTGGTGATGTAGCCGAACTAGCGGAGGTTTATGTTAACGGAAAATCCTGTGGGTTGGCGTGGACGGAGCCGTTTCGAGTTTTTGTGCCCAGCGAGTTTTTGCGTGAAGGCGACGAGAACGAGTTACGTATCGAAGTCGCCAATACTTGGAGGAATCGACTGATCTCCGAATTCGCTCTACCTGAGGAAGAACGATCCGTTTGGACGACGGCCCCTCTGGATCTGGATGGGGCAAAGCCTATCAAATCCGGGCTTCTCGGTCCGGTGCAGCTGATGACTACCAAGCACCGCTTAGAACCCAGGGGAACCACATTTTTCTATGCTAAAGAAACTTACTAGCCTGACACTTTTAAGCTCTGCCATTTTGGTCAGCGGCTGTTTTGCTCAAAGCCCTGAATCCTCGAGCCGTCCTGAGGTTCTGCCTTTCCCGGAAGGAAAGCCTCGCATGGTTTCAGGGAAAAAGATGCGTGCCATTTACGAGGAAGTTAAGACTCCCTACAAATACGGAGTGGTGCTTCAGCCTGAGGAAGGTGAAATGGTCGACTGTCCCAACGTTTTCCGCCACGATGGACGTTGGTACATGATGTTCGTCTCGAATGTCGATTCGGTCGGCTACCAAACGCATCTAGCAGTCAGTGACGATTTGTTGCAGTGGGAGCGGCTTGGTGTCATCATGCCGTTTGCGGAGGAAGGATGGGATGCTTGGCAGGCAGACGGCGGTATTGCCCTCTATGATACACGTTGGGATGATGCTGACCACGAGCTCGGCACCTACGAGGGCAAGTATTGGATGTCTTATATTGGCGGCGCGGAACAAGGGTATGAGACCGATCCGCTTTCTATTGGCTTGGCGTCTACGGAAAACCCGACCGCCATTCAAGCGTGGGACCGGCTCGAATCGAATCCGGTGCTTTCGCCCATGCAGAGCGACGTGCGTGACTTCGAGCACGTGACGCTCTACAAAAGCGCTATCGTGCGGGACGAAGATGAGCAGCTCGGAGCTCCCTTCGTCATGTTCTACAACGGCAAGGCTCCGCCTTATGGACAGGAGACGATCGGAATCGCTGTGTCTCACGACATGAAGAATTGGCAACGCTATGGTCCTGGACCTGTGGTTAATAATGTCGGCCCTTCGCCTTGGGCAATCAGTGGCGACCCGCAGATGGTGAAAATCGGCGATATCTGGGTGATGTTCTATTTCGGAGCGTTTTATCAAAAGGGAGCCTTCGATACCTTCGCCTGTTCTTACGACCTGGTGCATTGGTCAAAGTGGGAAGGGGAGCACCTCGTGGAGTCGAGCGAGGCCTACGACAAAACCTTCGCCCACAAGCCTTGGGTTCTAAAACACGATGGGGTGGTTTATCACTTCTACTGTGGAGTCGGTGAAAACGGCCGGGTAATCGCTCTGGCAACTTCGGAGGATTTGAAATGAAGCGTTTCCCAGGTAGGAGCGACCTTGGTCGCGATTGTATGGTAGGGCTCGCAAGCAAAGTCGTCCCTGCATTCTTCCTCGTATTCACAACTCTGATAAGTGCGGAAGTGCCCGCTCGCAAAGTCACCTTCGACTCGCCTTCCGAAGCCTTCACTGGCTCTGTGCCGCTTGGGAACGGTCGACTGGGAGCTTCGCTGTACGGCGGGGTCTTGGATGAGACTATCGTCTTGAATGAAAATGGGATGTGGTCCGGTTCCCCTCAAGAGGCGGATCGTCCCGAGGCAAACCAAGCCTTACCTGAGATTCGCAAGCTTTTGCTCGAGGGCAAAAACCATGAGGCGGAAGCCTTAGTAGATGCGAACTTCACCTGCGCCGGAGCGGGATCTGGGATGGGAACAGGTAAAGACGATCCCTATGGTTGTTATCAAACCCTCGGCAAATTGGGCCTCAGAATGCTTTCCGATGGCGACGGCGAGGTCTCCGATTATGTGCGGGAGCTTCGTCTGGAAGATGCGACGTTTTATCAAAGCTACAAACTTGACGGCGTGCTCTTTGAACGGGAGGGCTTTGTTTCCGCACCGGATGAGGTTTTCGTATTGAAGCTCACTGCTAATCAGCCGGGAGCTGTCAGTTGCGATCTTCAACTTGACCGGCAGGAACGTTTCAGCGTGGAGCGGGCAGGACCCGATGGGCTCCGCATGGTGGGGCAGTTAAATAATGGATACGAGGGGACTTCTGAAGCGAAGACCACTCAGCCGGGTGTTCGTTATGCGGCTCTCTTGAAAGCCGAGGCTGAAGGGGGTGAGGTTTCCTCCGAAAATGGAATTCTCAAAGTTCGCAACGCCGACTCGTTGGTCGTTTACCTAACGGCAGCCACCGATATCAAAACCTTTGCTGGTCGCGATGTTCGTGATGCCAGAAAGGCGGCGGATCGCGATATGGCTGGAGCTCGTTCCTTTCAGTATTCGGATTTGAAGGACAGGCACGTTCAGGACTACCAGTCCTTCTTCGACCGGGTAAGCTTACGATTGAGAGGTGGCAATGCCAGCGAGGAAGCGAGCCAACTGCCCACGCCAGAACGGCTGGTCGCCAACGAAAAAGGAGTGCGGGATCCCGATTTGGCAGCCCTCTATTTCGATTTCGGGCGCTATCTTTTGATCTCCTCTTCTCGCCCCGGAGGTTTGCCTGCGAACCTGCAAGGGATTTGGGCTGAGAAGACGCAAACCGCATGGAATGGCGACTGGCATACCAATATCAATGCCCAGATGAATTATTGGCCTGCTGAGGTGTGCAACCTGTCGGAGCTGCATCAGCCGCTGTTTTCCTTGATTGAATCACTGGTGGAACCGGGCGCGAAGACTGCCAAGGCCTACTACGATGCGGATGGTTGGGTTTCGTTTCTGTTGTCCAACCCGTGGGGCTTCACTTCACCAGGGGAGGCGGCCAGTTGGGGTTCTACCGTTTCCTGTTCCGCGTGGCTGTGCCAGCACCTCTGGGATCACTACCTCTACACTGAAGATGAGGCTTTTCTGGAATGGGCTTATCCGATCCTGAAGGGCTCCGCCGAGTTCTACCTCGATATGTTGATCGAAGATCCGGAAACCGGCTGGCTGGTCACCAGTCCATCTAATTCACCGGAGAACGCTTTCATCGATGAGAATGGAAATAAGGTGCATGTTTGCAATGGTCCGACGGCTGATCAGCAACTGTTGCGTTACTTATTTGATGCCTGTATCAAGGCAGCGGATATAGTAGGGGACGAGTCCGCGTTCCAATCGCAGTTGGATGAAGCTTTGCCTCGTCTCGCTCCAACGAAGATTGGTTCCGATGGCCGGGTTATGGAGTGGCTGGAAGAATACGAGGAGGCGGATCCTCAGCATCGACACATCGCACATCTGTGGGGCCTCTATCCCGGAAATGAGATTACACCTTCAGCAACGTCAGAGCTTGCGAAGGCGGCCCGCAAAACCTTGGACGTTCGAGGCGATGGAAGCACCGGTTGGAGTCTTGCATTCAAAATGGGTATGTGGGCCCGACTGGGTGATGGCGATCGCGCTTACAAACTAATGAGTCAGCTCTTCAACCCCGCAAAACCCCGCACTAAGGAATCCCCTTGGGAAGGCGGTACGTATCCGAATTTGTTCGACGCTCATCCTCCCTTTCAAATCGACGGGAATTTCGGCGGAGCCGCTGCAATCGCAGAAATGTTGATGCAAAGCGAGCTTGGCAAAATCACCCTTTTGCCCGCTCTGCCGGAGGAATGGAGCGAGGGCGAGGTGAAAGGCTTAAGAGCTCGAGGCGGATTTGAGGTCGATATCGCCTGGTCCGAAGGGAAGCTTACCTCCGCCAAGATCAGAAGTATACACGGGACGAATACGGTTTTGGTCTACGATGAAGAGAGTGAGTCGATCGAGCTAGAGATCGGAGAAGAGCGGGAGGTTACGCTATGAGCTTTGAGAAACTGTCTTGGGTTTGGCGACTATTGGCGAGCTCGCTGCTACCGTTTGCTGGATTGTCTTTCGCGGCTGGGTCGCAGCCCGATTGGGAGAATCAGCACGTTATCCAAATCAATCGAGAGCCCGCTCGAGCTCACTTTTTCAACTACGAATCAGCGGAGGCTGCCCTTGCCGGCGACCGTGAATCATCCCACCGCTTCCAAAGCCTGAATGGGACTTGGAAATTCAATTGGGTCAAGCGTCCCGAGTTGAGGCCGGTGGATTTTTATCAAACCGATTTCGATGATTCTGCGTGGGGCGATTTAGAAGTTCCCGCGGTGTGGGAGGTAAACGGATACGGCACTCCGATCTATGTAAGCGCCGGCTATCCGCACCGCATCGATCCACCCCGTGTGACGAGCGAGCCGAAGGAAGATTGGACCGCCTACGATGAGCGGAATCCTGTCGGCAGCTACAGACGGAGTTTTGAAGTTCCGAAGGGCTGGAAGAATCAACGCGTCTTTCTGCATTTCGCCGGAGTTCAGAGCGCTTTCTATGTTTGGATAAATGGAGAGAAGGTTGGCTACAGCCAAGGTAGCATGACCCCTGCGGAATTTGATGTGACCGATTACGTTCGCAGCGGTAACAACCAAATCGCGGTGGAGGTCTACAAATGGAGTGATGCCAGCTATCTCGAAGATCAGGACATGTGGCGATTTGGTGGAATCCAGAGAGAGGTTTATCTTTATGCGACCCCGCAGGCCCGTATTTCCGATTTTGGAATCCGCACGGAACTGGACGAAAATTACCAAGACGCCCTGCTGGCTATAGAGCCTGAATTGGCGGCTCCGCAGAGTGAATCCTTGGAAGGCTGGACCGTAGAAGCGGAATTGTTCGATGAGGAAGGACAACGTGTTTTTGAGTCACCGCTTTCCCATGACGCGAAAGAGATTTTGAATCGTGGATACAAAGCAGGAGTGTTGGTGGAACGTAATCCGCAGCGAGGACGGCGTTTGTTTGGATGGTTAAAGGCTACAATTAAGAACCCGAAAAAGTGGACCGCGGAAACTCCGAATCTCTATCGATTGACCCTTTCGCTCAAGGATCCTAGCGGGCAGGTGATTGACGCGACTTCGAGCGATATTGGCTTTCGCGAGGTGGAAATCCGAGAGGGACAGTTCTGGGTCAATGGCCAAGCGGTTCGCCTGCGAGGAGTTAATCGGCATGAGCACGATCCTGAGTTGGGCCGAGAGATGACTATGGAGCTCATGGTGCAAGACCTCGAGCTCATGAAGCGGGCCAATGTGAATGCGGTGCGTACAGCGCACTATCCGAATGACCCGCGATGGTACGAACTCTGCGACCGCTACGGCATGTACGTCATGGACGAGGCAAATATTGAGACGCACGGCCTGCGTGGATACTTAGCGAGTCAACCGGATTGGCAGGCTGCGTTTTTGGATCGAGCCGTTCGAATGGCCGAGCGGGACAAGAATTTCCCTAGCATCGTTTTCTGGTCCATGGGCAACGAATCCGGCTATGGTCCCAACTTCGCCGCGGTATCGGCGTGGCTCAGGGAATTCGATCCTACGCGTCCGATCCATTACGAAGGCGCGCAACGCGACCTAGCCACTTGGGATACGAGCTACTCGATGGAAGATCGTGCTCATGATCCGAATACGGTGGATGTGATTAGCCGTTTCTATCCGCGCGTCGAAGAGGCTTATCTGAATCCCGGACTTCCGGAAGACTCTAAGGATGAACGAGCGGAAAATGCTCGCTGGGAACGGCTATTAGAAATAGCACGAGACGATTCCGATGATCGCCCCGTACTGACCAGTGAATACGCTCACTCAATGGGCAACGCACTGGGTAACCTCAAAGAATATTGGGACGAGATCTACTCGCATCCGCGAATGCTCGGCGGATTCATTTGGGATTGGGTCGATCAGGGACTCTATAAAATCGATGAAAGTGGAGTCCGCTATATCGCTTACGGAGGTGATTTTGGCGACAAGCCAAACCTGAAAGCCTTTTGCTTAAATGGGATCATTTTTGCCGATCGTTCTCTGAATCCCAAGTATTGGCAGCTAAAGAAAATCTATCAACCCGTGGCAATCGAAGCTGTGGAGCTTAACCCCTCAGGTCCAAGGTTGAAGGTCACGAACCGCCATCATCACGTAAACCTCGATACTTTGGAACTAAGCTGGCAAATGATTCACGATGGAATCGTGGAAGCGGAGGGAGTTTTGCCTGCACTCGATTTGCCAGCCGGAGACGCGACCGAAATTCAGCTACCGATTGGGGATCAGTTAAGTGTTTCGAGCGTTGGCGATTATTGGTTGAAAGTGTCCTTCAAAACCAAGGAGTCCACTCTCTGGGCCGAGGCAGGGCATGAAGTGGCTTGGGAGCAATTCGCTCTTGAGACGAATAAAGAAGCAATCCCTGCGATCCGCACAGAAAAATTGGATACGCTAGAGGTTATTGAAGATTCTGGTTTCTGGCTTATCAACGGAAAGGCTTTCCAGGCAAAGCTCTCGAAGCAGACGGGGAGCTTGTCCAGCCTCCGCTACGCGGGCGAGGAGATGCTGGCGGAAAATGAGCAGCCAAATTTGCAGGCGTATCGAGCTTACACGGACAACGATAAAGGATTCGGAAAATGGTTGGCGAAAGACTGGAGCAATGCCGGTTTAGACCAAATTGAAAGAGAGCTTGTTTCGATTGCCTTAGAGCGAAAGTCGAAGCGTGAGGCTGTATTCATGGCCCATACACGGGGAGTTGCTGAAGCGGGAACGATTGAACACGTCTCGGAGTGGACGTTCCGTGGCGATGGATCAATCGACGTAAAGAGTCGGTTCGAGTGCGATGAGAGTTTACCTTATTTGCCACGCATCGGGGTTCGCCTCTTTTTTGATCGTAGACTAGAGAGTTTCAGCTGGTATGGTCACGGGCCTTTCGAGAACTACGTGGACCGCAAGGACAGTACACCGGTGAAAGTGTGGGAGAGTACGGTGAGCGATCAATACGTGCCGTATCCACGCCCGCAAGAGACTGGAAACAAGGAAGGGGTTCGTTGGCTTGCCTTGCGAGAGGGTAGCGAAGGGGCAGGGGTTCTTGTGGTTGCCAAGGGTGAGACCTTGTCGGCTTCAGCCCTGCACTACGCGGAGGAAGATCTGTCCGCTGCCAAACACACCAACGAGCTGGTCGAACGAGACGACATCGTTCTGTCGCTTGATGTGGCTCAATGTGGCTTAGGCAACAGCAGCTGCGGACCAAGCGTCCTGGAAAAGTATGCCCTGCCAAGTGGGAACTACGAAATGGAATTTAGTATCCGACCCTTGGATGCAGAAGAAAACGCAGCTGAGCTCTCACGCGTTCGCTACGAGTGATGCGGTGGATCCAAGATTATTTGAGATGAGAAATACAATTTGTCTGATAGCGGCGACCTTGGTCGCGAATGGAATTGGGATCGCGAGCAAGCTCGCTCCTACATCTAGGAAATCGGTGATTCGAGTTGGATTTTGCTCTCTCGCCCTTGCGAGCGTGATACCCTCGGTTCCAGCGAAGTCTGAAGGGTGCGGAGATGGAGAGCGCTACAAGGTGGCCGTATGCGATTGGATGATACTGAAGCGTCAGAAGCTGGGAGCTTTTCAGCGAACTCACGAGATCGGAGCGGATGGGCTTGAGCTCGACATGGGAGGCTTGGGGAACCGTCCGACCTTCGATAGTAAGCTGATGAATCCGATCGAGCGTCGAAAGATGCGGGACGAAATCGAGAAGTATGAACTCGAAGTGTGCGCTATCGCGATGTCTGGATTCTACGCGCAAAGTTTCGCGGAGCGAGACGGGGTCGAGCAGTTGGTAACGGATACGATCAACTCCATGGAGATCATGGAAGTGAAGACCGCTTTTCTTCCGCTTGGAGTGAAGTCCAACCTCGTGGAGTTCCCGGAGTTGCGGCCCAAGGTTGTGGAGCGGCTTAAGATGGCTGCAAAGTTGGCGGAGGCGGCGGGTGTAGTAATCGGTATCGAGACCGCATACGATGCTGCCGGGGATGTGCAGCTACTCGAAGACGTCGGTTCGCCCAATATTAAAGTGTTCTTCAATTTCGCCAACGCCTTGCAGAACGGTAGGGATTTGATCGAAGAGCTTAAGATCCTAGGTAAGGACCGGATCTGTATGATCCATGCGACCGATGAGGATGGTGTTTGGCTGGAGAACAACAAACGGCTGGATATGGAAGCCGTTAAGCAAACTTTGGACGAAATGGGTTGGAGCGGTTGGCTTGTCATCGAACGCTCGCGAGACGCCAACAATCCGCGAGATGTAATCGGTAATTTCGGAGCGAATACACGGTACCTGAAGAAGGTGTTCCAAGGAGCTAAGTAGGAACGAATAATTTTGAGTGAGATAGGTCTATGTTTAAGAAAGCTGTTTTAGTACTTTGTGGGTTAGGTGCGGTATCGGTTGCGGCCGCTGCCCCGCGTCAGATTTGGGTTTCACCCGAAGGGACTGAGGCGGGCGATGGGAGCATGGAAGCTCCGTATCTCAGAATCGCCGCGGCACAGCGGCAGGCCCGCGAGTTGCGTCGGCTCAATGATGAGTCGATCGCAGAAGGGATCGAAATCCTGCTCACCGATGGCAAGTACGAGCTGATAGAGCCTTTGCTGATACGTACTGAAGATTCGGGTACGGCCGTTAGTCCCACAACGTTTAAGGCGGCACCTGATGCGACTCCTGTGTTGAGCGGTGGCGTTGCAGTCGAGGGTTGGAGTCCTGCGGAAGGATCAATCGAAGGCTTGAATCCCGCTGCCAAAGGAAAGCTCTGGGTGGCTAAGACTCCTCGCAAAAACGCAAACCGGTTTTCTTTTCGTCAACTTTGGGTCGAAGGAGAGCGGGCCGTGCGGGCTAAGGAGGTTGATGATAATGACCTGCCCAGAATTCTAGATTGGGACAAAGAGAACCGGGTTGGTTGGATAGAGCTACCGGAATTCGGCGATTTTTCCGATCCGCTTGGCATGGAGTTCGTTATCCATCAAATGTGGGCGATCGCGATTCTTCGGGTTAAAACCTTTGAAGCTTTCCCGGAGGAAGGCCGGGCGCGCATTTCATTTTACGAGCCCGAAAGCCGCGTGCAGTTCGAGCACCCGTGGCCTCCCGTTGTTTTAGCCAATAAGGGCAAGCCAGGATTTTACAGCGCCGACAATGGCAGTTCCGCTTATTATCTAGCCAACCGCATGGAGTTCCTCGATGAGCCAGGTGAGTGGTACCTCGACGAAGAGAAGGGACTGGTCTACTACTGGCCGAAAGAAGGTCAGGATATGGCCACGGTGGAGGTGATCGCTCCTGCCATGGAAACTCTGGTTGAGGTGCAAGGATCTCTAGACGCGCCAGTTGAACACGTGCAGTTCTATGGTATCCACTTTGAGCATACTACTTGGATGCGTCCCTCAATTGCAGGGCATGTGCCGCTGCAGGCCGGGTTTTACATGTACGATGCCTATAAGTTAAAGGTCCCCGGTACTCCCGATAAGGCAGGCCTTGAAAATCAGGCTTGGATTGGGAGGCAGTCCGCAGCCGTAACTGTCTACGGCGGTAACGACATCGCTTTTCGAAACTGCATTTTTCAGCGCATAGCGGCTAGCGGTCTCGACTATACTTTTGGTTCTCAGCGAGCGGTGGTGGAAGGGAATGTCTTCCGCGATATTGGTGGTAACGGAATAGTGATCGGCGGCTTTCAAGACGGCGGTATCGAAACGCACGTCCCTTACGATCCAAGCGACGAGCGAGAAATATGCTCCGATGCCCGCATCGTTAACAATCTCGTGACCGACGTAGCCAACGAGGATTGGGGATGCGTGGGAATCGCGGCTGGTTACGTGCGGGGAATTGAAATCGCCCACAACGAAATCAGCGAAGTCGCTTACACCGGAATTAGCATGGGCTGGGGTTGGACCAAGTCCGTCAACTGCATGCGGGACAACCTGATTCACGCTAACCACATACACCATTACGCAAAGCACATGTATGACGTGGGTGGAATCTACACGCTATCGCCTCAGCCAAAATCGGTGATCAGCGAGAACAGCGTGCACACCCTCTACAAGCCAGCTTACGTACACGACCCGAACCACTGGAACTATCTCTACCTAGATGAAGGTTCGTCCTACATCTACGTTCGAGACAACTGGTGTCCGGAGCAAAAGTTCTCCACCAACGCCAACGGCCCCGGAAACACGTGGGAGAACAATGGCCCTCAAGTGTCCCAAGAGATCAAAGACGCGGCGGGGCTGGAACTGGAGTTCCAGCATTTGTTGAACTGATTTGGCCGAAGCTTTTTTTCAGCCTATCGCTGATTTTTGCCTACTCGTATTCGTAGACCGTGAAACGCTGAATGGTGACGGAGTCGACAAAGGAACGAATGTGGCGGCCTTGGTGGGTTTGGTCGCCGTTGAGATGCTGGAAGACCTTCCATTTTCCGTCTTCGAAACTGCCGCTCTCCGCTTTGAGGATGCCGACGCGGGGAGCGTTCTCTTTGAGGCTTTTGATCTTAACGGAAACGCCGAAGCCTGCGTAGTAGAACTCGTTGTCAGCGGTTTGCACGATGATGGCTCCCGCCGGTTCCCACTCTTCCGCATTGGAGTTCGGTTCCCAACCAAGGTTGAAGGTATGGCCTGCGATGAACTCGTAGTCGCCCAACTGAAAGGTCACCTCTCGAACGTCCTTGTCCAGTAGCACTGCTTCTACGCGTCCTTGCCCGCGTTGTTGGTCGAGCAACGGTTTGATCTGTGCAACGATGTCGTAGATCTCTCCGAGTTTGGCTTGGCCGGGAGTGAGCGGTTTGCCGGGAATCTGGTCGATGGCGAAAGGGGCGAAACCGAGTGCTTCGTAGTGACCAAATGCATACAGCGATTTAGCTGAAACGGTGTCGTCGTAGCGGTGTTCTGGAATGAAGAGCGGATTACCTTGGCGGACGTAGAGATCGTTCCAGTGCTTGAAGCGAGGATTGTAGTAGTCGGGAGAGTAGAAATCGATATTCGAAGAGGCGGCTCGCCAGAGGTCCATGACATGCGGCAAGGGTCCGGCACTCGGGTACTCGCCCGGTTTTCTCCCTGGACGATTGAGGGCCGCGTTGACGTAGGCGGGTAGGGCGTATTCTTCTTTGCCCGCTTTAGCGACTGCGTCGGCGTATTTGGCGAAGTAGTACGCCATGAAAATTTCGTCTGTGTGGAGGCCAACTCCGAAGATTTCCTCCCAGTTGCCTTCTGTTTTGGATCCCGCGTTTTCCCAGACTTCGAGGAACTCCGGATTTAGCGTGTCCTTGTTTTGGACCAGATATTCGATAAGCTCGGCAGGTACCTCGGCTTCGAACTGCTCATTGGCAAGCGGGTGATAGTCGCGAGCGGAAGGCAGCATGCCGATTTCGTTCTCCGGTTGCATGAGGATCACGGTCTGATGGTCCGCGTCCACCTTTTTGATATGCCGGAGGAGTTGGCGGTAGGCATTCAGGTCCGCCTGAAGATTGTTATCCGAAAATGGAGTTAGGATCTCCTGGCTGATTCCCTCGGCGCTCTTGGCTCTGGGAAAACGTTTCTGATCCAGCTTGACCCATGCTGGGACGTGACTGGACATGCTGTTTTTCCAAGAGCCGAACCAGAGGGGCACCAGCTTGAATCCTTCTTTGCGGGCTCGAAGAATCAGGTCGTCGACCAGCTCGAAATCGAATTCTCCCTCCTCTGGTTCCAGAAGTTCCCAGTAGATGGGGATCAGAATGGTGTTAACGTTGAGCTCCTTGAGGCGCGGCCAAATAGGCTCCATCGACTCCATGGTGCTGCCGGCGGAATTCGAAAGCTCGCCCGCCAGCATGAGGAAGGGCTCTCCTTCAACGACTAGCTGTTGGCGGTTGCCGACTATTTCCATATGGGGAATAGCAGGCTTGGCGATGAGTGAAATGGGAAGGGCCAGCAAAGCGGCCGTCGAAAGGATTAGTTTTCTTAGCATGATTTGGAGCGGGGTTCTTGTCTCGAAAACAGGGAAACGCGCCGCCATTTCTCGGTCAATCCAAGCAGGAAACGCTGCTAGTCTATTTATAGCAAAGAATGAGGCGACGCGAACAGACCATCGAAGTTTCAACTTATTCGCCTTTCCGATAGGAACTTCGATAGGCGGTGGGGAAGTCTTCGGGGACTGCTTGAGTGACGTCACCAGTGGCTGCCCATTCCGTACCTCGCTGGAGGCTTACGATATATGCGACATTGTTGATCGCTGGAGCGTTGGAATCGTCCCCAGCTCCTACGTGGCCGAGCGTCGAATGGAAGACGCGACCTTCTCCGTAAGATATGGCCATGAAGACCGGTTCGTTGTGAGGGGAAGCACCTCGCTGGTCGGGATCGGCAAAGCCGGTGGCTAGCAGATCCAGATTTTCAGCGGGTCCGCGCAGACCGGAGTAAAGCTCGTCCCGTCCGTTTAGCCAGACCTCTGGCAGTCCTTCGGTGACGGGGTGCTCCGAGTTTCTCACGGTTAGAAGCCATTCGTGAGGCGGAGGGTGCCCGGCAGCTCCGGGAGACTGGTCGTGCACGACTTCGCAAGAACGCCAGTAAATGCGGGGGCCCCAACGCTCGTTGCGACTGGCTTGGAATTTCGGCTTGTCCGAGAGAGGGGGCTCGTGCAATCCGGAGCCTCCCCATCCACCTACGCCAATCATTTTATTAAACTCCGCCCAGAGAGGAAAGGAATTGTCCGCCGCGTGAATGGTCACGAGTCCGCCGCCGTTTTTCATGTATTCAACAAATGAATGCTTTGTCTCCTCTGGCCATTCCGCTCCTTCGTAATCCATAACCACTACTTGATATTTCGACCAGTCGGGCGAAAAGCCCTGCATGCTCTCGCCGCCCGGCGGGGTCAGGATGACGTCCACCTCAAAAAGGCCTGTCTCCTGCAAATAGCGTTCGATGGCAGCAGACGAGACTTTCCAGTTGTGGTACTTGTTGGATTGGCCCGTCAGCAGCATTGTCTTGATGGGCTTGATCGCTTCTTCGGCGAGAGCGATTCGAAAGAATGCGCTGCAGGCTAAGGTAGCTAAAAGGAGAGCTTTGAATGCTGTATTCATAATCTAGTATCGTTTGAATAATTGTATTTCACCGTTCGCGCTATGGCAGCGGAGCGAATCCTTCGGTTTTAATTTGCCAGCTGCCATCGTCCGGGAATCCTGGGAATTCGTTTTCGGAACCATCCCAACCTGCGAGCATGAGGGCGAGGGCGGAGAGAAATGAACCGTTGGCGGGCAGGTAGACAGCGATTTCGGGGTGACCTTTGCTCTGGCTGGCTCGAACCTCGTCGCTGCCTTGCGGGCAATGTCCGTTGGGTGTGTAGCGATTGTTAGGACCGTCGCGGAGAAGGATTTCTACTGCCTCCGCGGGGCGGCCCAATCGAGCGGCGGTCATGGCGACTATCGGGTAATCCCAACCCCAGATCTTGGCTTCCCAGTCCCACTCCGCCAAAACTCCGTCCAAGGTTGCGTTCATGATGGAGCGATCGACGTAGTCGGTCTCCGGGAGAAAGCCCAGCGGCATCAGCATCTGGGGATGATCGTGCCGGCTATCAATATTGTCCCACGTGTCTGGATACGATTCGAGGGCGACGTATTTGCCCTGGGATTGAGGAAGTTCAGGAAGGTGCGCTAGAATGTGGTCCCATTTCTCCACGCGTTCCATTCCAAGCTTTCCCCTCCACGTTTGGGCAATGCCAAGGGCCCAGTTCCAGTAGGCTAGCTCGAAGGACGGGTTTTGACTGGTCGATTGATCGTGGATCTCTTGGGCGATCCAGAGCGGTGGACCCAGAACGTACTCGGAGCGATTCTCGTCGAAGTGGAGCATGGAAGCCATGCAGGCGGCAGACTGCAGAACCAAATCGCCATAGGTTTCCAATATCTCGGGTTCTTCGCCCGAGCGGCGAAGTAGCTCCGCGAGATAGATGGGGTGGGGTTGGTTCCAGACGATTAGCGGGTTTCCGCCCGGACTCTCCCTTCCGTCAGGTCCTACCATTTTGGACCAACGCGCTCCGTCGAGGCCCCGCTCGCTGGCAAGTTTTTGGGCGACCGGGAGTCGGTCGAGGAACCAGGAGAGATTTTCTTCTGCGTAATTTGATTTTCCCCATGCGATAAAATGAGCGACGTGCCACCATACCATTTCGGTGTGATGTTTGCCGTACCAAGTGTTGCAGGTTAGCCCACTCTCTTGAGGTGGAAACGTGGATACGCATTGGGCGGCGGTCAGGTAGCGAGATAGGACCATGCGGTTTTCCAGCTTTTCCGCGATGGGATTGGTACTTCCCGAAAAGTCGGCTGCGGCGCCTGTTTGCCAGAAGTCGATCCAGTGCTCCTGGCCACGTTTCTTCGCCGCTTCGTAAGTCGGGGCCAGCACGTTGTCTGGGGAGAAGCGAAACGTGAAGCTTAAGGTTTGTTCCTCCGATCCCTCTATCATAAAAGAATGAGTATCCACCTTTTGGAGTGGATTGCTCGAGATCGCGTAGTAGCTCGCATCCAGAACATTGCGTTTCACGGTTCGCTCATCGAGCTGTAGGGACTGATGATGTTCGCTATTTGTCCAATCGAGGGCAGGGGTGTTCTTAGTGGCGATGTCGTGGCCTCGCGGAAAATCGATCCGTACGCGGATTTTTCCCGATTCGATCAAGGGGGATTTGATCTGCAGGGCGACGCTGTCGGAGTCGGAATCGCAGGAGGTGACAACTTCGACTGGCTCTCCTCCCAATTGATAGGTGCTAGTGATGGTTCCCCGCCAAAGGTCGAGTGTCTGGCTGGGTGATTCGATCATGGCCTCCGTTAATTTTCCGCCCGGAGCGTCCAGCCACTCCAAGGAAAGCTGACCCAGTGGGTGCAAACGAGGGTTGCGACGCAACCAACGACCCGCCGCCACGCTCGTTCCTCGGGCAGGTAGGGAAATGATGCTGCCGTCTGCTTGGGTGAAGTCTCTACTCGCGTTTTGAAGGGTGTAGCCTTCGGGGTTCTTTTCGCTCGTCCAACACCAGCGAGCAAGCGTTTCGAGCGGGATCCCGGTGGCGTGGTAGTTCTGGCCGAAAGTCTGTAGGCCGGTGATATCAACGGTGAAGGCGAAGGATCCGTTTCCCACGGTTAGAGGTGCGCTGGTATCGATGGCCTCAAGGTGCGGGTTGTGGCGCGAGACGACTTCGAGGCGGTTGATAGGAGTGTCGACCGTTTGACCGAGGGACAGGCATGTAAATAGGCTAGCGAGCGCGGCAGCTAGGGGTAGCTTTATAATCATTTGGGTGGGGGGGCGGCTTTTTTCCAATCCAACAGGCTCTGAGAAAAAGTCAAAGATGCTCGGTTCAGGGATGCCGATTTGGGTTGCTGAAAAATGAAGCCAAGGTCAGGTTCTCGTACGCTATTCCTTTGGTAAAAGCCCCCTAATTCCACCCCATGAAAAAGAGAAAGCTCTCCATTCTCCTTGGCAGCGCTTTGTTTGCCGCTGCACTCTGCCACGCTTCCAATCCTCTCGATTTGGGTGAGGTCAGAACAGCCGATCCTTCCGGTCATGTATGGGCCGATGGACGCATGTATCTCTACGTGTCGCACGACGAGGAGTGCCAAGAGGATTTCTGGATGAAGGATTGGTTGATCTACTCGTCGGAGGATTTGGTTAACTGGACCTCCCATGGAGCGGCCTTGTCGGTGGACGATTTGTCATGGGCGGATAACTACGCTTGGGCACCCGACGCTGCTTACAAGGACGGGAAATACTATTTTTGCTTTCCAGCTGGAACCGGGCACAAGGATCGGGTCAATCCCGAGAATAGCACCAAGTGGATGGGAATCGGGATCGCCGAGAGCGATTCTCCGACGGGACCCTTTAAAGATATGATCGGTGCGCCGCTTTGGACAGAGCCTTACGCCAATGATCCTTGCCTATTCGTAGACGACGATGGGGAAGCTTACCTCTATTTCCACGGAGGGAATGGCCATGACTGGCTTGTTGCCAAGATGGCCGACGACATGCGGAGTGTCGAAGGCGACTTCGTGAAAATGGATATGGGCGGGCACGAGCCCAAGATGGAGGGACCATGGGTTTTCAAGCGGGGCGATCTCTATTATTTCACCATGCCGGAAAACAATCGTGAGCTCTCGCACTATGTTAGCCATTCGCCCTTGGGCCCTTGGGAGTACCGCGGGGTCTTCATGGAGCAAGAGTCCGAAAGCAATAATCACCACTCCATCGTCGAGTTCAAGGGGCAGTGGATTCTGTTTTACCACCGCTGGCTTGATATCGACTCCGATTGCGGACCTCAGAGACATGTGTGCGCCGAGTACCTCAGCTTCGATGAAAATGGAACCATTCTTGAGGTCGAGCGGAGCTCGGAAGGTGTGGGTCGGTCGAATAAGAGCTAACAATGACGCGGGTTGGCAGCTCGCTTTCGCAAAGCTAACCCCCGTTTTGTCCCAGATTAAGTAGGGATCGTCACATAAATGACACAATTTGAATCGCGGCACAGTCCAGTCGCGTATCGAAAAAGGAAGTGTTCGATCTGTTCGACGTCTTCCAATCTCGCACATTGTTATGTCTCCGAAATCACTCCTAAAAACCCTTTTCTCAACAGCCTCCGTTTTTCTAGCTTTGGTGGTTCAACTTCGAGCCGAGGTCGACCGGGACCGTCTGGAAGAATCTGATTTCGCCAAGACGGTTGAAATCGTTTTTAATGGCAGCAGTTCGACCGTTTCGAGCGCTGCTGATGTATCGATCAGTTATGGTAGCCAGAGCTCGCAAGTGATCGTAACCGCTAACGAACCTGGCGTTCGTTTCACTCTGTCCGGAAGTTCAAGCAACGGGTACCTGCAAGTAACAAGTGCGTACCGCTGTTTAGTGGACCTTGAAGGAGTGGAGCTGGCGAGCGGAGATGGACCGGCATTAGCTCTACTCACCGAGGAGCGGAGTTTTTTAACCTTAGGCGAAGGCTCGGTCAATGTCCTCTCGGATTCCGCGACTTACACAAGAGATGGAAATGGTACGATTGATGCCTCTGGCGGATTAATGGTTTCCGGCGATGGAAGCCTGCAGGTGTCAAGCTTGGCTGCCCATGCAATTTACGCGGCTGACGATATTCGTGTGTTTGGCGGCAAGATCGAAGTAACTGCGGCAGCGAAAGATGCGTTGCATCCTAAAGACTTGTTCCGACTCGATCACGGCTCGCTCACGCTTGATGCCTCCGGCGACGGAATTGATGCAGGAGATGGGATCGAAATTTACGGCGGATCAGTACAGGTAGTCTGCCCAGAAGATGACTCCAAAGGCTTGGCGACCGATGGGAACTTCACGATGGCGGGGGGAACTGTGGTCGTATCCATGGAAGGGGCACAGTCTAAGGCAATCTCGGCCGATGGTGATTTTTCCATGACGGGAGGCTCCGCGTTTCTGAAACTATCCGGAGATGTGGTTCTCGAAACAGTGGAAGGCGACGCCTCGACTTATATGGATCCTTCTTATTCCAGCGCTTTGAAGTGTAAGGGGGCGGTTTCCGTAAGCGACGGCTCTTTGCTCGTCACGCATACAGGCCTAGCAGGCAAGGGGATATCCGCGGATGGCGAGATCTCCGTAAGCGGAGGTGGAATTGATATCAGCCTAATGGGTGGAGCCTCCGATTCATTCACGGACGAGGATGGCGAGACGGACACAGCGACTGCGGACGCGATTAAGTCGGATACCAATATTCTAATTACCGATGGGCAAATTCGGATACGATTGGCAGGTGCTTCCAGCGATGGACTTTCCGCGTCTGAGGCTTTGACTATCGAAGGGGGAGAGTTCGTTTTGGATCTGGAAGGGGATGCTTCTAAGGGCTTGAAAAGCAAGGGGACGATGACCTTGGCCGGTGGGGAATTCGACTTTTACCTAACCGGTGATGTATTGCTCGAATCCGTATCCACTTCTTATTACGATCCCTCTTATTGCACGGCGATCAAGTGTGATGACTCGCTGACAGTTTCGGGTGGCACCTTTGTGGTAAAACACGCAGGAACTGCTGGAAAAGGCGTATCGGTTGATGGAGATATCGTGATGAGTGGAGGCTCGTTTGATATTTATACGACCGGAGGACCATCTTCTACGTTTACCAACGAGAGCGGCTCCACAGATATCGCAGCCTCAGATTGTTTTAAGGCAGATGGAAATCTTACGATCACGGGAGGCACTCTACTCACAGAAGCAACGGGGAATGCCGGAGATGCCATCTCATGTGTAGGAGATGCGACTCTTGGAGTTTTGGGAGATGATACGTATCCGATTATTACTGCCAATGTGAGTGGTTCGCGTGTCTCTGTTAGCAATCGTAACTATTCAAATCCCAAAGGCTTCAAGTCTGAGGGGGATCTTGTAATGAACGGAGGGCATTTCTCGTCGACAACTACCAGTTCGGGAGCGGAGGGAATGGAGAGTAAAGCAAGCCTTACGATCGCCGGAGGAATAATCGAAATCGAAGCGGCCGATGACGGCATCAACGCTTCTCGCAGTTTAACTATTTCTGGAGGACAGGTCTACAGCTACAGTAGTAGTAACGATGGTATCGATTCAAATGGTACCATTACAATTAGTGGAGGCACTGTTTTGGCGTCTGGATCTACATCTCCTGAAGAAGGCTTTGATTGCGACAACAATACTTTCACGATTACAGGTGGTATTGTCGTAGGAACAGGAGGATCCACTAGTACTCCGAGTTCATCGACGAGTACTCAACGATCCGTGATTTATTCCGGAACGGGAACCAAGGATGTCGTGTTGCAGGTGAAGTCGTCTAGCGGTGATAATCTGGTATACCGAATCCCGAGAAGTTATGCCGGCGGTGGAGGTGGTAGAGGCGGAAGCTCCGGCGGGTCTATGACCTTGCTCTTCAGCAATCCGAATTTGGCGTCTTCGACCAAGTACACCATTCTTACCGGGGTCACTGCAACGGGTGGAACTGAATTTCACGGCCTGATCACGGGCGCAACGGTTTCGGGTGGCACACAAGTGACCACTTTCACGCCTAGCTCAATGGTGACTTCCGTAAACTAATAGATTCGATTTAGTTATGAATAAGCAGACTTTTTTTGTATCGGCTATTTGCCTACTGGCGACTGTTAGTGGCTTCGCGGACTCGACCTATACCTATTCCTTGAGGGATTCAGAGGCCACTATTTCTGGCTTTGTTGAAGGTGTGGAACCCTCGGGTTCTCTGAGCATACCAAGCAGTGTAGATGGCTACACAGTCGTGGCGATCGCTGGAGCGGCTCTTTACGATCAGGATGGCCTGACGAGTGTTACGTTCGCGTCAGGTAGCAGCGTCTCTCGGATCGGCGATCATGCGTTTGCAGGGTGCGATGAACTCGTATCGGTGACTTTGCCAGATGGTGTGACGGAAATCCCATCCGGCGCGTTCTTCGATTGTCCAAAATTGAGCTCTATCGAGTTGTCGGACAGTTTGACGAAGATAGGAGATTCGTCATTCGCCGGATGCGTTTCACTTGTTAGTATTGAAATACCTAGTACATTAGCTGAAATTGGATCTTCCGCTTTTTCTTATTGCGAAAGCCTAGCGTCTATCGAGTTGCCAAGTGGAGTGGCGGAAATACCGGATGCCGCTTTTCTAGGCTGCTCAGCTCTGTCCAGTATTGATTTAGCAAGTACAGTTTCTTCGATCGGAAGTTCAAGTTTTGCCCAATGTGATAGTTTGGTTCAATTCGATTTACCAAGCGGTTTAACGAGTGTCGGGGAGGACGCCTTCAGAGGCTGTGACGAGCTGGTTCAGTTCGGCTTAAATGCGAGCATCACCAGCTTAGCCGACAGTGTTTTGGCGGATTGCCCGAAGCTCGAGGCATTTACGGTGGCTGGGGCGAATACGAGCTTCAGCGCTGTCGATGGTGTTCTATACGACAGCAGTCAGACTACGCTTGTGCGTGTTCCCGCGGGCAAGGATGGTAGCTATGAATTGCCATCTACGGTGGGCGAGATTTCAACGGGTGCGTTTGCCCATTGTGCCCATTTGGAATCCGTTGGTTTGACTAGTCAAATCAAGGTGATTCCAGCGGAAGCTTTTTATTATGCCACAGGTCTGGAATCAATCACGTTTCCCGAAACGATTACCAGTATTGGCGAGTGGGCTTTTGGCGGATGCAGTGGTATGGACGAAATCGAGCTACCGGCTAATTTACTGGAACTCGGAGCGGATGCGTTCCATTACGCGAGCAGTCTTTCTTCGGCCCTCTTCCTAGGCGATAGCCCAGGCATGGGTGAGGCCGTTTTTGATAATACCGCCTCGGATTTCACTATCTATTATCTGGAAGGAGCAAGCGGTTTTACCACTCCGACTTGGATGCTCTACGCAGCCTACATTTTGGGTGACACGACAACGTTTGTAGAATGGTTGGTGGAGAACGGTTTTTCAGAGGACACGGATATCAGTGATGACGTCAATGGGGACGGAGTGAGCCTTGGCCTTGCTTACGCATTTGGTTTGGACCCGGCGGAGGATTTGAGCGAATCTCTCCCGAAGGCTACTCTGGAGGAAGATGGCGTGAGTCTCAGCTATTACGGCGCTCGTTCGGAGGTAACGTATGAAGTGGAGGCGAGTACGGATTTGGTCAACTGGAGCGATTCTGAGGTAGAACTTGTGCGCGAGGGAACAGATGGGGTTGTTAAAGCATCGGCTCTCGCCTACGGGGAATCCATTTTTCTCCGCTTAAGAATTTTGTTCGAATAGGCGGAGTGGTTCACCCGATTAGGGGATAGACGGCGGGGGCTACTCGCTCTAGAATAGGGGTTTGCTCATTGAAGGCAGCGGCGCTTAGCCTGACGTTCCGGGAAAGGATTCGTTTTGGTCAAAGCGTATCCATTGTTTCCTGCTTTCGCTAACAGTTAGCCCCCCTGTTCATGTTTAGAATTATAGCCCTGCTGTGTATGGCCATCTGTCTCTCCTCGAATTTGATTGGCCAAGGTTTTGGTGAGTCCAAGGCGATTCACGATTGGAAATTCCACCTCGGAGACCTCCAGTACGGGGGGCGAGCGATGGTGGACGAGAGTAAATGGGAAGACGTAAGAGTGCCGCACGATTGGACAGTGCGGCAGGTTCCAAGCCCAAGTAAGGCCAGCGCAACCGGTTACTTAGCGGGCGGAATCGGCTGGTATCGTACGCATTTGGAGATTCCCGAGTCTGCCGAGGGAAGACGTCACTATCTCTACTTCGAGGGGGTGTACAACAAAAGCGAAGTGTTCATCAACGGAACTTGGCTGGGCAAACGGCCAAATGGCTACGTCTCCTTCATGTACGATATCAGTGAATACGTGAAGCCGGGAGAAGAAAATGTAGTGGCAGTGAGAGTTGATCACAGCGACGATGCGGATTCACGTTGGTACACAGGGTCGGGGATCTATCGGGACGTTTTTCTAGTCAGTTCCGATCCCGTGCATTTTGAGCAATGGGGTATTACCTATGGAGCGGAATTCGATTCGGAAGGTGCAGCGGCTTTGACGCTGGGAGCCGAAGTTCGGAACGATTCAGAGTCAGATTCCGAACTGGAGGTCACGTTTGAACTATTCGATGCGGAAGGTGCCTTGGTTGGCAAAACTTCGGGAAATCTTGCCCTAGCCAGCCTGGAGTCGGGCAAATCCAAACAAACGATCCATGTCGATTCACCAAGCCGTTGGGGAGTTGATTCTCCATACCTTTATACCCTCGTTTCGAAGATTACCGAGGATGGGCAAGTTCGAGATAGGGCAGAGACTCCTGTCGGTATCCGAAGTTTGGATTTCGACCCAAACAAGGGATTCGCGCTTAACGGGAAATGGATGAAAATCAAAGGGGTGTGCCTGCACCATGATGCCGGTACGCTTGGTGCAGCGGTCCCCAAGGAAGTGTGGCGAGAACGCGTTCTGCAATTGAAGGAGATTGGCGTGAACGCGATTCGTATGAGCCACAATCCGCATGCTCCAGACCTTTACGAGGTTTGCGATGAAGAGGGGGTGCTGGTGATGGACGAAGGATTCGATGAATGGGAGTATCCGAAAAAGAAGTGGCTGGAAGGTTGGAATGTAGGTGAACCTGGATTTCAAGGGCCCGCGGAGTTTTTCCGCGAGTGGGCAGAGCGCGACATGGAGTCTTTGGTCAAACGTGATCGCAATCATCCCTCCATCATCATGTGGAGCATCGGAAACGAGGTTGATTATCCAAACGATCCATACAGCCACGAAGTTTTGGATGAGGCAGGTATTGGCCAAATCCACCGTTCTGGTTTTCACGAAGAACAACCTCACGCGGATCGCCTGGGAGGAATCGCTAAGCGTCTCGCAGCTGTTGTTCGAGCCAACGACATGACTCGCCCTGTGACAGCGGCTCTTGCCGGAGTCGTGATGTCGAACGAAACCGAGTATCCATTTGCCTTGGACGTGGCCGGATACAATTATACCGAGAGTCGTTACGAAATGGATCATAAGAAATATCCTGATCGAGTGATCTATGGCAGCGAGAACCGCCACGATCTTGCCGCTTGGAAAGCGGTACGGGACAACGATTACATTTTTGGACAATTCCTTTGGACCGGTTTCGATTATCTAGGGGAGGCAGGGCGTTGGCCATCTCGAGGCTTTGGGACTGGATTGATCGACCAAGCGAACACCATCAAGGGGCTTGGCTACTTCCGTAAGGCTTTGTGGACGGAGGAGCCGATGGTCTACGTGGGCAGTTATCCAGCGGGCGATTCGTCTCGTCCTCCGTATATTGGGGCGCCTCAGCTTTGGAATTGGGAGGAAGGGCAAGAAACTCGAGTGGTTGCCTACACCAATTGTGATGCGGCTGAGCTTTACCTGAATGGAGAGCTGGTGGGAAAGCGGAAGGACTACGACGATGATACAGCGATCATCTATTGGGATATTCCATTTCAAGCGGGCTCGCTGGAAGTTCGTGCTTTTAGGGATGGAGAATTAGTCGCTTCCAATAAAGTGGCAACAGGCGGTGCTCCAGTTGAGATCGTAGGGCGAGTCAGCAGCGAAACGCTGTCGGCGAATGGAGGCGTTGCCTTGGTGTATTTGGAAGCCCATGACGAAGATGGGCTTTTGGCGAGGCTTGCAGATAACATGGTACGCTGCCAAGTGACTGGAGCGGGCAAGTTGCTTGGCTTGGAAAACGGTTCAGGAGACGTGACGGTGGATTTCACCAAAAACCAACTACGTTTCAAAAACGGGAGGCTGCTGGCCTACATCCAGACTACGGAAGAGGAGGGGCCGATTGAAGTGGAATTTACTTCGCCCTATCTGAGTGCGCTCTCTGTTTCGCTGAAGAGCGTTCGGTAGGTGTGGCACCGGTTTGGGGTTGAATGATCGCGACCAAGGTCGCTCCTACATGGTGAATTAAGTTAACAAAAAGCCTCACGCTGGAAAGCGTGAGGCTTGTTTTTGAAAAGCTTAGAAACTCGTTCTTAGATGAGCGAGAGGGCTGGGTTTTCGAGCAGGATTTTTAGGTGCTGCAAGTATTCCGCTCCTACGGCTCCATCTACGGCACGGTGGTCGCAGCTGACTCCGATGGTCATGATCTGGCCAGGAACGATCTCGCCAGCCTCGTTGACGATCGGCTTGTTCTCAGTGGCTCCCACGGAAAGGATACCCGCGTTTGGTGTGTTGATGATGCCGTAGAAGCTGCTAATACCGAACATGCCGAGGTTGGTGACCGTGAAGGTGCTGTCGGACATTTCTGCAGGGCTGAGCTTCTTGTTGCGAGCCTTACCGATGAGTTCCTTGGCCTCGATGGCGATCTGCTTGAGCGTCTTGCTTTCCGCGTTGCGGATAACAGGAGTGAGCAGTCCGTCTTCGATCGCCACGCCAAATGCCAAGTTGACCGCGCCGTTTTGGCGGATGGTCGTACCTTGCCAAGCTCGGTTCATGGTTGGCACGCGGCGTAGGGCTTCGGCAGACGCCTTCAGGATGAAGTCGTTTACGGTGAGCTTAATGCTGCCGCCGTGCTCTGCAGGGACCTTAGCCAGCTCGGCGTTGATCTTGGCGCGAGTGGCGAGCAAGTTCGCCGCGTTGACTTCGATCTGCAGGTAGAAGTGAGGAGCGGTGACCTTGGATTCTACCAGACGCTTTGCGATTACGCCACGCATGGAAGAAACCGGAAGGTCTTGAGTCTCGGCGATAGCAAGGCCGGGTAAAGTGACGGGAGCGGCCGGAGCTGGAGCAGAAGCTGGAGCGCTGGAAGAGCCTCCCTTTTCCTTAGCGTCCAAAACGTCCTGCTTAACGATGCGTCCGTTGGGGCCGGTTCCTTTCACTGAAGAGAGGTCGACTCCTTCAGATTTCGCCAACTTCTTAGCTAGAGGGGAGGCCTTGATGCGGTCGCTGGAGTCAGCGGAGCTAGAAGAGGCTGCTGGAGCTGAAGAGCTGGACTTTTCTTCCGCTGGCTCCTCCTCCTTTTCTTCCGATGCAGCTGGTGCGGAAGGAGCGTCTGGTACTTCTACCTCTTCTCCCTCTTCACCGATGGCTGCGATCGGTGCGCCGATCGCTACCTGCTCTCCAACCTTTGCGATTTGCTTGAGCAGGATACCATCGTCGAAGGCTTCCAGTTCCATGGTTGCCTTATCGGTTTCGATCTCCGCGATGACATCGCCAGATTCGATAGCGTCGCCCTCGTTTTTGAGCCAGTTAGCGACGGTTCCGACAGTCATGGTGTCGGAGAGCTTCGGCATTTCTATGAATGTTGCCATATTTCTAAATTTGAAGGTGTGAGATGAAAGGCGAGGACGGTTACATGATGGACAGAACCTTGTCGACCACGGTGGCGGCCTTAGGCAACTGCTCCGGCTCGATGGCAGGACTGTACATGGCTGGGGCGTCGATGGTCGAGACGCGCAGAATCGGAGCGTCAAGGTAGTCGAAGGCCTTGTTCTGGATGGTGTAGGCGATTTGGGCGTCTACGCCGCAGAAGGGGCGATTTTCTTCCACCAGCACGGCGCGAGAAGTCTTCTTGACCGAGTTGATGATGGTCTCCTCGTCCAAAGGACGGATGGAGCGGAGGTCGACTACTTCAGCGCTGATGTTGTGCTCCTCTTCGAGGACTTGAGCCGCGGTGAGGGCGACTGGAACGGATGGGCCGTGGCAAACGATGGTGACGTCTGTGCCTTCCTTCTTGATGTCAGCCTTGCCGAGAGGGATGACGTACTCTTCCTCGGGGACTTCGCCGGTGGTTCCGTAGAGGAGGGTGGACTCCATAACGTAAACGGGGTCGTTGTCGCGTATAGCGGCTTTCATAAGACCCTTGGCATCGTAAGGCGTGGCTGGGCAGACAACCTTCAAACCAGGCATGTTGGCGATAAGGTTTTCCGGTGTGTGGGAGTGGGTAGCTCCAACGTTTGTGCCGCCATTGGCTGGTCCGCGGATCACGATTGGCACATTGATCAGGCCGCCCGACATGTAGCGCACGCAGCCGGCGTTGTTGATCATCTGGTCCCAAGCGACGTAGGCGAAGCTCCAGAACATGAGCTCCATAACGGGGCGAACGCCCAACATGGAGGCTCCGATGCCCATGCCGATGAAGCCGGCTTCGGAGATTGGGGCGTCGACGATGCGCTTCGGTCCGTAGCGCTCGAGGAGGCCTTCGGTTACCTTGTAGGCGCCGTTATACTGGGCTACTTCTTCGCCGATGACGACGACGTTCTCGTCTCGCTCGATTTCTTCGGCGAGCGCGTCCTTGATTGCCTGTCTGTAAGAGATCTCTGGCATTTTAGTGTCCGTTTCTTTTGAAAATTAGTCGTTGAAGAAGAGGCGTCCTTCGGAGGTACGCTGATCTGGATTGTCCGCTTCCCAGTAGACGTCCTCGGTGATGGACTCCACGCTTGGGAATGGGCTTTCGTCGGCGAACTTGGCGGCATCGTCCGCTTCCTTCTTCGCTGCCGCGTCGATCTCTTTCATTTCCTCTTCGCTCATGACTTTCTGGTCGAGCAAGTAGAGGCGGTAGACGTTGAGCGGATCGTGGTTCTTACGGTAGTCGTCGATCTCTTCCTTGGTGCGGTACTTCTTGGCATTGGCGTCTGCCACGGAGTGGCCTTGGTAACGGTAGGTGTGGATCTCGAGAATGGTTGGCTTCGATTCCTCGTGAGCCCGCTTGATGGCACGTCCAACTCCGTCGCGGATAGCGAAGAGCGATTCGCCGTTGATGTTTTCCCAAGCCATGTTGTAGCCCTCGGCGCGAGCGGCGAGACCTTCCTTCGGGTGCGAGGAGGAGCGCTCCTGGGAGGTACCCATAGAGTAGCCGTTGTTTTCGATGATGAAAATCGCTGGCAGATCCCAGAGGGCTGCGAGGTTGTAGGCTTCGTGCACGGCTCCTTGGTTGATAGCTCCATCACCCATGAAGGCCATGGCGGAACCAGTGTTGCCCTTGTACTTGACTCCATAGGCGAGACCTACGCCGAGTGGGATTTGACCTCCCACGATTCCGTGTCCGCCCCAGTAGTTTTTGTCCGGAGCGAAAAAGTGCATGGAGCCGCCCTTGCCCTTGGAGCAGCCAGTTGCCTTGCCAAGAAGCTCGGCCATACATTCGTTCATGCCCATTCCGACGGCGAGCGCGTGGCCGTGGTTGCGGTAAGCAGTGATCATGTGGTCGTGATCGCCCATCAAAGAAGCGCAGGCTACTGCGATGGATTCCTGACCGATGTAGAGGTGGAGGAATCCGCCGATCTTACCTTGCTGGTAAACTCGGAGAGAACGCTCCTCGAAGCGGCGAATTCTAACCATGTCCCGGTAGAATCCGATTTGCTCCTCTTTGGAGAGGTCTTTGTTGATAGGCAATTTCGCTTCGTCGGCCAGGATGGATGCTGCTGGCTTTACGCGTTTCTTAGGCGTTGTTTTTGCGCTCACTTTTCTGTCTCGTTTTCTCGGTTTTTGAGAAGGAAATACTTTGGAAAATCTGGATTCAAGGTGTTGGCGGCTTTGAGACAACAACAAAGCGGCCTACGTAGGTCTGATAATTTCCGGTAGACGAAGGAATTAGCCTTTCGCATTCGCAGCCGGAGTGATTTTGTCGGCAGGGATGAGCTCCTCGAGCTGGAAGTCGAGCGGCTGGCCAGGCTGACAGTCGACTTTTAGAGCTACGAAGCGGTCGTGGTACTTGTCATAGATGTCCCAAAGTCCGTCACGATCCGTTTCTGGAATAGCAAGTTGGTCGATCTCTTCCCGGCTAAAGAAGGAGAAATTTCCCTCGTCGAAATCGGCAGGCAGAGATTCTAGAGCCTTGCTGCAGTCGAACAGAAACATGAGCCAATGCGTTTTCCCCTCGTAGGCCTTTTCAGCGGCCATGCAGAAGAGATGCAGGTCCTTCTCCGTGAGATCGATACCGGTTTCTTCTTTCGCTTCACGAATGGCGCACTCGAAGGGCGACTCGCCTTTTGGCATTTCCAGTTTTCCGCCGATAGGGCTCCAGAGCCCTTTGTTGGGTGATTTGGCCCGCTGTAGCATCAGGAATCGGCCAGATGGATCTTTCAGAAATATGAGTACGCTAATCTTATACTGCATGACTAAGGTCGAGGCTGGCAGTAGGTTCTAGCCTGGTCCACGGGGCAAGCGTTTTGACGGGCGAAGCTGGGCTTTCTCTTGCCCGAGTGGCGATGATACGCGAGTTTGTGAGTATGTTCGCTCGCTTGACTGTATTGACTGTAATTCTCCTGGGCGCCGGCTCGCTCGTGGCGACGGAAGCTCAGGTGCAAAAGGTGCAATTCGATTTGGTGGAGGAGCGGGGCGCTCCGGACCCGTGGTTTGAAGTGGCGGCCACTTTCAACATCAAGGAAGGCGAGGAGGGGAATCCCCGTTTCGCCAACGAGGTGGTGGTGTCCTTCTCATTCGCAGTGCGTGAAAAGGGCAGGGAGCGGGATTTTCGGTTCTATTCAGCGGAAGCGATTTACCCGACGCTTGAAGTGGGGCGTCATGTGGCTCGCTTCTATTTGATTCCGGAGTTGACTAATCGAGACGAAGTCAAAGGAGAACCGTTCGCCTTCGAAATAGTTCTTTCTGCCAAGGGCCACGTTTTGGAACGCTTTGTATCGCCCAACTTGGAAACTGTAGAAGCCTTGCGTTCTTTTCGCTCCCGATTGGAGGCGGAGCGTTCGTCCGGATTTAGGCTACAGATCGATACCCCGTTCGCGTGGTATTATCCCCGCGATACGCCGCATCCGGAGTTGCCGCGAAATTCGATGAAATGATTTTCAGGGTTGGAGCGTTCGGCTAGGGGTGCTCCTGAAAAACGGCTCATCCAAAGCCTCACGGTAGCACTGGTTTTAGCTTGTAATGACTAGGTGTTAAAAAAGAATGAATGGCTTCCTACTCCTTGTCCCTCTCGTATGCCTAGTACAAACTTCCTCGCGATAAGCCTTGGAGCAAACCACATTTGCTCGGTTCATCTGAAGATGAACCCAAGTGGACGCTGCGAGTTGGTGGATTATCAAGTCGATCAGGTCGAGCTATCTTCCAGCGATCCGTTCCTTTGGCTCAAAGCGACGTCCTCGCACCTGGACGCAGTAGCCCTTCGGTTCCGAGGCCAACATCCAGCAGGTTTTTCTATCCCAGGACATGTCGCCCTCTGCAAGTACCTCAAGGTCGCACAAGTTTCAGCTTCCAAGCGAAGCAAGATCGTCGCCTTCGAAGCGAAGCAGAACATTCCGTATCCGATTGAGGAAGTCACCTGGGAACACTCCGTCATCGAGGAGGATGATCTCGATTTCGACGTTGTGATCGGGGCCTCTCGCACGGAAATCGTAGAGTCGATAGCCCGCTACAGCAAGGATGCTGAGATTGAACTTAGGGGGATAGAGCCGTCTGCCACCACCCTTGCTAATGCCTTCCGCTACAACTACGGCGACGAAGCTAAAAACGCTTTGATCCTCTCCATCGGGGCGAAGTCGACGGATCTGGTTTTTGTAGATCGGAGCCGATTCCATAGCCGTAATATTCCGTTTGGCGGCCAATCGGTGACCAACGAAATGGCGGAGTTGCTTGGCATCAGCGTTTCCGAGGCGGAGCGGGTAAAGCTCGTTTCCGGCGAAGAGGAAATTCTGAGCGAGGGGGAAATGGCTGCTTACAAACGCTCTGCCAACAATTTCCAAGCCCGTTTGGCCAGCGAGATTCTCAGAACCAACACGGTCCTCAAACGGCAAGGCTTCAATTTCGACGTCGACAAAGTTTACCTCACTGGAGGCGGCTCGCTTTTGTCCAAGCTGGACGAGAAACTAGCTGAGAAGCTTCGGCTAGAAGTTGCCCGTTTGGATCCTTTGAAAAATATCAGTGTATCCGACGAATCCTTACAGACGGATTTGCAAGGCGACTTAGCTTTTTTGGCGGATGCGATCGGGATGGGCGTAGGCCGGTTCATGCCTGATGGTGCATCGCTGGACTTAACGCCAAGGAGCATTGTTTGGCAGAGGAAATTTAGACGTCAGCAACCGTTCTACATTCTAGCAGGATTGGTTGCCTGCGGGGCTGTGGCTCTGCCAATTCTGAATACGACTTTGAAGATCAATGCCTATGAGCAGGAGCTGCAGAATTTGAACGTGCAAATCCAGCCGTTGCGAAAGCTCAATCAGGAAATCCATAGCCAGACCGAGCAGATCCGGAAGATCCGTTCCGTCATGGACGACGCGGCGGTAGTGGCCGAGGCCCGACCCGCTTGGCAGACGATCTTAAACGATATGCAATCGCGCTTGGCGGAGGTCGAAGACGTGTGGTTGGACAATCTACGGCTTGATCGCCCAGACCAGGCAGCTCCCAGCGGGAGGGGCGTAGCCCGAGTGAGAGACCGGGATACTCGGACCAAGATCCAGCTGGTGGGGAGATTGATGGATGCCGACAACCCTGTATCCAATGTCAGCCCTGACTCCTACGAACGGGTTAAAACGCTCCTAGAGAGCTTTCGCGAAGCAGATTTCGTAGCGGCTTTGGAAAACGAGCGGTTTGACTACTCCGTGCCTGGAATCCTGCGTTTCGATTTCACCTTAATCGTCAAGGAGGACGTGCCGCTCTAGGGGTAAAACCGAATGAGGTTCCTAAAGAATAATCCCGTTTTCTATACGTTGGTGTTGATCATGGCCGGCGCGTTCTTGTGGGGGCTTTGGTATCTGTTTAAATTGGATCGCGAATTAAGCTTAATCGAAGACTCGTACGTCACGAAGTCGTCGCAATACGACCGTTACCTCGCATCCCGACCGTTACCCACTCGCTCCAACTTAGAAGCGATCCAAGAAAATTACCGCGATCTCTACGAATCCTACGAGAAAGCGATGGGTAACCTAAACTTGAATACATTCGATCAGGAGGTGTTCTACGGTAGGACGCCTGTTTCGAGAGCGGATTGGTCGTTCGCTTTCCATCGCTTCAAGGAAAACGCTCGCTATTCTGCTTTGAGCAATGGAATCGAACTCGCACCGAATGCGGAGTTCGGCTTCGAAAGCTTCGGCAACGGAACTCCTCCGGAAGACCAGATGGAGTCGATTCACCAGCAAACGGTTGTCGTGTCTGCCTTGCTCGAAACGCTATTCGAATCAGGCGTACAGTCTTTCGTCAAAGTGCAGCGCGGACAGCTTCCGGAAAAGGGCAGGACGGCGGCCATCAATAGAAGGCAGGAAGACTTACTCTACAACGAAGGCTCTCAATTCGCAGTGCTGCCCGGTCAGAGTCTCTCGATCCCTGGAACCTTCGACAGCTACGTTTACCGACTCGTATTTCGAGGACAGTCCTTCGCCCTGCGGAGTTTTCTCAATCGTATTTCAAACTCGTCTCTACCCTTCGTGGTCAGAGGAGTGGAAGCGGGGCTTTCGAGCGAGGGCGGTGAGAAGACAGGCTTGGAGTCGATTGCCGAAAACCCGTTTGTGAACAGTGCTAAGGCATTTGAATCCCAGACAGGAGCGGTGCCGATCATATCCGACAACACCTCGCTATTCGTAGTGACGGTTGAGTTCCTGAAGTTGTCGGTCGAGATCCCTGAACCCATCTCCAAGGAGGGAGAGGACCGTGCATAGGTTCAAGCTCAGCGAGATCCTCGATAAGATCTTCCTCCTCGTGGCGATGATCGTCTTCGCGTGGGTCGGCATGCGAGCTGTGATCGGGGTACGTCAACTCGATTCGATCGCGGGGCAGGGGCGCCCGCTTTTGTCAGAGTTGAAGGTGAATGCTCCGATCTATGAATCGGAGGTATCCGAGGTTAAGGAAATCGTCTGGAGCTCGCCTGAAAGCCAAAGTCGTGGAGAAGACTGGGTGTTCGACGTTTTTACGCCGCCCGTTATCTACTACGATCCGAATACACGAGAGTTTGCGGTGATCCCGCCGACGGGGGCTCAAGAAACTTTTGTCGATGGCATGTGGGCCGCTTTTGACGTAGAGCTTTTGGAAGTTCGCCAGAAGCCCTACAAGCTGCAGCTAGTGGGCTACGCTGGCAACGAAGGCAGCTACATTGCCTATTTTGAGAAATCCTCGGACAACACACTCGTTTATTTGTCGGTAGGTCAGGAAGAAGGTGATCTAGGAGTCAGACTAGTTGGGTTTAGCGAGCAGCAGATTGAGATTCGCAACGAAGACGATACGCCTGTGATCCAAAGCGTGGGAGTCGCAAGACTGGAAGATTTCGAAAGCGGGCAGGAGATTAGCCTCACAAATACCGAGACTAAGATGTTCTCCGCCTTGGAAGCCAAAGTACGTCTTTTGCCTGCTCGTTTGGAGCGGTTTGTGCAGGAAGGGAGCCGTTTAGAGCTCAGATCGGGAGATTATCTCATCGAAGACTTGTCTGCGCAGCCGGAAGCGGCAATTGTTACGAAGATCTCCAAAGATGGGGACCAGAGAATTTCCCGCACCCTTACCCCAACTATCTCAAACGAAACGATGCCTCGAGGCAGTCGCCAAGAGGAAACTCCTTCCAGCCCTTTTGCTATCAGGCCGCGTCTTCCCAGCTCTCAGCCGGAAGGTTAGGTCCGCAAACCTCCTCTCGTTAACTCCCACCAGCCCATGACTAAGATGATGCCCTCCCTAAGATCCTCAGCCAGACTGCTTGGAATCGCAGTCGCGTTCGCCTGTTCTATCGGAGCGTCGGCTCAAGACGATACCGAAACCAAGATCAGGCTCATGACGGAAGCTTTACAGGCTCGGGACTCTGGAAACTTAACCCTTTCAAAAGCCAAGCTCGAAGAGCTCATGGAGATCGCCCCTGACGACGTATCCGTGAAGCGGATATTGGGAAGTGTGGATAGACTTATCGCCAACGCCGACTCTCCCAGCTCATCAAGCATCCCCACGACAGAAGACGACCGCATGGCCGCACTTCAAAGGGAAGCAGAGTACCTGGCAGGTTTGGAGACCGAGAGAATCGAGAAGTCGATGCAAAGCTCTCGCGAGATGAGAGAAGTGGCTCGTCGCCAAGCGAATCGGGGCGAGTACGATTCAGCATTGCGCACGATTAATCGCGCGATTTCCGGCTTGGAGCCGAATCCGATGACCCAGGTTTTGATCGAAGAGCTGAAGCGGGACGAACGAGAGTTTTTGCGCCAGCGTTCTCAATACAGCGCCACTACCGCGAATGGCTCGCCAAGCTCCATTTCGGTGTATGAGGCCAGTCCGGACTTCGTTAAGCTTCAGCAGCAAATCGAAGTTTTGCGTTTGAGAGGACGCAGCCAGTTCTTTGCCGGAGATATCGAAGGCGCGGAGGCTACGTTTAAACAAATCGAGGCTTTGGATCCTAACAACTCGATGGCCAAGGATTTCCTAATTCGCATCGCTCGCGAACGCCAGCAGATGGGGCATCTCAATAAGCTCAAGACCCGCGAGCAACTGCTGCAGGAAGTATCCAACGCTTGGCAACGTCCTAGTATTTACGAGGAGCGTCCAGGAGTTGAGGTAGAGGATACGGTGACTTTGCCTCTTACCGAAAAATTAAACCGCATCATTATCCCGAGCGTGAACTTCACGGAGGTCGAGCTTGGCAAAGTGGTCAACACGCTCAGCGCCATCTCGGAGCAATTCGATACCACCGGACTTGGCGTGAAAGGGGTTAACCTCGTTTTGATCGACCCCGAGCGTTCGAACCCCGCAGTTAACATCACGCTGCGTAATTTATCCCTGAAGAGAATCCTCGACTTCATCGTCGATTCGGTGGGTTTCCAATACGAAGTGGAGGCTGACGCAGTGGTTGTTCGTCCGGGCGGGGAGCGTACAAATTTGGATACGGAGTTCTTCCCGATTTCTCGTTCCACTGTGATTCGCATGACAGGTGGAAATTCTGGTGCTGGAGCAGGCGGAGTATTTGATGATCCGTTTTATACCGATGAAGGAGACCGGGTGCGCGACCGAGGCGTAGCCAGCGATGCGCAGACGATTCGCAATTTCTTGCAGCAGGCCGGAGTCGATTTCCGCGGAGTAGAGGGTAGCACCTTGGCCTACGACGGTTCGGCGATGTTCGTTACCCAAACCCGCCGAAATCTCGAGCGTATCCGCAATTTGCTTAACCGCTACACGGACGTTAAGCAGGTCGAGATCGAAGCCAAGTTCCTGGAAGTCCAAGAAGGATCCCTAGAAGAGCTGGGCTTCGACTGGATTATCGACGAACGTGGATCGGTAGGAACCGATGGCTACGAAACCGGTGAGATTTATCAGACTTCTCTCCGTCAACTGGCTCAAGCTGCGGCGCCGGCGACTGCCAGCAGCGCTATTATCGTCAATGATGAAGTGATCGACAATATCTCTGCTCCCGAGTTGCCTGGATCCAAGCTTCTTGGGGCAGACGCGGTACCTTTCACAAATGTAATCGGAAACATCGATGGGGTGAACGTGAACGTTGCGATCCGAGCTTTGTCTCAAAAGTCCGGCTCCGATTTGCTCAGCGCGCCGAAAGTCACGGTGCTCTCTGGCAACGAGGCGAAGATCAATGTTAGCCAAGAATTTCGTTACCCAACCCGCTATTCCGATACGGAGAGCGATGTCGGTAGCACGCGGGGCGACTCCGGTAGCGCGGGTGTGACGATCACTCCTGGTACGCCAGAAGAATTCGAGACCCGCAACGTGGGTGTGGAATTGGCCGTGACCCCGATTGTTGAAGAGGATGACTACAGCATCACCCTTGATTTGAATCCGCGTGTAACCGAGTTTGAAGGCTTTGTAGAGTACGGCGGACCAAGTATCGCCATGACTCAAGATCGCGTGGTGAAGACGCCATCAGGATTCTATCAGCCCGTTTTTGCAGTGCGTGAGGTAGAGACCCGCGTCACCATTTGGGACGGAGCAACCGTGGTTATGGGTGGGATGACTCGCGAGGATGTAGTCACCGTCAGCGACAAGGTTCCTTTCCTCGGTGACATACCTTTGTTTGGTCGTCTGTTCCGCTCCGAAGGCGAAAGCTCTGCCAAACGTAATCTGCTGATTTTCGTGACAGCTAATATGGTAAGTCCAGGTGGCTCTCCCAAGCGTCAGACCTTGCGTGGTGTGCAACCAGGCTCGCTTTTCCAAAATCCAACTATCGTCACCCCGAGCGGTAGCGAGTCACGCAGCCAATAGGACTGAGTGCTCGAATTTTATTTTCAAAGCCCGGCCGATTAGAGGTCGGGCTTTTTTGTTTCGTCTTTGGGTTTGAAAAGGGGCGAAGGCCAGCTTGTCTAGGTCGATGGCGAAATACCTTTTGGTTGATGGTTTCAATATGGCGTTCCGCGCTTTTTACGCGGTCAAGGAACTCAGTCGTTCGGACGGTTTTCCGACTAATGCTCTCTATGGCTGGGTTCGCTCCATGTGGAAGCTCATGGACGACCAAAAGCCGGATTATGTGACCGTGTTTTTCGACCTTGGCGGAGCTCAAGAAAAGTTGGAGTTGTTGCCTGAATACAAAGCGAATAGGGCTGAAGCTCCGGAAGGCTTCGAGCAACAGGTGCCGATCATCAAGGACTTGACCCGAGCGATGGGATTCGGGCTTGTGGAGCTAAACGGCGTTGAATCCGATGATTTGCTTGCCGCTTACGCCACTCGCTTAGTGGCCGCAGATTCGACTGCGGAAGTTAAAATCGTAAGCGCGGACAAGGACTTCGCCCAAACGGTTACGGATCGAATCCATCTGCTTTTGCCGCCTCCAACCGCGAACCCACGTTTGGGCTGGAGGAATCTCGATCCCGAGGGAGTGGAGGCCAAGTGGGGAGTGCCGCCTTCCAAGATGATCGATTACCTTTCCCTCATTGGAGATGTCTCGGATAATATCCCAGGAGTTCCCGGCTGCGGTCCCAAGACTGCGGTGAAGTGGCTGCTCGAATACGGAGACGTGGACGGAATTTTGGCTAACTCAGAGCAGATCAAGCCGCCACGTTTCAGAGAATTGCTACCGACTCTGGAAGATCGCTTGTCGATCAATCGCCGGATTATCGGTTTCAATCTCAGCCATCACGAGGGAATTGAGTTGGACACCGGCAAGCTCGATCTCGATGGGCTGTGCAAGATACTGGAAGAGATGGAAATGAAAAGCCACCATGCGGAGGCGTTGAAGCGCTATTCGCAGGGCGAACTTTTCTAGTCGTCTCCGGCCGGCGTAGTTAAAGTTGGCCGGAAAGTGAACTCGGCGAGTAGTCCGCGAGATAGGCGGACATCTGGTCGACCGTGGTCTTAGCGGTCAGCACAAACAAGTGGTCATCTTGCTTCCATTTGCTGATAGCCCAGTCCTCATTGGCCTGCTCGTATCCGATTATTTCCGACGCCTCGAAATTGGGGAAATCTTCCTCCGAACCGATAAAGAGGTGATAGACGGTATCGGCATTAAAGCACATGATGGCGACCTTGTTCTCTGCCCACTCCAGAGGACGGCAGCCCACTCCTTCTAGCTCCAGAAGTTTTGGAGGCAGCTGTTGGGGGAGGGAAAATCCGCTCGCGGCGAGCCAGTTCTTAAGGTTGCCCGTATCCCGATCCATGTAGGAGAGGCGAGGGCCATCGACCGAATAGTTGAAGGCACGCTGAGCTAGCGGACCCTGATAGTCGTCGCTTCGGTCTATCCCGTATTTGAAGAAAAGGGTGAATGCCATGGCAACTGCGGCCGCCATGGAGAGCCATTTGCTGGTCTGGATGAACCGAAGCCGCTTCCTCTGGCGGTCGGCCATGCTGAGCTTGAGCGCGGATTGCAGGTCGGCAGGCACGGGGACGCTCTTCAAGGAGGCGCTCAATTTTTGGTCCGAAGATTTCTGCTCTTCCCACCAGGCGGATAGCTCCGAATCATTTTCGGTCAGCTTTTTGGCAGCTTCGAATTTTTCGTCATCGTCCGGCTCGTGGCCGAGCGTGTAGCTGCTCAGGATCAATTTCGCTTCCTGCTTATCCATTTGAAGTGTTCCGGTTGGTTTTGGAGAATTGGACGAGGTTCTCTTTCTCTTTAGGCTGGGAAAGGTGGCTTCTTAGCATGTCTTTACCTCTTGCCAGACGCGACATGACAGTCCCGATTGGTATTTGGAGTATGGATGCGATTTCCTTGTAGGAGTAGGATTCTAGATAATAGAGGGAAACGACTTGTCGGTATCCGTCTTTCAAGGCGAGGAGCCCTTCCATGACATCTTGAGCCTCGCTGGCACGGATTTGCGGGCTTTCCTCTTCCATTTCAATCTCTACCGGGGCGCTTTCCTCCCAGGAGTCGAAACGCGAGCCGCGTTTGGCGATACGTAGAAATTCGCGGTAAAGGGTCGTGTACAGCCAGGATTTAATGGCCGCTGCGGAGCGGATCGAGGAACGCTTCTTGGCGAGCCGCAGGAAGGCCTCTTGAGTTAGGTCCCAGGCATCGTCGGCCGACCGGGTCAAACTCATGGCGAACCGGTAGAGATTTTGGTAATGATCGTCTACGATCGTTTGAAGTTCAGACGACATCTTGGTTAGGTTTGGCGATAAGGTTAGGTAGGACCATCGCTTTGTAAGAGCGTGCGAGCTTTAATTTATTCCCGTTTTTTAGCGAGGTCGAAAATTTGGCTTAGTTGGGGGACTGTTTTTATTCGATTGCTTAGGCAGGCTCTGGCGTTATCAGGCTTTGAAAATGAGCAAGGCCCCGATTCAGATCGTAGACATTGTACTTCCACTCGAGCAGTCGGAGGACGTGGAAACGTGGAAGAAAAAGGCGGCCCGAAAGCTCAAGATCCACCCTAAGTCGATACAGGACATTCGCTTGCGGAAGCACTCCATCGATGCCCGCAAGTCTCCGGTCAAAATCCAATTGCGATTGGAGCTCTCCACGCACGGGCCTTTGCCTTCGGATCCGGTGTTGAAGCCGGACTACAAGCCGGTCGCCCTTGGAGCGCGAAAGCTTGTCATTGTGGGAAGCGGCCCTGCAGGATTGTTTGCCGCATTGCGTTCCATCGAGCTTGGATGGAAGCCGATTGTTCTGGAGCGCGGAAAAGACGCGATTTCGAGGCGCTTTGACTTGGCTCCCATTTTGAGAGAGGGGCGCGTTATCGAGGATTCCAACTATTGCTTTGGTGAAGGAGGTGCTGGGACGTTTTCTGACGGCAAGTTGTACACGCGAGCCACCAAAAGAGGACCTGTTCGCTTTGTTTACGAAACACTTGTTTCGCATGGAGCTCCGCCGCGAATTTTGACCGATGCCCATCCACATATCGGATCAAACCTGTTGCCCAACGTGGTGCGAGCGATGCGGGAGTCCATCTTGGGAGCTGGCGGCGAGGTGCATTTCGAAACTAGGGTAGAGGGGCTAATCCGGTCAGGCGATGGGAAGCGTCTTGTCGGAGCGGTTTCGCACGACGGACGGGAGTTCGTGGGCGAGTCATTGATATTGGCCACGGGACATAGCGCTCGGGATATTTACCGCTTGCTGCACGCCGAAAAGGTTCGCTTGGAGCAAAAGCCGTTTGCGGTAGGAGTGAGAATTGAGCACCCGCAGCCGCTGATCGACAGTATCCAATACCATTACGAGCGAGGAACGGAGCGTCCCAGGATTTTGCCTGCTGCCAAATACCGTCTAGCTACCAAGATTGAAGATCGGGGCGTACACTCGTTTTGCATGTGTCCGGGTGGCTTTATCGTTCCGGCCGCGACTGAAAACGATGAGGTAGTCGTGAACGGGATGTCTCTCGCTCGTCGCGATTCTCCTTTTGCGAACTCTGGATTGGTGGTTACGGTTGAACCGGAAGATACCAAGGAGTTTGAAGCAGAGCATGGCATATTGGCAGGCCTCGCATTTCAGAAGAACCTAGAGCGAGTCGCCTCTGTATCGGGTGGGGGAATACAGAAAGCTCCCGCCCAGCGAGTTACGGATTTCCTTAAAGGCAAGCTATCTAGCGACCTGCCGAAAAGCAGCTATTTCCCGGGCTTAACCAGTTGCAGACTCGACGAGCTGATGCCGGAGTTCATCACCTGGCGCATGCGGGAAGGGCTCGAGCAGTTTGGTAAGTCTATGAAAGGTTACATAACCGACGAATGCAGTTTGATCGGTTTTGAAACGCGTACTAGTTCACCGGTGCGTATCCCGAGAGACGAGGACTCCTTGCAGCATCCTGATCTGCCCGGTTTGTATCCGTGCGGTGAGGGTGCTGGCTATGCTGGCGGTATTGTATCCGCCGCTCTGGATGGCGTGCGTTGTGCGGAGGCAGCCTGTTCCGTACCCGCCTAATCCGTATTCGCTCATGTCCTACGCCCAACAAGTCAAAAGCCTGCCTTGGACCCGTGGAGTCAAGGTGCTGGAGTGCGACTTGAATGGAGTTGTGGCGGTCGAAAAGCCGGCTGGTACCTTGTCTCACCCAAATCGAAAAGGGGATAAGGGACGGGCATTGCTTGACGCCGGCTATGACGAAAAACAACAAGCGTACTTGATCGGTGGAGACGAAGAAAACGCATTGGTTTATCTTCTGAATCGATTGGATTCTGCCACTTCGGGAGTCGTGTTGCTATCGCTGAACAAACCTGCAGCAGACTCGGTTTTGGACGCATTCAAGCAAAAGAAGGTGAAGAAAATCTACCAAGCTTTGGTCTTTGGGTTCCGTCCGGGTGGCTCACCTGTCTGGAGAGATAAACTTAGCGTGCGCAAGGCAGAGGGAGGAGTGAGAGCTGGGGTCGGCGGAGGTCTCCATGCTGAGACAAAACTCGTTAAAGCGGAGGGCTTCCCTGGCCCGCTGGCTGTGAGCCGATTAACTCTCATGCCTGTCACGGGACGGACTCACCAGCTTCGCATCCAGACTTCCAAGCGAAATATGCCAATTGTCGGGGACCGTACCTATGGTGACTTCTCTAGGAATAAGGTCGCGGCTAAGAATGGCCTGAAAAGGCTTTGTCTCCATTGCGTAAAGACTGAGTTTGAGTACAAGTTAGCCCACCGCTTTTTTCGATTTTCAGCCCAGTCTAAATGCCCGTTCTAAGAGTATTAGCTCTCGTTTTAGGTTGTGCTAAAATCGGTGTATCCCTTGTTTTTATAACCCCTGATCACTCAGTCATTTCCGAAAGAATATAGCTTCGTTTTGGTCTTATAGCATTCTCTGTGGACCCGAAACAAACACGAGAAGGCATTCGAAAACCTGCTCCTTTTCTCGGGATTAATCCTATTGACAAGGCATCGTTTCGCTCCCAATACGTTAAATCTACCTCACTGACTACCCCTGCCTGATTGTGTTTTGGTTTCTGCTATACCCCAAAAACAAACACGTGTGTGGTTTTCAGTTTTCCGAACAAACCCATACTCAATAATGTCATTCTACCAAGAATCTACCCTATGCGTGGCCTTAGGTCGCGCCTCGCGGGCGGCGCTTCGCTATATCCCGCTTTTTATGCTCTCGTTGGCTATGCTGGCGACGGGCTATGCCCAAACTGAAGGCTCTATTAACGGTAAGGTACGGAACGCTTCTACGGGGCGTCTTGTATCCAATGCCAAAGTTACTATCGAAGAAAGCGGTCGCAGCACAACTACCGACGAATACGGTGTCTATCGTTTCTCTGGAGTAGCCTCTGGAGAATACACCCTGAAGGCAACGTTCCAAGGCATGCACTCTCGAACTGTATCCGTGACGGTGGATACTGGTATTAGCAGTGCAGGTGAGATCAGCCTCGTGCCAAACATCATCGACGAGGACCTTAGCGATGAAGAGATCTTCGAGCTGGATGCCTTCGAGGTCGATGGTAGTCAGAACTACGATGCCAATGCCATGGCTCTCAATGAGCAGCGAAATTCCGAAAACCTCATATCGGTTCAGCATGCGGAAGCATTCGGTGAAATAGCGGAAGGCAATATCGGTGAGTACTTGAAGAACTTGCCAGGTGTTTCCGTGAACTATGTCGCTGCCGACGTGCGTGCTATCAAGATGCGTGGCATGAGCCCTGCCTTCACGCAAGTGACAGTAGACGGTTCTCAGATGGCGAGTGCGGGATCGGGTAATGCGATCCGTTCCTTCGAACTTGAACAGGTGTCTTTGGCTAACGTTGAGCACTTGGAAGTATCCAAGCTACCACGACCAGACATGTCCGCAAACTCGATCGGTGGTTCCGTGAACTTGGTCAGTAAGAACGCTTTCGCTCTTGGTAAGCAGTTCAACTACAAGGTATCGCTCAATATGAACAGCGAGTACTCCAGCCTCAGTAAGTCACCAGGCTGGCCTAGCGATGTTGAACGTTCTAAGGTGCTGCCTAACTACGAGTTGAATTACTCCGACGTGTTCATGGATGACCGTCTCGGTATCGCTTTGACCTACAAGCAGTCAAACATGGCAAACCCGCAGCAACGCTTCCGCTGGAGAGATTGGCAGGAAAAGCCAAACGATGGAAACGGCGATGTCGACGATATCTACTACACTCGTTTGCAGTTGCAGGACGGGCCTAAGAAAACGACTCGTGAGTCCTTTTCCGCCAACATAGACTATAAGGTAAACGAGAACTCCATGTTCAGCCTCAAGGGCCAATTGAACTTCTACGATTCCACATTTATAAACCGTAATACTGACTGGGGTATCGGAGATTTGGATGCGGATGAGATGCCAGATGGTTACGTCGGTTCCACCGATGACTTGAGCGATCTGACCTATACCTTTGGTGAATCGAATCGCATTTCTCACGGTGCGTCTTATCGCGGAAAGTACGGTAACACCTATCATATCGATGCGAACATGAAGCAGCATCTGGGTGATTGGACCATCGACTATGGATACAGCGTATCCGAAGCAACCAATCACTACCGCACTAATGCACGCGGTTTCATGCTCTACGAATTGGCGGAGCGCATTGATAATGAGTATGCTGAGTTTGTGATGGAAAACGGAGGCATCGCAGCTTGGAACAACTTCACTATCTATGATTCAGATATGAATGTTATCGCCAACCGTGGTCGTGACTATGCCAATACCGAGTTGCGTCGTGTCGAGGACCGACCAAAGGACTCCGTGGATATCATTTCTGGACTTCGTGCAAACGCTCGCAAGGATTTCACCTTGGGTGATACTCAAGGTTACTTCCAGTTTGGCGTACGCACCTCTCGCCAGCACCGTGAAGCGGCCGAGTTCAGACTTCGCTACAGCTACAATGGTTACAACGTCGATGGTGAGCAGCTCTGGATGGACCAATTTGTGGATAATGTATTCACAAACCAATCGCTTGGTTTCGGCTACGAAGGCTTTGATTGGCCAAGCGGTAGCCAGATTCATGACTACTTCCATGCAAATTCAGACCAGTTTACTTTCGAAGAAAGCACTGCGGTAAACCACACGATTACCCGTTGGTACGAGTTCGACGAAGATATCGATGCCGCCTACGCGATGGTAAGCTTCAAGTTGTTTGACGACAGAATGTCTATTCTCACTGGTGCACGTTACGAAGATACCAGCGTGAACGGTCTGTTGCCTGTCCGTGGAAGTGCCAACAACTACGTTAATTCGTCAATCGATTACTACTACGAGACGACAGAGGCGACTGATGGTTACGATGGTTTCCATCCTAGTTTGCACATCAAATACGATGTGAACGATAAGCTTCTACTCCGTTTCAGCTATGCGAACACCATTGGCCGCCCAGAGTTCAGCTCCATGTTTGGCGCGACTAGTTTCAACGCGCCGTCATACCTAAATTCCGATACTTTCGAGCCAAACGATCCGGATAGCGTAATGGGATCCGTTTCCGTTAAGAACCCTGGTTTGCTGCCTCGTGAATCAGATAACATAGATATCACTGCTGAGTATTACTACGACGATACCGGTCTCTTCTCCGTGTCACTTTTTCAAAACGACATGAAGAACTTCATCCAGACCGTTTCGCGTGAAATGACAGCTGAGGACGTTACGAAGTGGGGCTTGCCGGACTTTGTTTATGGACGCAACGCGGTCACGCAATCCGATGTCGATACATACGGGTTGGATGAGGAAGATCTCAACGGCACATTCGATTATATGATCTCGGTGGCCACTAACGTAGCGGAGGCGAAAATCCAAGGGGTGGAAATTAATTGGAAGCAAGACCTCGATATCTTCGGAGATTTCTTCAAGGGCTCTAGCATCTACGCCAATGGAACCTTCCTCTCCACCAACGCGGAAGTAGGTGAGGCAGACGACACTCCATATGCCAACGACTTCAATGACTTCGCTAAGAAGACGGTTAACTATGGCTACCTCTTCGAAAAGGGGCCATGGGACTTCAAGCTACGTTGGAATATCCGCGGTGACGAAATCATGGGATCGCGCAACTTCACTGTTAATGGAGTACAGCAGTCTGCGGGTCGCTTCCGTTGGGAGCGTACTTCGATCGACGCCGACTTCGGCTACAAGTTCAGCGAACGTCTGTCGTTCTTTGCCAATGCTCGTGGTATCAACAACGCGCCATTCCGCGAAGGGTTCTACATAAAGAATGCGGCGGGAGAACGTCAGAAGGTACTCGAGAAGGAAGAACGTTTCGGTATCCAGTACCTCTTTGGTGTAAAGGGAAGCTTCTAGACTGCTTGATTGTTCGTATCCAAGATTCTATACGAGCTTGAGGACGAATTGAAAAATTACCGCGGGTGAGGCTGTCCTCACCCGCTTTTTTATCTGACTAATTCTCAGGGGACGGAAGTGTCTTCCTCTGGCTGGAGTCGATTCGAATTCGAAAATGAGATCAATTCATTCGGATTTCAGCCAAACGAAGAAACCCCAACTCTCTGCCTTGTTATGAGTAATTCAAAACGCATCACGACTTTCTTTATAACTTCTGGATTGCTGACTTCCACTATTGCCTTGGCCGCCGAGCCTTTGGCCGAGGTCGTTATTGATAATCCAACGAACTTTCAACGTATCGATGAAGTAGTGACGCTACGATTGGTCGATCTCGGAATCGAGGTCGGAGATCCTGCAGTCGACGAAATCGTAGCGAAAATGGATGGCGATCCCATCCGAGTTCAAGCTTGGGATGCGAACGGAGATGGCGCCGAAGAATCGCTTAGCCTACTACTTGATCTAGAAAAGAGTGGGACAAAAACGGTCGAACTTGAGGTTGAGACGGATTCCCTTCCCAAGTTCGCCCCAAGGACCCAAGCGGAAATTTCTCACAAGGTGGATGGCGAATGGCAGGGTCGAGAGTATATCGGAGGTCATTTCGAAAATGTACAGAAGATGGATACACCGCCGGAGCACACCGACCACTCTTGGTATATTAGATATGAGGGACCTGGCTGGGAAAGTGACAAGGTCGGCTACCGCTTCTATCTAGATTGGAGAAACGGGTTCGATATCTTTGGCAAGCTCACTGATGAAATGGTCCTACAGGGGGTCGGGCAGGATGGATTCGATTCTTATCACGAGGAAAGCGATTGGGGGATGGATATCCTAAAGGTCGGTTCTGCTTTGGGGTCTGGTGGCTACGGGCTTTGGGTCGACGGAGCAGCAGAGCGAATCTCAGATACCGAAGGCCTTAGTTACGAGATTTTGGAGAACGGGCCGGTTTTGAGTCAATTTCGGGCCACTTATCGTGGCTGGCAGGGATCGGATCAGCCTAAGATGGACTTGGTAGCGGATCTTTCGATACAGGCAGGCAGTCGCGTGACCTGGGTTAGGTTAGAGACATCAGAGCCCGCGGGCCCGCTTTGTGCCGGGCTGGTGAAACATGAAGGCGTGGAGGTCATTACTGGCGATACAGACATAACTGGAGAGGCCTTCACTTACCTCGCTACTTGGGGGCCTCAGTCGCTCGATGGAAGCGATCTCGGGATGGCTATTCTGGTTCGCAAAAAGGATTTAGCCAAATTCGCCGAAGATGAGCTAAACGAACTGGCTGTCTTCAAAAAACGAGTACGCGGAGTCGATTATGGTTTTCTTGCGGCTTGGGCGAAAGAGCCCAATGGCATCACAAGTCGGGATGAATTCGTGCGGTATTTGGATCAGTTGGTGGAACGGCTAACGATCGCTCAGAGAGTCGATATCTATTCGGAGCTCGGTCGGGCAGAGAAAGCTGGTGAACTCGTCGCGGAAAAAGCGCTTTATTGGACCAAGCGAATGGGTGACTCCATCCTGGCTCGGCGTGGAGATACTTTGGCTCACGAACAGTATGACCCGGAAGCGAATCGATTTGCCAAGTGGAGTTACACCACCGGCTTGATTTCAAAGGCGGTACACGATCTCGGTGTCGCAACTGGAGAAGAGAGTTATCTCGAATGGGCTGAAAACGTTATTTCGTCTTATGTCAGTCCCTATGGCGAAGTCGCCACTTATTCCTACGAGAGTTTCAACATCGACCAGATCAATTCTGGAAAGATGCTATTGGAGCTTTTCGAGATGACGGGAGAGGATCGTTACCGTGTCGCGGCGGATCATCTGAGAAAGCAACTCGAGGAACATCCACGCACCAAGAATGGAGCCTTCTGGCACAAGAAGCGTTACCCCTGGCAAGTGTGGTTGGATGGCGTCTACATGGGGATCCCGTTTATGGTGGCCTACGAGCAGGCGTTTAATGATTCAAAGAAAGTCGCTGAAGCGGTGCATGAGTTTGTTGTATGCGAGGAGGAACTACGCGATCCAGAGACGGGATTGTATTGGCATGCCTGGGATGAATCCCGTCAGCAAATTTGGGCTGATCCAGAGACTGGCCGTTCTCAATATTTCTGGGGTAGGGGGCTTGGCTGGTTCGCTATGGCTTTGGTGGATACCTTAGAAATGCTGCCGGTAAATTCTGAAGAGTCCGAACTTTTGAAACCCATCTTGCAGGATTTGGCGGCGGCTCTTGTAGCGGTTCAAGATGAGGAGAAGGGAGTTTGGTATCAGATCCTCGACCGTCCCGATGCGGTGGGAAATTATACAGAATCTTCAGCCAGCAGCATGTTTACCTACATGTTGGCCAAGGGTGTTAATCATGGATGGCTAGACGAGCGTTATGGCGACGCTGCCAAGAAAGCATTTTCCGGTATGATAAAAGAGTTCGTGCGTCCGCATCCGGACGGGACTGCGAGTTTGAGCCATATCTGTCTCGTTGCCGGGTTGGGATTTGGCCGCGATGGCAGCTACGAGTACTACATGAGTGAACCGGTTGTAGAAAACGATCCGAAGGGCATAGGCCCGTTTCTGATGGCTGGTTTGGAAGTTACTGCTTTGTTAGAGGAGAAATAGATTATGTTTAAGGCAATGAAAACCCCTTGGTTTGGAATTACGGCGCTTTCGCTCGCCGGATTTGCGCTGTCCGTTCAGGTTCAGGGCGAAACGAAAGAGAGAGTTGTTTCGCAGGAAGAGGCCTACGAATGGCTGGTTGCGGACGAGATCATGGAACGGATCGCCGCACCCGAATTTCGTGATGCCGTGTACGATATACGTGAATACGGAGCGAAAGAGGGCGAAGAGAACGTCGACGCGGGAGACGCGATAGCCGAAGCTATCGAGGCATGTCACTCTGCAGGGGGCGGCAAGGTGCTTGTGCCAGCTGGAACGTACTACACCGGGCCTATTCATCTTTTGAGCAATGTGAACTTGCACTTGGAGGAGGGGGCTACTCTGAAGTTTAGTACGGATCCGAAGGATTACCTTCCTGCGGTGTTTACACGTTGGGAAGGTGTGGAGCTGTATAATTACTCCGCCCTCATTTATGCCTACGACCAGCAGAACATTGGTATCACCGGCAAAGGCGTTCTGGATGGGCAAGCGGGTGACGATGCTTGGTGGTCCTGGAAGGGCCGTTCCGAGTGGGGATGGGAGGAAGGCATGCCGCATCAAGGTCCTGCCCGAGCTCGCTTAATGGAACAGGCCGAAGCAGGAGTTCCCGTGGAAGAGCGAGTTTACGGGGAGGGCGATTACCTGCGTCCCAATTTGATTCAGCCCTACAAATGCGAAAACGTTTTGATCGAAGGGGTGACGGTTAAGAATTCACCGATGTGGAATCTCAACCCCGTGCTTTGTCGCAATGTAATCGTGCGAGGAGTGAACATTTCGAGCCACGGGCCCAACAACGATGGCTGTAACCCGGAGAGCTCCAAGGACGTGCTGATCGAGGACTGCATGTTTGATACTGGCGACGATTGTATCGCCATCAAATCGGGCCGCAATAACGACGGACGAAGAGTCAACGTACCATCTGAAAACATCATTGTCCGTAATTCGAACATGGCTGAAGGTCATGGAGGGGTCGTAATCGGCAGCGAAATTTCTGGCGGCGTGCGGAACGTGTTTGTCGAAAATTGCGAAATGAACAGCCCGCATCTGGAGCGAGCGCTTCGTATCAAGACGAACTCGATACGTGGAGGTTTGATCGAGAACATTTTCGTACGCGACGTGCAGGTGGGAAGCGTGGCTGATTCGGTTATTAAGGTAAATTTCCTCTACGAGGAAGGAGACGCGGGCGATTTTGCTCCAGTTGTTCGAAACATCGTAGTTCGCCGCCTCGTCAGCGCCAAAAGCAAGTATGCCCTTTTCGTGAAAGGCTACGAGCACACGCCGATCACTGGTTTGCATCTCATAGATTGCCAGTTCGAAGGCGTGGAGAAGCCCAGCGTCTTGCTCAATATTCAAGAACTACAGCTAGATGGCGTGCTAATGAATACCGGCGCCAAAACTGATAGTTGGGGCAACCCCCTCTAGGCTTTGGGGGCGATTATGATGCCAGACTCCTTTTTCAATTGATTCCTTACTCCTGTGTGATTTTCTGCAGGATACCCTGAGGCTCTAGCGAGCCTCGCCCCCGGTAACTAAAGACTATGGATAGAAAATCCCTTTCATTTCTCGCTGTTGGATTCTTTGTTGGAATTCTTGTCAGCAGCGTCTCTTTCTCGTTCATCACGGCCAACCGTGGCGACTCCGTATCCAGCGCCCGAGTACTCAAGCTCGCCCATGGATTAGACACGGCCCATCCGGTGCACCTCGGAATGGTGCGCATGAAGGAACGCTTGGAGGAGCTATCTGGCGGGACGATGACCATCGATATCTATCCCAGTGGGGTTTTGGGCTCGGAGGTCCAGTGTATCGAGCAGCTGCAGGGCGGTGTGTTGGCCATGACCAAGACTTCCACGGCGGCTATGGAGAACTTCATTCCCGAGTTCGGCGTTTTTGGTGTGCCTTACCTTTTCAAGGATGAAGAGACTTATTGGAATATCCTCGATGGCGAGATAGGCACCGAATTGCTTTCGGTTGGCGATAAGGCCGGACTGCACGGCCTTTGTTATTACGACTCTGGTAGCCGCAATTTCTACAGCACGAAGAAGCCGATTCGCAGTCCGAAGGATTTAGTGGGCATGAAGATCCGCGTGCAAAATAGCCGCATGGCTATGGCGATGATCGAAGCGATGGGAGGATCGCCCACTCCGATCGCTTGGGGTGAGCTTTATTCTTCCCTCGCGCAGGGAGTCGTTGATGGAGCTGAAAACAACCCGCCGAGTTTCGAATCCAGCCGACACTTCGAGGTGAGCAAGTTCTTTACCCCTGATGCCCATACCCGCGTTCCGGATCTGCTTATGATTAGCAACCCGGTCTGGGATTCTCTGACTTCCCAGCAGCAACAATGGCTGCATGACGCTGCAGTGGAATCTTCCGCCTATCAGCGTGAACTTTGGGCAGAGAAGACCAAGGAGTCTTTGGCTGCGGTAGTGGCAGCGGGAGTGGAAATCGTGGATTGCGATCCGGCCGAGTTCCAAGCCGCCTGCGCTTCAATCGCTGATACGTTGGTCGGCACCCCGATGGAGCCATGGCTCAATAAAATCCAAGCGGCCCAGTAAGATGAGCGACTCTGAGAATAAGTTATTGAGCGCCGCGGTATCCTTGCGGAAGAAGCTCACCTTCGTCCTCCAGTGGATTGTCATCATCCTGATGGCGGCTCTGGTGTTGGATGTTTTGTGGGGAGTGATCTCCCGCTATGCCCTTGGGCAGCAAGCAAAGTGGAGCGAGGAGCTAGCACGCTTGCTTTTGATTTGGGTAGCCCTGTTTGGAGCAAGCGTAGCCTTCAGCATGAAGGCTCACCTTGGACTGGATTACTTTGCCGAAAAACTACACCCGGCGGCCGGCAAGCTCAATTCGGTCATCGGTGCAGCGATATCTCTAGCTTTCGCGATAATCGTTTTTCTTTTTGGAGGCTGGGTCCTGATGAAACAGGCCATTGACTCCGGACAAACGATGGTAGCCCTGCCGCTAGGCATGTGGTGGAAGTATGCGGCTCTACCCATCAGCGGTATTTTCATGGTCGTCTTCCTCGCTGAGCAGCTTCTGGAGCGTTGCCTCGCGCCGAGCGAATCCGAGTTGGAAGAGGAGGCAGCCCAATGATCGAAGTTATCCTTATCTTGGTGGTCGTTTTTGCGGTCCTGCTTTTCATGAATGTCCCGATCGCGGTGGCGATCGCAGTCGCCTCGATGCTGGCGATGCTCATCGACGGGCATGATCCGAGCCTGATGGTCGCTTCCAAAATGGCCAACGGCATCGATAGTTTCGCTCTCTTGGCGATCCCGTTCTTTATATTTTCTGGTTTGTTAATGGGGAAGGGCGGTATGGCCCGGCGTCTCATGGACTTCGCTGCTTCTTTGATGGGGCGCTTCCCGGGCGGACTCGGTTACGTCAACACCGTGACCTGCATGCTTTTTGGTTCCATTTCTGGATCTGCCGCTGCAGCGGTTACCTCCATCGGCGGCTTCATGCTACCGGAGATGAAGAAAAAGGGCTACAATAACGAGTTCAGCGTAGCGATCACCACCACCGCGGCCACTACTGGACTGCTCATTCCGCCCAGCAATATCATGATCGTGTATGCGGTCGCTTCAGGTACCGTTTCGATCGCAGCCATGTTTATGGCCGGTTTTCTGCCGGGCTTGTTGATTGGCATTTTGATTATGGCCGTTTGCCTCATCGTGGCCATGCGGACAGCTAAGGCATCTTGGCCCAAGATCCTAACCGCGATGCTTGTAGCGAGTGTTGCCCTAGCTGCCATTGGCGGAGTTATGGTCGGGATTGCATGGTTGTTCCAGCTCACTAAAGGGACCCTTGGCTTTTATCCTTCGCTTGGGATTTGGGGAGTGATTGGGGGCATTTGCATGTTTTTGGTGGCTAAGTTTGCTCCCGAAATCTGGCGATCCTTCCTGTCTGCTCTGCCGAGCATGTTGCTGCTTTTCATCGTTATCGGAGGTATTTTGCGTGGAATCTTTACCGCTACGGAAGCATCAGCGATCGCGGTGGCTTATTCCTTCCTCATCGCGGTGGTGGCTTACCGTGAGGTAAAACTACGGGAATTGCCGGAAATTCTGCTGCAAGCAGGGGTCACTACAGCTGTGATCATGCTCTTGATTGGAGCTAGCGCCGGGATGTCATGGATCATGACCATCGCCAATATTCCGCAAACGGTATCGGCTGCGCTGCTCACGGTATCTGACAATCCTCTGGTGATCATGCTTCTGATCAACCTACTGCTCCTGTTCGTCGGAACCTTTATGGATATGACTCCAGCGGTCCTGATTTTCACGCCGATCTTTCTCCCCGTGGCCAACGAGTTGGGAATCAGCGATGTGCATTTCGGCATCATACTCATCGCCAACCTCTGCATTGGCTTGTGTACCCCGCCGGTGGGAACCTGCCTTTTCCTCGGTTGCGGAGTGGGCAAAACCACCATTGCTCGAGTTACCCCCTTCATGATCCCATTCTTTTTGGCCATGTTTATCGGACTATTGCTTATCACCTACCTGCCGAGCATTTCGATGTGGCTGCCGTCTGCCTTGGGCCTCTAGATGTGACTTCGAATTTTGACCATGCCTTCCGGAAGCAATGAAGATATAAACATCCGCTCAGTCGGAGATTTCGCTAAGCACCTCGGCCTGTCTCGATGGACCGTTTCGAGAATCCTTAATGGCCACACGGGTGTTCACGAAGACACGCGTAAACGGGTGATGGATGAAATGCATCGCCTCGGTTTTCAGCCCAACATGATGGCCCGGAGCTTGAAGGGGGCGAAAACTGGGTTGATTGGAGTTTGCTTTCAGGAAATTGAGTCACCGATTTTGGCTCGTAAAATCTCCAGTTTGCAGGAAAGCCTGCGAACTCGTGGCTTGCGGGCGGTGATGGAAGTTACCTCGGGAGTAGCTGAGGCGGAGCGCGACATCATTCACCACTTCTTTTCTCTGCGAGTTGATGGGATAATTCTCATCGGATCCGAGCTTTCTTCTAAGGATCCGATCTTTAGTCGTTTGGCCCGCGAGAATATGCCGGTCGTGACCGTCGATGCCGCCCAGGATATTCCGCTTCCTAGGGTGGAGCTCGATCGCCACTCAGCTATGCTGCTTTCATTGAGGCACCTACAGCAGCGGGGACACAAGAGTCTCGCGCTTCTGGGCTTGGAGAGCGATCCGGTCTATGGAGCTCGGAGGATCGAAGGGCTCAAGGAGGCCGCCGCCAAGCTTGGAATGGAGTGGGATACTTCATTCCTATCGATGAAGAGCGACAAGAAGACGTCCTGGTCCTACCAGTACGGTTTTGACATGGCTCAGGAGCTACTGCAGCTGGAAAATCCACCTCGCGGTATCATCGCCTTGAACGATCGGGTCGCCATCGGAGCCATGAAAGCGATTCGCGAGTGGGGCTATCGAATCCCTGAAGACTTCGCCGTGGTGGGCTTCGACAATTTGGAAATTGGTCAATGGACTGATCCGGCCCTAACAACCGTTGGGCAAAACGTCGCCGACCTCATCGAACAAGCGGTTATTCTTATCCAAAAGCTTATCGATGGAGAGCTTAGCAGTAAGGAAGCTCCTGTCGTCCAAGTGCACCCCAAACTCATAGTCCGGTCATCCAGCTAGAATTTTATCCGCCGAATCCAATCTCGGCCCAAAACTCCACACCCCGAACCCAACACGAGTAAGAATTATGTTGAAGTAGCTGGTAATTCTTATTCTTTAGTAAGCTCTTTCGATTCCGGCCGATCCGGTTCCGAGTCGAGGGGCACCCGTACCAATGAAGCCAATCAATGATTTCCTAACCCGCAACGATCTCCGTTTGCTGGACAATCCATGTGTGAGCCCGGACTTCTGTCTGGACTGGGAGGCCCTGAGCTCCGCCATTAAATCTGGCGAGAGTCTTACGATCCACGATCGAAGCGCATTTTCAACGGCGGCGGGAAATTGGGTCTTGGTGGAAGCGTCCAACGGTGACCACGCTTGGAAGCTTAGCTCTGATTCCGTCAGCAAGGATTCAGCTCCGCTAGAGCCCTGTTTGGAATTTGAAGGCGACTTTTATTTCCCAGCTAGCTTCGAGAACCTGATTCGCATCAAGAATCTCGCTCAGGAGTTTGATGAGAATTGCTCGATATTCCCGACCGCTCGAGGCCAGATCGCACGCAGCACTCTTGGCATCGGAGCTCGCTTCACCACCTTGCATTGGCCCGGCGTGGATTGGGCTATGGCGAATTTGGGAATCGGTGTAACCGCCAACCAAAACAGTATCCCACGCGAACTGGTTTACGATGTGGACGCGATGCTATCTGATTCGCTGGACACGGTGCCATTTCCGTTCATCGGGGCAAACGTTCCCGAAGGGCACCAGGGCCAATCCGTGGAAGGCATGAGCCATGGCTGTGTGATGGCCAAACTCAAGACCGGCTTCCATGCCCACGGCATCAACTGGAGTTTTAATGCGGACCACCAACCGATCGGCGGCAAGTTCGACGTGCGCGAAGACCGACTTGTAGAGGGGTGCTTGTTCGCGTCCTACATTACTTTCGATCTATCCCCAGAGCTGGCCATCACTAAGGTGCCGGAATCTGCTGAAGAGAAGAAGGCCTACGTGAATTCGAACATCGAGAGCTCCTTGGTCGAAAAGGTCGCCCAACGTGTAGCCGATTCCGGTCTGACCGTAGACGAAGACGAACTCAATTCTCTGCTCTGCTACGTCTGGCCCTCCATGGTCAAGATGAAGCAACGCGATGAAAAGTACGCCGCCGCCCGTGAGAAGGCATTTACTACCGCAGTGGGCCGCGAATATCTGCGCGAGCTTTCCATCGACGAGTTGCCAGGCCTGACCACTCCGGAGACTACCGCTGTGATGCTCTCGCTCTGCGAAGCGATGGGTATGCCGGTTAATTTCGTGGCGCCTGCGTTCGGTTTCCAAAAGAACATGCCTTATCCAGACAACGCTAAGCTCAAGACTTTGATCGAGAGCCAGTGGCAGGTCTGCAAAGTGTTCGGCGTTAGCATCGGATTCCACTCTGGATCCGGTAAGTCCTCCGAAAATTACGGTGTGATGGGCGAGGTGACCGGAGGAAATCTAGAGATCAAAACCAGTGGCCGCTATACCTACGAGATGGGTGTGGCTCTTTCCGGTTCCAGTAACGAAGGCGACCAAGCTCTTTGGAAAGATTGGTACCAGTTCACCGTGGATCTCGCCGTGAGTGGAGCTTTCAGTGATTCCGATTCCGAGAAGGCTATGGCTCGTGAGTTCATCGAAACCAGCTTGAAATACGAGAAGCTCTCGACCGATGTTTTCGAGTCGCCTGAAACCGTGCGGGCAGCCTTGGAAGGGCTGACTCCAAGCTCGGAGCACATGCACTGGTTCGAATACAATTTCCTCTACGTTCTTGCCGGCGAAGGAAAGGCCGAAAAATCCGCCCTAGGAGATCACTCGCCAGCTGGTTATCGCCAACGAGCTCGTTTCTACTCGATCAGTGAAGAAGGCCGTTTGGCATTCGCCCGTCGCGTAGCCCTCTACATCGTCGGGCTTGCGAAAGACACCGGTATCGTCGATTCGGATACCTGCGGTTCCGCTGTCGATAAACTGGATAGCTACGATAGCTTCGACGCTTTCTTGTCGGACATCGCCCCCGTCGCGGTTGGCAGCTAAAGCCCGTTTGTAGAGCACGCTGCGCCCCCCCCATTTTGCCGTTCGTTAATAAGATTAATTTAGTTTAGTATGACACGTATTTTGCTAACCACTACATCGTATCAGGATATCCCTGGCGATCATCACAAGATGCTCGAGGAATCGGGTTTTGAAATCATCCGTGAGCGCGGACCTCTAACAGAGGCCCGAATGCTCGAACTGGTTGGCGATATCGATGGAATGATCTGTGGCGACGACGCGATCACTGCTGCGGTCGTTGATAAGGCATTGCCTCGTTTGAAGGTGATTTCCAAATACGGTATCGGTCTCGATAAAATCGATACGGACTACGTGGAAAAGGTCGGCGTGCCGCTCACTTTCTGCCCAGGCGTAAATCACACTACCGTCGCGGAGCACACCTTTGCTCTCATGCTCGCACTCTTCCGTCACTTGGTAGAGGAGGCGAACTATACTCGTGACGGCAAGTGGACACGCCTTTCTGGTCACGAAATCATGGGTAAAACCATTGGTATCGTCGGTTTGGGAAGAATTGGCCGCGAGGTCGCTATTCGCGCTAAAGCCTTTGGCCTGAGGGTAGTTGGTTACGATATTTATTGGCCGGAAGCCTTTGCCGAAGAGATGGGTGTCGAGCGTTTCGACAGCATTGCCGAAGTTTTCAAGGAAGCGGAAATTCTCAGTCTGCACACGAACCTGACGGCCGAAACGGAAAACATGGTTTGTGCGGAGAGCATCGAAACCATGAAGGATGGAGTCGTTATCCTGAACTGCGCTCGTGGCGAGTTGGTTAATCCCAAGGACATGGCTGCGGCTCTCGAATCTGGTAAAGTCGGCGGCTACGGTACGGATGTTTTGGATGTGGAGCCTCCTCCAGCCGATCACGTTTTGCTTAAGGCCAAGAACTGCATAGTCACGCCGCATATCGGATCTCGCACTCACGAGTCCGTGCAACGCCAAGCCGGCATGGCAACTCGCAACTTGCTAAACTATTTCAACGGAAAACCAGCCGAAGCCCAAGCGAACAAAGCTCCCTGGCCCTCCGCTTAAACCCTATTGATCTCAATCATGTCCGAAGTTTTTAAAGTAGTCCAAGAGGAAACTCATAATGCTCTGGTGGAAGCCGCATACAAGCACCGTGGATACTCGGCAGAAGAGTCCGCCTACGCGGCCAAGTTCTCCGCTTACGCCTCCACGCATGGCATTCGCACCCACAACGCCCTCAAGGCCCTGCACCTGGATCACCTATTCGGTTCCGGTTCTCAAGGTTGCGTGCCCGATGCCAAGATCGAAAAATTGGAGTCCCGCTTCGAGGCGAGCCAGACTTGGAATGCCAACAAGAAGCTCGGCCAAGCCACCGCTTACGAGGCTCTCGAAACCTGTATCGAACTGGCTGACAAATACGGTGTGGGCCAAGTGTCGGTAGACAACGCATTCCACTACCTTTGGGGAGGTGGATACGTCATGGAAGCGGCCAAGCGCGGCTACATCGCCTATACTAATTGTACGGCAGCCTTGGCGGAAGTCGTTCCGTTTGGTGGCAAGTATCCGACTTTGGGCACCAATCCGCATAGCTGGGGATTCCCAACCGTGGACGCGGTCGGTTTCCCGATTGTAATTGACTGGGCCACCTCGGTTATCGCCATGGGCCGCGTACAGCAGCTCGCTCGCGAAGGGGCAAGCCTCCCGCCAAACGCAGCAGTGGATAAGGATGGAAATCCCACTACAGACCCGAAGCAGGCAGCCGCGTTGATCCCATTTGGAGCTCACAAGGGCTACGGCTTGAGCCTGATCAATGAAATCGTGGGCGGCTTCATCGGCGGGTCTTTGCCAACTATTCGTAACCGTTCATGGGAGCAGGCGGACGAAAAGCACACCGCCTGTTTCTACTTCCAGGTCATCCATCCGGATGCGGTAAGTTCGGGGGCTTTTGCCAAGAGTCGTAACCAGTCCCAGAACGTGAAGGCCGTGATCGAGGATATTCTCGGACATGGAAATGAAAGTTGCCTGCTTCCTGGCCAGATCGAAGCCGGCGCGGCTAAGAAAACCGCTGCCAACGGAGGTTTACTGTTCACAGACGCTGAGATTGCCGCGTTTAACGAGTTGGCTGAGGAATGTGGCTCACCTGTCTGGGATGCCGATAGCTTCGCCATCGCCAAATCCTAACACAACCTTGCACACAGAATCAAAATGAGCATCGAAATCAAATCTGCTGAATCCTGTAAATACGACATCGTTTCCCTCGGCGAAGTCATGCTTCGTCTCGATCCGGGCGAAGGTCGTGTCCGTACGGCCCGTAGCTTCCGAGCATGGGAAGGCGGCGGCGAATACAATGTAGCTCGCGGGATGCGCAAGTGCTTCGGCCTGCGTGCTGGAGTTGTTACCGCCTTTGCCGACAACGAAGTCGGTCATCTCGTAGAGGACTTCATCATGCAAGGTGGCGTCGATACGTCTTGGATCCAATGGAAGCCTTACGATGGCCTCGGACGCGAAGTGCGCAATGGTCTCAACTTCACCGAGCGTGGATTTGGTATCCGCGGAGCGGTAGGCGTACCTGACCGTGGTTTGACAGCGGCCAGTCAGATGAAGGTGGGCGATGTTGATTGGGAAAAGCTTTTTGGCGAAGAGGGCGTGCGTTGGTTCCACACTGGTGGCATTTTCGCTGCGCTTTCCGAAACTACTCCGGAGTTCGTGATCGAAGCGGTTAAGGCTGCCAAGAAGCACGGAACCATCGTTTCCTACGACTTGAACTACCGTCCTTCTCTTTGGAAGAGCATCGGCGGCCACGCTAAGTGTCAGGAAGTAAATCGTGAGATCGCCAAGTACGTCGACGTCATGATCGGCAACGAGGAAGACTTCACCGCTTGTCTTGGCTTCGAAGTTGAAGGGGTTGACGAAAACATCTCCAAGATCGAAATCGACGCTTTCAAGAAGATGATCGAATCGGCGGTTGCCGCATTCCCGAACTTCCAGGCCACCGCGACTACGCTACGCGCCGTTAAGACCGCTACTGTCAATGACTGGGGAGCGATCGCATGGCACGCGGGCGAATTCCACGAATCCAAGCAATACCCAGAGTTGGAAATCATGGACCGCGTCGGCGGCGGAGACAGTTTCGCATCCGGTTTGATTTACGGATTCCTCACCACTGGCGATCCAGCCAAGGCCGTCAATTACGGAGCAGCTCACGGAGCACTCGCAATGACCACTCCAGGCGACACCTCGATGGTAACCGTCAAGGAAGTCGAAAAGGTCATGGGCGGCGGCGGAGCCCGCGTCGTACGATAAACAATTAACCAAACCAAAGACGCGGGGCATAGCACAGCCCCGCGTCCCTTTTTATTTATGAGCGATTTTCTAGATTCTCTTTTCAACCTTAAAGGAAAAGTCGCCGTCGTGTTCGGCGGTACGGGCGAGCTCTGCGGCGCAATGGCGGAAGGCTTGGCCCAAGCGGGTGTGACGACAGTACTCGTCGGACGTAGCCTGGAAAAGGCGGAGGCGCGCATTGCCAAGATCGAAGCATCTGGCGGCAGCGCTTATTTCGAAACCGCAGACCTTGGTTGTAAGGAATCTATCGGGGAATTGCTGCAGCGTGTAATCGAGAAATCAGGCTCGGTTGATATCGTGATCAATGGGGCAGGGGCCAATTCGCCGACTCCATTCCTCGAGATCTCCTCGGAAGAGTACGACCGGCTCTTCGAGATCAATACCAAGGCGGTCTTCCTTGCTTGCCAAGTGTTCGGCAAGTACTTCCTCGACCGCGGGGAAGGAGGGTCGATTATCAACGTCGGCTCTATGTCGGGAGTTACACCGCTTTCGCGCGTCTTCACCTATTCCGCCACCAAGGCAGCGGTGCACAACCTTTCCAAGAACTTGGCCAGAGAATGGGCTCCCCAGAAAATTCGGGTGAACACCATCGTACCTGGCTTCTTCCCAGCTGAGCAAAACAAGAAGGTCCTCACCGAAGAGCGAGTCGCTCAAATCATGGGCCACACGCCAATGAAGCGTTTTGGCGAAGCCAAGGAATTGGTCGGAGCAACCCTGCTGCTCGCATCCGATACCGCTGGTTCTTTCGTCACCGGGACCGAATTGCTGGTCGATGGCGGCTATGCGGCCATGACCATTTAATAACCCCCTCTTTGTCACTCTCTATGTCATTCATCCACGACGACTTCCTTCTCCAATCGGATGCCGCTCGCGAGTTATTCCATAACTACGCCAAGGACGAGCCGATCCACGACTACCACTGCCACTTGCCTCCGCAGGACGTGGCCAACAATCGCCGCTTTAAGGACCTGGCCGAGATCTGGCTGGAAGGCGACCACTACAAGTGGCGAGCCATGCGTAGCAACGGGGTCTCGGAAACGTACTGCACCGGTGAGGCGGATCCTTACGACAAGTTCCTTGCCTGGTGTCGCACCGTCCCGCACACGCTTCGCAATCCGCTCTACCACTGGAGTCATATCGAGCTGAAGCGTTACTTCGATATCGATGTTATCATCAACGAGGAATCCGCTAAGGACATCTGGGAAGCAGCCAACGAAAAGCTGAAGACAGACGAGTTGAGCGCTCACGGAATCCTCAAAAAGTTTAAGGTCAAGGTCGTGGGTACGACCGACGATCCAGTTGACGATCTTGCCAACCACAAGATAATCGCTGGTCAAGGCCTCGATACTAAAGTGGTTCCTACATTCCGTCCCGACAAGGCTTTGAATGTCGATCAAGCGGAAGCCTTCAACGCTTGGGTCGATAAGCTCGCCTCTGTAGTTGGCAAGGAGATCACTAGCTTGCAGGCCCTTCTGGATGCGCTGAAGGAGCGGCATGATTTCTTCCACGAAATGGGCGGCCGCCTATCGGACCACGGTTTGGAACGGTGTTTCTTCGCCGAAACGTCCGAGCAGGAAGTCGCATCCATTTTTGATAAGGCTCGCGGTGGATCCAACGCGACTCCAGCGGAAAAGGAAGCCTTCGCCTTCTACCTGATGCGCGAGTTCGGCCGCTGGAATGCGGAGAAGAGCTGGACCATGCAGTTGCACGTGGGAGCGATCCGTAACAACAATTCCCGTATGATGCGTAAGCTCGGTCCAGATACCGGCTTCGATTCCATTGGAGATTTCCCGCAGGTCCAAACCATGAGCCGCTTTCTCGACAGTTTGGACTCCACAGCCCAACTGCCGAAGACGGTGCTCTACAACCTTAACTGGGCTGACAATTACGCCATGGCTACGATGTTGGGTAACTTCCAGGATGGCACCGTACCGGGCAAGATCCAGCTCGGCAGCGGCTGGTGGTTCCTCGATCAGAAGGAAGGCATGGAGGCTCAGATGAATGCCTTGTCCAGTCTCGGGCTATTGTCGCGCTTCGTCGGCATGCTTACCGATTCGCGCTCCTTCCTATCGTATCCGCGTCACGAGTACTTCCGCCGCATTCTTTGTAACCTGCTGGGCACCGACATCGAAAACGGGGAGTTGCCTCGTGACTTCGCCCACGTCGGTGGCATGGTGAAGGATATTTGCTTCACAAACGCCTACAACTACTTCGGCGTTAAGTAGATCGCTAGCGGTTCACTTTATACAGGCTCAACCCTTTCGAAGGTTGGGCCTTTTTTCGACGTGTTGAAACGCTTCAGAGACTGGTTTCTGGAAAATTGACAGCTCGCTTGCGAAGGCTACCTTCGCCCCTTCACTGACTATTTCCCTACTTCTTCCAGCCGCCTTTGATGCCTTACAGGCTTAAAAAGGACTTCTCGTCCATCCGATTGCTTTTCCTAAGCCTATCCCTCGCGCTAGGGGTGGCATCTCTTTTAGCGGCCCACTTCATGAGGTCGGCAGAGTCGGACCAGGAGGTGAAGGCCGAGCTTCTGATGTCGCTCAGCATCGATGCGTTTCGCACTATGGAAGAGGAAGAGGCTGTCGATTTTCTGGAGCGAATCTGGCCGGCGGGCGATGTGGATACGGGCTTGGTCGTTTTCATAGCTCAGTCAGGAAAGGCTTTCTCGGAGAGCAGGTTGATTTGGCCTACGGATGGCTTGCAGAGATCTAATCCAGAGTCTTTTCCCGAGTCCATTAGCTCCATGGAGGTCGCAGACGAGAGCTCCTATTATTTTCGTGAAAAGGGTAGTCACTTCCACTGCCAGATATCCTCACTGAGTAAAACGGATGAGCTACTGATTGCACTCGTGCACAGTCCGGGAAATTGGTTTCTGGGGTTGGTTGCTCCGGTCGGGCTCGGAGTCTTTGGTGCTGTTTTCCTCGTATTTTCTTTGTACCAGATAGTCGGGAAGCGTTCTGGGCCGGATCCGTTGGCTTCGAGACTTTTTGGCCAATATAGCGAGTTTACTCAGCTCGTGGATTCCCGCCCGGCCCAGATTTGGATACTCGATCTGGATAAACGAATTTTGGTCGTAAATCAGGCAGGGGCTCAGGCAACGGGGTGCTCCAGAGATGAATTGCTTGGCAAGAGCCTTGAATCGGTGTTGCCCGATGAAATGCTGACCGGATTCGATCCTGAAAAGTCGGTAGTCGAGATTCGAAAACCCATTTTCACGCGTGAGCGAGAATCGCCTTCCGAGGATGAGACAGATCAAACGATCCGAATCGAAAAAATACCTTTGTCCAACGAAGAGGGACGATTGAGCGGGCATGCTGTTATCATATATGATGTGTCCGAACTTGTAGGGCTGCAGGACGTTAAGAGTTCTAACGAGCGTTTAATGCGGCGACTACTGGAAATCGGGAACTGGCAGGCTAGCGATTTCGAGGAACGCATTTTGGCGGGACTCGAGGAGACCTGTGAGATTTTGGGTCTGGAAACGGGAATTCTTTCTGATTTGGACGAAGGGCGATATTGGGTGAGGCAATCCTACACTGCCAATCGAGCGTTTTGCCCAGGGGCGAGCTGGGACATCGAGGACGTTTATTGCCAAATCGTTATCGATTCCCAGAAGCCATACGCCACCAACAACATGAGCCATTCAGAGTGGAGAACTCTGAGGTGCCATGAACGTCTTGCGTGGGAAAGTTACATCGGTGCACCCATTCACCGAGATGGGTGTACGGTGGGTACTATCAATTTCAGTTCACCGAATGCGAGGGGCGCACCTTTCACACAATTCGAGATAGACTGTGTGCTAATGATGGCCAGATGGGTGGAAGGTCTGCTTTCAAGAGAAGCGATCTTGTCTCAATTGCATAGGCGCTCTGAAGAGTTACGTGTAATTTTGGATACCGTTCCTAACTACATTTGGTACAAGGATGACGGCAACTACGTCATCACTGCAAATAAAGCGGCTGCCGAATCAGTGGGGATGACGGTTCAGGAAGTCGAAGGTCTGCATACCAAAGAGATTTTTCCGAATCAGTCCGAACGCTACTTCGCTCAAGATAAGGAAGTAATGGAAAGTGGAGAATCGATTCTGGGCCTGATAGAGCCGTATCAGCCTATACGCGGAAAGTCTCGCTGGATACAGACCGATAAAGTCCCTTATCGTTTTAATGAGAACAAAAAAGGGGTTTTGGCGGTTGCCACTGACATTACGGATTTGCTCGGGAGTCAAGAGGCTCTAGGGGCTGCAGAGCGCCGGTTTCGCATGGCGGTAGAGGGGTCACCGACTGGGATCTTGCTGGTGGAAGATAACCTGCGTATTCAACTTGTGAATAACGAAGTTGAGAGAATGCTTGGCTATGAGCGAAGCGAGTTGGTGGGGTCGCTCGTTTCTGATGTTCTTGGAGACCAAATGGCTGTGGCTTTAGGGGATCTCTTTTCTGGTGAAGCTCCGGAGGAGGGAAAGGTGGTTTACGGGTCCGATGGCGGTCTGGTGGTCGCGACAAAAAGTGGCGGTTCCTTGCCTATTGAGATCTTTCTGAGCGCATTCAACCTTTCGGACGGAATTACGGTGATGATTTCCGCGATCGATATATCTTCGCGTATCGCAGCGCAGGAAGCTCTTCATGAGAGCCAAGAGCTATTTCGTTTGGCAGCGGACGGTGCGAGTGTCGGGATATGGGACTGGTTCGATGTCAATCGTGATGAAGGCTGGTGGTCTCCGAAGTTGTATGAGCTTATCGGGTACACACCAGAGGAGATTCCCGCAAGCCTGTCGGGTATCCAAAAGATCATGCATCCGGACGATGTGGAAAAGACTTTTTCTGCGGTGCAAGATAGCTTGTTGAATGACGGTTTCTATAGCGCTGACTATCGACTGCTTTGCGGGGATGGGGAGTACAGGTGGTTTCTTGGAAGCGGCAAGGTTACCAGGGATAAGTCTGGTGATATCCGAAGGATGACGGGCACAATGCAAGATATCCACGACCGTAAACAGGCGGAGGATTCCCTGATGAGGGCGAACCAGGAACTTCAAAGAGCTAATGAGGAGTTGTCCAATTTTGCTCATTTGAGCTCTCACGACCTTCAAGAGCCGCTTAGGACTATTTCTAGTTTCGTAGGCTTACTCAAAGACGATTATAGCTCTCTGTTTGATGAGGTTGCCGCTGGTTACATGGGCTACATCTCCCAAGGTGTGACCCGTTTGCAGAATATGATCAGGAGTCTACTCAGGTATAATGAATTGGACTTCAAGAAAGGGGCGGCATCAAAGTTTCCGATTATAGAGGCGATTGACATGGCTATGTTAGACCTCAAGGCCAGCATGGAAGGTGTGAAGGTCGAGAGCTTCCTTGACGAGGATTTACCACTTGTTACAGGAAACGTGACGCAAATATCCCTCGTTTTTCAGAATTTGTTCAATAACGCCATCAAGTTCAACAAGTCGCCAGAGCCTTGTATCACTGTATCCGCTAAAGTCGTTCCTTATACTGAACTAGGTGAAAGGTCTAATAGGGAGGTAGACCACCTAGTAGTTGAAGTCCAAGACAACGGTATCGGAATAAGGGAAAGGTACCAAGACCGTATTTTTTCGATTTTTCAAAAGCTGCATCCAAGTGATGAATACGAGGGGAGCGGCATTGGTTTATCCATGGTACAGAAGATTATGGAGGGCCACAAGGGGGCCGTTTGGTTAAAATCGCGTGAAGGAGAGGGGAGTTCGTTCTATCTGGCCTTCCCATTTGACGCTTAGGGTTGTCTATTACTTTAATTTGAGTAATGTACGCTCCTGTGAATCCGATAAATACTAACGACGACTACCAATTCTAAGGTGTGTGTTATGACTGATACAATAAGAGCAATCGAGATACTGCTTGTAGAAGACAACGAAGCGGACATCCGCCTTACGCAAATTGCGTTAGATCGTTCGAATCTTGAGCACAATCTTAATGTCGTAAAGGATGGCGAGCAGGCAATAGCCTATCTCAAGGGTGAAGAAGGGTATGACGAGCGGGTGGAGCCTGATCTTGTTCTGCTCGATTTGAACCTCCCCAAAGTGAACGGATCCGAGGTCTTGAAGGATATTCGGGCTACCGAGGCCCTCAAAGATTTGCCCGTTATCGTTCTAACGACCTCGGACGCGGACAAGGACATATTCGAGAGCTACGAGCTGCATGCTAATTGCTATTTAACCAAGCCAGATAGCTTAAACCGGTTCATGGATGTAGTTGAAATGATCAAGGACTTTTGGACCAAAGCGAATACTCCCCAGACCGACGAGGTTAAGTTGGCTGATTAGATTCCGACCATTGCCGACCGGTTGCCGTACCGGCGGTTCAGAAGTTGAATCTTACGATTCGAAAAAATCAGAGGTTGATCGGTCGGAACTTGGCGGTGCATATTTGCAATGTATGGAATATGTCCCCGAGCAAAATCGATATCAAACCCTTGAATACAACCGTTGTGGCAAGAGTGGTCTCAAGCTTCCACCCTTGTCACTGGGCTTGTGGCACAATTTTGGGAGCGAGGACGATTTCTCCAACGCCAGAGAACTAGCCCTCTACGCTTTCGACAATGGCATAACCCATTTCGATCTAGCCAACAACTACGGTCCCGTTCCGGGAGCAGCTGAGACTAATTTTGGCCGTATCCTTGCTGACGATCTCGCTAGTTACCGTGACGAGCTGATCATTTCGTCGAAAGCAGGTTACCTGATGTGGGATGGCCCCTACGGGGATTGGGGGTCCAAGAAATACCTGGTAGCCAGCTTAGATCAGAGTTTGAAGCGTGTCGGAGTCGATTACTTCGACATCTTTTACTCGCACCGACCTGACCCTGAAACGCCTATTGAAGAAACTGTGGACGCCCTGGAATATGCGGTGAACTCAGGTAAAGCTCTCTATGTCGGCATTTCCAACTACGATGCAGATCAGACCGCTGCTGCCTACGCTGAACTGAAAAGCAGAGGTATCCGCTGTCTCATACATCAACCACGCTACAATATGATCGACCGCCGGCCTGAGGCTGGCTTGTTCGACCAGCTCGATTCTTTGGGGATGGGGGCTATTGTTTTTAGTCCTTTGGAGCAGGGAATTCTCGCGGGGCGCTATCTTGATGGGATACCCGACTCCTCTCGCGCAACCAAAGGCGTATTTCTCAACGAGGAGAAAGCTCTGTCGTATCAAAAGCTTTCGAGGAGTCTAAACGAGATTGCGCAAAGTAGGGGGCAAAGCCTTGCCCAAATGGCCATTGCTTGGGTCTTGAAGCGGCGAACGGTGTGTTCAGCTCTCATCGGAGCTAGCTCGACCCGCCAAATCCAGGAAAATTTAGCCGCTTTAGAGCGGCTCGACTTCAGCGTAGAGGAACTGGCGGCGATCGATAAGGTGATCAAAGATCACCAAAGCTAACCCTTAGGACATGATACGAGGAGTTTTACTCCTCGTCATTCTCCTCTTCGTCTGCCTCGGCGTCGCCGAGTTGGACAAGCAGGTGTTTTGTCAGCTTGATGTAGTCCTCTGCCAAGTTGATTGAGGCGTCCTGTTTTGACATCAAAACAGTTGGTATCCCAAGCATGACTGCTCGACCTACGGTAACGGAGTGGCGTACCAAGTCCGGGTAGATGTGGGTCTTTTCGGATACTTTTCCTTGGGTTTTGAAGCGGTCGATCTGCGAGTTAAATCGCTCCAGCGGCACGTGGATTTTGGTCCCGGGCTTCACGGCGTTAAGAGCGATACCGATGATTTCGGGGATGGGAGCGTCGAGCTCTTTGCGTTCCGTGGCGGTATCCGATTTAAAACGGGCCAACTTGTCTACTAGCAGATGGAATCCGATGATGCTGAGCGCGTCCGGATTCGATGGAACCAAGACGTGGTCAGATGAGAATAAGGCACACTGGGTGGTGTAGAAGAAATTAGGCGGGCAGTCGAATAGGATGAAGTCGTAATCGTCTTCGATCTCTTTGAGAGCTTCGTGGAAGCGCACGTAGAAAGGCTTTCCCGGAATTTGGGGTACTTCGTGCTCCAAATCCATCAGCGAGAAGGAGGCTGGGCAAAGATCTAAGCGAGTGAGCATCTCGTCGCCTTCCGAGTCGCGAATGGGGCTCTTCTGAATGCAATCAGAAATTTTCGATTGTGGGTCCTTGAAGAGGTTAAGCAGGAATTTCTCCGGACTCTTGTTTAAGCTGTTCCATCGATCTAGTCGCATTAGCCAGATGCTGGCGTTGCTTTGGGCGTCGAAATCGACCACTAGGACGCGTCGACCCATGTAGGCGAGGCAGGCGCCCATGTTTACCAGGAGCGAGGTTTTTCCCACTCCGCCTTTGATGTTAAGAAAGCTAATCTTTTGAGCCATGCGATTTAGTGGATCGTCGGATAGCATCCCAGAATTCACCGGCTCGCAAAAGAAAATGCCTAAGCCGATTTCTTTAACATTTCTTTAATTCAGAGTGTGTCGATCAGTTGTTTACAGTTTTATTCGGTGTAAGTTAGATAGTTTTTAAGATGTCAGATACGGAGCGACAGGGATCGATATACGGCGAAATGGCCGAAAGGCGTAGCCGCAGCGAAGAACTACAGTCCAAGGCGGAGGAGATGGGCGTGCCCGTTTTCGTTCCTGATTCCGTTTCGGAAAGCGCTTCGGAAGTGGAAGAAAACTACGAGATAGTCTCTGAGGTCGAGATCTCCGAAGTGAATGACAGCGTTTCCGATCCTGAGCTCGAAGAAGTTGCAGTTGATGCTTTGCAGGATGAGCAGGAGTTGCCCGAACCCCAGACAATTGAAAACGAGATGGTTCCGGAAACGGATCTTGTTGTTCCCGCGGATCCAGATCCAGTCATCGAAGACATCGTGGAACCAGCTTCCGATGCAGAGCTGGAACTCGAAGTAAACTCGATTGGCGAAGAAACGAGCTATTTCAGTGATCTAGATGAGGAACTTCCTAAAGAGCAGAGTTCGGAGCTTCTAGAAGCAACCGAAGAGGTAGAACAAGTTTCAGCTATTTCCGAAGAGCTCGGAGTGAGCGAAGAGATAGCAACAGCGGAGGTTGCTGACGATTCAGTTGAAGAGCTAGATCTCCCTGCCGCCGAAGAGCCTGAAAGCGTGGCCGACGAGGAGGTCGCATCTTTTGAAGTTGATGCCGAACCGCTGGAAGTTGAATCAAAAGCACCAGAAGCTATCGATTCAGATCCGGTAGAAGAGGAGACCGTTTCGGCAAATGATGACATCCAAGAGGAGGCTGAAGCTCCTGCGGTAGATGAAATCGAGGCCATCGGAGATCCTGAACCAGTTTCCGAAGAGGCAATCTCGGAAGACATTCCAGATGAGATATCCGATGAGGAGCCAAAGACTCCTGAGCAATTAATTGGAGAGAGCGTCGACTTGCTAGGAGACGCTCCTGAAATGATCGAGGATAGCGATGTTCGCCGTGTTGCAGAAGACATCGTAGACAAGATTGGCTCTGTGGTGGACATCCATAATTTGCCGAAGACGCAACCCTCTCGAGTGCTATCCAAGGTAGCCAAGGCTCAAGAAGCGGAAAAAGGCGGATCTGAGGAGAAGGTTGAACTGCCGGTTGTTGAGAAAAAGACCGAGGCGAAAGCGGAAACCTCTTCTGTTCCACCGAAGAAGAAGCGAAAGAAAGTCTCGCTGTTGGATAGTTATTTCAAGGGGCTTTAGGGAACCGCTAGTACTTTAACTCTCGTTCCAGAAACCGCTTCAGCTCTGGTGAGCGAGGATCATCGAATATTTGGGAACTCGAGCCTATCTCGGCTACTTGGCCTTGAGCCAAAAAGGCTACATGTTCGCTGGCTCGTTTTGCGAAACCCATTTGGTGGGTGACGATTACGCACTCTTTTCCCAAGTCGATAAGCTCCTCGATCACGTCTAGGATTTCGGCGCTCATCTCTGGATCGAGGGCGGATGTCGGTTCGTCGAAAAGGATTAGTTTAGGATCGTGGGCCAAGGCTCTGGCGATGGCGACACGTTGGTTTTGTCCTCCCGACAGCTCGGAGGGCTGCTTTTTTCCGTGGTCCTCTAGCCGGAAGCGGGCGAGTAGGGTATTGGCCTGCTCGATAGCCTCATCTTTTGAGAATCCATGAACTTTCTCCAAGGGGAGCGTTATGTTCGTTATCGCATCGAGATGCGGGAAAAGATTATAGGACTGGAACACCACGCCTATGGTCTTTCGATAGGCACGCAGATCTCGCTCTTCCGATGGAATCGGATATCCGTCGATTGCGATTTGGCCAGAATCGAATGTCTCCAGCCCCGCGATCATTCGTAGAGTGGTAGACTTTCCACCTCCCGAAGGTCCGATCAAGGTGAGGCACTTGGTTTGGTCGAGGGAAAGGCTCACGCCCTTGAGAGCCAAGTGTTCCCCGTAGCTTTTCTTTACCGCCTTTAGCTCCAGTTTCATGAGTCGAAGGAAAGTCGTTTCTCTAATCGGCGAGATAGATGAAAAATGGGTAGAGTGAGGATCAGGTATCCGAGCGCTAGCGGGAAAAAGCTTTCGAACGCAGATAGGGTGGAGGTATTCACTTCTTGGGCATTTAAAGTAAATTCTCCAATGGCGATGATGGAGAGCAGCGAGGAATCCTTGATGAGGTTTGCGAATTGACCTGCTAGGGCGGGAAGACTCCGGTTTAGCGCCTGGGGAAATATGACATATCGAAAACTCTGGTAGGGAGTAAATCCGATCGATTTAGCGGACAGAAGCTGGGAGCTTCCGACTGACTCGATGCCCGCTCTAAAAATTTCGGATACGTAGGCTCCGCTGAAAAGAGAAAGTATTAGAATACCAACTACGTAACGGTTCTCGAGATGAACGGCGTCTGCGAAAACGTAGAAGATCAATAGAATTTGTACGAGGAGTGGCGTTCCACGGGTGATTTCAACGTAGAGCTTAAAGAAGTAGCGTAGGGGAAGTATCCTGCTTCGTGTTGCTAAGGCTGAGATCGCTCCTATCAAGCAACTCGCAAGGAGTGCAGCGGAAGAAACCCAAACCGTGATCAACCATCCCTCGAGGAACTTGGTTTTGTATTTGAAAACCGATGACCAATTCCAGTGGTACTCCAGCGAGGCAAAGGCGGCAAATGCTAAGGAGCAAAGGAGTGACAGTGCAATTAGGAAGCTAAACGCCTGAGCCAACGCATTTAGCTCTTTCCCTTTGCCTTGAACGAGAAGCGATTTCACCTCTTAGAAAAAGAAGGGGTAGCCCATTTCTTGGAATGCTTTCTTTTCCTCCGATAGGTAGCGGTCTCCCAGCTCGTCGAAGCCACCGGCTTGCTTGTACTCGGACAAGAATGCATTTACCGAATTCAGAAGCTCTTCATTTCCTTTGCGAATCCCGATGGCCCAATGCTCGGTTTTGAAGGGAGCAAGAATGGGTTTCGTCGTTTCGGGGTGGCGTTGCCAATTTCGGTAAGTCGACATTTGGTCGTAGATGAAAGCGTCTGCCTTGCCTTGAGTTACTTCGACTACGGCGGCTGTTTCTTTTTCCAGCGGCAGGATTTGGGCCTGTTTGATCGAGTCTATCGCAAAGAGATGGCCCGTCGTGCCTTGTTTGACGGCTACCGAATTTCCTGCTTTGTCCAGCTCTTCGATGCTTTTGATGTCAGAGTCTTTGGATACGAGGAGACAAAGTCCCGTTTCCAGGTATGGGTCGGAAAAGTCGATTGATTGAGCCCGTTCCTCCGTGGCGGTCATAGAGGAAATTATTAGATCTATTTTTCCTGTTTTGAGGGAAGAAATAAGTCCGGCAAAGGCTATGTTCTCAATGCGAACGGGACGTTCGAGATATTCTCCTAACGCTTTGGCTAAATCAACACTTACGCCAGCAGGTTGATTGTTTTGATCCGACATCTCGAATGGCGGGTAAGACAATTCCATGCCGACCACAAGAGTTGGGTCTTCGGGCTTTTCTCCGCAGGAAACGAGTAGCAGACTGCAGGCGAGGGCGGTGAGAATTCGGTTCAACATCTATCTAAATGGTGTGTGGACTCTATCGTCTCCTCCAAAGTGTCGCTTGGGCAATGCTGTATTGATTTTTTCGGGAGTGTTCGCGGATGAGGAAAGGCATATCTAGAGCTTCTATCTCTTCGAATTCAGGTTGCAGTATTTTCTGAAGGCTTTGGTAGCTGCGGACTGGCGATCCCTCCTTCTGAAAGCCACCGAGCCATTTATCGCGAGGCGTAAACTCTTCGAGCCAAGTGTAGGGTGATGTGATTGCGAGTATACCATCAGAATTTATCAATGAAGCGATGGAGTGCAGGCATCGCGCCGGATCTGGCAATCGATCGATCAGATTCGCCATTAGCACAAAATCGAACGTACCGAGATCGTTGCTCAGATTCATGGCGTCCCCTTGCTGATACCTCAAATGAGTCGGTCGAGCGGCATTTGGACGATGAAGGGATATCGACGTTGTGAGATCTCCCTCTAGCGCAATCTCGACATCTGCGGACTCACCTTCCTGCATACGTTTTGCTGCTTCAATCAGACCGTGGGAGAAGTCGATCCCAATAGTCTCTTCAAAATGTGCAGAGAGTTCGCAGGAGCTACCTCCCACCGCGCATCCCAAGTCTAGGGCTCTCCCTTTCGAAACGGGATGTCGCAAGGCCAACTGTCCGCACCGCTGGGGGAATGAGAGGGACTCGGGAGGACCTCTAAAATGTTCTGCTTCACCATAGTGGAAGAGCAGGTACTCGGAGATTATCTTATCGGTCTCGTAATAGCTGTCGGTACGGGTCATATCTTACGGAAAGAGACTAAGGGGAAGGTAATTCTGTTAAATCGTCTTTTGGCGAATCAACGAGGGGGCGATTAGCGATATTGCGGACGAGCTTTTTGAAATAAATTGGAAAAAAGTGAATTTGCGGCTAAGCTTCCGGAGCATGTCCAATCCGTACTCAACTCGTTGAAGATTAGGACGATTGGTAAGCCTAAAATACCCATGAGTCTCCCAGATATTTCCGACGATCAGCTTACTACGCTCACTTCAAACGCCATTTCCAGCGTCTTCGAGACGATGCTCGGAAGCGAGGTCGCATTTCAAAAGTCTTGTGACTATTCCGGCATGAAGGCGCCTTTCCCCGACTTAGGCGGAGAGGAGAAGAAAATGATCTTTGTCGGTTCGGTAGGGTTCGTGGGCAATGTAAATGGACTGGTTTACCTCTACATGAAGTCCTGCTTTGCGGAGCGTGCAGCTGGAAAAATTACTGGTTTGGAAGGGGATGAGCTCGATTTTGAAATCGTATCCGATGTGTGCGGTGAGTTGACTAACGTCTTTGCTGGAGGCTTCAAAAATGCCTTGGCGGACATGGGCTACAACTCCGTACTCACCATCCCGACGGTATTGAGTGGCGATGAGCTCTACATTTCCACGCTAGGGGTGGTGAAGCATTTGCGACACAATTATCTCTCAAACGGCGAGGAGATTGTGGCGGATCTCGTTTTAGCTGAGACTAAGGACTAGAACGGTTTCTCAGTGTCTCAATCCTGAGCGTTCGAGACCGGTACTCCCTTGAGAGTGCTTGAGATGAAGGGGATCAATTCCTTTTTGCGGCTTACGACTCCCTGGAGATCGTAGATGCTGCCTTGTTCTACGGCGGGGTAAGATATCCGTTCGATGAACTCGTTGTCACCCGCCACCAGTAGAAGTGAATTATGGCGATTGATATCGGTGACGAGCATGCAAGCGAAGGCGATGTCCTCTTCTGCGGTGAAGGAACGCAGGGCGCTCAAAAGCTCTTCAGACTTATCCCAGAAATTCTGGAAGCCAAGCTCCTCGATTTGAGATACGGAGAAGCGAATTCCGTTTTCTTCGTAGAACTTCTGGTCCGCTACGATAACCTCGGCAGGTTTCATGGAGAGGATCACCGAACCACTTGAGAATAGCTCTTGCGCTAGATCGTTAGCCTTTAGTTGGGCGATTTCTTCGAGCCATTCGATGATGTCTGCATCCTTGGAGGTCGCGGTCGGACCTTTTAGATTTAAGGTATCCGTGATGATTCCGCTCATCATGATGCCTGCGATCTCAGCACTGGGTTCGATTCCGCTGTTGCGGAAGAGATTTGCTACGATGGTGCAGGTTGAGCCGACCGGGTCGTTTATGAAAAGGATGGGCTGTTGAGTGGTGAGGGAACCGAGCCTATGATGATCGATCACTTCCTTGATGTTCACCTCGCCGGCTCCGGGTACGGCTTGTGTCATCTCGTTGTGGTCTACGAGTACCAAATTCGTTTTGTTCGGCTTCAGGACATCGGTTTTTGTGAAAAGGCCTGCTAGTTTGCCGGTATCCTCAGTAACGAAGAAGGCCTGCGCGTTCGAGCTAGCGATTCTGCGGCTGACTTTAGCCAAACGATCGGCTGGAGAAAATTCCACATAGCTTTTTTCGACCAATGGCATTATTTTCGAAGCGGTACGAATTGCCCAAGCGGTGGTCGCTGAATCGTAGGGGCTAATTATCAAGGAGACCCCATTGGCACGAGCTTGGTCGATGACCTCTTGATCGACTCCCAATCCGCCTGTGATAACGAGGAGGCGAACTCCGATCTGGATGGAGCGTTGCTGGATGTCCCAACGGTCGCCTACGATGATGATGGTTTGATTCGCTTGGATGGCGTCGGAGCCACTAAATTTCCCAAAGGAGCGGATATCCATCGCGCCGATCTTCACGTACATATCCTCCAGCGAGTCGCCCTCCCGGATGTTTTTGACATCGGCCTGCAATGCTCGAGCGACATCGTTTATGCTCGTAAATACATGCCGCATCGAACGCGGCTCGTTGAACTTTGGGATAAAGTAGTCTCCCATCTGGAAGATGGAGATGTAGCCTTTCAGAAGGTCGTTGTCATCGACGACGGGCAGCACTCGAACATCGTGTTCGTCGATTAGTTGGAGAGCCTCTGACATGGTCGCCTCCTCGTTTACCTTGACCACTCTTCGCACCATTATGTCACGCACGCGTGCGGAGACGTCTCCCAAGAAGAGCGGAGTTGGCTGGTTAAACTTGGAGAGGATGGTATCGATCCGAGCGTTGGTATTGCCGCAACGTGCTGGGATGTACCCTTTTTGTCCGCTAAGGACTTTGAAATTGGCGTAGGCTATGGCAGAGCAGATTGCATCCGCGTCTGGGTTCTTGTGGCCTATTACGTAAGTAAGTTCTTGGTCTTCGGGCTTAGGCATGGTTGGAATGCTGCTCCGACCATGCTGCCTTCGCATTATCGATCAATTCCCAAATGTTAATTCTTCAGATCTTATTCGATTGAGAGAGGAATTTTGCAGTTTCGTGAAGTTCGGATCTCGAAAGTGGTTGAAGCCGAGAGCGCTTACCAATCTAGTGATCCCCCATGAATCAGGATCTTATCGCTAAAGTTGCTTCGCTTGAAGAGAGCGGCGGGTTGTTGCCATCTGCTGCTAAGAATATGAAAACCTGGCTCGAGGGCGGGTTTCTTTCTGAAACTTCCTTAGCTAGCATCGCTGAATTGCTCGATGCGGGAGCCGCAGACGAACTGAACAATCGCTTTTATCGCGAGATCGCTTTTGGAACTGGCGGCATGCGTGGCCGCACCATTGGCATGACTGCGACTTCGCTTGAAAAGGGTGAGATGGCGACTACCGGGAGCCCTGCGAATCCTGGCGTCGGCTCCAATATGCTGAACGAGTACACGGTCGTTCGAGCCACCTTGGGTCTCTTTGCATACGCCAAGGCCTACCACGATAAGGAGGGAATTTCCTCCGCTCCGAAATTTGTCATCGCCCATGACGTGCGTCACTTTTCCCGTTTCTTCTGCGAATTGGCCGCTTCGGTTTGGGCGAAAAAAGGTGGAGAAGCTTTCATTTACGAAGGACCTCGCTCTACTCCGCAGCTGAGTTTTTCCGTGCGTCACCTCGGCGCAACTTGCGGCGTGGTGATTACTGCAAGCCACAACCCGCCTCACGACAATGGCTTCAAGGCTTACTTCTCGGATGGCGGCCAAGTGGTACCTCCGAACGACACAGGCGTGATCGAGCAAGTCAATGCAACCCCGTTTGCCGGTTTGCAGGATTATATCGATATCGATTTGTCCAAGGTAACGGTTCTCGGAGCCGAGCTTGACGAAGCCTACGCTCAATGCGTGGCGAACTGCGTAATCGACCAGGATGTATTTGAAAAGGCGGACTTGAAGGCCGTTTTCACTCCTATCCATGGAACTGGCGCGGTCGCGACATTGCCAGCTCTCAAGAAACTCGGCCTTGAGCCGCTTGTAGTGCCCGAGCAATACGAGTTCGATTCTAATTTCCCAACCGTCAAATCACCTAACCCCGAGAATTCCGAAGCGCTTGCTATGGCGACTGCTTTGGCTGAAGCGAATGATTGTGATTTGCTAATGGCTACGGACCCGGACGCTGACCGCATGGGCGTAGCGGTGAAAGGGCCAGACGGAAAAATGGTACTCCTCACGGGTAACCAGATCGGTTCTATCATGGCCGAATACCGTATTTCCAAGCTAAAGGAAATGGGCTGGATTCCGGAAGCGGGAGGAGACAACTGTGCTTTGGTAAAGACTTTCGTGACATCTCCCCTCCAAGACGCGATTGCTACGGGGCACGGTATCAAAGTCGTCAATACGCTTACCGGATTCAAGTGGATCGGCGAAAAGCTTCGCATCTACCAGGACGAAGCTTGCGCAAAAGGCGGCGTGAGCGATTACGATTCTCTCTCCCTTAAAGAGCGTGCGGACCTTCTGCAAAAACACAGTACCTTCTACGTTTTCGGAGGAGAGGAAAGCTACGGCTATTTGCCGAACGACACGGTTCGCGATAAGGACGCCAATGCGGCCTGTGCCTTGTTCTGCGAAATCGCCGCGAGCTTGAAGCTCCAAGGTAGCAGCATGCTTGAGTATCTTGACGCGATCTACCTCAAGAATGGCTACTACCTGGAAGGTCTCGGCCAATTGGTTTACGAAGGTGCAGCTGGGGCGGCCAAAATCGCTCGCATTCTGGAGACCTATCGTTCAACGCCTCCGACCGAGTTTCTGGGCAGCAAGGTTTCTAAGTTTACAGACTTCGGAGTCGAAACCGTACTCGATCCGGATGGCAAGGAGGTGCCCAAGCAGGACCTCTATTTTGTAGAGTTGGAAAATGGATACCGTTACGCGGTTCGTGGTAGCGGAACCGAGCCAAAGATTAAGTTCTACATTTTCGCCAAGGGCGATGTCGCTAGCGCTGACGAACTCGAAGCGACCAAGGGTAAGACCAAGGCAACTCTCGAGGAACTGAAGCAAGCGATCTTGGACGACGCCGGGAAGCGTGCTGACAGCTAGTCTCGGAGTCTTCAGCTAATCTTGATTTTAAGCCGCAGCCTGTTCGTTCAGGTTGCGGCTTTCTTATGCCCAAAACGCCGAGAACAAACTAAGAGTTTGCCATCTCCGCCGGAGTTTCCGCGAACTGCTTGACCGCGGTTTTGCCCCGCTGCCATGAAGGAGCTATCAGTAGGGCGCGAGGCTCCGCTTGTAGCCCCGTTTCGCCTCGGTGAATCATGCCGACTAGCATGTCCACTGCGGCTTCGCCCGTATGGTCGTTGTGCTGCCGCATTCCACTCCAGTTCGGGTCGCTTTTACGCCACTCGAGCTGAATCAAGCCGACGTCTTGTGGAACTTTTATGGAAAGCTTCTCCAGCCAATGGGAAACGTCGTTGTATAGAGTAAAAATAACGTCCGGCTGGTACTTTTGCATCCATTTTTTGAATGCGACCTGATCCTCTTCCTCGATGTGTTTCTGGTAGAGAGGGGGTAACCTGTCCTCAACCGGAAGTCGCATTTGCCCGTAAAGATAGCCAGCTGAGAAGCGGCCTTCGACCAAGCGGTCGATGGTCTGATCGAGCACTAGTCCGGGACGGGAATAGCCGAGCCGCAACGCGTTTTCTACCGCTTGTAAAGCAAGCCCGTGATGATCCACGCACACGTAAGGTATGGTTGGATTGCGAGTTCGTACTCCAGTCACCATCATCGGTAAGGCTTCGGCGATAGGGAGAAGTTTCTCGGGAAGGTTACAGTCGTTCATCAAGCCTACTACCAGGGCTCCCTTTATTCCGCGAGCCAGCATGATCGACTTCAAACGGCGTGCTTTCAGCTCGGGATCGTTCAGCCAAAAATAGTCTATTCGGTAGCCCAACGAGTCAGCTCGGTTGCGGATGCCTTCAACGTATTCTGGGATGGTTGGGTGGCTTTTGAGAGAGCCTTTATCCCGGTGAGCATTGATCAGCGCGATGGTGGCTCGGTAGTTGTCGCGGTTGCGAATTTGGGAAAGGAGTTGCCCGAGCGCAGGGTTGAGTTGATAGCCAAGTCGATCCGCCGTTTCGCGGATTTTCTCTTTCATCGCCGTCGAGACTTCAGGGCTGTTTCTCAGTGCGAGCGACACGGTCGCTTTCGAGACGCCAACCTCTGCGGCGATGGTACTCATGGATACTTTTGCGGGCATATGGGGTAAGGTCTAGAGGTGTACCTTAGTCGACCGTAATCGACTATTTTTCAAAGTCTTAACGGTTAAGCAGTCGTTCTCTTTTGCAACTAAAATCAGACCGGTAATAGATAATCCATGAAGTTTTCTATAGGCCTCGATTTCGGAACTAACTCTGTACGCAGTCTGATCGTGAGAACAGACGGTTCGGGAGAAGTTTCCTCAGCAGTTGTTAATTACCCCTCTGGCAAACAGGGCATCTTGCTCGACTCTAGCGACCACCACGTGGCGCGCCAAAGCCCCAAGGATTATTTAGCTTCTTTAGAAAAGGCGACCGTGGAAGCGATCGCGATCGCCAAGGCGGAATGCCCAGATTTTGACACCGCCGCTGTTATCGGAATCGGAGTGGATACCACTGGATCCAGCCCGCTTCCTGTGGATGAAAAGAACCAGGCTCTAGCCGAGTATCCAAAATGGCAGGATAACCTAGCCGCTCAATGCTGGCTCTGGAAGGATCACACCAGCTATGAAGAAGCGGCGACTATTACTAAGATCGCTGCCAAGGAGCGTCCTCAATACCTCGCCAAATGCGGAAACACCTACTCGTCTGAGTGGTGGTGGAGCAAGATCTGGCGTTGCTTGAAGTCCTCCCCAGACGTTTTCGAGGCTGCTTACTCTTGGGTCGAAATCGCAGACTGGATTCCCTCCCAATTGGCAGGTGTTACCGATCCTAAAGAAATTATGCGTGGCGTGTGCGCCGCGGGCCACAAGGCTTTTTACGCGGACGAGTGGGGCGGTCTTCCTGACAAGGAGTTCCTCTCCATGCTGGAACCCAAATTGGCTGACCTACGCGATCGCCTGTATGAAAAAGCTCATGACGCCTCCGTCGCTGCGGGAACCTTGTCCGCGGAATGGGCAGGTCGTCTTGGTTTGCCGGAAGGTATTCCACTCGCTATGGGCGAATTCGACGTTCACTACGGTGCGATCGGTTGTGGCGTAGAAGAAGGCACTTTGGTCAAGGTCATCGGCACTTCCACTTGCGACTGTGCGGTAGTGAAAGCGAGCGGCGACGTACCAGACGTTCCTGGTATCTGCGGTATTGTTCGTGGTTCCATCCTCCCAGGTTACTTCGGCGTCGAAGCCGGTCAGTCCGCAGTGGGCGACTTGTTCAAGTGGTGGGTAGAAGGCGTTTGCCAAGGGGAAGATTCGACCCACGTGGAGCTTACGAAGGAAGCTGCTAAGTTGGAAATCGGTCAAAGCGGCCTGCTCGCTCTCGATTGGAACAACGGCAACCGCACTGTACTAGTTGACCAACGTCTCACCGGGCTAATTCTCGGGCAGACGCTTCACACCAGCCAAGCAGAAATCTACCGCGCCCTAATCGAAGCGACCGCTTTCGGAGCTCGCATGATTCTTGAGCGTATCAGCGAATACGGCATTCCAGTCAACCGTATCGTCTGCGCCGGCGGTATTGCTGAAAAGAACGCGATGCTCATGCAGATCTACGCTGATATCACCGGTCGTGAAATGCTCGTCACCGCTTCATCCCAGGCCTGTGCATTGGGAGCGGCGATTGGTGCCGCAGTGGTAGCAGGAGCAGAAAAGGGCGGACACGCGGATTTCGAAAGCGCCCAGAAGGCAATGTCCGGTCTAAAGCCAGATCGTTACCTTCCTGACCCCGAGCGTCACGCTAAGTACAACCGACTCTTCGCGTTGTATAAGCAGGTACACGACAACTTTGGCGGTGTTGAAGCGGTGGATCTATCCAACGTCATGAAAGACCTGCTAGACATCAAGGAAGGCAAGTAATCCCTGCCGCTTCCTTTTCTCGATTTATAACTATACCCGAAAAAATACACATGAAATCAGCATTTGATACCAAGCAAGTTTGGCTAATCGTCGGCAGTCAGCACCTCTACGGTCCTGAAACCCTAAAGCAAGTCGCTGCGGACTCTAAGGTCGTGGCCGACTCTCTCGACTCCGATCCAAACGTACCGGTTAAAGTTGTCTTCAAGGCACTCGTTACGACTCCGGACGAAATCGAAGCCGTTTGCCGCGAAGCGAGCAGCACACCCGCTTGTGTGGGTGTTACTCTTTGGATGCATACCTTCTCGCCATCCAAGATGTGGATACGCGGCCTACGTGCGTTGACCAAGCCAATTTGCCACCTACACACGCAATTCGCTCGCGATCTCCCTTGGGAAACGATCGACATGGACTACATGAACTTGCACCAGTCTGCCCACGGTGGACGCGAGTTCGGTCACATCTGCGCTCGTCTGAAGAAGGAGCGCACTGTGATCGTTGGCCACTGGGAAAATGAAGAAGTTCGCGCTCAGTTCGCTCGCTGGACCCGTGTTGCTGGAGCTTGGGCCGCAAGCCAAGAGCTCAAGGTTGTTCGCTTCGGCGACAACATGCGCCAAGTGGCTGTAACCGATGGGGACAAAGTGGAAGCGGAATCCGTATTCGGCTACTCGGTTAACACGCACGGTATCGGTGACTTGGTCGAAGTGATCAAAGGAATCAGTGATGCGGAAGTGGATACACTCTGTGCCCAATACGCTTACGACTACGAGCTTTCTTCCAAATTGCTCGCTGGTGGAGCCATGCGTTCGTCTCTCTACGATGCTGCCCGCATCGAGCTCGGACTTCGCACATTCCTCGAAGAAGGAGGATTTGGCGCGTTCACCGATACTTTCGAAGATTTGCACGGCATGGCGCAGTTGCCAGGTCTGCCAACCCAGCGTTTGATGGCGGACGGTTACGGCTTCGGCGGTGAAGGGGACTGGAAGACTTCCGCTCTCGTTCGCACCATGAAGATCATGGCTAGCGGCATCGACGAAGGTACTTCCTTCATGGAAGACTACACCTACCACTTCAACCCAGCAGGAAGCCGTTGCCTTGGCGCTCACATGTTGGAAATCTGTCCATCGATCGCGGTAGCCAAGCCAACTTGTGAAATCCATCCGCTCGGAATTGGCGGTAAGGAAGATCCTGTTCGCCTCGTTTTCACCGGTAAGTCCGGCCCTGCGATAAACGCTTCTGTTGTGGATATGGGCAACCGATTCCGCCTCCTCGTGAACAAGGTAGAAGCAATGCCGCCTGAGCAAGAGCTTCCGAAGCTGCCAGTTGCCAGCGTACTTTGGGACGTAAAGCCAAACCTCGCTGACGGAGCTGCTGCTTGGATCTACGCCGGGGGAGCTCACCACACTGGCTTCAGCTACACTGTTAATGCCAAGGACATGGAAATGTTCGCGTCAATGGCCGGCATCGAGTACTTGCTCATCGACGAAGACACTAAGCTTCGCGAGTTCAAGAACGAGATTCGCTGGAACGATGCCGCTTACGGAATCCGCGGACTGTAATTAAAAATGAATTACAAGGAAATCAGAGAAGAGTGTGTAGTTGCCAATAAGGAGCTACAGTCTCTCGGATTGATCGATATCACCTTCGGAAACGTAAGCATTTACGATCCGGAGAAAAAAGTGTTCGCGATCAAGCCGAGTGGTGTTCCCTACGACGAGCTGAACGCCAAGCAAATCGTTATTGTCGACTTGGATGGCAAAATCGTGGAGGGCGATCTGCGTCCTTCTTCTGACGAGCCAACTCATCGCCGCCTCTTCATCGAACTCGGCGACAAGGGAATCACCAGTGTGGTGCACACGCACTCGCGCAACGCCGTTGGCTTCGCCCAAGCGGAAAAAGGTATCCCTTGTTTGGGTACGACCCACTGCGACTACTTCCGTGGCACCGTGCCCGTTACGCGTGCTATGACCGAAGAGGAAGTTACCGGCGCTTACGAATGGGAAACTGGAAACGTAATCGTAGAGCTTTTCTCCGAGGTTAATCCTTTGGAGGTCACCGCAGCTCTGGTGCGTAACCACGGACCTTTCGTTTGGGGCAAGAACGGAGCCAAGGCAGTGGAAACCGCGTTTGCTCTTGAGATTGTGGCGGACATGGCGGCCAAAACCTTGGCTCTAAATCCGGAAGCCAAAGGAGCCCCGGCTCATCTGCTGAAAAAGCACTACGACCGAAAGCACGGTCCCGGCGCTTACTACGGCCAGAAATAATTCTCAAACGCCCGCTCACTGTAGCGGGCGTTTTTTTGTCCCCTTATTGAGTGCCACTTTAGTCTTTGCTTTGTAGTTGGCTTCGAAAAGGGCAGGGGCTTTTCTCAGGTTCATGTCCAACCCACGTGACGGAATGAACTACGCTCCAGAAGGAAAGCAAATGGAGCCGGTTGTAGCTCCCGGAGAATTCCAGTTTGCGGCCGCGTTCTTTGATCATGGTCACATTTACGCCCAGATCGATGCCTTGGCTCAAGCAGGGGCTACCTTGAAGTATGTGTTCGACACGCAGGATGGCCGGATCGACTCAGTGCTTCGAAAATACCCGCAGGCCAAAGTGGCTCACTCGCTGGAAGAGATTCTTTCCGATCCGGAAATCCGATTGGTAACTGCGGCTGCGATTCCTGATCAACGGTGCGGCATCGGTCTGCAGGTAATGGATGCGGGTAAGGATTACCTTACGGACAAGGCGCCTTTTACGACTCTCAAGCAGCTCGCTCTCGCTCGGGGCAAGGTTGCGGAAACGGGTCGCAAATACGCGGTTTGTTATTCGGAGCGGCTCTTAAGCGAAGCAGGCTACTATGCATGCGAGCTGGCACGGAGCGGACGAATTGGCCGAGTGTTACAGGTTCTCAATCTGGCGCCGCACAATCTAGCTCCCGAAACGAGACCGGACTGGTTTTTTCAGAAAGAGCGGGTCGGGGGCATTTTGACTGATATTGGCTCCCACCAGTTCGAACAGTTTCTTTACTGCGCGAATGCAAAGGATGCGAAGCTCGGCTTCGCTCGAGTCGAAAATTTTGCCAACCCTGATTATCCCGAATTCGAGGACTTTGGGGAGGCTTCGGCGATTTTGGACAATGGGGCTTCGTGCTACTGCCGTCTGGATTGGTTCAATCCGACCGGCTCGAAGACTTGGGGCGATGGTAGGACTTTCATCTTGGGAGAAAAGGGCTACATCGAAGCCCGCAAGTATCGGGACATCGTCCATGGCCAGTCAGACGTGGTTTACGTCGTGGACGAAAAAGGTGAGGAGCGAATCGAGTGCGCTGGGAAAGTGGGCTTCCCATTTTTTGGACAATTCCTACTCGATTGCCTGAATCGGACTGAGATTGCCATGTCGACCGAGCATGCGTTCAAGGCAGCGGAGCTATCGATGTTGGCCCAAAAGATGGCCGACGAAGGATGATTCTTCGTCCGACTCGTTTTGAAGGTAATTGACTTGGCATTTCCGCTCCGATTACTGGGGCGGTTATGGACAACTTGGACGAAAAAGCTCCGAAATCAGCGGTTGCGGTCTATTCCGGAGGAATGGATTCGACGGTCATGCTCTACCACATGCGTGAGCTTGGCGTAGAGATAAAGGGGGCTTTGAGCGTCAATTACGGCCAAAAGCACAGCAAGGAGCTCGACGTGGCCGCAGCCTACTGCCGGGAGCTCGGCATCGAGCACCGCGTGGCGGACTTGAGTGGGCTACAAGGGATCTTTGGCAAGAGCAGTTTGACGAATTCGGACGAGGACGTGCCGGAGGGGCACTACGAAGAGGATCAAATGAAGTCCACCGTGGTGCCAAACCGAAACATGATCCTGCTCGCAATCGCGACCTCTTGGGCTGTTTCGCTGGAGGCTGAATCGGTTGCCTATGCGGCGCATGGAGGGGATCACGCGATTTATCCGGATTGCCGCGAGGAATTTGCCAACGCTTTGGATAAAGCCATCCGACTCTGCGACTGGAGCGAGGTAAGCTTGTATCGACCCTTTGTAAAGTGGTCGAAGGCCGACATCGCCGGTGCAGGCTATCGCCTCGGAGCCCAATTGGAGCGTACCTGGTCTTGCTACAAGGGCGGGGCAGACCACTGCGGTCGCTGCGGAACCTGCGTTGAGCGCCGGGAAGCTTTTTACTTGGCCGGAGTCGAAGATCTTACCCCGTACGAGGCATCGGCTCCCTCGGTTGAGGAGCTCGTCAAGACAGGTTGGAAAATCTAGTTTTCTTCGCTAGGACTGAACCCCTGTTTCCTGCTAGGATTCAAATTTAGAAATCAATGTTCACCTGTAAAAAGACCTATGCGGACATCCCGTTCGCTCACCGCCAGCATCGCCACGACGGGCATTGCGCTCAAATTCACGGGCACAATTGGAGTTTCACGTTTACCTTTGGTTGCGACGAATTGGATGAATGCGGTTTTGTGGTCGATTTCGGCAAGCTGAAATACATCAAGGCTTGGATAGAAGAAAACCTGGACCACGCCTGCGTCTTCAATCACGACGATCCGCTTCTGCAGGACATCCTTGCCATTAACGAACAGAGCGGCTGCAAGGTTTATCAGCCATACATCGTAGATCTTTGCTCGAGTGAGGGTATCGCAAGGCACGTCTTCGAGGTGATGGAGCCCCAAGTGAAGGAACAGTCGAAAGGCAGGGCGTTTCTGATCTCGGTAGAAGTCGTTGAGGATAGCCGCAATAGCGCGACCTATCAGCCTTCGAGGGCGTAGTTGATACACGGATATGGAAGGTGGGGTTAAGCGATTGCCAGTCCACGAACGGTTTTATTCGTGGCAAGGAGAGGGGATGCACCTTGGGCGTTCCGCCTACTTTATTCGGCTGTTCGGATGCCCCGTCCATTGTCCATGGTGCGACTCTGCTGGAACCTGGCATCAGGACTACATTCCCAAAAACGTGGAACGGTTTAGTCCGCAGGAACTTGCGGATGCTGCTGCTGCCAGCGGAGCGGCTTTCGTGGTGGTAACGGGAGGTGAGCCCGCCATTCACGACCTGAAACCTTTGACTGATGCATTGGGCGCAGCGGGGCTTACGCGTCACTTGGAAACAAGCGGAGCTTTTCCCATCAAAGGCGATTTCGATTGGATTACCCTGAGTCCCAAGTGGCAAAAGGAGCCACTCACGGAAAACCTGCAAAAAGCGTCGGAATTTAAGATTATCGTTGAGGACGCAGAATCCATCCACAGGTGGCAGGACAAGATTGGTAAGCATTTCTCCAAGACAAAGCCCGTGTGGCTGCACCCGGAATGGACTCAGCACAAGAACCCAGAGGTGCTTGAGTCGATCACGCGTTGGATAAAGGAATACGGAGATCCATATCGAGCAGGCTATCAAATGCATAAACTCTATCAGGCGGATCTCTTAGATCCTAATTCGCGTAAGTCAGCTCCCCTTGGAGGAGATGTCTCCAAAGGGTATTAGTGATAAGAGGCGATGAGGTTTAAGACGATAGCTGTATCCAATTATCGGAACATAAAGCTTGCTCGCTTAAATGTTGACGCGGACCGGGTCTTTCTTTTGGGCCGAAATGGACAAGGTAAAACTAACTTGCTCGAAGCCATTGGTTATGTGACCTCGCTGCGTGCGTTTCGAGCACGGGAAAACGATACGCTACTCGGACCCGAATCGCCGCAAGCGGAGATTCTTTATGAGATCGACCACGAAGAGTTTGACGAGACGCAGGCTCGAGTTCTGATCAAGAAAAAGGGGAAGGAAGTCTCTCTCGATGGCGAGTCGGTGCGGCGAGCTTCTGATTTCGTGGGCCGTTTCCCGGCGGTTACTTTATCATCGGAGGATTTGAGTATCGTAAGAGGGTCGCCGGGAGGACGTCGCCGGTTTATCGATACATTTTTGTGCGGTATCGATCGCCAGTACTACGTCGCTCTGCAACGCTATCAAAAATGCGTGCAGGAACGAAATGCACTGCTGAAGAAAGGAGCGGCTGCGAGTTTGATGCGTCCTTTCGAAGCTCAAATGATCTCTCCCGCACTCGAGGTGATAGGGAAACGCAAGCAGGTGATCGGTGAGCTTGGCGAGTTGGCCAGTCGTTTCTATGGGACTTTGTCAGGATCCGAAGAGCAAATCGGCGTGAGCTACAAGCCAAATGCAGATCCGGAGAGCGAGGAGGCCTATTGGACGCTCTTGGATAAGAATCGAAAACGAGACGAGATTCTACACAGCACCGGAAAGGGTCCGCATCGGGACGATTTTGAACTCAGCCTGAATGGCAGAGTTGCTTCTGATTTTGCCTCTGACGGGCAGCAGCGTAGCATTGCTCTCTCGCTTGCATTCGCGACTATCGCTTACTGGCGAGAACGTTTTGGCGTTTGCCCGGCACTCCTGATCGACGATGTGCTAGGAGAGCTTGATCCCTTGAGACGGGAACGATTCTGGAATGCTTTGGACGAGCGTATCCAACTGATAGCGACGGGAACGGAACTCCCCGATGCAGCCAGCGGAAAAGACTGGATGGTATACGGCGTGGAGAACGGCCGTTTCGAATTAAAAGCCTAAAGGGCGGCTTCCAGAATTTCGATCAACTCGAATTTCGAGAGTTCGATCGGGTTGCCTTTCATGCTGCTCGATTGGGCAGATTTGCGGGCCGCTTCTTCGATCTTTTCTTTTTCAAGTCCGAGTTCGCCGAGCGATTTGAGCGGAAGATCTTTGCAGAGCGATTCCAGCCAGGCGACGGCGTAGGAGGCTTTGGCCTGTGGATTTCCGGTTAGGACCGTCGCGGCATCGTCCAGCTTCGCGCGACTAGGATGCTCGGGAGCTCGGTCCTTGAACGCTCGTAAATTGGCTGATAGACAAGGGACGAGGAGACTGGCGCAGATCGCTCCGTGCGGAGCGTCAATCATGCCTCCCAAGGGTCCGGCAAATCCGTGCACGGAACCAAGTTTGGCATTGGCGAGGGCGATGCCGCTACAAAGGCTCGCAGCGCATAAGTCGGACTTCGCTTCCGTATCCAGCTCTCCTCCGCATGCTTTTCGTATGGAGCGAGCGGCAAGCCGGAGTCCCTCGCGAGCGATGCCATCGGTTAGTGGATTTGCGTCTCGAGAAAGATACGCTTCAAGGCACTGGATTAAAGCATCCATGCCGGTATAGGCGGTTACATGTTGCGGCAGCCTGTAGGTAAGCTCCGGATCGACCACCGCCCATTTTGGCAACATGGTTTTGCTGCGAAGGCTTACCTTAACTCCGGCCTGTGGCACTCCGATTACGCTATTGCGGGTAACTTCTGATCCGGTTCCCGCCGTGGTGGGTATGGCCATGAAAGGGAGAGAGTCGTTGCTAAGCGTTTTGCCTTTTCCGACGCCTTCCAGATAGTCGATCAGTTTACCAGGATTGGTTGCCAGAGCGGCGACTGCTTTCCCGGTGTCGAGTGCGCTGCCACCTCCGATGGCGATGACTGCGTTTGCGCCTGCGTCGCGAGCCGCCTCACAGGCTAGGCTGACAGACTGGACTGTTGGCTCTCCCTGTACGGGATGGATGAAGACTTCGAAGCCGTTTTGTGTGAGAAGTCCGATCGTCTGGGAGTATCGTTTCGAGTCGCTACCGGTCAGGACAAAAAGCGGGGAATGGCTTTCATCCAATAGACTTGGTATGGTTTTGACCATGCCCTCTCCGAAATGGATTTCGTTGGCGGTGGCGAATGCGAATGACATGGGCGGCCGAGCGTTTGGGGCTATTTCTTGAACTTGATCTTGAGGGCTTCGTTCACGTTGGGCGGGACGAAGTGTGATACGTCGCCTCCGAACTTGGCCACCTGTTTGACGATGCTGGAGCTGGTGTAGTTGAAGCCTTCTTTAGTCATCAGCAGAACGGTCTCGATCTGCGGAGTTAGGTGGCGGTTCATGAGGGCCATCTGGAATTCGTACTCGAAGTCCGATACCGCTCGCAGACCACGGATGACGGCAATGGCCCCTTGCTCTTTGGCGAAGTCCACTAGAAGTCCGTTGAAAGTGGTCGCCGAGGCATTGGGCAGATCCTTCAAATTTTCCTCCACGAGGGCAAGTCGCTCCTGCGGAGTGAAGAATGGGCCTTTGCCCACGTTGTCCGCGACTGCTACGATGACTTTATCAAACATGCGGCATGCCCGCTGCATGATGTCTAAGTGCCCAATTGTGATGGGATCAAAGGTGCCTGGATAGATGCAAATTCTCATAAGCCAGTAAAAATGAGGAGGTTGCGGTCTGCTCGCGGTTTTGGCAATGCCGGAATAGGTGGATGGTAAGGATGGAATATGGCGTAAATGAGCCATTGGGATACGGTGGATAAGCGATTCGAATCTTCGCTTGAAAGTCTGTGACATTTGGGAGGCTTAGCTTTACTTTGACTGTCTAACCTTCTTGAGTGCGCCCGATGAACCTTCCCAACATACTGACCCTGTCGCGAATCCCGCTGATGTTCATCATCGTGTGGCTAATGCGTGAGTCGTTTTCAGGGGCTGCCAGCGCCGCTTTCGTGCTTTTTGTCATAGCGGGGATCACCGATTGGGCGGACGGCTATGCGGCTAGAAAACTCAAAATGGTCTCGAATTTTGGCATCTTGATGGACGCATTGACCGACAAGATCCTGATGCTTGGCCTTATGGTCGCTCTCGTTGAGCAAGGTATGGTACAGATTTTCCTCGTATTGCTGATTCTGGGTCGCGAGTTCATGATCACCGGCCTGCGTCTCGTCGCGGCGACCAAAGGCGTGGTCATGGCTGCGGAAAGCGCCGGGAAGCAAAAGACGGTTACCCAGATCATTGCTGTGGGGGGATTTTTGCTAGCGGTCGTTTTCCACGTGGACCTAGCCCGAGCCGGAATGCCGTACTCGGAAGAAATCGGATGCTGGGTGGAGTGGATCGGACGGGGCTTTTTCTGGCTCTGTGTGGCGATGACTCTGTATTCGGGGGCGAAGTACTTCCGTAAGTATGGAGAATTGGTATTTAGCAACGACAAGTAGTCGCGTTTTCAGATGATGAGAAATCCGAAATGGGCCCGTTTTTGGCCCGACAAGGTGGTAGTCAAATTGGCTACTTTGGGTAGTATGGGAGATCTCAAGGCTCCCGGAACTTGGGGCTCGGCCATGGGGATCGTATTTTACGCGGTCTTCATTTCCCACCTAAGCGACTTCACGGCGGCGATTGTCTTGGCGGCAGCGACCTATTTTGCGATCGGGATTTGCGGCGAGGCGGAGAAACGGCTCAAAAAGGTCGATCCCGGAGAGGTAATTCTCGACGAGTTTGTTGCTATGCCGATGTGCTTCCTTGGATTGAGCGCCTATGGGTCGCATCCGAAATTCTTCTGGATCCTGCTCGCGGGATTTTTGCTATTTCGCTTTTTCGATATTCTGAAGCCACTAGGCATCAAGAAGCTACAGCGTTACCATGGAGGATTTGGCGTGGTGATCGACGATGTGGCGGCCGCTCTGATGGTAGCGGTTATTATGAATTTCGGAGTCCGATTCTGGCTCGGCTAGGATCTGCCAATTCCCGAAAGCTCTGGCTGCGAACTAGACGGTTTTCTTCCGGCGCGCATAGAGAATGATGGCGATACCCGCTAGTGCCATGGCGAGTGATAAAATCGCTCCCCGGTTGAGGCCCATGATCGGATCTATACCGAAATCGGGCTCTCTGAATTGCTCTCCGATAACCCGTACGATGGAATAGACTAGCAGGAATTCGCCTCCTATCTGGCCAGGGTAGTTCTTGAGGACGGGAGAGGTCCAAATCCGAATCTGAGTATAAACGAGCATCAACAAACCCTCTAGGCCTGCCTCGTAGAGCTGAGATGGATGCCTAGGAACATTGCCAGCCCCCGGAAAGATAACACCCCAGCTTCCATCCGTCGGCTTGCCCCAAAGCTCACCGTTTTGGAAATTGGCCAATCGACCGAACAAAAGCCCGGGAGGAGCCAAGGTCGCGAGTAGGTCACCGATCCTGAAAAACGAAACCTTGAAGCGTCGGGCCATGAGCCATCCTGCTAGGATGACTCCGATGAAGCCTCCGTGACTCGCCATGCCGCCTTGGCTGAATTGGAAAAAGGCGAGGGGATCTTCGAGCAAGGTATCTGGACTATAGAAAATGAAGTAGCCAAGTCGGCCCCCGACGATGACTCCACCGATGATGGCGAGAAAGAGATCGCTCTGCTGGTTGGTATCCAGCGGGGAGAGCCCTTTCTTGTAGTAAATGTGCAAGAGCCAGGCCCCCACCATAAATCCGGCTACGTAGGCGAGGCCGTACCAACGGATTCCAAATGTCTCGGTGAACCTCAAAATGAAGGGGTCGAGATCGTGCGTCCAGATTTGGGAGAATGGCATGTCTAAGGGTTCCAATAACTGGATACCGAAAAGGCGAATAGAAATCTGCGTTTAGGCGGAATCTGGCTTTTCTGCCTGCTTGGGTTCTTCAGGCTCTGCGCCTTCTTTTTTGCCTTTAGCCTCGGAGCGGGCGAACTCCCGCATGTCGATGGCCACATCGTCTTTCTCGAAAATTTCGCGTCCGAGGATATACTCCATGATGTCCTCCATCGTCACGACACCTGCCATGGATCCAAACTCATCGACCACCACGAGAAGTTGCTGGTGAGTTTTGAGAATAGTCTGCAACGCTGCGGCCACCGTAACTGTTTCGGGGATGAAGTGGACCTCGTCTTTAATCTCATTGAGGCGAACTCGATCTTGGTCCTCTGCCACGTACTTCAGTAGGTCCCGTCTTCTGACCACTCCGACGATTTGGTCGATGTCCTCATTGTACACGGGCATGCGAGCGAATGGAATATTGGGAAAGGTCCTAAAAACGTCGCCAATGGTAAGCTCATTATCCAAAGCGGTCACCACCACGCGAGGAGTCATGATGGTACTCACCATTTCATCGTCCAGCTTTAGGGCGTTGGTGACCATGTTGGACTCGCTACTGGTCAGGGTGCCATCCTTGGCCCCTTTCTCTGCCAAGAGGATGATCTCCTCTTCGTTGGAGGAAGAGTCCTCGCTGTTTTGCTCCTCGCGGACCACGAAGCGAACCGAGAAATTGGTGAGAGAAGTGGCGGGCCAAAGCGCGAGCTTCATCCAGCGGAGCGGACTTACGACCCATGGCTGAAGCTGAACGCGGTAGGTTACGCCCAGGTTTTTCGGAATGATTTCCGAAAAAATGAGAATGCTCAGCGTCAACAAGCCGGTGACCCAGCCAAGCACGGCACTGCTCCAGATTTGAGCGGCGAGAGCCCCCACGATCGTTGATCCTGCTGTGTTGGCGATCGTATTCAAAGTCAGGATCGCCGAAATGGTATCCGACAGGTCTGTCTTGTGACGTTCCAGCAATTCGCCTTTTTTGGGCAATCGCTTTTTGAGAGATTCAATATCCGCGATGGTGGTGCTTAAAATCAGAGCTTCGAGCATCGAGCACACGAATGAAACTCCGATGGTAAACGAGACCGCTAGGACGAATTGGATGATCATCTCTTCAGCGTAACTCCAAATTGGGATGACCGGATGGGTCGGTTCAGAGGCAGGTCATAGTCCGCTTTGGGACTTCGCGAGTCAGGTTCCTCTTCCGGCTCTCCTTCCATTTGGAAGCAGGCCAAACCGGGGCAACTTTCGGAGTGTTGGGATTTCGTCATTGATTTTAGCAAGATGGAATCGCTGCTCAAAAAAATCAAGGAGCATATTGGGAGCCAAAATTCCCTCTAGAGAAGCTCTTTTTCTAGGTCCAAGGATTGCAAAAGCGCCGGTGAGCAGACTGGTTTTGTCGGATGGATCCTTTTCTTTTCGATCAGCGTTTCGCCCGTTTTGTGGGTCAGGTCGACTCTGCGGCGGCCTCCAAAGGGACGGAGTTGTTCGAGTCGGGCGCGGTTCGTGTGGACTCCTTGGGTAAGTCATTGATTTCCGGTTGGGTGGAAGAGCGACGCGAAGGGCGATTTCGAGTCAAGTTGGCTTTGAACGACGAAGGTGGATTCAGTGGTTCTTGCAGTTGTCCGGAGGTTTTTAACTGCTGCCATAGCTATGCCCTGGCTCGGCAGGCGAGGCTACAGGTGGTTGGCTCTTTTGGCGGTCAAACCAATAGGGCTTCGAGCACTGCAGATGTTCGAAGTCCAGAAACCAAGGAGATCGATCGCATTTGGGGCTTGGCGAAGCGCTCTGGCAATCTGCTTTATCCGAGGGATTTGCTTAATATCGTGGCGAATCGAACGGACTTAGGTCCCGTTTCGAGAGAGCCTTTTCGCGATCTCAAACGAGTGTTGCAAAGAGAGAATCCTTCCTCTTCCGGAGCGTTTAGTGAAGTCCTGTTCCAATATTTGCGACACAAAGGAATTGCAGTCGCCGACGCGTATTCAAAGTTTGGTGAAACTACCTCAAAAACCAGGGCTTTCGAGAAACCGACTGAAAGACGGGACTGGGATCGCCCACCCTTAAAGCTGCGAGTTAGGTTTGAGTTGGAGGAATCGCCAGATCGAGACTGGTTTCAAGCGAGAGCTGTTTGGGAGGTGGAAGGAATGGCCCTACAAGCCTCCGAGATAGATCAACTTCGAAGCGCGGACGGGGCTCTCGTTCGTCTAGAGGGTAAGGGGTGGTACCGGCTGGATGGTGAACTAGCGAGTGAAAACCGGCGTGCTCTGGACGCTCTAGGCTTGGACCCGGAGCGCGGTAATTCGCAGCGGATACACCTCAGTCAGATTGAGGACCTATTGTCCGAGGAAATGCTTGGCCAAAAGGAGTGGCAGGTGTTTCAGGATAAAGGTCGCCGCATCAAAGCCCAATCCCTGCCATCGCCACCTGCTCCTCTCTCTTCCGTTCTACGACCCTACCAGATCGCGGGCTTCCAGTTTCTTTGTAGGATGAGCGAGTGGCAGTTTGGCGGGATATTGGCGGATGATATGGGATTGGGAAAAACAGTACAGGCTCTCGCTTGGCTGCTGCATTTGTCCCATCTGAAAGGAAAAGGTTTTCGGGCATTGGTGATTTGTCCGAAATCTGTAACGGATAACTGGGTACAAGAGCCAAATAAGTTCAACACTGGTTTAGTCGCTCGCCGTTTCGACGGGAAGGTCGGCATCGATCCTACCTCCCACATTGTGGTGGCCAACTACGCCCAGCTTCGCATCAAATCCGAAGCCTTTCTATCCGAGGATTGGGATGCGGTGATTTTGGACGAAGCCCAATACATAAAGTCACCCAGCTCGCAGACCAGCAAGGTAGCCTATAAGCTCAAAGGAAAACACCGTCTGGCTATGACAGGTACGCCTGTCGAAAACAGTTTGACCGATTTGTGGAGCTTGATGCGTTTTGCGATGCCGAGGCTTTTCGGACCCTTGCCGACCTTCAGGGCCAATTACTCTTCCCAACGGGCGGATGACAACCTTCTTGCCTTAAGAAATAGAATGAAGCCCTTTTTCCTTCGTCGATTAAAGACGGAGGTGGCGAAGGATTTGCCGGAGAGAATCGAAAAGGACATTTATTGCGATTTGGAAGGGGAGCAGCGAGCTCTCTACGAAGCTCAGCTTGCGGAAGCTCGGTCGCTTCTCAATTCAGCGAAAAAGGGGGGACGGGGCGGTTCGCTCAATGTACTTCAAGCCCTGCTGCGGCTAAGGCAGACTTGCTGCGACCCGAGGTTGTTGAGGGCCGATCGAGGTGCGGAGAAAACAGAATCCGCAAAACTGCAGGCTTTGTTGGATCTCGTCGAACCCTTGGTGGCGGAGGGACACAAGGTTCTGGTTTTCAGTCAATTCACCAAAATGTTAGATCTAGCCGAATTGGAATTTGGTAGCCGTGGCATCTCTTACTTGAAGCTCACGGGGCAAACGAGGGATAGAGCCAAGTTGGTGGACCGCTTCCAGAACGGGGGGAATGAGAGCATATTTCTTCTCTCGCTCAAAGCTGCGGGATCGGGCCTTACGCTGACTGCAGCTTCCTACGTGGTCCTACTGGATCCTTGGTGGAACCCAGCGGTTGAAGCACAGGCTATAGACCGAGCTCATCGAATAGGACAAAAAGACCAAGTCATCGCCTACCGTATTCTCGCCAAGGATACGGTGGAGGAGAAAATCAGGCGTATTCAGGACGAGAAAGCCGAGCTAGCGGCCGCGGTGTTTGGCGAAGGGGCCAAAAGCACAAAATTTGAATTATCCGAGCTAGAGGCTTTCCTCGATTAGGAAACGAGGCTCATCTCCCGAAAGGATACGTCGGCAAGACACCCCTCGACCGCTGTAATGTAATCGGACACGTGCTGAGCCTCTAAGTGACTTTTCCACGCGGCTCGATTTTCCCAGATTTCGTAGATGAAGAAGTGCTCGGGGCGATCATTGTCCTGGTTAATCTCGAAAGTAAGGCAGCCCTTCTCTTTTTTTGAGATTGGGAGGAGCTTACGGAGCTCGCTCTTAACGATTCCGGCTTTATCAGATTTAGCTTCCACGTGGGCAGCGATAGTAAGAGGGGGCTTCATACTTGTTTTTGGGGAATCGATACTGTTGCGAAACGGTTTAAATATACGCTCGCATGCAAGCTGTTCCAGTCTTTTTGCGAAAGATACGACCACCAAGTTACGCTAGGGTTGCGAACTGTTTTTCGCTTCTATCCAGCGACTCATGAATTCAGTGCTACGGTGCTGATGGTGCCTCAACATTTGGCCCACAAAATTATGCGAACGGCGGGAGTCGCGTTCTTCGAATGCCTCGCTTAAAAGGGACGGAAGTTTCGGCATCCATTCTTTCTCGGAAAACCTGTTACGTGCGATTGCGTATCCACAAGCTTGAGCATGCTCCCATGCGTTTTTGTCCTCGTGTATGCGAATCGCTGTTTTAGCGAATTCCTCCGTTTTGGTAGATACAGAACTTCCCCAGTCGAAATTGCCCGGCATCGATTCAACCGCGATAGGGCTAGCTACGCTCGGTGTACCGGACAAGAAGGAGTCTGCTAGCTTTCCTTTTAGACCTGCTCCGAAGCGCAGGGGGGCCAGATTTACCCGGTAGCGAGCCAGAGTGGTTTGGGCATCATCAGCTCGTCCCAGAACGCGAAATCCGATTTTGTCGTTGTCAAGCTGGCGAGCTTTGGGAGGAGGGTAGGAGCCGTAGACATCGAGTTTAGCATCAGGCAGCTCCTTGCGTATGAGAGGCCAAATTTCCTTTCGACAGTATTGGACTGCGTCCCAGTTCGGTTCGTGCAAAAAGCTACCGATCATTACGAAGTTATTTCGTTCTTCGAAAGGAGGAACGCCATTTTTCGGCTCGGGTAACGCGAAGGGCCAGTAGGCTATCAGGGTATTGGGGACGTTAAAGGTTTCGCTTAGGATTTGCATCTCCTTTTCGGCGATCATGAGGCTTAGGTCCGCTCGATAAATGGCTGCTATTTCACGAAGGGAAATCTCGTTGTGGAGATTTAGAGGGGAATCTGACTTTAGTGCCTGCTCTCGTGCATGACGTAGGCAGTGAAGATCACTTGTATCGATCACTTGGAGACAGTCTGGTAAAGCCTGTGCCACCCTCCAGCCGAATTGTTCCTCTGTCATGTAGCGGTCAAATAGGACGATATCCGGTTGCAAACCACTGACCCATTGGTCGAAGCTGGAATGGTTGAGCTCTATGGAGTGGGTGGAAATCTCAAATCGACTTCCCAAGTCGTCACTAAATTCGCTCTTTTGTGCTGCGCATGCGAAATGAACCTCCCAGTGTACAGCACGAAGAGCCCTCAAGATGTCCAATGTTCGCGAGCCGGCGGCCGACGACTTTGGCTCTGGCCAGATCTTTCCGATTAGGAGAACTTTCATTGAGTGATGTAAACGTGAAATTACTGAGATGTCTTATCCAATATTAGGATACGATCTTTAATGCTACCTTTCCCAAACACTCGAACGAAGAAGAGTATGATACGAGCCAGTCGGCTAGGGGGATGCGAAATGTGACGGGCGAAATTCGCTACCGCTTTATCTCGGGCTTTGATGTGTTCGACTTGCTTCAAATCGTCGAGCAGACATAGCTCAAGCGTTTGTGTCCAAGCCTTGTCTCTAGCGTATCCGATGCTGAATATACTCAGCGTTTCGTCAATCGGGCCGAGCAGGCGATCTGCGAGTCCGAAAAGACGAAACATGCGAGTCAGTCGTTTTTGGGTGTCGTCTATCAAACTCTCCAAAATCGTGTTTATGTGGCAAAAGTCCTTTTTCAGCGAAAGAGGGTCTGAGTGACCTGCTTGGGCGGCGGCAATGCCGAGGTCCAAACTGATGTGGGCGTTCATACCGAGCATTAGATGCTGTAAGGTGGTCAATTTACGATCGGATGCCTCCTCAAACGCGAAGGCCCAGGAATCGCTGTGAGCTTTGCCTTCTTGTCGGGCCTCGTATGCGTCAATGTAGCGATTTGCGAACAGGATATCCAACTTCTCCATACGCAGAGGATCTTCAAACTCGCCTCGTTCGATCGCGTCGCGTACCTCGATCGTGACTCGCTTATAGAGTGCGGCGAAATATCCCAAGGGGCTGGATTTTGCTACGGACTCTTGGACGATCGCGTCCAGACGGTCGATGACCTGCTCTAAGGTTTGAATCATGTTAGGCCAAGGTGGCTTACTATGACTCGATAATCAACTCCGCTGCTCTCAGTTTTCGCGCTTGGACGATTGGGTAACCCACTTTTCGAGGGCTGCGGAAAGCTCGTTGGTTTTGATCGGTTTTGTTAGGAAGTCGTCCATGCCAGCGTTTATGCAAGCGACCCGATCTCCTTCCATCGCTCCCGCTGTGACTGCGATTATCGGGATATGGGATCCATCGCCTTTCCTCTGCTCTAGGATGCGAATCTGTTTAGTGGCGTCCAAACCGCTCAATTCGGGCATCTGGCAATCCATGAAGATCAAATCGTATTGCCCTCGCTGAAAACGTTTTATTGCTTCAAGGCCATTCGAGGCCAGTTCTACATCGCACTGGAGCCTTTTGAGAAGGCGAGTAGCGAGCTTTTGATTGGTAGGGTTGTCCTCAGCCAGCAAGACTTTGAATTTCGGTTCGAAGTCGGATTTTTTGCGTCCGCTGCTTTTTTGTGGAGTAAGGCCCTCGACTTGTTGCTGGACAGACGGAGACTCGCCAATCGTTTGATCCAAGGCTTTTTTAATCGCAGAAGCGAGGAGCGTCGGACGGATAAGCGGTTTCAGTAGGATAGAGTGAATACCCTTTCCGAGCAGTTTCGATAGCCGGTTTCGATCGGAATTCTTCCCGAGAGCAATCAGTGGAAGATCGCGAATCTCTGGATGGGCTCTTAAATCTGCTGAGATGGATTTCAGATTCGTAGCGGAGTGACTGTTGTCTACGATGGCGAAATCGAATGGACCGCTTGCTCTGGTTGCTGATGCAAGCCGATCGGCCAGATGATCGAACGCTATCAATGCGTCTACTCGGATATTCCAGTCCTCCAGTTGCTCGACGATTAGTCTTCTCCCAAATTCGCTTTCGACCGCTACAATCGCCTTTTTCCCGTATATGGATTTTGTGGATACAATAAGGGGCAAGTCTTGTTGGGCGGGCTTCAAAGGGAGTGAAAAGAAGAATTTGCTTCCTTCGCCCAATCTGCTCTCGACACCGATTTTCCCTCCCATGAGCTCGACAAGTTTTTTGGAAATAGTGAGACCAAGTCCGGTGCCACCGTATTTGCGAGTAGTGGACGAATCCGCTTGAGTGAAACTATCGAAGAGAGCGGTCTGCTGGCGTTCAGAAATGCCAATGCCTGTATCCGTAATCGAAATGCAAATGAGCTCTTCGTCTCGAGGGCATTTTGAAACTTGGATGAGAACGTGTCCTTGTTCTGTGAATTTAACCGCGTTGTTTGCGAGGTTCATGAGAACTTGCCGAACGCGTACGATATCTCCGAGGAATTTGCTCGGGATGTTGGGGTCGCATCTAACGGCTAGCTCGATCCCTTTTTGGTCTCCTACCGGAGAAAGAATTTCGGCCACGTCGTCCACCACTCTGGAGAGGTCGAATTCAACGTCCACGATTTCGAGCTTATTCGCCTCGATCTTGGAAATGTCCAAAATGTCATTAATAAGTGCCAGCAGCGCGTTGCTGGAGTTCTTTATGGTTTGGACGAACTCTCTCTGTTCGCCGTCGAGGTTGGACTCAACCAGTAGATTCGTGAATCCGATGATGCCGTTCATCGGGGTACGAATCTCATGGCTCATGGTGGCGAGGAACTCGCTCTTTACCCGGCTTGCCGCCTGGGCTTCCTGCTCCAGACGCTTTGATTCAGTCAGAGATTTGGTTAACAGGGCATTCGACTCTTCGATCTTTTCTTTGGCCGCGATGATTTCAGCTTTTCGTCTGCGGCTCTCCGTCACGTCAATCATTACTCCCTGCGCGGCAACCGCTTCGCCGTTTTTCATCTCGATTGAGATGCGATCATTGATCCAGATTGTATGTCCCTTGCCATGGATCATGCGGTATTCAATTTCGTAACACGTTCCTTGGCTGCAATTTCTACGGTAGGCTTCAAAAACCCTTTTAGCGTCTTCGGGGTGAATCACCGACACTACGAATCTTGGATTCTCTAAGTAGGTTTCAGGCGAGTATCCCAGGATTCGCTGGGCCTGGTCGCTCATGAATGTGAAGCGGTGGTCTCTGAGATCCGCTTCCCAAATTACGCCGTCCACATGATTGACGATGGACGCCATTTTCCGGCGACTCAAATCGAGTTCCTTGGTCCGTTGCTGAACGATTTGCTCGGTCAGTTCCTTAGAGTTCTCCAAGGTAGCCTGCTGTTTGGCAATCAGGCGCATTTCGCGAATGCTATCCAAGCAATAACGGATCACAAAAAAGTCTTCGAATGCTACCCAACCAACGTGTTCAAGCCACCGCCAAGGACTTGAAGTCAGTAGGCCGAATACGGAGCTAGGCCACCAAACTCCGCGCATGAAATGGTCGATTCCCGTTACGATTGTGAAGGATAGGATTACCCGCCAGTCGCGGTAGAAAGCCAGGAATGCAATCGATCCGAAAACGTGGAAATGCGTCTCAATACGACCGCCGGTTAGGTGTATGAGCAGCGCTGAAAAGAGGGCTTGCGAGACAGCTATAACTTGCCGTGTCGAATACCGGCCTGGGCGATTGAAGGCGAGGTAGACCGGAAGGCTGGCAATTGCTCCTCCTAAAAATATAGCAGCCCAAACATTGATGTGAACTGAACTTTCACTGCCAACCCATTCTAGAGGTGTGAAAATGAAAGAGGCTATGATCCCGGCGATCCATTGAAGGATCATCAGCTTGCCGAATGTTCGGTCCGAGCGCTCGGAGATGGCTCGGAGCTGCTCGTCGAAAATCACGTTCTCCCTCATCGGTGAGGGGGAACCGACGGAACGGTCGATGTAGGAGCTGAAAGCGTTTATTGGCATAGCCTAAGAATCGCTTTCCTCCATCAGGGAACAGCCGAAGGTGGCTGTGGTTTTGACTTCTGACAGGTTTTTGCCGCTCGCTATTTCAGCCAAAGCATCCAAGCCAAGACTTGGGCCGGCATGTCCTCTGGAAGCGGTAATCCCTCCTTGAAAACGCAGCGTGCCGGACTGATCGTATCCAGCAACTGATCCCGATACGAATGCGCCAAACTCGTGAGCGAGCTTGCCACCTCGATCCATGATGGAGATGGCGTTTGGCATTTTATCGATTCGCTGCCAGTAGTCGTTCGACTGATAGTTAGAGTCTTCCGCAGCGTCTTCCTCGACAGAGAAGAACGCGATAGCCCGGGAGGAATTCGGGAAATGGGTGAGCAGCCTATCGAGTTGCTCGAGGCTTGCTGAAGTGCAGGGGCAATCTGGGTGGACTGAAATGACCACTGTCAATGGACAGTCTTCCCCCTGAAAGTAGCTTGCTAGGTCCGAAGGTATCTTGGTCGGTGCAGGATTGCTTTCTCCAGGAGTGAACTGATGCCTGACCATGAACACGGAGCCGATTCCCACACTTAGCACCCAAAGGAGTAAGAATAGATTAAATGGGCGGAAAATTGATTTGAGTCGGCTAGGCATTGGCGTGCAGGCGTGTGCTCAGACGAGCGTGATCACACAGCATCTTTGAATCGGAGAACTGGGCTCCGGCTTAAGCCTCCTAATGAAGTTCGTAAGGTTCCCTAATCTTACCGTTCGGGACACGTTGAAGGAATCCTAGCGGACAAAAAAAGACACCGGGCGACTCGCGCTGGGTGTCTTAGATTGGCTATGCGTTGATCCGTAGCAGCTTAGAATTTTGGCCGATTGGGAGGTCTACGATTTCTCCTGTTCCGGGGAGGATTCGCAGTCTTGGCAGGCGAGGATTCAGCGGCGGGGCGGGCGGAGGGCCCCGATCCACCTTGGGACCCGCTTGGCTTGTTCGTTTTTTGAGGACCTCGTCTGCGATTCGGGCGGTTTTTGGATCCAGCTTTGTGATTGTTGGAGCGATCGTTCCCCGGCTTTGGACCACGAGCAGTCTGCGTCTTTTTCGGCTTTTGCGGATTGGCGATTCGTTTCGCTTCCCGGCCAATTTTTCCGTTGGGGCTGAGCTCGAGCATTTTTATTTCCCGCTTCAGCAACTTCTCGATGGCTACGAGATAGGCTTCTTCGTCGGATGAAACGAGAGAAATGGCTTTCCCTTTTCGTCCGGCTCGGCCAGTTCGGCCAATGCGATGGACGTAGTCCTCAGGGACATTTGGTAGCTCGAAATTAACCACATGTGGAAGATCGGCGATGTCGATGCCACGCGCGGCAATATCTGTGGCGACTAAAACTCTAATATAGTTGGTTTTGAAGTCCTCGAGAGCACGCTCGCGAGCTCCTTGGCTTTTGTTACCGTGGATGGCGGCCGCTTCGATACCGTCCGAATTTAGCTGTTTGGCCAAACGGTTTGCTCCGTGCTTGGTGCGAGTGAAAACGAGGACTTGCTGCCAATCTCCCTCTTTTATCAGTGCGGATAGGGCGGAACGTTTGTTCTTTTGGCCGATAGAATAGGCTTCTTGGGCTACTTGGTCGGCGGTCGAGTTTCGAGGAGTGACCTCCACTTCGACAGGATTTCGCAGAATCGTGTCTGCCAGCCTCTTCACCTCCTTGCCATAGGTGGCGGAAAAGAAGAGATTTTGTCTTTCGGCGGGCAGGACTTTGAGGATTTTGCGGATGTCGTGGATGAAGCCCATATCTAGCATGCGGTCCGCTTCGTCCAATACCAGCGTTTCGATGGCGCCGAGATTTGCCTCGTGTCGTTGGCAAAGGTCGAGAAGTCGACCGGGTGTCGCTACAATGATGTCCACTCCGTGCCGCAGCTTAGTTATCTGCGGATTTATGTTAACGCCTCCGAAGAAACAGGCGGATCTCAAGGAGAGATCTTTGCCATAGTCCAAGATGCTTTGGTGAACTTGGGCGGCGAGTTCGCGAGTTGGAGCGAGTATCAGCGCTCTGGGACGCTTGGTCTTGAAGTTGTTCTGAGTCAGTCGCTGCAGGAGCGGCAAGCTGAATGCTGCGGTTTTTCCCGTACCTGTCTGGGCTCCTCCGAGCACGTCTCGACCTTCGAGAATCGCGGGAATGGCTTTGGCCTGGATAGGAGATGGTTCAGTGTAGCCTTTGGCTACAACAGCGGAAACGATTTCGGGGCGAAGCCCGAGGGTTGCGAATGGCATTTGTTGTTAGGTAGTGGCGAGTCGCGGCCCCGAACCATTTGGTTCGAGCTCCGATCTAGCGACTTCCTTGGCCAGTATGGCGTGTTTAATTTCGCCGCGATAAAAGTCGATTCCTACCGGAGCGGGGCGTAGGCCGATCAGAAGGCCGATGCCGCGTAAGGGGCGGACTGTTAGCGCAAAGAGTTCGATTCGCCTAGAAAAAAGTGGAGTTGGATCGATATTGCTCTTTTGCGGGACTGGAGGCGCTCCTGATTATTCAACGTGTTGTACGTATTACTATTCAATTGGGTGTCCGCCTGTTTCGATGGTCTATTAACTGCTCTCAGCCCCGCATGCACAGACGAGATTTTTTGAAGGCTTCAGCGGTAAGCGGTATTGCTCTAGGTATTGGAGAAAAGGCAGTTTCGGCAGCTAGTTTCGAACGGCTTTCTTCTTTCGACAAAGCCGGAAAATCCCCGGAAGAACTTGCCCGCGATGAAGGGTACTGGCGTGAGGTGCGTCGGGACTACGCTCCGGCATCCGATTTTGTGAATTTGGAATATGGATACTTCTGCCCCGCGTCTCTTCCGGTCTTGGAAGAGGAGATTCGCGGTAGCAGAGAGATTAATTCTAGAGCCTCGTTTTTTATGCGCCGGGAAATGTGGGGAGAGCTTGAACAGACCCGCGAAGATCTCGCCAAGCTGGCAGGAGTGACTGCCGATGAAATTTGCATCACTCGTAACACGACTGAGTCCATGAACATCGTGGTCCAAGGTCTAGACTTCAAGGAAGGCGACGAGATCGTGTATTCAGACCAAGATTACGGAAGTATGGTTGAGGCGATGAAGCAGAAGGCAGAGCGTTTTGGCATTGTCCTCAAACAGGTCGCGGTGCCATTGCATCCTGAATCGGATGAAGAGATCGTGGCTGTTTTTGAAAATGCGATTACGCCAAAGACGAAACTGCTGCACGTAACGCATTTGATAAATCTGAGCGGGCACGTTTTGCCAGTTAAGAAGATTTCGGACATGGCTCACAAGCACGGAGTCGAGGTTCTCTTGGACTCGGCCCACGCCTTTGCTCATATCGATTATGATATCCCCGATTTGGGATGTGACTACCTTGGGACCAGTTTACACAAGTGGCTCGGATCACCGGTTGGATTAGGTATGCTCTATGTCAAAAAGGAAAAGATTCCACAAGTTTGGGGACTAATGGGGGACACTGTTAGAGCAGACGATGATATACGGAAGTTGGAACGACTTGGAACTCGTCCATACAATCACCACAGAGGTTTGAGAACTGCGATCAAGTACCATGATGAAATTGGGTCGTCGGAAAAATTCGAACGTCTCAATTATCTAAATACATATTGGACCAGCCATTTTCGCGATCATGAGCGCGTATTCCTAAACACGCCGAAAGAGAAAATGCGTCATGGAGCTATCGCCAATGTGGGCATAGAGGGAGTGGATCCAGCAGATTTAGGAAAGTTTTTGTACGACAACTATTCTATTCTCACTGCGCCAATCCCTAATCATCCGATCGTGAAAGGTGTGCGCATAACGCCGGGCGTGCCGACTCCGCTTCGTCACTTGGATATTTTGATCGAGGCCTTGGATAAAGCAGCCAAAACGCTTTGATCCTAGAGGAGCGTTGGACCTAAAGGGAGAGGCTTTGGTCAGTCTCCACCTCTTCTTCGATAGCGACTTTTTTCTTTTGGATTTTAGCGAGGCGTTCCACTTCTTTGCTCGCCTCAAGCGAGGCCTGGGCGGCCTCTGCGTTTCTTTCGTCCTCGATAGAAGCCGAGATGGCATCATCCAACAGATTCAAAAGCCGCGATTTTCGTACAGGTTTGGGGAGGGCTCGGTAGCGTTTTCCTTCGATATCGAAGAAGTATTTTTTCTGGTCAGATTTTCCGGTTAGGAGGCCGGTCAGAAAAATGCACTTCGTGAAGCGACTGTTCAGCTTGGCTGATATTTCTTCCGCAATCGCAGTACCCTGCATGTCTGGTAGCATCACGTCTATGATCATAGCTCTGGGAGCATTCATTGATGCAAAGTGGAGAGCATCCCGACCTTCCCCAAACTCAAGCACATCGTATCCTGCCTTTTCGAGGATGCGGGTGATAATGGCTCGGGAAGTACGATCGTCTTCGACTACGATAACTCGATGCTTGTTCTTACTGTTGCTCATAGGAGGGATTAGGCAGTTCCGCAATCGGATCTATTGTCCCAATCTTGAGCAGTAAGCACCTTTAGCCCTCTAGAATTTTACTAACAGACGGAGGGACAGTACCTTGTCGCCTGACCGCTTCGGTCTAGGCAATTCTGTCAATCTTCCACCTCTACGATGGCAGATATCTCAACCGGGGCTCCAAATGGTAGCGAGCTCGCACCTATGGCGATGCGGGCGTGCCTGCCTTTTTCGCCGAAGACCTCTACCAGCAGGTCCGAGCAACCATTGATGACCAGCGATTGCTTCTCGAAGTCCGGTCCGCAGTTCACGAAGCCCTCTACTCGGACAATCCGTTTCACCTTATCAAGATCTCCGAGCTCTCGCATCAAAGATGAGATTAGGGATATGCCAACCTTTCGGGCAACTTCGTAGCCTTCATCGACAGTCAGATCGTCGCCCACTTTACCACGGTAGAATTTGCCATTCTCGTCTTTAGCGATGGCTCCAGCCAAATATACCATGTTGCCCGCCCGAGCGGCTGGCACATAGTTAGCGACAGGCAAAGGGCCGCTGCTTAGGGTGATGCCGAGCTCTTCTAGCTTTTTGGCGGGTTCGGCTATCGACAGTCCCGAAGGTGCCGCAGCAAGGCAAAGCAACGCTAGGCTTCTGCAAAGGTTTTTCTGAAATCTGGGCTTCATCAGAGGACGTAGGTCAGGGCGCTTGTCAGCTTTTCCATTTGCTCTATTGTTCCCACGCTGATGCGGAGGTAATTTTGGCCGAAATAGTTGCGAGGGCTCACCTTCAAGTTGAAAGCGCCGAAAATAGCGTCGGCCACTTGAGTCGAGTCTTGTTTGATGGGAGCCAAGATAAAGGTCGTTACCGATGGAATGTAGCTTTGGCCAATAGAGTCGTAGTAGTCGCAAAGGTATTTCCTCGACTCGGCTGTTCGGGTGCGGACCGAATCCATCCAGCTTTGGTCTGTGTAGGCGGCGATGGCGGCTTCCAGAGAGGTGTGACTGCAGCCACAGCCGATCCCCGTAACATAGTAGGCTGCGAGTCGATCTGCTAAATCCTTGGTGGTGACAGCGTAGCCAACCCGCATTCCTCCTAGGCCGTAGGCCTTGGAAAACGTTCTCAAGACTATCACTGGCAGTCCTTCCCGCACGCAGCGCATCATGCTAAGCGAGTCTACATCGCCCGCATATTCGATGTACGCTTCGTCGACGAGGACTGGGCATTTCTCTGAAACGCGCTTGCAGAATTCGTAAAGGTCGTGCGGATGCTCAAGGGTCCCTGCTGGATTCTCAGGATTGCAGATGTATACAAGACTGGTATCCTCAGTAATTGATTCCTCGATGCGGGTTAGATCTGCCCGATGTTCCGCGTCCCATGGTATTTTGACATGGTCCACTCCGAATTTCTCTGCCCAGAGCATAAGCGGGTGGAAAGAAGGGTCTGAGCTGACCATGTTGCTTCCGGTTCTCCCAAAGGCGCTTGCAGCTCCCATAGTGATGTCAGAAGAGCCTGCTCCCAAAATGACTTGGCTCGTGGCGACAGATTCTTTTTTCGCGATAAGCTTTTTCAGTCTCTCTTGAGCCTCGAGCGGATACTCGTTGGCGTAGATCGAGGACTCCTTAATGGCCGAGAGGGCCTTCATGGAGGGACCGAATTGGTTCTCGTTCATGGAGAGGTTTATGCAGCCATGAGAGCTTTCCCTCGGTGGCAGAGTTAGGCCGTCGGCGAACGTCTTGCGTGCAATGCACGACGCTCCCACGGCGATGGAGGCTGATTTTATCCAATCGCGTCGGTTCATAGTCTAGACATCTTTCGCCTGGCGACAGCGACTTTCGCGCCACGCCCCTGCGGGCGCTTGATTTCGAGCTAGCTCGCTTTACTAGCCCAGCGTCTCTCGCGTTGCTTCACTTTTACTGGCTCCGTCTCGACGATGCATCCCATCACTGCTGGGTGCTTGCGGAGTTCGGTCCAATCCTTGGTGTTGACCCTCCATTTTAGGGAGCTGGCGGTAGTCGCCGACGTGATACAAGTGTCGCTGACCCGAAACGCGATGTCGCTAGCGGTCGAACCGCGGGACCGATCCAAAACCTCCCGGTACTTGTACAGGAAACTATCGGTTTCTTTCTCTGGATCCAGAACCCAGGTGACGTGCTTTATTTGGCCGGGCATGAAAGCCTCGAGCATGTGGACTTCCAGCACGTTCAGGCGAACCTCTCCATCTCGTCGAATGACGGTTCCCTTGATCAGGATCAGATTGTCGTTTTCGAGGTTGTGGCCGAACTCCTCATAGGCGTCGGCGTAGCAATTGACGGTTAGGGAAGTTTTACGGGTTCCAAGGTTGAAGAATGCCCATGGGCGGTTGTCTTTGCGGGAGAGTTTTTTGACTACGCCACCGGCGACTCCGCAGGCTTGAAATTCCACCTTGTCACCCAATTCGTCGACTTTGCTCAGATCGAAATTCGTAAGGGCTTCGGCTAGGCCTTTGTATTCATCGAGCGGGTGACCGGATACGTAGAAACCAAGCAGCTCCTTCTCGAAGCGAAGCATTTCGCTTTTGCTGAAATCCTTGCTCAAATCCCATTGAGGCGTGTCTTTGGCGGCAACGGGTTCTTCTTCGATCATATCGAAGAAAGATTCCTGGCCCCGTTCCTTGTCCTTTTGTTTTTCGGAGGCCTGGTTCATAGCTCCCTCGAGTCGATGGAAGAGGGAACCGCGCGGCTCGCCGGTGAAGTCGAAGGCACCGGTCTTTATCAAGTTTTCCAATACGCGTTTGTTTACAGACTTGGTGTCTACGCGTTCGAGTAGGTTGTCGAGCCCCTCGTAGGGGCCGTTTTTGTCACGTTCGGCGATGATCGTTTTTGCTGCGGAGTCGCCCACGCCTTTTACGGCGCCCATTCCGAAGAGGATGGAGCCGAGCTTGCCGTCTTCCTTGTCCCTCTCGCTATCGATAACCGGAGTGAACATCTCGTTGGATTTGTTGATGTCCGGACTGAGAACGCGGATGCCCATGCTGTTAGCCTCGTCGATAAAGTGGGAAACCTTATCAGCATTACCCAGCTCGGCGGAGAGCAGAGCGGCCATGAACTCAACCGGGTAGTTCGCTTTCAGAAAAGCGGTCCGGTAGGACAACATAGCATAGGCAGCAGAGTGAGACTTATTGAAGCCGTACTGGGCGAATTTCTCCAGAATCGCGAAAATGTTGAGAGCTTCCTTCTCTTTAATACCGTGAGTCGCCGCAGCTCCATCCACGAAGATCTGTTTTTGAGCGGCCATAACGGAGGCAATTTTTTTGCCCATGGCGCGTCGCAACATGTCCGCTCCCCCCAAGGTGTATCCGGCGATAATTCTCGCGGATTCCATAACCTGCTCCTGATAAACGAGGACCCCGTAGGTTTCGGATACGAGTTCCTTTAGCAGCGGGTGAGGGATTTGGATTTTTTTCGGATCGCGTTTTCCCTCGATGAACTGGGGTATGAACTGCATCGGCCCCGGACGATAGAGAGCGATCAAAGCTATGATTTCCTCGAAAACGGATAGGCCGATCTGCTTGCAGAGGTTTTGCATGCCTCCGGATTCAAGCTGGAATACGCCCACCGTGTTGCCCGCGTTTAGCAGGTCGTAGGTTTTAGGGTCTTCGAGCGAAACTTTCTCGATGTCGAAGTCCGGCATTCCGCGAGTGCTGCGGATATTGTCTTGGGCGTCCGATATGACCGTGAGTGTCTTGAGCCCCAGGAAGTCCATTTTGAGGAGGCCGAGATCTTCGGATGGCCCCTTGGGGTACTGGGTCGTCAGGTCACCTTCCTGTAAGGTTACGGGTACGAGGTTGTGGATTGGTTGGTCTCCGATGATGATACCGCAGGCGTGTTTTCCGGTGTTGCGGACCATCCCTTCGATTACCTTGCCGTGCTCGACGATGGTTTTGGCAACTGGGTTGCGGGCAATCTCGTTTCGAAGGTCGGATGATTTTTCGACAGAATCGTCGAGCGAGATGTTCAGCTCGTCCGGGATCATCTTGGCTATCTTGTCAGCCTCGACGAAAGGCAGGTCGTTTACGCGAGCCAAATCGCGAACGATCATCTTTGCACCGAAAGTACCGAAGGTGATGATATTGGCGACCGAATCGTGTCCGTATTTCTCGCGTACGTAATTTACCACTACGTCACGCCGCCTCATGCAGAAGTCGATATCGAAGTCCGGAGGCGAGACACGCTCTAGGTTGAGCATACGCTCGAAGAGAAGGCCGAAGCGTAATGGGTCGATATCGGTAATCTTTAGGATGTAAGCGATGATGCAGCCAGCTCCCGAGCCGCGGCCAGGACCGACGGGTATGCCTTGGCTACGGGCGAAGTTGATGAAATCCCAGACGATTAGGAAATAGTCCACGAATCCCGTACCGGTGATGATCGCCAGCTGGAAGTCCATCTGCTTGCAGACGAAGGGACCGAAGTCTTCTGGTTCGCCTTCCTTCGGCTGATAGGTTTCCGGGTGGTCGTAGTCGACTCCGTAGCGCTCCTTTAGTCCCTTTTTGCAAAGGTCTAGCAGCACGAATCCGTTTTTCTTGTGAGAGGCCCGTTCCTCTGCCGTCAGCTTGCAAACGGTGTCGTCTCCGTTCTGCTTGTTAACTTTGGTCTTTTCGAATTCGTATACGTCGAGAATTCGGTCGAAGGCGTCGTCGTCAGACTTGTATCCAAGTTCTGGAGGACATTCGAAAACAGGGTAGTGGTTTTCGTTAAAAGGAATTTCCAAATCGACCATTTCGGCCACATGTACAGTATTGTCCAAGGATTCGGGCACTTCCTTGAAGATCTCGTACATCTCTTGGCGACTCTTGAGGTAGAACTCCTGAGACGGGTACTTCATACGATTCTCATCGTTGATGATCTTCCCGGTCTGGATGCAGAGTAGGGCATCGTGCGGTTTGGCGTCATCTTTGTACACGTAGTGCGAATCGTTGGCGCAGATCACCTTCAGGTCGAATTCCTTGGCGAGCTTAAGAAGGCCGGGGATGATCCGTCGCTGCACGGGCATGCCGTGGTCTTGGATCTCGATGAAATAGTTCTCTTTGCCGAAGATGTCTACAAAGGTCCCGGTCGCCTTGCGGGCATTTTCCTCGTCTCCGTAAATGAGGTACTGGGCGGCCACTCCGTTTATGCATCCGGAAAGGCCGATTAGACCCTTCGAGTACTTTGCCAAAGTCTCGATGTCGGCTCGAGGCTTATAATAGACGCCGTTTACGTGGGCGTCCGAAACCAATTTGCAGAGGTTTTGGTAGCCTTCGAAATCCTTGGCGATGACGCCCTTGTGGTGGATCTGGTATTTGGGGAAATCTTCTTTGGGTGGAATGTAGTTTTCCGGAATATCGCCGATGTCGTCTGTCCGCTTACGTTCGCGTCGTGGACGCTCGGATTGCTTGTGGTCGTTGACATAGTAGAGCTCGCAGCCGATCAGAGGCTTGATCCCTACCTTTTTACAGGAACGGTAGAAGTCTATCGCTCCGAATAGGTTGCCATGGTCGGTCATGGCGAGAGCGGGCATCCCAAGTTCGAGGCAACGTTGCGCGGCGCGCATCGGTTTGGCGCAGCCGTCTAGAAGAGAATAGTGTGTATGATTATGTAGGTGGACGAAGGGGCCTTCGGCGGGATTGGACATGCCGCCGAGTGAAGAGGGAAAAGCCGCTTGTGAAAAGTGAAAGCTTCTAGGAGTTATTCACAGGGAGCGATCTGGCGAAGGCGGCTATTTGCTGTAGGCTCGCTTGTTCTTAGAAAAGGGTTGACGAGTAGGAGGAAAAGGCCCTTGTTGGGCGTCTTTCAATTTTTCCACCATGGCAATCGAAGTAAAAATCCGCAAAAACGAACCTGTAGAACGTGCGCTCCGCCGTCTGAAGAAGAAGCTCGATCGCGAAGGCGTCATCAAGGACGTTCGCGCTAACCGCTACTTCGAAAAGCCTTCGCAAACGAAGCGCCGTCAGAAGAAGGTAGCCGCCTTCAACAACATGATCCGCTGCAAGTACGACAACTAGTCGTAACCTTCGCTGAAAATTTCGATAGGCTCATCCGTTCAGGATGAGCCTTTTTTATTCCGAAGGTACGGAAAGGGGCCCTAGATAGGTGGTCGGAGTTGAGTCGAGAGCTAGCTTTGATTTTGCTCGTTTAAACCTAGACTTCTACCGCTTCGAGCATCGCTGTTATTCTGACTGTACGATACCTGTGCGGTTGTTGTAAGAGCGGCAGCGTCAAAATCTATTACCTGCGACAGCGTTGAAGGCTAGACCTTGTTTTAGCTTTCTGAGAACCCCGCGCCATTTCTCGAATTCTTCAGTCCTATCGGACGAAGGCGCCAGCGGTGTTTGAAGCGATTAGCCCCTGTTTCCCCTCAATTCTCAAAAAACCTCACATGAATCAGTCTCTTACCAGTTCGCTTGGTTTCTATTTCGAAGAGTCTCTCAGTATGGCCAATGCCGTCGGGGACAAGCCATCCGAAACTCTCACAGTAATCGCGAATCGATTCAAGGAGCTCAACCCGAGAGCACCTGTAACTTACCGGGCCTTCTCGACCCGTGGAATCGAAAGATCGCAGGATTATCGCTACGAGGCGGATTTTAATGCCTTCTTTCCCGATGCGGAAGATGAGGAATATGTATTCGCTTGGTCTAAGCTATGGTCAGGCGCTGAGGGCGAATTGATGTTCGACATCAATTGCTATGGACCGATCAAGGTTTACCTAAACGGACAAGAGGCTTGGAGTTCGAATATATTCACGGAGCGTTACCCGAAGCAACGCAACCGATTCACTTTGAATATGGCCAAGGGTTGGAACCAGTTCGTGGTTCGCGCCAAGAAGACCAGAGGAGGTTTCGGTTGGAAATTCGGATCTTGGCTGGGTAAACACCCCTATGTCTTCATGATGCCTTCTGCGGAGCGCGAAGGCATGGAAGGCTGGCTATTTAGCGATCCTCTCCCAGCTGGAACCGAGCTCTCTCTTGAGCTTGGCGATTCCGAGTCGGCCACTGGGCAAACTTGGTATCCGGAAAGCGCTTGGAAGGATGCGGACCTAGAGCGTGGAGTTTGTGCAAGGATTTTTGGAGATCTCGAAGGCAAAACCGCAGTTGCCTGGAGTAAGGCGGTCGTGTCGGGATCATCAGCCAAAGTAGTTGCCAAGGGGAGTTCGAAGGGCTCTGCCAAGGTGCTTGTAGACGGGAAGGACGTTTTTTCAGGAGTTGCGGGAGAGGCGATTGGATTTGAACTCGAACTCACAGAAGGCTCTCATGATATTCATGTCTTGAATACGGGAGGTTCTGATGGTTGGGGCTTCGAACTGCAATTGGAAGCCGAATCGGGCTCGCTCGAGCTGGCAAATCCATGCGACTTGCAAGGAAGCTCCGCAGTCTGGCTTTTCTCTGGCCCGTATGATGAGGATTGCCAGCCTGACTTGGAGGCGATGAACGACTTCCTTTACGTTCACAAAACGTCCTCTGGAGATGGATACTGGAAAATCGATGCTCCGGACACTTACTTGCGTCTCTACAACGAGAACCCTTTATTTGGACGCTGGAACTACCCGTTAGGTGTGACTCTCACTGGGCTGTTGCACGCCGGTTTGACACTCGGTTCGGAAGAGATCCAGTCCTACGTGCGGGATCATGTTCAGGTTTGTTGTTCCACTTACGCTTATTCGTTGTGGGATCGATCCCAGTTTGGGGGGGCAACCCACATGCACAGATTACTGTCTAGTATCGATAGCTTGGATGACTGTGGTTCTTTCGGCGCCTGCATGCTGGAAACGGCCAAGCATTGCGATGTGGAAGGCTTCGAGCGTCTGGCCCATTTCGTAGCGGCGTTTATCTCAGAGAAGCAGGACCGTTTCCCAGATGGAGCATTCTACCGTCGCGAGATGATGCACGAGTTCCATGAGAACACGATGTGGGCCGACGATCTGTACATGAGCGTGCCTTTCCTGTGCCGTTACTATAAATTGACGGGCGATAGCCGCTACATCGATGACGCAGCGAACCAGTTTATCGGTTTCCGTAAGCGCCTTTACATCCCAGAGGATCGCATCATGTCGCACGTGTTCGATTTGCGACGTGAGATGGCTACAGGAGTACCTTGGGGCCGCGGTAATGGCTGGACTGTTTTCTCGCTCGCTGAATTGCTCGGCGTGCTGCCGGAGGATCACAAAAATCGTGCGGAACTCCTAGAGTTCTTCCGTGAGATTTGTTCAGGAATCTTGGCCCTTCAGGACGAGGAAGGATTTTGGCATCAGGTGCTGACGCACCATGATTCGTATCCAGAAACCTCTTGCACGGCCATGTTCATATTTGGTTTCTCGCAGGGCGTACGAAACGGTTGGCTTGAAGATGCAGAACCGTATATCAAGGCGGTAGACAAGGCTTGGGGCATCATCAACCGCTGCTCCATTGACAAAGAAGGAAACGTTTATGGCGTTTGCCGTGGATCAGAATTTTCCTTCAGCCCTGAGTACTATAAGAAAGACTTGCTTCCTCGACTGAATGACACGCATGGAATCGGTATTGTATTGCTTGCGGGTGTAGAGGTTATTCGACTGAGGAATCACCTCGCCGAAAAATAGAAAGTAACTACTTGGAAATGAAACGAATCGGAGCTCGAGCCCACGACTACGGAACTCTCCCCGCTGGGGATCTTGCAGCAACTTTGCAGAAAAACGGTTTCTGTTGCGCTCAGGTTGCCTTGAACAAGGCGATTCAAGGGCTCGATCTCAAGCCAGGTGACTTGAATCCAGGTTTGGCTTGGCAAGTGGGCCGTGGCTTTGCCGACCACGGCGTTCAGATCGCGGTGTTGGGTTGCTACATCAATCCTGTGAATCCAGACGATGCTCAACGTGGCGAACTACTTCGGTTCTTCAAGGATCACCTTCGATTCGTGGGCGACATGGGCGGTAGTCTGGTGGGTCTCGAGACGGGAACACCCAACGTCGACTACGCTCCCGATCCGAATACGGGTAGCGAGGAAACTTTCCAGGCCCTCGTCAGGAGCATAGCTGAGCTAGTTGAGACGGCGGAAGCTTGCGGCGCGAAAGTCGCGGTAGAGGGAGTCGTTAGCCACACGATTTCTACTCCCGAAAAGATGAAGCGACTGATTGATGAGATTCGCTCGCCCGCGATGGTTGTCATTCACGATCCGGTAAATTTCATCAACGCTGGTAACTTTGAGGAAGAGGCTCGATTGATTGAAGAGCCGTTCCAATTGTACGGAGATCGCATAGCAATCATCCACGCCAAGGACTACACTGTAGAGGGCGGCGAATACAAGCAAGTGGCCACGGGTCTGGGGCGTATGGATTACGGCCGTCTGTGTGGACTAATCGCAAAATCTAAGCCCGGAATCAGCGTTTTGCTAGAGGACTCGGGACCTGACGTCGTAGACATTTGCCACGCTCACTTGAATAAGCATTGGCCTAGTTGAGTCGGTAAGGGGAGATCTGTTTGAGATCGCCTCCAGATTGTCAGGTAATACGGATACAACTTTCTTGCTCGGCTTTGATGGGAGAGTGACTCTGTGCTTTCTAGGAAGTGCTCTCCTTAAGTTGATCAGCAGCGTTTTTGAGGATTTGGGAAATTTCCTTAATTTTCCTCCTGGTGAAACGGTGTGTCGAAGCCGTGATCCCAATAGAGTAGGAAGCCATATTCGAAGAGTCAAAAACGGGAACGGCTATGCAGCGGATGCCCTCGTGGTACTCCTGTTCATCGATTGCGTATCCAAGTTTTTGGATACTGACTAATTCCTTCTCCAGCTCTTCCCGGTTTTTGATAGTGTTCGGAGTGTGGGAGGTGTATTTGATCTCTTGTACGATTCTCGTTCGTTCGCTTTCGCTGCCGAAGGCGAGCAAAACCTTGCCTGATGCGGAGCAGTGGATGTCCGCTCCAGTGCCGGGTCGTGAGTGTGCGGCGAGAGGGTGAGGACTGTCTTCCACTTCGACTATGAGCACTTGAGGGCCGCTGAGAATGGCAAGTTGCGACGTTTCGCCTGTCAGTTTCGTCACTTCTTTTAGAATCGGGCGGGCTAGCTGGTTTATCGTGGAGGAGTTGATTGCTTTACGCCCCAAACCAATCAAGGCGCCGCCCATCCGGTAGGACTTGTCCTCCCGAAAAAGCCAACCTTCTTCGCACAAAGTGCTCAGGATGCGAAATACGGTGCTTCGCGGCAAAGTTAGTGTGTCGGCAATGTGTGACATGGTAAGCGGTTGGCTCGAGTCAGCTATCAATTGCAGAATGCGGCAGGCGTTTTTCAGATTGGGGATGGTGTATTCCGACATTGGGGAAATGAATTCCATATATGGAAACAGAAGTCAAATATGGAATAATGCGTTGACTCGGTATCGTATTGGGATTCCATTCTACACTGTTTTAAACGCCCTAACGTTTACCCAATAACGAGTATACTGCATATGAAGTACGAAGTACGATACGCCTGTCATCCGCGTGATTTTAAAAGCTACGACACAAGTCGTATTCGCGATGAATTTCTCATCACGAACCTCTTTGAGGAAAATGAGATATCTCTCGTTTACTCCTTGCTTGACCGTTACATCGTTGGCGGTGCCAAGCCTACCACGGAGACGCTTAAGCTCGAATCTTTCGAGGAGCTAAAAGCCGAAAATTTCTTGGATCGCCGCGAGCTTGGCGTGATCAATGTCGGTGGCGACGCGACAATCGTCGCGGACGGAACGACTTACACCGTGAAATACAAGGAAGCCCTTTACCTCGGCGCCGGCGTTAAGGACGTGACCTTTGCTTCTGTGGACGCCTCTGCTCCTGCCTTGCTCTACATCAACTCCGCGCCCGCCCACAAGTCGTTCCCATCTAAGCACGTTACTCTCGAGAATGCTAAGGTTCTGAACCTCGGCTCTCTCGAAACTTCCAACGAACGTCAAATCAATCAGCTCTTGGTCAAGGAAGTCCTTCAGACCTGCCAGTTGCAAATGGGGATGACTGAGCTGAAGCCAGGTAGTGTTTGGAACACGATGCCGGCTCACACGCACCTCCGTCGTATGGAAGCTTACTTCTATTTCGAAGTTCCGGAAAACCAGTCTGTTTGCCACTTCATGGGCGAAACCGACGAGACTCGTCACATTTGGATGCAGAACCACGAAGCGGTGCTTTCTCCCTCATGGAGCATCCACAGCGGTTCCGGTACGGCCAACTACATCTTCATCTGGGGAATGGCCGGTGAAAATCTCGATTACACGGACATGGATGTCCGCCAACCCAATCAACTCAAATAACAAACCCTGTTTATGAATAACGAACTTTTTGATCTAACCGGTAAGGTTGCTCTGATTACAGGCGGCACGCACGGCATTGGCATGGCTATCGGTAAGAAGCTAGGCCAAGCTGGCGCTAAGATTTGCGTCAATGACATCTCCGAGGACAAGCTCGAGAGCTGTAAGGCTGAATACGCTGAAGCAGGTATCGATGTTTACACGCTTGTATTCAATGTTACTGACGAAGCGGACGTAGATCGTGGTATCTCCCAGATCGAGAAGGATGTGGGCAGCGTCGACATCCTTGTGAACAACGCTGGTATCATCAAGCGTATCCCGATTCTCGAGCAGTCTGTACAGGACTACCGCACTGTTATCGATGTGGACCTCATCGCTCCTTATATCGTAGGCAAGCGTGTCGCGCCAAACATGATCGAGAAGAAATTCGGCAAGATCATCAACATGTGTTCCATGATGAGTGTGTATGGCCGTAACTCGGTATCCGCATATGCATCTGCGAAGGGTGGTTTGAAGCTTCTGACCGCGAACATGTGTTGCGAATGGGCGAAGCATAATGTGCAGATTAATGGCATTGGCCCTGGCTACATCGCCACAGCTCAGACTGCTCCGATCCGCGAAGGAAACCATCCTTTCAACGATCTCGTTATGACCCGTACGCCAGCCGCTCGTTGGGGTGAGCCTGAAGATATCGCGAACGCAGCGCTCTTCCTCTCTTCCAAGGCTGCTCAGTTCGTTAATGGTCACGTGCTTTACGTGGATGGCGGTATTCTCGCCAACTTCGGTTACGTAAAGGGCGAGAACGACCTTCCAGAACTGTAAGGGTTACTAACGCGGCTTTATTGGTCGCTCCTACTTTCGAAACTCCAGACTTCGGTCTGGAGTTTTTTTGTCTGTAGTAAAATGGCAAATACGGACCTATCTCGCAAGGAGCTCGCCAATCCACTTTCGATGAGGACCTGAAAAGGCTAGGCTTTCGATGAGGTCGGGCTTGGCCCAAATATAGTCTTCCGGGATCTTGTTCGGAAGGGATGCGGGTGAAATATCGAATATGCGTTCGGTTATTCGATAGCGGGTGATGCCACGTTTACGGGTTGCGATAGGGGTACTGGAGGGCACAGGGATCGAGAGCGGTGCAAGCTCGGGGAGCTCATGTAAGCCCCTCATGCGTTTGGCATTGGCTGGTATCTTATGTAGGAGAATGCTGCCTTCTTTCTGTATCCAGGCTCTGTTTACGGTGACATCTTCGAATTTGATCTTGGCCAGTTTCGGCAGGGACTCGGCGATTCCTTTTTCGAAGCCAAGGCAATGCTCTCGCACGGGACACAGTAAACAGTTCGGAGAGTTCTTATGACAAACAGTGGCTCCCAGCTCCATCATGGCTTGGTTGTGGTCCCCGGGCCGCTCTCGGTTTAGCAGCTCCTGCACGAGAGGCCGGTACACCTTTGCGGCTTCGGTGGAATTTGTGTAGCTACTTTCGTCCGCTGTCATGCGGGAGAGGATACGTACCACGTTTCCGTCCACCACGGCGGATTGGTCGGAAAACGCAATGCTACAGACTGCCGCGGCCGCGTAGGGTCCAATTCCCGGAAACTTGAGCCAGCTCTTCGCGTCTTGCGGTATTTCGTCTGCTGGAATTGCGGAAATTTCTTTGGCAAGTTTCAGGAGGTTTCTTGCCCTAGAGTAGTAGCCGAGACCTTCCCAGCTTTTGAGTACTTGCTCTTCGCTGGCTTGAGCCAAGTTTGCAAAATCTGGGTAGCTCTTCAGCCACTTGGCGAAATAAGGCAAAACCGTCTTTACCTGTGTTTGCTGGAGCATGAACTCGGACACCACGGTTTTGTAGAGCGACGGTTGCACCCGCCAAGGCAGATCTCGCGCGTTCTCATCGTACCAGTTGATGAGGGCGCTTTGGAAGGCGGCTGCGTTTTTAACGAGAGCTTGGGACATGGATTGGTAAACTTGCAGAAGTCATCCGTTCGCGGCTAGTGAAATTTTCGTCCGCAGATTCTCCTTCGCCTCGGGATTTGTCAGGCTTGAATCCGTCTTGGAAAGAGACCCATTTGGCGGGAGCTTTTTTGATTTTCAAACCCCGAAGGCTCTGCCTTGCTGGTCTTCAGCGAACACAGATGGCCAGAGGCAAAAAGAAAGCGGCAGTCGACCCGGACGAGCCAAAAAAGAAAACGATGTACACCAACAAGCTCTCCCAAGAGCAGTTGGACAAGCTGCAGCACATTTTGGATATGAAAATGTGGGAGCCCTACGAGGTTGAATACGCTCAGTTCGGCTTCAAGGGCGACAAGGTGAATGTAGTCGGCTACAAGAGCGGCAAGCTCGTGGTGCAGGGAAAGGCAACCGAGGATTTCGTAATCAACACTTTGGAGCCGGAAGTGCTGGGCGAAGCTCGGTTTGGCTACGATGAAGTCTATCATCCAGAGTGGTTTGAGTCGCACGCGGGGATGGATGAGAGCGGAAAAGGTGACTTCTTCGGTCCGATCGTAACTGCCTGTGTGATCGCGGATAAGCAGCACATAGACGAATGGGTCAAAGAGGGTATTCGCGACTCCAAGACCATAACGGACGGCCGGATTCTCAAACTGGACAAGATCATACGAGGTACCAAGGGAGTCGCCGTTGAAACCTGTTTTTGCGGGATGCCCAAGTACAATCAGCTGATGAGCAAGCCAAGGGCGAACTTGAATCTTCTGCTCGCATGGCAACATGGAATTTCGCTCAAAGCCGCTCTAGGAAAAAAGCGCGTTCCTTGGGGGATGTTGGACCAATTTAGCAAGCAAGACCTCGTCGGACGCTACTTTAAGGACGACAAATTCGAACTTCGGATGCAGACCAAGGCGGAAGAGGATCCGGTGGTCGCTGCTGCCTCGGTGGTAGCTCGCGCAGAATACGTTCGCTACATGGATGGGCTTTCCAAGAAGTTCGGCGATACCCTTGCCAAGGGGGCCAGCTCGAAAGTGAAGGTGCAGGCGGCTGAGATACTGGAGAAGTTCGGACCCGAGAAGCTCGGTGAGTTTGCGAAATTGCATTTCAGGACCGCTTTCGAAGTCGTAAAGGCGGCCGGAATGCTTGATCGCTTGCCTCTCAAGGAACCCAAGGCCTATACATTTAAGCGATAGTGGTGGTCGTTTGGCGTAAAGAAATAGAAATTAAGACCGGAGGTGGTTCGGAATGAAGTCGCATCGTCTGCGAGCTTTTGACCGGAAGGTCCTAAAAGGACGGTTGGGCCTGATTGGTGTAGATGAGGCGGGTAGGGGCGCCTTGGCTGGCCCGGTGGTCGCCGCCGCAGTCGCCGCCCGAAGTGATTTTTATGATAGCGAGTGGTGCAAGCGAAACGCTTCCAGCATCAACGACTCCAAGCTTCTTACATTCGAACAACGCGAAGAGCTCTACGCTAAGCTCAGATGGCTTGAGCGGGAAGGGCGGCTCCTAATCGGAGTGGGAAAAGGAAGCGTAGAAGACATTGAGGATTTGAATATCCTTGGGGCTACGCAGAAGGCGATGAAGACCGCGGTCGAGGAAGTCCTGGCTGCAGGCGATATTTCGCCGCATGATCCGGATCCACTTTTTGATGCGACTCTACCAGGCTCCACACCCAGGGAAACCCTCTCTCAGTGGGAGATTCTGGTAGACGGGAAGCAGATGAAGCACCTCGGGTACCGGCATCGGGCTATCGTGAAAGGAGATTCCAAAGCCCTCTGTATTGCCATGGCCTCTATCATTGCGAAGGTTACTCGTGATAGGATCATGATGGCCTTGGACTGCGAGTATCCGCACTACGATTTGGCGTCCTCAAAGGGCTATGCGACCGTTTTACATCGGGCAGCGATCCTAGACCACGGACCCACCGAAATGCACCGTCCGCTTTTTCTGCGTAAGTTGCTCGAAGAACCCAGCGAAGAGACCCAGGAGGAATTTGGCTTTTAGCGCTAGTGCGAGCCGAGACGTTAGCCGAGTTTTGGGCACAAAAAAACCGGCTTTCCTAGGAGAAACGCCGGTTTAGGTAAATGATTTAAGCGGCAAGCTTACTTTTTCGCTGCCTTGGTTTGACGCTGGTGGGCGAGAGTCACCTTGAACATCTGAAGACAGAAGTAGAAGGTACCCGCTGCAGGGAGAGCTGTAAATCCAGCTACGAGGTTGATGATGAGACCATCTTCGCTTGGAACGTGCGGCTTGAACCAAAGTGTGAAGAGGAGCCAAACGATGCCGACGAGTACGACATCAAAAGCGATTGTGGCAGGCGTTACTTTTAGGACTTTCGACATAGCTAGAGAAATAGGTAGCTCTGGAATCAGCCTTGTCGACCCATTTTGCGCATTATCTTCGGTATTTGATTCGAAATTTGACCGATTCGCCCGTTCACGGTGCGATTGCGGCTTTAACTCAGTCGATTTGCGGAAAACCGTGCGCAAAAGAGTATGCTTCACGGATTGTGGATTTTGATCCGTTTTGTTATTCTTTTTGCATGCTCGGTAACACGAGCGGACAGGAATCAAAAACAGAGGATAACTTTCTTTGACACTGATTTTTAGTTCCAAAACTGAGTCGTTGCTAGGCCGGAGCGGATGTGGGACCGCTCCGGTCTTCTCGTTTTTGGGGACAATTGATTTTAGCCAAAATCCATTAGCTCCCTTACTTTCAGAGGCAAAGACTCTGATACATTTGAAGGATCGATTTCCCTCAATTGACAAGGTGTCTATTTTGGCTTAAATAATTGGTATACAAAGAATTGAGATGCGGTGTCTGGCTCTGCTTCTACAGCATCCAGGGGATGATAGCATCAAACGGGCGGAGAAACCGCCCGTTTTCGCTTTCTAAGTTTGGGACTCGGTTTTGGTCGACATATCCCGGTCGAAATGGCACCGCTTGTGTTGCTTAACCCCACATTTTTGCTCCATGTCCAAAATCGTTGTAGTCGGAAGTTTCGTTCAGGATCTCGCTTTTCTTACTCCCCAATTCCCCACGGTGGGAGAGACACGAATAGGTACGTTTTTTCCGGGGCCAGGAGGCAAGGGGTTCAATCAGGCTGTAGCCGCGGCTCGGCTCCAACCTGGGACCGAGTTTATTGGGGCGGTCGGCAACGATGTTTTCTCCGAGACGGCCCGCTCCTTCGCAAAGAGCGTGGGGCTAACGAACTTGCTGGAAGTAGTGGAGGGCGAATCCTGTGGAGCCGCCTCGATCTTAGTGGATGAAAATGGCGACAACCAGATCGTCGTTTCTCTGGGGGCAAACAGCGTTTTGAGCTCGGATTGGATCAAGGGAAACTTGGCCTCTTTTCAATCGTCGTCCGTGGTGCTCTGCCAGCTTGAAGCGAACCTTTCGGCAATCCAGACCGCACTGGCGCTTGGTCGTGAGTCTGGGGCGGCGACTATTTTGAATCTAGCTCCTATTAATCAGGATTTGAAGCCGGATTTGGTGGGAATGGCAGACATTGTCACCCCTAACGAAACTGAATTTGCCTTCGTCTACCAGCTGCTCACCGGAAAGTCGCTTCCGAGCGATTACTTCGAAACTTCGGATGAAGAACTGCACTTCTTGTGCCGCGAGTTAAATGTACCCGTGGTAGTCATCACTCTCGGGAAGATGGGGTCGTTTATTTCCGTGGATCCAGATAAACTGCCTCAAGCGTTGAGCTTAGCAGGAAGCCCCTATCAGCGTTTCAGTTGCATCGAAGCAGACGCTATAGACACTTCAGGGGCCGGAGACGCCTTCAATGGGGGACTCGCTGCCGGACTTGTTCGCTTTGGCGGCGACTTAGTTCAAGCGATGAAATTCGCTTCGGTGGTTGCGGGACTGTCTGTTGAAAAAAGGGGAACTGCACCTGCGATGCCTACTTTAGCTGAAGTGGAGGCCCGGCAAGCTCTCTAACCTTTTGGTTAATCCAATTCTCGGATACGGAAATCCTTGATGACGAAGTCTGACTCTTCGGCTTGGATTGTGATGTAACCAGAATTTGTAGACGCGTTTTTTCCTTCGTTGATCAAGTGATCGTTGAGGTAGACCTGGACGGTATCCTCCTTCGCGATAATCCGCATGCGATTCCACTGGTCCGCTGGTAACTCTACTTTGATGGGTGGCTCGCCGTACTTACGTTTTTCTTCGATCTTGAGTCGATGGCGTCGATTCCGATCGGCCGCCTTCAGCGGCATTTGCTCTTCCTCTACCTCTAGCTCAGTATTGAGTAGCCAAAAATCTCCTGAGTTTTCGTACTCAAGCTGAATTTCGATGCATTCTGGCCAGATGCTAAAGGAGGTATCTGACGTACAGTGAATTTGGATACCGCTTTTCCCAGGTTCTCCGGGCCAACGGTATTCGAAGCTCACTTCGTAATTTTCGTACTCATCCAAGGTCTGGATGTAAGCCTCCGATTTGCCTTCACCGTGGATAAGTAAAGTTCCGTCAGTTTCGAACTCGAATACCTCATCCGGCTCCTCGCCCTCGAGAGAATCAAAATAGAAATCTCCGTATTCCGCACCTTTGAAAAGGTAGGTCCCTGCCGAGTCAGCTTGGGCCGCTTGTACTGCAAAGATAAAAGTTCCGACTAAGAAAAGCGTTCGCATAGGCATGTTGGGTGATTGCTAGAGACTGACAGTAGCTCCTCGCCGATGATAACGCAAGTGGAACGACGAGGATGTGCTTAGCTCTGAATTGAGTTGCGAGAAATCTTCATTTGCCTGTCCTTCTTAGCTCGTAGTGTCTTTGTTGGATTTGCTGTTTCATTGTGTCAGAAAAGGAAAAAACAAATACTAGACCGCACACGGTTAGAGCTAAGGTACAGCGAGTGCGGGAGGGGTTGTCTGAGGTCGTCGACGACCGTTTGGCAATCGAAGAGCCTCTCGAGATCGCGGTGAAAAATGGGTCCGGCCTAATGCCCATGGGAGTTGTTTTCAGGACCCCTGGTGATGATGAGTCGCTCGTTTTGGGCATGCTTTTTAGCGAGGGTGTCATCGATCGATACTCCGACGTACTTTCGATTCGGTTTACCCAGGAAAAAGGGGCGACCATGCCCTCTTGGAGAGCGGTGGCCAAGGTGACTGAAGATGTGAAGCTAGATTTCGAAAAGAACAGTCGGGTTTTTCCCATCAGCTCCGCGTGTGGAGCGTGTGGAAAAAGCGCACTTGAGGCTTTGAGGATTCAACGGAAAGAACGTTTCGATCCGCGCTCGGGGGCTCGTATAGAGCTTGCGAATCTATTGCGACTGCCTGACCTGCTGCTTGCTGCTCAGGCCGCTTACCAAGACGCAGGGAGCTTGCATGCGGCCGCTCGATTTTCTGCGAATGGATCGCTTCTGGATGCTGCGGAGGATATCGGCCGCCACAACGCGATGGATAAGCTCGTTGGCTCTTGGTTGAAGTCTGACTCGTCAACCGAATGGTCAGAGCAGATCATTCTCTTCAGTGGACGGATCGGATATGATCTGATGCAGAAAGCGATCGTAGCAGGGTGTCCCTTTCTGGTGAGCATCGGTGCTCCATCCAGTTTCGCTGTGGAACTGGCGAATCTATTCGAAGTGACTTTGGTTGGCTTTTTGCGAGGAAAGGGATTCACTACCTACAGTGCCCCTTATCGGATTCTCATGGACTGAGAATCCCTTCTTTTCCCAATCCCGCATCTGCCCCTATGCCTAGACGTCCCGCTGAAAATACGCCCGAAGCCCTCGAAGATCTAGAAATCGGAAAACCGTGCAATAAAGCGGGGGGAGTGGAAGCGGTTTATCATGCGATGAGGCATGCAGTCGGAAAAGCGGGCGTAGTTAGGGCCAAAGATTCTTTGACCAGTCTTAATCAAAAGTCCGGCTTCGATTGCCCTAGCTGCGCTTGGCCAGATCCAGATGGGGATCGGAGCCGTTTTGAGTTTTGCGAGAACGGAGCGAAAGCGGTCGCTAGCGAAACAACCGCAGCGAGGATTGGCCCTGAGTTTTTCGAGCGTCACAGTGTTGTCGAACTGAGTGAACATTCAGACTATTGGATGGATCAGCAGGGCCGAATTACGGAGCCCTTTGTTTTGCGACCCGGGAGTGATCGTTATAAACACATAAGTTGGGAAGACGCATTCCAGTTGGTGGGACAAGAATTCGCATCGCTCCAAAATCCAAATGAAGCGATTTTCTATACTTCCGGACGGGCGAGTAACGAAGCTGCTTTCCTGTACCAGCTACTGGCTAGGGCGTGGGGCACCAACAATTTGCCCGACTGCTCGAACATGTGCCACGAATCCAGTGGCTTGGCCTTGAAACAATCAATCGGGATAGGGAAGGGCACGGTCACACTTCAAGACCTCCGAGAAGCAGAATTGATTTTGGTAGCTGGACAGAATCCTGGAACGAATCACCCCCGCATGCTTTCGACTCTCCAGCAGGCGAAAGAGAATGGAGCGGTAATTGTATCTATAAATCCGCTACGGGAAGCCGGGCTTGTTGCCTTTTCTCATCCTCAAAGGTTGACGCAGGCCCTTGGAGCTAAAACAGATTTAGCGGACGAATTTGTTCGGCTGAAGATAAATGGAGATCAAGCTCTCTTTCAAGGTATCGGAAAGCGTTTGCTAGAAATGGATAGCGAGAAAAGTGGAGTGGTCGATCTTTCGTTCGTATCCGAATTCACCGATGGTTTTGAAAGTTATAAGGAGAAGCTAGAGAGTCTCGACTGGGATCGTTTAATCGAGGCTTGTGGAGTTTCGAAAGAAACGGTTGATCGCCTCGCTGGCTTATTTGCTAAGTCCGAAAAGGTCATCTCCTGCTGGGCAATGGGATTGACCCAGCATCGAAATTCGGTCGCCACCATTCGCGATTTGACCAATCTCCATTTGTTGCGAGGAGCGATCGGTAAACGTGGCGCTGGCTTGTGTCCAGTGCGCGGCCACAGCAACGTGCAAGGAGATCGCACTATGGGGATTTTCGAGCACATGCCGGAATGGTTTTACCAGGGCTTGGAGCGGGAATTTGGTATCGACTGTCCAAGAGAAGCGGGAGTTAACGCCGTTGGCTCAATTTTGGATATGAAGGCGAATGCAGGGAGGATTTTCGTTTCGTTGGGCGGTAATTTCCTCTCGGCAACCCCAGATACTGAATACACAGCTGATGCTCTCAGGAATTGTCGTTTAACTGTCCAGATTTCAACCAAGCTCAATCGGTCCCATTTAGTTGCTGGAAAAACAGCCCTAATATTGCCCTGCCTTGGCCGGTCAGAGCGAGATGTTCAAGATTCAGGAGAGCAATGGGTAAGTATGGAAAATTCGATGGGTATCGTTCACTCTTCCTCTGGTCAATTAGAGCCTGCCTCTCCTAAGCTCAAGAGTGAGGTGGCGATCATTTGCGGCCTAGCAAAAAGTATTTTGACCAAAGCTAATATCCGGATCGACTGGTCAAATTTCGAGGGGGATTATTCACTCATAAGAAGCGCTATTGAGCGAGTTGTGCCCGGGTTCGAGAATTATAACATAAGGGCTAGACAGCCGGGTGGTTACTATCTTCCCAACCCAGTTAAAGAACGTCAGTTTGAAACGGATACAGGCAAGGCGAATTTTGGCGTAGCGGATTTGGACATCGAGCGCCCTTTAGTGGGCAGGTTTCTTTTGATGACGATTCGCAGCCATGATCAATTCAACACGACTGTCTATGGGTTGGATGATCGTTACCGAGGAATTAAGGGAGAACGGCGGGTCGTATTCATCAACCCCGAGGATATGGAGAAGCTTTCGTTGAAGACTTTCGATATCGTAGATGTTCATTCTCACTTCAAAGGCGAAGTTCGCGTGACCCGAAAGTATCGGCTCGTTCCTTACGATATACCTGCCGGCTGCTTAGCAATGTATTTCCCGGAGGCAAATACCTTGGTGCCTATTGGGCATATGGCGGCAGGGAGCGAGACTCCCGCCTCGAAGTCGATTCAAGTAGAGATTCGGAAACACTCCGTTTAAATTGAGAATTAGGTTCTCTCTGTATTGAGATGTCCATTACTCTATAAAGAGAAGGATCTTTCATCTTCAGACCCCTTCGACAGGCGCTCTGTCGACGATATCAACGTTGGTCGCGAGATCTTCCTGGGCTTGTTTGTAGGGGTCTGCCTTGCTGGTATTTAGTCTCTTTTCGTACCTGCTGATCTGTCCTGCCGTCAAGGTAGCTATATGGCAAACGGGTTCTCCGGGTTTAACTGCTGGCATAGTCGCCATGCCAATCGCAATCCCGTTGGCGGGACTGGTAATGATGTTTTGCTCCTGTCCTAAGATGGAGTAGTTAGTCGCGATGGGTTGGCCCTCTTTGACGAATTCTCCAGGACTGATGTGGAACTTGAGGATGCCGCCTACGGTAGCTCGCACCCATTGCGTTTTGCGAATGGTCGCTTGGTAGGGAGGAGGGATTGGATCGCCGTCCTGCATCCCAAGGTGGATAAGTACATTGCGAATCCCCTGCACGCCGATCTGTAAGACGCTCGGTTCGATCTTCCAAGGCTCGCCAGCTTCCAAAATGATAGTGGGGCATCCGGCCCTGGCGCATTCACGCCTAAACGAGCCTAGGGGGCCCTTCCCGTCGATGACGAGGGCACATCCGAACGCCAGAGCGAGTTTTCGAGTCGCCGCTTGGGAAAGGTCCGCTCGAACGTTTGGGTAATTTGTCCTTTGAAATGCGGCCGAGTGAAGATCGATCCCATAATCGCATTTGGAGGTGATCTCGGTCATTAGCTTTTTGGCAATGCGAGAGGCCATACTGCCATTTGATGAGCCGGGAAAGCTCCGATTGAGATCCCTTCGGTCTGGGAGATAACGTTGGTTGTTTTCGAATCCTAGCACGTTCACCACCGGCACTAGAATCAAGGCTCCCCGCTTGATCGTGCAGGCCTCTCCAAAGAGGAAATCGTGGATAATGCCCGTCCCGTTGATTTCGTCCCCGTGGATGGCAGCAGTAACGAAGACGCGCGGTCCTGGCTTTTTGGCGCGGATCACCCGCACGGGCATGCGAATCGCGTCTCCCGTGTAGGTTTCGGAAAGTTCTAATCCAATGTCTTTGGATTCACCGGGACGAACGGTGACCCCGCCAATTTTCAAGGGCTGATTTGCCATACTTTACTCGCTCGGGCTCTCGGGGCGTTTGGTCGCTTTGCTCGTCAATGAGCTCTTTTTCTTTCTGCGTTTCGTTTTGACCAGATTTGGGAGCACGCCTTGAAGAGCGGCCTTCAGTCCGTAGCAGAGGAGGGAGTCTCCCTCCTCGATGACCCGGCTGAACTTGGGGTTGGCGATATGTTCAGTTCCCCGTACCAATCGGAGGACAACGATGTCTCGGTCTCGCAGTCCGGAGTCGGCAATCGTCTTGCCCGCGATTTCCGAATTTTTTTCCACAGAAAATTCAGTTACAGAATAGCCTTTGGTGAGAGCCAGTCGCTCACGAACGTCGAAGTTGCCGAACTTGATCTGTTGCTCGAGGTACTCGATGATTTCTCCAGCGATATCAATGCCTGTCGCTCCCTCGATTCCTTCAAGCCCGGGAGAGGAATTGACTTCCATGATTACCGGGCCATTCGCTCCTTCCAACATGTCAACGCCAGCCACGTGCAAGTTTAGGATTTGGGCAGCTTTCACTGCAGTGCGCTCGTATTCGGGATCTAGCGTCACAGTTTGAGTGTTTCCGCCACGATGTACGTTGCTGCGGAATTCTTGTCCAGCGGCAGTTCTTCTCATAGCGGCAACCACACGGTCTCCCACCACGAAGGCTCGAATATCTCGTCCTTTGGATTCGGATACGAATTTCTGCACCAGCACGTTTTGTTTGACGGCGCTCAAGGTTTCGATGATCGCCTCAGCGACCTTGTTGGTCTCGGCGAGAATTACTCCAATGCCTTGCGTGCCCTGCAGCAGCTTGATGACAACGGGAGCTCCCCCCATGGCTTGGATCGCCTTGAGGATGTCATTGGGATTTCGGACAAAAGCGGTTTCGGCGATTCCCACGTTGTGACTGGAAAGCTCCTGCATGGAGGCGAGCTTGTCACGTGAGGCGAGAATCGCGTCGGCAGTGTTTAAGCAATAGGTCCCCATTTGTTCGAATTGCCTGACTACAGCCGATCCGAAAAAGGTAATGGAAGTGCCAATACGAGGAATGACCGCGTCGTAGTGACTAAGAGCTTTGCCGCCGTAGGTGAGGTCGGGTTGTCCGGACTCGATGTACATGGCGAATTTAAGCGTATCGAGTACCTTGACTTTATGGCCTCTCTTTTCCGCCGCTTCTCTTAATCTGCTGGTACTGTAGAGACGGGGGCCTCGGGATAAAATTGCGATTTTCAGTGGGTCCATAGTGGGATTTAGGAAAATGCTCCTTATTTTTGGTTGGATTATCAGCTCGAAAGCTTGGGCTTTCGGTTTGGTCTTGTCAGGAAGCTGCCGGAGCAGTCTACGAGGAAATCCTCTTCTAGGGCCAAGCGTCCTAGTAACATGCGACATTGCATGTGCTTGCGATTGCTGAGGCTTAACTCGATGCGTTTCACGACCGGCCCAACTCGGACATTGGTTGCCACGAAGTATCGTTCGTGCTGTTGGCCATTGCTGGAGCGGACGTGGGTTTGATGTTCGATATCGGCTATGATTGTGGTTTTCAATTGTCCGGAGCGACGGTTGGCCGCTACGTCGAATTGCACCTTGTTGCCCGGCAGCTCTACTATGTTTTCCACATCGATCGCGGAGCGTCTGGCGCCAGTATCTGTTTTGGCGGTAATATCGATTATTCCCCAGTCGGGAAGATCGATAGACTCTTTCCAACCTATGAGGGTTGGTTGAGGATTAGGCATATCAGTTAGCTGGAATTTTCTAGTCTTTCACGACACTTTTCTTAGCGAGGTGTAAGATGAGTTTTCCATCCATGCGGTACTCGATGTAGTTGGCTGTGGTGGTGACCCAATCGGTATAGCCATTGGGCTCTTTGCCTTGGTTCGCGGGGGATACGAGCTCCTGTTTGCCATTAAACCAATTCCTGTATCCGGAGTTTAGCGACATCGAGTTTTTGAGTATAATTTCCTTCTCTTTGTAGTCCGGATTTAGCTTCAGGTAAATGCGTCCATTTTCCTCAACCTTCACGTCTTTGACGATGTTTGCATCCCTGACCAGAGCGACGTAAGGCCCGTACTCCGCATGTTCTCCGCTCGCAAGCAGATTGCTTGCTGAAAAGAACGTTAGAAGGCTGGTGACGAAAAGGAAAAGGCGAAGTGGTTTCGTATTCATAGCGAGTGTACTGTTAGGGCAAAAGTTTATTGAGAGCTGTTCGGGCCATCAACCTAATACTTTTCGGCTAGGGCGCAAATTTGCTTCCAACTATCTCAATCCTCCTGAGGTTCAGTGGAGCTAGAACTAATAGTCTGGGAGATCAGAAGCTCCGTGTACAGGCGTGGAGAGTGGTCTACGAAATAGTCGGAAGGGATGGCGGAGAAATCCTTGGCGGACCAACGTTCAAAGAGGCTCTCAGTGAATGCTCCGTGCCCTTCTAAGCGCTCCCTCCAAATGCGGGTTTTTGGCGGATCGATCAATAAATCTCCTTTTGAGGTGATGAAATATGTCGGGCCTATGTGGCGGTAGAAAGGACGCATCGGTACCCGGGTGACGATATCGTTGTCGTTGACGATTCGAAATAACGGCAGCTGTTGGTGGCACTTCTGGGCTAGGGATCGGTTCACCAATCGTGGACTGCCAATTGTGTAGATGGCGCTCACGAACTCTGGGTTCCTGATAGCGAATAGGGTAGCGAGGGCAGCTCCGAGACTGTGGCCAGTCAGCCAAACTTTTTTGTCAGGGTTCTCCTGCAGGCGCGATTCCAGATTGGATCTCAATTCGTCTTCGATGCAAGCGAGGGCGTCCATGAAGCCGGCGTGGGCTTTGCCATCGGGTCCGCAATTTCTATGCTGGATTTTCGAATCGCTCAGGTAGTCCTGCTTGTCGCCTGACTCCGTGCCTCGAAAAACGACTACGATGCTTTCCTCGTTTTCAGCCACGATCGCGAAAGTCCCGTCGATGTCGAAGAAGCTCGGGCTCTCGAAACCTGCCAATGCGATCTTTTCCTGAAGGAAGGTTTGATCGTCCACATAGGAGAGGAGGCAGAATTGGGAGAAGACCGCAGCATTCTGGGGCGAATAAACGGTGGGCGAGGTGGTTTCCAAGGTCGAGACCAACTCGAAATAGGGAAAGTCGCGATTCGGAGCGAACAACGCGGCGTGAGAGAATGGACCTTCCTCTGACTCAGCCTCGGCGATTGCTGCGATGAGCATTAACGCGAAAACGAGGCCACATATCCTCAGGGAGCGTCTAGTTCGTTGGAAAATACTTGAGGCGAATGCTCTGGTGTAGCTTCTCGTCATTGAGTTCCTCCTCAGTGATTTCCATCGCTTCTACCTCCGGCATGATCAGTTCGAAGAGCTTGGCATCAATGTCGCCGTCGATGATCCGACCTACCGGTTTGGGGCGAGGGGAGGCAGGGATTTCGACTTGCCAAGCGAACTCGTGCTCTTTGCTCAAAAGTGTCAGCATTTCAAGCAAGGCTAAGGTGTCGACAGCTCCCATCAGAACGTCGTCTCGATAGTCGATTTTTTGTTGGGTCCCATCCTCCATCGTCACGTAACGATGCATGAGTTTGGTGCTGCCCTGCAGAAGGTTCGGATTCCTCTTATCAGCCTGAATTGCCAAGCTTTGGTTCCACCACTGGTGTTCTTTGGCGAGTTCTTTCGCTTCTTCAACGAGTGCCTCGACGTAGTCGTCGTCGAATTCGTCCAAAGTAATGTAGGAGAGAGCTGGAAGCATGGGAGTTTGTAGAAATGGAGGGTTTGTTGTTCCAGAATGAGGGGAGCTCAGCGTCTGACAACTCCATATCTCCAATCAAAAAAGGCACCCATTGCAGGTGCCTTTATTAGAGCGTTAGTCGATCAAATGCCAAATCCTCACCAGCTGCGCTCTGAAACAGGTGGAGGTGTGTACTGGTATATCCAAGTCTCCGATAGAGGCTGCTCCTCGGCTTCCGTTCGCAGGTACAGGCGGACGTTTATGGGCTCGGTTGATTCGTCTGGGGCTAAGTCAAACATGGCTCTAACCGTTTCGCCGTCTGGCATCCAGCGGGCGTAGGCGTTCTCGATTTTTCCGCGGTCCGAGGTAACAACTGCCTTTAGCGGAGTATCGTTTCCTAAACTCTCCAAAGCCGGTCCCTCAAAGTCCAAAACGAAGCGCCGAGAAAAGTAGTCTTGTTTTTGGCCGATATTGCCCCCTTTTCCAGTGCGCGTAGCTACGACTCGGGAGTTGCTGGGTTGGAGGACTTCTTTTGTGCCCCAGTAAAGCCGGTAGTCGTAGCGATATTCTTCGCCAGCTCGGAGTGGATCCTGCGGGTGCCAAAAGGCAACAATGTTGTCGAAAGTCTCGTCGACAGTTGGAAGTTCAAAAAGCTTAACTTCTCCGGGCCCCCAAGGTTCTGTAGGTTCCACCCAGAGGCTGGGACGTCGCTCGTAGTAAACGGCATCGTCCTGGTAGTGGTCGAAATTTCGGTCGCGCTGCAAGAGCCCGAACCCGCGAGGGCTTTCGTCGAGATAGGAATTTAGTCGAGGGTGGGGCGGGTTGACGAGCGGCCGCCAGATCCACTCGCCTGAACCGGTCAGCACAGACAGTCCATCTGTGTCATGGATTTCAGGTCTCCAGTCGTCGGATACATGTTTGCGTCGATCATTTTCACCGTACTGAAACATAGATGTCAGAGGGGCTATCCCGGCGTTTTCTAGATCTTCGCGAGGGTAGATTGTTGCATTTACGTCCATCACCAAGGTCTTTCCTGGAGTCATCACTATTCGGTAAGCCCCCGTCGCGCTTGGGGAATCCAATAGAGCGTAAATGACCAAGGTGTCGCTTCCCTTCTCAGGGCGCTCGAGCCAAAATTCCGTGAAATCCGGGAATTCCTCGCCAGTGGGCATGCCGGTGTCGAGCCCCAGTCCCCTCGCCGATAAGCCATATTGCCAATCGAATCCGACCGCCCGAAAATAGCTCGCTCCGAGAAATGCGGATACGTCCCGATCCCAATCCTCCTTGAAGTTGATTCGAAAGCCCGCGTATCCGAGATCTTTGGGCAATTTGTCCCCGTCTACGCCGGATCGACCATAGTAGAATTGGTCGGGATCGAAATTGATGGGTTTTGCATCACCATCTACAACCTCATTGATTTTGACTGGCTTCTGAAAGTAGAGGCCAAGATGGAAAAACTGAATACGGAAATTCGTCTTTTCGCCCGCCCACAAAGCATTTTCGTCCTGAAAATCGATGTGTTGGTAATGGTCGTAATCGAGAGCCTGAATCTCAGGGATGTCGACCGGCTGCCGAGCGACGTACCCTTGTTGGGAGAGCGATTTCGCCTTCCCTTTGAGGGTCGCGTAGTCGAATTCCTCCGACGAAAGTCTAGTCGGTGCTAGGCAGCACAGTGCTAAGGCGGCTGTCTGCATGGCAATTAATAGTTTAGAGCTTCTGATTCGGTGCATCTTGCAATTCATATTGCGGTAAATTGTTTGAAAGGCTGTGAAACGCTAAAAGCATACCAGTTCCGACGATTGTAGGAATTGCAGGAATGCGAATAGCCCTCAGCTTGGACCGACTTTTCTAGGCCACTGGAGCTAAGGAAAGTAGGGAGAAGATGACTTTTCCCTCCTGGCTGGATGCAGGAATGTCCACGCTCACTTTTAGGGCCCAGTCATTCATTTCCTCTGGGTCGATGATCATTTGTTCGACTGTCCAGGTTAGACGATCGTCGGAAACGCTTGAGTGGGTGTGTTCCTTGTTTCGGGCCGCTGGATCGAGACGTATCCAAGACCTCGATTCATAGAAGGACTCCATTCGGTTCTCCAATTCCACGTCCATCCATTTCGGCGTTTCGTCATGAGTGTCCGTAAACAGGGGACTCAAGTCGTAGTTGTCTTCTAGGTCCTTGTAACGACCGGCTGCCAGAAGACTGAGGAAACTGAAAATCTCATTGCGAATCAAACGGGTGAAATTCGCTTTGTCCCGCGTTATATCCTTGGCTCGCTCGGTATCTGGCAAAGAGTCTGCACCTTGGGAGTCGACTTGATAATCTGGGTTTCGAAGTAGCTCCCATTCATCGATCAGGCTCGAATCCACGTTCCTCAGAAGGTGCTCGAAGTAGATGATCATCTCGTCCACCTGATCGTCCCGAAATCCCTCTGGTATGGTGTTTTCCAGTACACGGTAAACGTTGGTGATATGACGTAGAACTAGCCCTTCCGCTCGTTCCAGGCCGTAGAGTTTGATGTAGTCCGAAAAGCTGCTGTAGCGTTCGAACATTTCGCGGGCGATGGACTTGGGCTTGATATTCTCCGAACCGACCCAGGGGTGTTTGCTGGCGAAGTCATTGAAGGTTTCGTAGATGAAGTCGGCTTCAGGTTTAGGGTATTCCATCGCCTCCAATTTCTCGATACGTTCGTCGTACTCGATACCATCGGCTTTCATCTCTGCCATCTTTTCCGTTTTTAGCTTATCCAATTGCTTTCGCAGGATGGTGTCAGGATTCTCCAAGATGGATTCAGCGAGACTGAGCAGTTTCAAGGCGTATTCAGGATCTTTTTCGTCCAGAAGCTGCAGCGTATCGATACAGTAGAGCGATAGGGTTTGGTTGAGCGAGAAATCGTCCTGTAGCTCGACGTTGACGGTGAGCTTTTGACCACCGTTTCCCGGCGGGGCTATCTCGATAATCTCGCGTTCAACGAGAGCGCGGAAAAGCTGAAATGCCTTTTTGCGAAGGGCGGGCTTGGAGCCGGGGAGATTATGGGAGTCGTTGATCAAGTTCCGCATGGCGCGGCAACCGTCTCCCTCGCGACTTAAGACGTTTAGCAACATTCCGTGGGAGACTTGAAAACGGGACTCCAGTGGCTCGGAAGGAGCGTTTTGAAGTTTGGTATACGTTTCCTCATCCCACTGGACATAGCCCTTGGCGGGAGGCTTTTTCTTAACGAGCTTTTTCTTTTTCTTGGCGTCGTTTCCGGCTCGAATCTCGGCCCGCTTGTTTTCGATGACATGCTCGGGAGCGAGTGCGATAACGTATCCGCGATCGTCATACCCTTTTCGTCCCGCACGACCGGAGATTTGGTGGAAGTCTCTAGCAGATAGGATCGAAGTCTTCCGTCCACCGTACTTGCAAAGCTGGGTGAAGAGCACGGTGCGGATAGGCACGTTGACGCCGACTCCGAGAGTATCCGTGCCACAGATGAATTTGAGCAATCCTCGTTGGGCGAACTTTTCGACGAGGACCCGATACTTTGGGAGCAAGCCGGCGTGGTGGAGGCCAATTCCTGAAAGGAGGTACTTTTTGATTTCTTTGCCGAAGGGGCTGGTGAATTCCACTCCTTTTAGCTCCTCTTTCAGGATCGCTTTCTCCTCTTTGCTGCAGGCATTGAAACTCAGAAGATTTTGGGCCGTGTCTGAAGCCGCCTTCTGGGTGAAGTGGACGATGTAGCAAGGGAGCTTGTTGGACTCCTTGAGCTTTTCCAACGCTTCGACCATCGGTATCTCCAGATAGTCGAATTCCAAGGGAACAGGTCGTTCTTTACTGGATACGGTTACACATTCGACACCGGTCAAATCTTCCAGCCCTCGGGCGAAAAAGGCGGTCTCCCCAAGGGTGGCGGAGATCAATAGAAACTTCGCTTGAGGCAATGTCAGCAAAGGCACCTGCCAGGCGACACCGCGCTCATGGTCTGAATAGTAGTGAAATTCGTCCATGATGACATCATGGACTTTCGCTTTCTCCCCGTCTCGCAGGGCGATATTGGATAGGATTTCAGCGGTGCAGCAAAGAATCGGAGCGTCGCGATTTACGGATGCGTCACCGGTCATCATGCCCACGTTATCTGGTCCAAAATCGCGGCAAAGAGACAAGAACTTCTCGTTGACGAGGGCCTTGATCGGGCAGGTATAAACCGAGCGACGTCCGAGGGATGCGGAGTAGTAGTGCATCGCCGCCGCCACTAGGGATTTGCCCGAGCCCGTTGGTGTATTCAGAATCAGGTGCTTCCCAGCGAATATCTCCAGGATGGCTTCCTCTTGGGCCGGATAGAGTTCGATTCCTTTCTCGGCGGCGTAATCCAGAAAACGTTCCAGAAGAATGTCCGGATCTTTGGTATCGGTGGCGGGCTCTAGCGGAAAAGACAAAGGAAGTGTAGTTGCAGCTCTTCGATGGTGATCAAAGGCTTTTCTTCAAGCTTTGGGCCGTTTGGTAAGATTCCTCTGCGGATTCTCCCAATACACAAAAGTGTCCCATCTTTCTACCCGGGCGAGCTTGGGCTTTGCCGTACAAGTGAAGTTTGGCCTTCGGGTTTTTCAGCAAGCTTGCGAAATCCGGCTGTCTGCCAGTCCAGGCGTCACCCAAAATGTTGACCATGGTGACTGGGCTTAGCAGCTCGGTGGAACCGAGCGGAAGCCCGCAGACGGCTCGCACGAATTGCTCGAATTGGGAAGTCACGCAGGCGTCGATTGTGTAGTGCCCGGAATTGTGCGGGCGAGGAGCGAGCTCGTTAACAGCCAAGGTTCCATCGCGAAGCACGAATAGCTCAACGCCCAAAAGACCAACTAGTCCGAGTTTGCGGGCGATCTCCTTAGCGAGCTCTTCCGCTTGATTCCGCATTTCGTCCGAGATGCGGGCTGGTACGATGGAGTAGCCGAGGATGTGGTTGGTGTGAATGTTTTCGGCTACCGGAAAGGTTGCGACTTCGCCCTGCTCATTGGCAGCGACGAGAACCGAAATCTCCATGGAGAAATCCATCCAGCCCTCTAGAACGGCGCGGTGCCCGCCAAATTCTTTCCAGATCGCGGCGGTATCCGGTTTGTCGGTACCGATTTTAAGCTGGCCCTTGCCGTCGTATCCAAAGGCGGCGGTTTTCAAAACAGCGGGTGTTCCGATTTTCTCCAGAGCGGCTTCCAAATCCTCGAGCGAGTCGACGATGGCGAAAGGAGCGCAAGGCAGGCCTGAGTCCTGCAAGAAATTCTTCTCACGCTCGCGGTTTTGGCAGATGTGCAATATCTCCGGCCGCGGATGCAAGGTCACCTTTTCCTTTAGAGCGTGGGTTGCTCCGACGGGGACGTTTTCGAATTCGTAGGTAACGACGTCCGAAGACTGGGCCAAAAGGTCGAGTGCGGTTTCGTCCGAGTACTTAGCATTGATTTCGAGCCCAGCTACGTGCCCGGCTGGGCAACGTTCTTCTGGCTCGAATACGACGAAGCCGTAGCCGAGAGAACGGGCAGCCTGTCCGGTCATGCGGCCCAATTGTCCGCCACCTAGGATGCCGATTGTTGATCCGGGAGCTATCATTAGAGTTTCATCGATTCGACCTTCACCCGCTGCTGCTTACGAAAGTCGTCTAGCTTGTCGGAAAGGGATTCATCCGAGAGGGCCAAAATGGAAGTCGCGTAGAGGCCGGCGTTTTTGGCTCCGGCGGCTCCGATCGCAAAGGTCGCAGTGGGCACGCCGCCTGGCATTTGAACAATGGAGAGCAGCGAGTCCATGCCTTTGAGCGACTTGGATTCTACGGGAACTCCGAGGACAGGCAAGGTGGTCAAAGCCGAGACCATGCCGGGCAAGTGGGCGGCTCCTCCAGCTCCGGCGATGATGCACTTCAGGCCGCGAGCCTTGGCTGATTTCGCGTACTCATACATCTTCTCTGGGGTGCGGTGGGCTGAAACGACTTCCGCCTCATAGGGCACGCCAAAAGAGTCGAGGATGTCTGCTGCCTGAGAGATGGTGGGCCAGTCTGAGTTGCTGCCCATTATGATTCCGACAAGTGGTTTGTTTTCTGACATGGCTTTGCTATTAGGAGGCGTCGACTAAGTAATCCGGAGAGTGCTCCGGCAAGGGAAAAAGGAGGGCGTGACGCAGTGGTTCTAACAATACTATGCGCTGGCAACTCGACCACCTGCGACTCAGCATGAAAAGCCTTTATCGTTCTATGAACCATTTCCCAGACCTCAATTACGATGATCAAAGTTCTCCTTCTAACCGGACAATCGAATCAATGGCACAATTGGCGAGTCAGCAGCCGAGCTCTCGAAAAGGCTCTCCAGTCGAATCCACTGTTTGAAGTCGAGACCTTGGTTTCGCCTTCCGCAGGAGAAGACTTCTCCGACTTCTCGCCAGTTTGGGGCAATTTTGATGCGGTGGTGATGGACTACGAAGGGGACGAGTGGCCGGAAACGGTGAAGCAGGGCTTCGTAGATTACATGGCTCAAGGAGGAGGTCTCGTTGCGTTTCATGCGTCCGATAACGCTTTCCCCGATTGGCCGGAATTCAATGAAATGATCGGTGTCGGCGGCTGGGGTGGGCGTGATGAAAAGTCAGGGCCCAAAGTTCGCTGGCGGGAAGGGGAAATGGTTCTAGACCCTGGCCCCGGAGAAGCCATGCATCCAGCTCCTTTCGAATACACGTTAGACACGCGAGCTCCTGAGCATCCGGTAATGCGTGGATTGCCCAGCTCGTGGCTACACGCTATTGACGAGCAATATAGTCAGCTCCGTGGCCCTGCCAAAAATCTCACTGTCCTGGCAACAGCGATCGCCGGTCCTGAAGTGGAAGGGGGCACGGGGGAGCACGAGCCTATGCTGATGGCTATTGAATTCGGTAAAGGCCGCATCTTCCATACGACGCTTGGGCACGTGGGCGCCAATGACGAGGAAACCACACTCGCTATGCGCTGCGCGGGATTTGAAACCACGCTCTCTCGAGGTTTGGAATGGGCCGCCACCGGAAGTGTCACCCAAGAGATTCCGGCCGATTTTCCGAGCGGGGATACCGTTTCGCTCCGCTAGCGATTAGCGGAACATTAGGATCGGCACAAGGCAGTCCCGAGCAAGGGTGGCCGTGGTGCTTCCGATCAGCAGGTGTTTGGCTCGCGAGTGTCCGTAAGCTCCCATGGCGAGAAGATCGTAGCCGTAGCTGTCAACGTCGCTAGTGATCACTTTTGCGGGCTCGCCTTCGATGATGCGGCTTTCGCAGGCTAGGCCGGCTTTTCGAAGCTTTTCTGCGGCATCGCTCACCTCGTTGCGGGTTCGGTCTGTTTCGCGGCCCACGCAAAGGATGTCAACCTGCACGCCCTCGAAAAGAGAATTGGAGGCAATGTAGTCCAAGGCCTTGCGAGCGCTTGGGCCTGCGTCGTAGGCGAGCAGGGCTCTTTTGATGGGCTTGAATGCGCGAGCTGAAACGAGAACGGGGCATTTTGCGACCCGTAAGGTTCGCTCGATATTGGTGCCGAGGTGCTTCATCGCGATGGCGTGGTTTTGCCCGCGCTTGCCGATCACGATCAGGTCGACGTTTTCTTGGATATCCTCGAGAACGTCCACGAAGAGTCCGTGACGCAACTCGGTGTCTACCTCTTCTACACCGCCTGCTTTGGCGTGGGAGAGGGCTTCGGCTAAGATGGCTTCCCCTTTCACTTGCGAAAGGCGAGCTCGCTCACGGTCGAAGCGAACAAGGTCGTCCATCAAGCTATCGTAAGCTTCGGGACCGATCTTTCCGGAGAAGTCTGCCAAAGCGGCCTTCTCTCGGTGAGGGTTCAAAGTGTGAACGATGCGGAGGGCGCTTTTAAGCTGCTTGGCAGCCCAGAGGGAATGATCGTAGACGCTGGCTGCGTAGGGTGAGCCGTCGGTGAAGCTGAGAACTGTTTTCATCTCGTAGAGTTCAGGGTCGAGTTTTTGGGGTGAGGCTAGTGTCCGCCGAGCTCGTTAGATGCTCCTGCCTTATCATGAACCGCTAGCTTGCCCACTATGGTAGCGCTTGCCTCGTTAAGGCCAAGGATTTCTACCTCAGTTCCTTCACGTCGGAACTTCAAAACCACTTTATCCAGGGAGGAAACCGCGGATAAGTCCCAGAAGTGGGCGCGGGAGACGTCGATGGTCACTTTCTTAAGGACTTCGGAGAAGTCGAAGGCTTTGGAGAATCCGGATGCCGAGACGAAGAACAATTGCCCGTTCACGATGTAGGTCCGCTCCTGCGTATTTGGCTCGCGGAAACTGGATACGTCGACCAATTGGGCGACTTTGTGAGCGAAGGAGAGGGCGCTTAGCAGGACTCCAACCATCACGCCGTAAGCCAAATTATGGGTGAAAACGACGACGGTGACGGTGGCAAGCATCACAAAGGAAGTGAATTTTGGATGCGTTTTGAGATTGATCAAAGATCTCCAACTGAAGGTACCGATCGATACCATGATCATGACCGCAACCAGAGCGGCCATGGGAATCCGACTGACCCACTCGTCCAGCAGCAGAATAAGAATTAGGAGGAAGATACCCGCCCAAAGGGTAGAGAGGCGTCCGCGCCCGCCAGACTTAACGTTGATCACGGATTGGCCAATCATGGCGCACCCTGCCATGCCGCTGAAGAATCCGGTAACCAAGTTCGCGACGCCTTGACCTTTACACTCCCGATTCTTGTCGCTTTCCGAGTCGGTCAATTCGTCTACGATGGTAGAAGTCATAAGCGACTCAAGTAGACCAACCACAGCCATGGGAGCGGAGTAGGGCAGGATAATGAGCAGCGTCTCAAGGTTTAGAGGTACGTTCGGGATAAGGAAAGGAGGGAAGGCGGATGGAAGCTCGCCCATGTCTCCCACGGTGCGAAGATAGTCCATGTCGAAGAATAGGGACAAGGCGGTGAGAACGATTATGCAAACGAGGGGGGAGGGCACGCTCTTGGTGACGAGCGGAAGCAGATAAATTATTCCAAGTCCTCCCGCGACCATGCTATACATCCGCCAGTCTTGGCCCACGAATTCCGGAAGCTGAGCCATGAAGATGAGGATGGCCAAGGCATTGACGAATCCAGTCATGACGGACTTCGATACGAACTTCAGCGAGTCGCCCAGTTTCAGAAATCCAGCGACCAATTGGAGTATACCGGTTAGCACTGTGGCGGCAAAAAGGTATTGCAAACCATGATCCTTGACCAGATCGACCATTAGTAGAGCCATCGCGCCGGTCGCAGCGGAGATCATTCCCGGTCGGCCTCCTGCAAAGGCAGTGATGACTGCGATACTGAAAGACGCGTAAAGACCCACCTTGGGATCTACTCCGGCGATGATCGAGAAGGCGATCGCCTCAGGTATGAGGGCCAAAGCCACTACCGTGCCGGCTAGCAGATCTCGCGGCGCGTTCGATATCCAATTCTCTTTGAAGGTGCTCTTTAACATTTTTCAGGTCCTAGTGGAGGGCATTGGCAAGAGGGAGAGAGTCCCTTTGTGCCGCATGGTTCAGAAGGCGGGTCAAGGGAACGGCTTAGGTGGAAGGCGTCAATGGAGAAGATTTGAAGGGGAGGCGTTTCGGCCGGTGTAGTGCCTTGCGAAGACAGCGGGAACTTCCGTAAGGGTGATTCCCTGATGAAACATTTTGAGCGTTCATTTTGAATTTGTTCAAACCGAGTCCCAGCTGCTTACATGCCGAGCCTCTAAAACGAGAAAAAATACCCCTTGTTAGAATCTCTTAGTGAAAAACGTTTGTATTGGCCTGAGAAACGCTGCAGATAATCCCTAACTCTCCTAACCGTGGTTTACCCCAACGCCTACCTTCTCTACCTAATAATGGGGTGCCAACATAACTCCCAATGAAAGATCTCTACATCGTCGATGGACAAAAAGCCATTGGCCAGATGCTCGCTGAAAGCTTAGTTTCCCGCGGCTACCAAGTCGTCGGGAGGTCAGAAAAGATTTCAACCTCCGTGGAAGAAATCTCTGAACTCAAACCGCATGTCGTCGTTCTCGAAATGGTGCTCTCGGATGGTCAGGGCTCAGTCCTGATCGAAAAAGTCAGGACCTTCGCGCCCGAGACCCGATTCCTCATCTTTTCCGACAGCAAGGAAGGGATTGATATTAAATCCTGTCTGCAAGCCGGAGCCCACGGGTTTGTGGAGAAATCGGTCGATTTCGACATGTTCCTCAATGCGGTCAAAATAGTGGCGGAAGGCGGCTGTTTCTTCGGCTTCAACATCACGGAAGTGATACGTTCCGTAGTGGGCAACCGAGGAGGCTCGGACTCCCGAAAAGACAACCTTACCGATCGTGAGCGCCAAGTGCTATGCTTGATCGCGGAGGGCAACAGCAATAAGGACATCGCCGGCAAGCTTGGTTTAAGCGTGAAGACGATCGACAATCATCGCTGCAGCATGATGCGAAAACTCGACCTGCACAACGTCGCCGACATTACTCGGTACGCCGTTGAGCATCGTTTGGTCGAAGTCAATTTCGTAGTCTAGCCTTGCTGGGCCTGAACTGCGGTGAGGGCGATGGTGTAGATGATATCATCCACCAGCGCTCCACGCGACAGGTCGTTGACCGGCTTTCTCAAACCTTGCAGCATCGGACCGATTGAGATCACATTGGCCGAACGCTGTACCGCCTTGTAGGTGGTGTTTCCGGTATTGAGGTCTGGGAAGATGAATACGTTTGCCTTGCCGGCCACTGGGCTGTCGGGAGCTTTTGTCCGAGCTACGTCTGCGATCGCTGCCGCGTCGTATTGAAGCGGCCCGTCAACGACGAGATCGGGGCGAAGCTCTTTCACGATGCGCGTCGCTTCCACTACCTTGTCCACGTCTGCTCCGAAGCCTGAGCCGAGCGTACTGTAGCTGATCATGGCTACGAGTGGCTCTACTCCGAATGCCTTGGCGGAGTCCGCGCTCTGGATCGCGATGTCTGCGAGCTCTTCCGCGTTAGGATCCGGGTTGATAGCGCAGTCTCCGTAAACGAGAACCTGATCTGGAAGACACATGAAGAAAATTGACGAAGCGATTTTGGCAGTTGGCTTGGTCTTGATCAGCTGCATGGCAGGACGAACCGTATTGGCCGATGAGTGAACTGCTCCGGATACGAGGCCGTCCACTTCGTCGTGAGCCAGCATCATCGTGCCGAGCACCACGTTGTCGCTCAAGTGGTCCCGAGCGATCTTTTCGGTCATGTTCTTGTGGCGACGCATTTCCACGAGGGATGGAACATAGCGATCTCGGATGACGTCTGGATTTACGATTTCAAGTCCAGTAGGGAGGGTGAGCCCCATGGCGTCAGCCTTGAGCTGGATCGCGTACGGATTGCCTAAAAGCACGCACTTTGCGATACCACGTTCGGTACACGTGACAGCTGCCTGCATAGTACGCGGTTCGTCGCCCTCTGGCAGCACGATTCGCTTGTTTGCCTGACGCGCGTTGCGTGTGAGGGCGTGGCGGAATGCTGGCGGAGAAAGCTGGCGCTTCATCTCGGATGACAAGGTGCCGCGTATCCAGTTGGTGTTGATATTGATGGCGACCGTTTCCATGGCCTGGTTGATGCGGTCGTTGTCATCTGGAGCAATCTCCAGATTCATATCGTAAAGGGAGCGTGCTGTTTCGAAGGACGTTTTGCTCACGCGCATGACTGGCAGGCCGCTTTTCCAAGCAATCTGGCACATCTTGACGATCTGCTCGCTTGGCTGCTGATTGCTGGTCAATACCAGTCCGGCGAGGCGAGTTCCGTTTAGCGACGCCATGCTGGCGGTGAGGATGATGTCGCTGCGGTCGGACGGAGTGACGAGCAGATTACCCGTTTTGAAAGTGTGGAGGAGATTGGTGACGTTGCGGGCGAGGAGTTCGATGTTGAAGACCCGTCGGTTCAACATGTCGCCTTCGTTGAGTATCTCCGCTCCGATAAGTTTTGCTACGTCTGAGACGCGCGGAGCAAGCAGCTTGCTGTCGTGCGGAATCATACCGATGAGCTCGATGTCTTCGTTTTTGAAGACAGGGCAATTATCGGTGACGTAGTTCTTGAGAGGCTCGAGGCCCATGCCGTCGAAATCGATCGTATCACGAGCAACTTCGATATCCGCCTTATTGACGACAACACCTGCCACGCGTCCCTTGAAATCGTGGACCGAAAGCTCGAGCTCCTTGTTCAGGTTGTCCAAGCTGCGTTTGCCGAGGGCTGAAACCAGAATGATCTTCGAGGAGAGAGTCTGGGCCAGCTTGGCGTTGAGCATGGAGCCAGATGGGAAACGCTCGGTTTGGATGAGTCCTTCGACTATGACGACGTCTGCATTCTTGGCCGCGTCCTCGAGGCGTTGGACGATGTTTTCCAGCAAGAGTTCGATGTGGTCCTCGCTCAAAAGCCTCTTGGCTTCCGGCATGGATATCGGGTCCGGCGGCGTGAGCGAAGTAACGGCTCTAATGAAGTCGGTGGAGCGATCTCCGGTCTCGTCTGGATTTACCGGCTGGGCGATGGGCTTGAAGAAAGCGACGCGCACGCCTTGTCTTTCGAGAGCTCGTACCAGCCCTATGGATACTGTGGAAAGACCGACCTTTGCCCCTGTCGGTACGGTTAGAAAAACGTGTTTCATCTTATTTGCTTCCGACTATTTGCTCGGTTTCGCGAGCGATCATGAGTTCTTCGTTTGTCTGGATGACGATCGCTTTAACCGAGGAGTTTTTAGTTGAAATGATACCGTCGTTGCCCTTGCCGCGATTCTTGTTGGCTTCTGGGTCAATCTCGATGCCCAAGTGGGCGAGTCGCTGCATGGTTTCCGCACGGGTGAGGGCGTCGTTTTCGCCGATTCCTCCGGTGAAAATCAAAGCGTCGCAATCTTCGATAGTCGCTCTCAGCGAGGCGATACTTTTGGCCAAGCGGCGCGTGAAGATCCCTACTGCAAGCTTGGCAGCCTCATTGCCCTCTGTGGAGGCTTCGCGCAGAGTGCGCATATCGTTGGAAATGTCGGAGAGACCGAGCAGACCGCTCTTCTTGTTGAGCATGACGTCTATGTCGTCAGCTGTCATTCCAAGAGCTCTTTTGAGGTGGAAGATAATGCCTGGGTCGATGTCTCCGCAACGGGTTCCCATGACCATACCTTCTAGAGGGGTGAGTCCCATGGTGGTATCGACGCAAACTCCATTTTCAATGGCGGCCGCGCTACAACCGTTTCCAAGGTGGGCGGTGATGACGCTAGTCTCGCTTAGTGGCTTGCCCAAGATGCGGGCTGCTTCTCCGGCTACGTACTTGTGACTGGAGCCGTGGAAGCCGTAGCGGCGGATTCCATGTTTTTTGTAGAGCTCTATGGGGAGAGGATAGAGGTAGGCCTCAGGTTGTAGCGTTTGATGAAAAGCGGTATCAAAAACCCCGACCTGTGGGAGATCGGGGAAATTTTGTTTGGATGATTCTATGCCGAGTAGGTTAGCTGGGTTATGCAAAGGAGCCAGGGAATTGCAGGCTTCGACGGCCTTGATAGCAGCTTCGTCCATCACGCAAGCGGAGGTAAAGGCCTCGCCGCCGTGTACGACGCGGTGACCTACTGCGTCGATGCTCACGTTTACATCCTCTGATGCAACAAACTCGGCGAGCGTATTGAGCGCCTCTTTGTGCGATGCCTTGGCAGGAAGGTCGCCCTTCACGGCTTCGGCCAGTTTGTCGCTCTCCATCTTGTACTTCGGAGAGTCCGAACCGAGCTTGTCGAACAAGCCACGCGCTAGGTCGGCTCCCGTCAGGGTGTCGATGACTGAGAATTTTAGGGAGGAACTTCCGCAATTAATGACTAGAATATTCATTAGCTGACTGCATTTGACGAATCAGCTACATGATATCGACTAATCAGCCTTATCTGACAAACCCTAATTAAAGAAAGTCGGGTAATTAATTATTACAGTCAACCAAGGCAGGGTGATTTCGGGGCAAATCGGTCACGGAGCGGGGATCTCGACCCCATCTTCTCGACAGAGGCGTATGAGGGCCAACTCCATAATGCGGCGGGCCTTGGCGGTCTCTGCGTGTAGAAAATCGTGTAGCTCTCGGTCCTTCTCGGATTCAAATGAGCAATTGCTGCTGTAGTCTTCGAAGGCGCAGAGACTGGATACCAGCGAACTAACGTGCCTTGGGCACTCGCAGTCGAGGTCAGGCTCGGAGTCGCTCAGAGCCATGAGCTGGCTTTCGCTGAGCAATCGCTCCGGTATCTCCGTTTTGGCTTCGGTTTTGTTGGGCTGCAAAAGTGTCGGGGTAAGGCTATATAGATAGCGCTCGATCATGATGCTGTTTATCGGCCAACGCAGTAGGTGTACGCCGGCCTTGGCCAACTCCTTCAGCTGATTCCTCTGCATGAAGTCAAAAATCGTCACGATCGTCAGCTGCGGAAAGCTGGCGGCGAGCTCGAGAATAGCGGTCTTCTCATCCGGATTGCGACCCTGGCTGTCTATCAGGATGATGCTGAGTTGGTGTTCGCCTCGCAAGTGTTCGGAGAGGTCCTCCATAGAGGCGAAGGATTTCGAACTCCAGAACAGCGGCTTGGCGGAGTTGAGTCGGATGCTGTGAGTCGGGGCGAGGAAGCCCGCTTGCAGATTTGCGAGGGAGGGGATCTCGTTGGAAAAGGCGTTTTCTGCGGACGCTTTGAGCTCGCTCAAGCGAGTTTCTAGAGCTTCTTCGTCGAGGTGAGCTATTCTCCCGATCGAATCGCCTAGGTCGATCAGCGACTTGAGATGTATCAGGCGCTTCAGATCGTTTGAGCTCAAGATACGTTCTCCCGACTCGGATTCTATGGAAGCGGTGAAATAGTCGCGTCGCATCCAGGTACGGATCGTGTTGGGCGAAATGCCAGCCATTTTGGCCGCGGTACCGATCTTGTATCCTGTATTAGCTTCGGTTTCTTGTATCATGAGTAGCGTTTATGAGATGGTGTATGGGTGTTTCAATTTCAAAACGAACCACGCATGAACTCGATTGACGAGTCCGATTGGGCGACTCGAGAGGTTTGGATTTGTTTTGGATCGATAAAGCTATCTCGCCTGAAGCTCTTGAATAAGCTATTGGACGCAAAAAGCCCCTGTCCTTAAGGAAAGGGCAGGGGCGGTGAAACTTGTCGTGTGAATTACGCTTAGCGAGCGACCAGATTGGCGTTTAGTTCCGCCTTTATCGGGCACTCTTTGGGGATGGGGACGAACTTTGGCGAGACGAGCGTGGTGCTCGGGCTTTTTTCCGATCCTCGACGGAAGGTTTTGATTTGCCCGACTGCCATGTCGACAGCACGGCGGCCATTTTCGTGATGGTCTTGGTCGATCCCGCCATATTTGAGGGACCGCCTGTTTGCGTCCAAGGGGACGTATCTACAGTCTTGGCCGCCTTTAGTCACTTCGTAGGCGACGTCGGCCATATTGTTCCAGTTGCTGATTATGACCTCCACGTTGTTTTCGCGAGCCCACTCAATAGCGGCGGGTCGGACGTCTTCGCGATAATCTGAACTGTGCTGGAAATAGTGGGGTTCAATCCAGTTTTCTCGGTCGAGTTCGCGGCGATAGGTATGGAAACCGGCAGCGTAGGTGAAGCGCTTGTGAACCTCCTCGAACTCAGACATGGCAAGACCGATTCGCTGGTAGCCCATTTTCTTCAATTCTACAATCAGCCGGCGAACTGCCTCGATCTGGTTTGTCTGCACCGAATCGAACTCCAGAAATTCTGGCAGCGGGTTCACCTTGACCAGTGAATAAAGGTCCCAGTCCAGTTCGAAAGGTTCATCGTAGTAGTCGAAAGCCCCGAAAATAACGCCTTGGATGCCACGAGCTTTGAGCACGCGATTGAGGGATTTGCTATCCTTGTATTCGTGACCGAGCCAAAAGGTGTCGAGTTTGTAGCCGAGCTCTTTGGCCCGTTCTTTCGCGCCAGCGAGTAGATCTCGAGAGACATGGTGCTCGCTTACTTCCTTGGGATCGCGAACGTTGATAATCCACGCGATAACCTGTTCGCTGGGACGGTTTTTGGTGGCTTGCCGATATGCGACCAGTGCCGAAAGGGCAGGGTCAGGTCGGTAGCCCATCTCTTCGGCTAGCTTTTGAATTCTGTCCCTTGTCGCTTTGGGCAAGCTCGGATGGTTACGCAGAGCGAGCGAAACAGTTGTTTGGTGGACGCCGGCAACTTTTGCGACGTCCTTCATCAGTACGCGGGGTTTATCCATTGGGTCGAAGGAGCTAAACTTTTTTTGTTACGGAGAGCGGGAGGACCGAGATCCGACTCTTAAGGAAGAGCCCGCTCTTAAGAGAGAGGAGACAGTTGAGAATGAGGGCAAGTTCTCGAATTACTCATGTCAGCTCTTACTATAGCGTAAAGTAAGAAAGGGGCCTCAGCGTACGCAGATTTGCTTGATTGGGATCCGTATCAGCCTGCTTTTGGTGGTCGCACAAGTCCGTGCCACCACTTGCCTACGATCCATTTGAAGTCTTCCAAAATCAGGTAGAAGCAGGGCACTAGGATAAGCGTAATGAAGGTGGCGAAGGCGACGCCGAAAGCCAAAGAGGTGGCCATGGGAATGAGGAACTGAGCTTGCAAACTCGTTTCATGCAAAATTGGGATGAGGCCGACGAAGGTGGTGACTGAGGTGAGCAAAATTGCCCTGAACCGCTGCATTCCGCCAATCCGAACCGCGTCGAAAAGGCTCATTCCATCTTCTCGCAAGGTATTGATTCGTTCTACCAAGACGAGAGAGTCATTCACGACCACACCTGCCATGGCGATCATGCCGATGAAAGAGAGGAGACTGAGGTCTTGGAAACCGTACAAATGACCGACAATCGACCCAGCGACTCCGAATGGAATGACGGAAATCACGATTAGCGGCTGGCTGTAGCTTTTGAAAGGTATGGCCAGCAGCATGTAAATACAGGCGAGCACGAGGAGAGAACCGCCGATCAACACAGGCTTCGACTCCGCTAAGTCTTTGGCCTCGCCGCCCATGGCGGGAGTCACGCTGGGATATCGTTGCAAGACTTCTGGCAGAATTTCTCCGTAAACCTTTTTTGCGATTTCTTCCGTTGTGATCACGGACTTATCTGCTTCGGCCTGGATTTTGATAATCCGCTTTCGGTCCAATCTGGATATGGCCGGATAGCCGACGCCCATTTCGATTTCCGCCACTTCGCCAATAGGAACGCGAGCTCCACTAGCCGTCACGATACGCATGTTTTCCAAGTCTCCGAGCGACTCTCGCTGCGATCTCGGATAACGTACCATGATCTTTACGTCCTCCTTGTCTCTTTGGACGCGTTGCACTTCAGCACCGTAGAAGGCGTTTCGAACCTGCCTTCCCAAATCGGCGGCGTTGATGCCTAAGGAGCGGGCATCGTCTTTGAGGCGGATTTTGAGTTCTCGTTTCCCTTCTGAATAGGTGTCTCTTATGTCATAGAGTCCCTCGACTTCGCGCAGCTTTTCTTGGATTTCGAGCGAGGCCTGCTTCAATTTCGAGAAGTCGCGCCCTGTCAGCTGTACATCTACGGGGAGGCCGACTGGTCCACTGGCATTCGCTTCAAATTTCAGTCTTTTAGCTCCGGGGATTTCACCAACTTTTTGTCTCCACCGCTCCACTACGTCGTTCGCATTCGAGTCTGAGGTTTCGCTTTTGGCCAATTCGAGAATAATCTGTCCAATGTTGCTGCCGGTGGAGCTAGCTCCAGAAGCCGCTGGACCTCCAGAACTGCCGGCCGAGCCGAGCGAAACGAGCTTGTTTTTGACCGGGTCGATTTCACCGGCTGCTTTGTCCTCCTCGCGTATTTCCTCAAGAGCGGCGTCCAGAATCTTCACTGCCTTTTCCGTTTCGGAGGCGGGAGTGCCTTCGATCATCGTGAGACTGGCGAGAATGTAGTCCGAGGGTACACTCGGGAAGAAAACGAAACGTATGATTCCGGATATGGGCAGGGCAATGGAGGCTACGAAGAGTAGTCCGAAAAGGGCGGAGGTATACCAACGCCATTTGATCGCTCGCCGAAGCCATCTCTGGTAGGTTGTTTGAATAAAACGCTCTAGCCAGTCGGAAATGCTGCGTTGTAGACGCGAGAAAAGGTTTAGCTTTTCGCGTCCGCTCTTGTCGCCCACTTTGCAAAGCGAGAGATGGTAGGGCAGTACAAGTTTGCTTTGCACCAATGAGAATCCTAGCGTTGGGATAACCACCCATGGGATGACTCCCATAAATTTGCCAGCCATGCCTGGTAGTAAAAATATGGGTACGAATGCAACCATGGTCGTAATGACCGCGAAGGTCACTGGCGTGGATACGCGATGAGTACCTTTTATAGCGCTATCAACACCGGGTCCGTTCTTTTGGAACTCGGTGAAGACGCTTTCTCCCACCACAATCGCGTCGTCGACTACGATGCCGAGCACGAGTATGAAAGCGAAAAGAGAGATGAGGTTAACAGTGATGCCAACTAAAGGTCCAATTGCCAATGTCGCTAGGAAGCTAACTGGAATACCTATCGCTACGAAGAAGGCGAGGGAGGGTCGCAAAAAGATGGCGAGTGAGACCAGTACCAAGACAAAGCCGATTATTCCATTCTCCAGCAGCATGTCGATACGTCCTTGGAGATAGAAAGAAGTATCTATCCAAGCTTCCAGAGTGATGCCTTCTGGTATCCAGATTGGTGCTACGTTATCCACATAGTCGTAAACAGCAGCGGAGATTTCGAGAGGATTCTCGTTTCCCACTTCTCGCACTAAGATGGTGGCAGCCATCTTGTCGTTGAAATGGGAGAGCAGGTCTGATTCCTCCAATCCGTCTTTGATGGTGGCGACATCCTTAAGGTACACGAGCCCTCCATCCGGCCGGGTAAGCAAAACGATATTTTCGAAGTCGTAGGCGTCGTATGCTTGTTCCTTGGTGCGCAGTTGTATCTCGCCGCCTTGGGCTTTGATCATACCCCCGGGGAGGTCCAATGAGTTTGCCCTAACGATCGATACAACCTGATCGAAGCTAAGCCCGTATTTTCTCAAATCATTTTCCGTAAGCTCGATGGATAGCTCGTAGGCTCGCACGCCCTCGAGGGATACTTGGCTGATTCCTTCTATTTCTGTAAGCTCATCCCGGATACGTTGGGCGATCTTTTTGATCTCGACCTCGCTCGCTTCCCCATAGACGGAAACGCGTATGACATCCTTGGGGATAAGGATTTCCTCCACGATGGGACGTTCCGTATTGGCTGGGAAGCTTGGGATCGCATCAACTCGCGTTTTGATGTCGTCCTTTAGCTTGGAGACTGGATAGCCTTTATTGACCGTAACTGTAACGGCTCCATAGCCCTCGGAAGCGGTGGAGTTTATCTCTTTTATCCCGTTGACTCCTTGCAGAGCCTCCTCGATCCGAACGATGACCAGTTCCTCGACCTCCTCTGGGGAAGCTCCAAGGAAGGGGACTCGAACTGCCACCATATCTAGCGAGAAATCAGGAAAGAGCTCTGTCTTCGCCGTGAAGCTCGAAATAAGTCCTCCGATCACGAGGAGGAGCATGGTGAGGTTGGCCGCAACCCCGTTTTTTGTGAACCAAGCAATCATATCGGTAGTTGCTTCGCGGTTACGGTTGGAGATCCACTAAATCGGAATCTTCAGGATCGGTCGCATCTTCGTCTTTCAGGAGGACTTCCATGCCGTTCACAACGTACTGGAGTGGGGTAAGGCAGATCAGTTCTCCATCTTCCAAGCCGCTCTCGAGAACAACGAGCTCGCTCGTTTTCTGGTATGGTTCCACAGCCCTGACTTCGATTTTTCCCTCTTCTCCGATTATGTAGAGGGTATTCCCTTCGTGGAGAGCTCGACGCGGAATCATGTAGGCGGATTCCAGTTTTTGGCCTCGGATTTTGGCGGTAACGAAAGTTCCTATTTTGAGAGGAGGTCGCGAAGAATCCGCTACGTTTTCGTAAGGATCTTCGATTTGAGCAACCAGATAGAGCAATCGAGTTTGCTGATCGATCGCACCCTCGGACCTGTCGATTATTCCCTCCCAATGGTAGTCTATACCACCATAATTTGCTGTCAGGGTTACTTTCGGTTTAGCGTTGTTCGATGTTCCATCCGAGTAGGTCTCTGGAATGTCGATCAAGCGGGTGTCATCCGATGTGATGCCCAGTCTGACTTCAACTGTATCAGTGGCGTAGATACTCGCAATCTGAGTGGTACGAGCGTTGGCGATTTGTCCGATGTCGATGAACTTCTTTTGTACTCGCCCATCATAAGGAGCCTTAACTTCAGTACGGGAAAGGTCTCGCTCCGCGGATTTGATTGCTGCCTCTGCTGCTTCGAGGTTCGCCTCAGCTCGTTTGATTTGCGGTTTACGTAGTACCAGATCGTTTGGCTTTTCCTCGTTGCCCAATGCCTGCCAATCTTCGAGGGCTTGTTCGGCCAGTCCTTTTTCCTGCTGATAGGCGAGTTGGGCTTCAGCGTATCGACTTTTCAAACTTGCAAGGTTGGCGATGTAATCGGTGTTGTCGATGGTGGCCAATACTTCCCCTTTCTTGAAAAAGCCTCCCGCGTATAGTTTTGGCGATACGCTTAAAAACCGCCCTGAGACTTCCGCGAAGAGAGTGGTTTGTGTCCTGGCTTCCACGGTTCCTTGGCTCTCGACGAATACTTCGATCTCGGACGCGTCCGCTTCGATTGCTTCCACGAGAGGCAAAACTTTTTGAGTGGGCTTATTGCCGGGCTCTTTTTTTAGGGCGAAGGCGATTCCAATTATGAGAGCGGATCCCACTAATAAAATTAGGACCGCAGGCAGGACGTGAAGGAATAGCCACCGAAAGAGTGGGGGACGTTCTTCGTTTTCTTCCATTTTAAGTAGGGGAAATGGGTTAATAGGAGCCGCCGAGGGCGAGGTGCAGGTTTATGCGGTTTTGCAGGCGTTGGTTTCGGATTGAAACAAGTTGGCTACGAGAGTCGAAAGAGCGGCGTTCCGCGTCGAGTACTGTAGTGATATCGACGATACCGCGTTCGTAGAGCTTCCAGGCTTGTTCCTCTGCAAGTTGGTTTTCGTTAGCTGAAATTTCAGTTTGGCTTTCAAGTGCCGCCAATTCTTCCTCTGCCTTGAGGCTTGTCTCGACTTCGCGGAATGCGGTAAGGGCAGTGGATTTATAGCGAGCCAGTTGTGACAACTGATTCGCATTGAGCTGGTCCCTCTGGGCTTTTAATCGGCCGCTTTGAAACAAAGCTAGGCTCAAGTCTCCCGCGATGGACCAGACGTTGAAATCGTTATCGAGAAGATTGGAAAAGTCGCTGCTCAATCCTCCATCCGACGCGGTAAGGCTTAGGCTGGGCAACCAATTGCGGAGGGCAGATTTTTCGAGAGCCAAGGCGGCGAGTAGTCGCTGTTGCTCGGCTAATATGTCAGGTCTGCGGGCCAGCAATTCAGAGGGCAAACCGGCCGCTGGCTTGCTCGTTAGTTCCGGAAGCTCTTCTTCCAAGCTCAGTCCAGCGGATGGGTAGCGACCGAGTAACGTTTCCAAAGTTCGCAGTGTTGTATCCAGTGCGTTGCGACGACTAATGGCCGCTGCTCTGGTGGAGGAAACTTGGGCCCGAGATAGGCGTAAGTCCAAAGCCTCGACGAGTCCGCGAGCGTATCGCCTCTCCAAAGTTTGCAATTTCGAATCGAAGGACTCGGCGCTTGCTTCGGCCAGTTCGTATTGGGTTTTCGCCTCTATTGTGTTGAACCATGCTTTGGCAACTTGGCCAGCAAGGGATAGGCGAAAGGCTTCCAATTCAAACAAGCTTGCACGGTACTGGGCACGTGAAGCAGAGCTCTCTTGTCCCAGGCGATTCCAAAGATCGACCTCCCAGCGAGCGGAGAGGTTGATGGCATGAGATTCGCCTTCGATTGCCACGGGCGGGTTGAGTGTCACCATGGACCGTGCTCGAGATGACCGCAGATTGGCCCCGAGACTGGGGAGCCGCGCAGAATTCGTGATCCTGTAGGCCGCTTCTGCCGCTCGCGCTTGTTGATCGATCGCTTCCAAACCAAAATTGTTCTCGATGGATTCCGCGATTAACGAGCTCAGAGTGGGAGAGCCGAAGCTCTCAATCCAATCCGTCTGTAGAGGCGAATCTTCCGCATGGCTCCATGTCTCTGGAGTAAACTCCAGCGTGCTGGCAGGATCATAACTCGATTCCGTCGTCCGGCAGGAAACGAGCAGCAGGCCGCACGCTACGAAAGGCAAGGGGTAGATTCTTCGTTTCATGGAGATCTTTCTAGGTTGCCGGGCTGTTATGAGATGCGACCAAGGCATCGATACCACCCGCGATGAAGGTTATGGTATTTTCGGCATTTGGAAATCCGGGGCCCGCTTGCATCGCTTGAGCTCTTTGCTGTTGGTGCATGATACCGCTGGTACAGACTATGATGTAGGTGAAGCACTGTTTGATTAGCTCCGGAGAGTTCCCCTGCAGTGTTCTCGCCAACTCCATCCCGAAAACGCTAATGACTTTTGCGAAGACTTCCTTTTGCAAAACCTGAGTGAGCTCGGTTTGTTCTGAGATCGCTCTGGCGATGGCTCGCATGAAAGTGGCTCGGCTTTTGTCTTCGTTCATAGCCTCGATCATGGGACGAATCAAAATATCAACGAGCTCTCGCACTTTTAGCGGCTTGCCGTCCGATTCTTTGAGAGCCTTGTCGAGGCGCGTAAACCGCTTCTCATTGATCGGCTCGATGCGGTGTCTGATCATGGAAAGGAGGAGCTCGTCCTTGGATCCAAAGTGATAGCTAACGGAGGCCACGTTACTTTCTGCTCGATTGGTGATGTTTCGAATAGAGGCTCCATAAAACCCTTTTTCGGCAAACTCAGCTTCAGCGGCTTCGATCAGCCTTTTTCGTGTCTTGTTCATGTTAGCTTAATTTCAAACAAACGTTTGATTTAATTTGAGCAAGCGTTTTCTCTCCGGTGATCTCTTTTGCTCTCCGTGCAGCCGAACAAAAATAGTTTTATTTTTTCCCTCCTCTGGGAATTCAGGCGCCAGCTCTAGCCGTTCCTTCAGCGGGATCGGGAGGGCCCACTTGGCGCGGCAAATGCGGATGCCGCCGTTTGAGTTAAACATTACCGCGAACTGTTCACCTTCTCCTATGCCAATTTGGCTTTCTCCTCGTAAGAAACATCATCTCCATCGAAGCGTCGCTGGGGCCTCCTTAGGCCTGTTCGCTTTGCTTGGCTTAAGCGGCTGTTACAGCCCCCCAAGTTCCAGACAGGCTTTGTTGGAAGCCGAAGTTCCCGACGCATGGTCAGTTGAACTCGAAGGGACAAGCGAGTTCAACGCTGGCTCCTGGGTTGACGATTTTAATGATCCCCGCCTTGAGGCGATCCTCAAAGAAGCGCTTGCCTACAACTACGACCTGCGTGAGGCTTCCGCTCGACTTGACGCGGCATTAGCTACTTCCAAGTCCAATCGAGCCGATATCTTCCCAGCCTTAACGGTAGGAGGAACGGGAACGAAATCGCGTCGCGGATCCGCTTCTGGGATTGATCAAACTCCGACCAGCGAAACATACGGACTAAACGGTCGTCTGGCTTGGGAAATCGATTTATGGGGCAAGGTGCGAAACGGGTACCGTGGAGATCTCGCGGACCAAGCCGCAGCTATCGCCGATTATCAGGCCGCTCGCCTTTCCCTCGCCGCACAAGTTGCCAAAGCTTGGTATGCGGCCGTCGAAGCCAACCAGCAGTATGAGTTGGAAGTTCGTATTTTGGAAGCTCTCTCCGAAAGCTCGCGCATCGTGGAGGAAAATTTCACCAGCGGGATTGCCGGGGCTTTGGACGTTCGACTTATTCGGGCAAACCTCGCTTCCAGCAAGAGCTCGCTAGAAGGAAGGCGTCGTAGTCGCGACGCAGCGATTCGAACCCTTGAAGTTCTGTTAGGCCGTTATCCACGTAATGAGATCGATGTGGTCTCCGATTTTCCAACACTCGATGCTGAAATACCAGTAGGGCTTCCATCTGATTTATTGCTGCGCCGCCCCGATATCATTTCGGCGGAAAGAACTTTGGCAGCGGTTGAGCAGCGTAAGTTCGAAACCAGCAAGGCGCGTTTGCCTTCCATAGACCTGACTCTCAGTCGAGGAACTAGCGCTGCAGATGTTGGGGACATTTTCGAATTAACCGAAAATCGCATTTGGACCCAATCACTAAGCATCGCTCAGACCTTGTTTAATGCAGGCAGACTAAAAGCTAATTACAAGCGAGCGGTCGCTAACTACGAACTGAACGTGGCGGCCTATGCCAACACGGTCTTGACAGCGTTCCGCGAGGTCGAAAGCGAACTCTACAATCAGGAATCCTACGCTGCGGATTATGAATTCCTAAAAGTCGCCGCCACCGAATCTATGGATGCGGAAACCCTTGCTTGGGAGGAATACTCGAGCGGTTTGTCTGACATCACCACCGTATTGGATTCGGTACAACGCTCCATCAACGCCCAACGCTCCTTAATCCAGGTCGCCAACAATCGGGTACAGAGCCGTATCGATCTCTACCTTGCCTTGGGAGGCGGATTCGAGATCTAGCCACTCACTTCAATCGCATATCCTTTAAGAATTTTCTCCAAGCCTAGCCATGAGACGCACACTACAACTTGTATTGCCGCTGGTGATACTCTGCTTTTTCGCAACCATCATATATTGGATCTTCGCTAATAGCGTTGAACCACAAACGCAGCGTTTCGCTCCGCCTTCGCCTCATGTGGTAACACGTGTTTTGGAAAAAGAGGATTTTGGAGTGACCCTGCATTCTCAAGGAGCGGTGCGGGCTCGTACCGAAAGTTCGCTCATTCCGGAGGTGAGAGGGCGCATCGTAGAGATCGCTTCGAATTTTCAGGAAGGCGCCTTTTTCGAGGAAGGGGATATTCTCCTGCAGATTGACGACCGTGATTATCGAGCCGAACTGATCGTCGCCGAGGCGGCTCTCGCGGAAGCGGAATTGGCTTTGCAGCAAGAGAACGCTCGTCACGAGCAGGCACGCCGTGATTGGGAAAGGCTTAATCCTGGCACCACTGCAACGGAACTGACGCTTCGCAAACCGCAACTCAAGCAAGCTCAAGCCGCAGCCGCTTCGGCAGAAGCACGCGTCGAAACGGCTAAACTAAACTTGGAGCGAACCAAAGTTCGCGCACCCTACGCGGGCCGCGTTTTGAGTAAAAGCGTGGACGTTGGGCAATACGTTTCGGTTGGGTCTCAAATGGCGACCATCTATGCGGTGGATTATGCGGAAGTCAGACTGCCATTGACAGCGTCCCAATACAGTTTCCTCGATTTGCCTTCGGTCTACCGCGGAGCGAATCCATCTATCGAGGGTGGCCCGAAAGTGGTCCTCTCCTCCCAATCGCTGGGTAAAACCTACAAGTGGGAAGGGCAAATCGTTCGTTCCGAAGGTGCGGTCGATTCTCAGACTCGCCAGATTTTCGTGGTTGCTCAGGTCGAGGACCCGTACGGCGCGTCCGTCCCTGGTCGTCCCCCGTTAAAAGTCGGCTCCTTTGTCCAAGCAGAAATTGAGGGCCGCACCTTGCGAGACGTTTATGAGATTCCTCGTGGCGTGTATCGGGAAAATAGTTACGTTTTGATCGTGAGTGAGGATGGCTTCTTGAATCGTCGACTCGTGAATTCGATTTGGGAAAACGAGCTCAGTATCATCGTAGATGCTGGTCTGGGGGAAGGGGAGCTGCTTTGCCTAACGGATGTTCCTTACGCTCTCGAAGGTTTGCAGGTTCAAGCTCGGGACGAGGATGGCAAGCCGATGGCCGGCATGTTGACCGAATCGGCCTCCAAGCCTGGCTCTTCTGGCGCTGCATCTACTCCTTCCGGGCAACCGCGCGGATAAGCTGAACCAATAAAACGGATACAGTTATGAACGGAATGATCGAATGGTTCACGAAGAATAGCGTGGCAGCAAACATCCTGATGTTTGCAATCGTCGCGATAGGATTACACTCGCTCACTTCGAAGGTTATCCTTCAGGAGTTTCCAGATTTTCCCTCTCGAGACATAACCGTCTCAGTACCTTACCCGGGTTCAACTCCAAGCGAGGTCGAAGAAGCAATCATCACAAGAATCGAAGAGGAGCTCTACGATATCGAGGGTATCAAAGAGATGACCAGTCGTGCGACTTCAAGCTCGGGTACTGTGACTCTCGAGGTCGAGGAAGGCTACGACCTTTCGGAGGTTCAGGATAAGATCAAGAACCGGGTCGACGCTATTCGGACTTTTCCGGCTGAAGCCGAACGGGCTCAAGTAAGTATGCCTGAGCGTCGTGAGCGTGTTATCACGATTGTTGCTTCGGGCGACTTGAGCGAGATGGATTTGAAGCATCTCGGTGAGCAGATTCGCGATGAGGTGACAGCCATCGAAGGTATCACCATCGCGTCTCTGAAAGCCACTCGCCCTTATGAGATATCTGTTGAGGTATCAGAGGATACACTACGAGAATACGGCCTAAGCCTTGCGAGTCTGACCTCCGCGATTCAGGCCCACTCCCTCGATTTGTCGGCGGGAAGTATCAAATCTTCCAGCGGAGATATCATGCTTCGAACTTCTCAACAGGCTTACACGCAGGAGGAATTCGAGGCGATCGTCGTCTACACTCGCCCAGATGGTACAAGAGTCACTGTCGGCGATTTGGCCAAGGTCAATGACGGCTTCGACGAAACTCCGATCAATCCGCGTTTCAACGGACAACGCTCGGTGGCTATCGATGTCTACAGAGTCGGGACGCAAAACATCATCGATTTGGGTGAGAAGGTAAAAGACTACCTTGCTCTCAAGCGTGAGCAACTGCCGGAAGGAATTACGCTAGATTACTGGCAAGACGATTCGGAACGTATCGCTGAGCGACTCAGTATGCTGAAGGGAAGTGCGATATTTGGATACGTTTTGGTTATCTGTGTGCTTTCTTTGTTTCTACGGCCTTCGCTCGCATTTTGGGTTTCGTTGGGTATTCCAATCGCGTTCTCTGGAGCGTTTTTCCTCCTGCCTATGATGGGGATAACGCTGAACATGATTACTCTTTTCGCGTTTATTCTTGTGCTCGGTATCGTGGTCGATGACGCCATCGTAACGGGGGAAAATGTCTACCAGCGAATGCAGTCGGGTGAGGATTCCTTGACTGCAACGATCAAGGGTACGCAAGAGGTCGCGGTACCGGTTATCTTTGGGGTACTCACCACAGTAGCCGCTTTTTACCCGCTGGTGAATATGACCGGTTTCCGTGGCAATATCTTCAAGCAGATCCCCTTTGTGGTAATACCTGTTTTGCTCTTTTCGCTCATCGAGTCCAAGTTGATCTTGCCAGCTCACCTCAAGCATTGCCGCCCGATCAACAATGCGAATACGGCCAAAAAGTCGTTCATCACGCGAGTGCAGCGTGGAGTCGCCAATGGGTTGGAACGCTTCGTCGATAAGTATTACAAGCCAGCTCTGAGAATCTGCCTGACCTACCGCTATGCGTTTATGGTTTTGTTTCTCGGGATTCTCGGAATCTTCGTAGCCCGCTTTATGGCTGGGCATTTGTCTTACACCACCTTCCCTCGCATCCCGCGTAGCGTTGTAACCACTACAGTTGTCATGCCAGTGGGTACCGCTTTCGAGTCGACGCAGAAAGTCGTGGACAAAGTGGAGACAGCCGCGATGACTTTGCGTGACCAACTTCGCGATGAGCATGGCGTGGACATCATTAAAAATATTTTCGCTACCGCAGGCGGACGCCCTTTTAGTAGCTGGCGCGCGTCTGCGGGTGTGGCCGAAGAGGGTGAGATCGTTATCGAGCTAGCCTCTGTGCAAGAGACTGGAGTTGAAATCGGGAGCCGAGAGGTCTCGATGAGTCTACGACGATTGGTCGGGCCAGTTCCGGAAGCGGAATCGCTAGACATCGCCTTTGCTCGCGGAACTTCGGATGCGGTCAATGTACAGCTTGAGGGGCCGAGAATCGAGGAGTTGGTCGAAGCCTCCAAGGAGCTACAAGAAAAACTCACGAGCTACGCTGGGCTTTACGATATCGAAGATTCTTTCCAACAGGCGACAGAGGAGCTCGAGCTTGAGTTGAAGCCGCAGGCGGTGCATCTGGGAGTTACCTCGCGACAATTGGCATCGCAAGTACGCCAAGCGTTCTATGGGGCTGAAGCTCAGCGAATTCAGCGCGGGCGCGACGACATTAAGGTCATGGTTCGGTATCCAGAATCGCAGCGCAAAAGCATCGCGGCTCTACATTCGATGAAAATTCGAACTTCCGACGGCTCGGAAGTTCCATTCGAGGAAGTGGCCAAGGTCGTTCCAGGAAAGAGTTTGCCGTCTATTCAACGCTTTGATCGAAACCGAATTATCCGCGTGACCGCATCAGGCGACGAAAACCAGACAGACGAAGAAGGGATTCAAACAGATCTCGAGCAAAACTACCTGCCGGAGCTCGTTAGCAAGTATTCCGGAATGCACTTCTCTATGCAAGGAAGCGCGGCTGACTCTCGCGATAATAACGCGGAGTTTATGAACGGCGTCTATTTGGTCCTAGTCGTTATCTATGTCTTGTTAGCGATTCCGTTCCGAAGCTACGTGCAACCTTTCATTGTCATGACTGCGATTCCGTTTGGCGTGGTCGGGGCGATCATGGGACACGACTTGATGAGCTTCATTTACGAATCTGTCCTGCATCGGGAAACGAACCCAGTCGTCAATGTCACCATGATGTCCATACTTGGTATGCTGGCTTTGTCAGGAGTGGTGGTTAACGACAGTTTGGTTATGGTCGATTACATCAACCAGAGAAGAAAGGAGGGGATGCCCTTGGGAGAGGCAGTCCGTTTGGCGGGCGTGAAACGCTTCCGTCCGATCTTGCTGACTTCCCTGACAACCTTTGCCGGTCTCGTGCCATTGATGTTTGAGAGTGCTCAAAGCGCCCAGTTCCTGATCCCGATGGCGGTATCGCTCGGATGGGGAATACTCTTCGCCACCTTTATCACGCTGTTCTTTGTCCCGATCATCAATCTGGTGGTCGACGACATCGCTCACTTCTTCAAATGGGTTTATGGCAAGGATGACGCTCCTAATGAGCATCATCTGGGGACGGGGCAAGAAGCCCACTCTCACATGGGCAAATAGTTTTATCAAAAGGGCCGGCGCAACAGCCGGCCCTTTTTTTATCACAAAGTATATGTAATCCAAGCTCAGTGAGCTTTGATCCATTGGATACATAGGTCTGACCATTCTTCGAGGCGGCCTCTTCCGAGGGCCAAGCCGAAGCCGTGTCCACCATATGGGTACAAGTGCATCTCTGCTTCTACTGAATGGTCGAGCAGGCTCTGGTAGAACAGTATGGAATTTGCCACTGGCACTGCTCCGTCATCCGAGGAGTGGACGAGAAATGTGGGAGGTGTATTTTCCGTGATCTGCAATTCGTTGGAATATTGCTCTACGAGCTCTTCGCTGGGATTCTCGCCGAGCAAATTTTTGCGAGACCCGGCGTGGGTAATTCCCTCGCGCATAGAAATTACTGGATACATGAGAATCATGAAGTCTGGTCTGGAGCTTATGCGGTCGGTCATGTCCTCCGCTTGAGGGTCGCCCATGTCGAATTGAGTGCCGAGTGTTGAAGCCAAATGTCCACCGGCGGAGAATCCCATGACGCCAATCTTAGCCGGATCGATGCTCCAATCCTCCGCGTTTTGGCGAACCAGACGCATTGCTCGTTTTGCGTCCAAGAGCGGTGAGAGGCGTGGCTCGATATTGCTGTCGTCGTCGGGTAGGCGGCTTTTGAGGATGATGGCCGCGATTCCCTTGGCGTTAAGGGCGCTGGCGATATCTACGCCTTCCCAATTGTAGGAAAGTCGGGCATAGCCGCCACCTGGGCATATCACTACGGCGTGTCCTGTAGCGCTGCGGCGAGCAGGGAGTCGGACTTCGATGGTTGGGATTTGAACCTGGGAAATGGCGAAGCTAGAGGGGCGATCTGTGATGACTTCCTCCTGCTCCGACTCTTGGTGGTTAGGGGCTGGTCCGTCCCAGAGACGCAAAACATTAGGGTCGTTCGGAATACTTGCGACGCAGCTGAAGGTGAAAAGGAGTGAAGGGAGGAGGTACCGTAACATTTCTATTCCATGTGGTTTCTGTCGGAAAAAGGCAATACGTCGCTCCTTCGGTGATGAGAGGCAATCCGGTTTACCCTCGAAAAACTCACCTAAATTGGGTATTCGCGGGAGCTCCTTTAGAAGCTGCTTTACCTAGATTTTGAATCCGACAGTTTCTTTTGAATGAGACGATTTAGATCCGCCTTAGCAGTTGCCCTGTGTTGTTTCGCCCTTGCCGAACTTTTCGCCGAAAGTGTGTGGATTGCGGGCAAAGGTGGGATTTACCGGTCCGAACTCGATGGAGAAACAGGTGCCCTGACAACGCCGGAATTAAAACTCTCCTATGAATCCGGCAGCTTCTTGGCGATCCATCCTAGTTTGAATGTCATCTACTCATCCTATAGCGAGGGGAAACAGGGCGGATATGCCTCATTGGTTCCAAGTGACGCCTCCGATGGGCTCGAGCTTCAAAGTGTGCAGCTATTGAAGCCTGAAGCTAGAACGGCGTCACATCTCGCCGTAAGCTCGAACGGTAATTTGCTGGCCGGTGCGCACTACGGAAGCGAGTCGGCTTTTGTCAGCGAACTGGAGGAAGACGGCACTATTTCCGGTCGCCGCGTTCGTCTGAGCCAGGAGGGCTCAGGACCGATCAAATCTCAAGAACAGTCGCGTCCGCATTGGGTTCAGTTTACTCAAAACGACTCACAATTGCAGGTAGTGGACCTAGGAGCTGATCGGATCTGGACCTATCGGGTGGGAGCGTCTCTGGCAGATATCGTTTTGGAGCGGGAAGTCGCTTTGCCAATCGGGACCGGTCCGCGTCACATGTCGATATCTGAGGAAAACGGTTTGGCGTTTGTGAGCGGAGAACTTTCGCTCGATGTGGTGACACTTCGCTACGATCCGGAAAGCGGAAAGCTCGATCCTGCCCATTACATGCCTGCGATTCCCGAGAGAGGGATCCCCGGGCAACTAGCCCTCTCGGAAATTCAGGTGCATCCTAATGGGAACTTTCTCTATGTCGCAGTGCGAGGGCAGGACCTGATTGTCGTGTATCAAATCGACCATGACAAAGGCGATATCTCTTTGGTTGAGCGGCAAGACGCCACCGTTGAGTGGCCTCGTCATTTTACCATTAGTCAGGATGGCAAATGGCTCATAGTGGCGGGGAGGCGATCTGACGAATTGGCCACGTTTTGGATAAACCCATTTAATGGCGCTCTGGAACCAAGTGGTTCTAAAGTTTCGGTGCCGGAGCCAGTTTGCGTGCGGGCTTGGGGGCGACTCTAAAGGCGTATGGCAATTCAACTCGAGGATTTCGCCAAACAAGTCCTGTTTGGAACCACGATGGAGGAAAAGTTAACTTTTCCTCGTGAGGAGATCGTGGATACCAAGCGTAGCTCGGCGATTAAAACGCCCAAAAAACTATCTCGGCCCAAACACCTTGGCTTGTACGAAAAAGGTGTTCGGGCCAGCCACCCAAGCCAAGCCAAGCTCGTGGACGAGAAAGAACGCGGCCGTTTGCTGCATTTCTTTGGGAATCACGAACTGTTGGCTACGGAGCTCATGGCTTTGGCGATCCTCAAATTCCCCGATGCTCCAGCCAGTTTTCGCCGAGGACTGCTAGAAACGCTCAAGGACGAGCAAGTTCATACCCAGCTTTATTTGCACCGGATGAAGCAGTGCGGAGTTGAATTTGGTGAGCTGCCTTTAAGTGATTACTTTTGGCGGAGCGTTTCGTCGATGGAGGATCCGCTGGACTACGTGACTCGTCTTTCCCTGACCTTTGAGCAGGCCAACCTCGACTATTCTCGCGAGTACGGGAAAGTCTTCTCACAAGTCGGTGACCGCCCGACAGCGAGAATCTTGGATCAAATCTACCGGGACGAAATCGATCATGTCGGCTTTGGTCTGAAATGGTTTCGCCGCTGGAAGGCGGAAGGCAAAACCGATTGGGAAGCTTTCAGGGAACGTTTGGTTTTTCCACTATCACCTGCCCGGGCGAAAGGGAATTTCTATAACAAGCAAGGGCGTAGCGATGCGGGACTTGATGATTCGTTTATAAATGATCTGGAGGTTTTTAGCCAGTCGCGAGGGCGAACACCTTTTGTGTATTGGTTCAACCCTGACGCGGAACGATTCGCGGCCATGGATTGCGCTGAGGATGTCTCATGTTCCCAGTTGCAGCGCGACTTGTCCTTCCTGCCCGCTTTCCTAGCGGGCAAGGACGATATCCTTGTCACTCCTGAATTGCCGGATGCAGATTTTAGACGCTCCGTTCAAGCGGCAGGCTTTGAATTGCCGGAAGTATTCCGAGCGAGTTTAGTTGGGTCGCCGACTGCTCCGGAGTTTGATCGCAAGATTGGCGATCTGCGTCCTTGGGCTTGGAGTCCCGATAGCGTAGCCTTTTTCGAGGCGAATCTCGGAGAGCTTACCAAAGCAGTCGAAGCCAAGGAACTCTGGAATCCTTCCTTGCGGAAGTTGTATTCAAAATCTTGGAGCTTGGATATCGCGAAGCACTTGGCTAAGGCTGATAAGAGTGCGGATTGGTTCGCTCCTTCAGAATCCCTTGGGACAACTGTGAATTCGATCGACGCTCTACAGCGTGCCCGCGAAGTATTTGCCGAGAAAGGCTATCGAAATATTGTTTGCAAGGCATCGTTCGGTACTGCTGCCAATGCCAATCGATGTGTCATGGAGAAAGATACGCTGGATGGACGCCTTCGCGACTGGGCGGAGAATGTCCTCCAAGAGCAAGGCGAGCTAATTGTCGAACCTTGGCTCGATCGTGTATTCGATTTTTCAGTGCAAATGGAATTTCGCGACGGGGTGTTGCGTTGTTTAGGATACACTAGGCTTTTGAACAATGCTCGTGGGCAATTTCGGGGAATTGTAACCGATGGCTTTTGCTCAGGGCTTCCTTCGGAGCACGTTAAGTTCATCATGCGGAGAACCGATGGCCGGCCGCGAGTCTACCACTGGTACGAACAAACGCTGGCTCCACTTCTGCAGCAGAAGCTTTCTGAGGCGGGTTTCCAGGGACCGCTCGGAGTCGATGCGTTTATATTTCGAGATGCTCAGGGACAGCTTCGGCTTAAGCCTGTGGTGGAAATCAATCCTCGCTATACCATGGGACGAGTCGCTTTGGAGCTGGGTCGAAACAATGCGGCCACGTCGGTGGGGCTATTTGAAATAGTATCCCGATCACAGGCCAAGAAATGTGGGTTTTCCAACCTGGCCGATTATGCTTCCAACCTAGCGGAGAAAAATCCTGTAAGACTAAGCGAAGAGAAAAAGCCCCGCCTGAAGTCTGGAAGCTTTCCCGTTAGCGATCCCACATCGGGCAAACAGTTTTTAGCCTTGTATCATGTGCGGGAAAATTATGGCGAACTACCGCTCGCTTGACGCCGATGCAGGATATTTGGGATCAAGTTTTTACGTTCCTCGAGGAAGAGCAGTCGATCGTGGCGTGGACGGTAGGACTTAGCGTTCTTACCTTTATCGGATCTCTCATAGCCGTACCAATCGTTGTGATACAGATGAGGCCGGATTTCTTTGTTCGGGAAAAAGGGCAAGGCGGACCGCTCACGGCATGGCGGCTTGTGCGACGGGTCGCCAAAAATATTTTGGGAGCTCTCCTTCTCTTGGCAGGAATCGCAATGCTGGTGCTTCCCGGGCAAGGTCTATTAACCATAGCGTTGGGACTGAGCCTCTTGGATTTTCCTGGAAAGCGGGACTTGCAGCTCAAGCTGGTCCGAATGAAAGGCGTTAGTGGATCCATTGATTGGATACGAAAAAAGGCGGAAAAACCGCCTTTGGAATTGCCTCACTGAGTTGTGGAGCCTTTTCCGTCCAAGTACTTCCAATTCCCCTTGTGTCGCTTGAAGCGCGATAGCTCGTGCAGCTCGTAGGGTTCGCCCTTGTGAAAGTACTCGGCGATAAACTCTACCTTGCCGCGTTTATCCTTTGGGCCGCCTTGACTGACATTTAGGATGGTGAGGAAACTCCAATTCGCGTCGTTGATATTTTCCTCCAATTCCTTGCGAAGGCCCGGATCTCGCGTGTCAGGATGTGTAGTCTCTACAAGAAAATCGACCTTGCGGAAAAAGTAGGCGCTGTAGCGTGCTCGCATGAGCTGCTCGGCTGTTTCCGGCTTTTTCTTTCCGTGATGGATGGGCTGGCAGCAGATCCTGTAATTCAGCTGGCTTTTGCAAGGGCACAGGGAGGATTCCCGTTCGGTGGGAATCCGTTTCTTCACTTCACTCATAGGGCTGGGATGAAGGCTTGTTGATGAGATGTGAAGCCCGAAGAGCGCTGAATTGGAAATATGGGTAGGCTAAGCCTCGTTCTCGAATTCGGGTTCGCCCTTGTAAAAGAAGGTATGGCGGGCCCGGACTTGGCGAAGCTCGACCTGATACGTCTCCGAATTGTCTGCCTTGGAAAACTCGATGGTGGCGGACTTATCAGCCGTAACGAAATTTCCCTCCGCGGTGGGGAAAAACTCTATCGGATCGCGGTCACCTTTTCTCCAAAGCAGTGAGTCCGACTCGATGAAGAACACTCTATTCGCGTGTCCTTCGTCGCCGTAAGTGCCGACAAAGTCTTCGAAATCGGTTATTTGGTAATTTTCCAATGGCTCCGGAGCGACGAAGGGGTCCTTCGCGTATTCCTCATTGACCAGCTTTTGCTTCTTTACGGCTTCTATGGCGCGGCCCTGTTTGTCGCCTCCAATCAGTTTGCCCTTTGGCATCTGCGACTCTATATAAACGGCTCCGAGAGCCTCTACGTCGCCGGGGTGAAATCGTTCTTCGTTCTCGTTGAGGATGGACCAGTAGAGGACTCCTTTTCTGAGGCCCTCGAAGGCGTCTTTAATAATCGGCTTGAAGGTGGCGATCGCTCCGCGAGCCAAAACTCGTTTGATCGGCCCTAGGTTTCCCTCCTCGAAGGCCAGGGGAAGCACTTCCTTAAGCACGGCGTTGAAAGAGTTGCGAGGGGGCAGGTAGAAGACCCATTTGAAATCCTGGAAATCCTGCTTTTGCAGGTCGTCCACCTTCAGCTCCGACAAGCGAAGGTCGAAGCGCTCCGGATCGAATTCATCTTCCCATGCCATCACGTAGAGTTGGGCAGCCACAGGCGTGAGCGGCATTGGGAAAGCGTCTATGAGAGTTCTAGGGTCGATGGGCATATCCTCGTCTTCCTGTTCTTCATCCGGATTGAAGTTGAGCTTCTCTTTCCATTTTTCGAATGAACGCTCCAATTCTTCGGCTATCTTTTTCAACTCAGGGTTGGAGCCCGGAGCATGAGCCTTTTCGGTGAACTTTTCGAAGAGATTGATAGGGTGTGTCTCTCCGGATCTCCCGATGATGACCAGTCCCGGACCCGGTGTGCCTTCCAGTGTTTCATAGGCGACTTCGACCACCTTGTGCGCAAATTTGGTCGCGTAGCGTCGGTCGGAACCGTTGCGGGCAAAAACGGTTATGGGGATCTCTTGCCCTGTCACGGTGATGGGCTCGAGTTCGTAATAGTCGCGGAAGTCCCGCGCTTTGGGAGCCGCGGTCAAAGACTCGGGCAGAATCGTGAAAATCGAAAAGAGAGCAACAAGGGAGGCTTTCTTGAACGTGGTATAGAGTAGGGATCGCATGGTGTAGGCGGAAGAGATTGATTCGGATGTTCAGTTGCCTGCTCTACCCAAAATGGATGTTCTGGTTTCAAGAAATCTGAGGATTTTCGGCTTAAAGGCAGTATCGTGCAATTAAAGTTGCCTTGGCAAATCGGAGTGAGCAGATGGTTGCCGTGGATTTCTATTTCGAAAGTTACGCTGAGCTAGGGTTGCAACGTTACATGGTTTCTGACCGTCCCAGGACAGACGCCTTTGCTGCGGCCATCAAAGAAGCCTTGAGTGGCGGCGAGACCGTGATCGATGTCGGGACCGGTTCCGGACTCCTAGCTATGCTGGCGGCGAAAGCGGGGGCCAAAAAGGTCTACGCGTTAGACCAATCCGCTGTGGCTGCGGCCGCTCGCGAGACGGTAGAGCGAAATGGCATGAGCGAGACGATCGAGGTGATCAATGGAAACGCGGCGGATTTCCAGCTCATGGAGCCGGTCGATCTCATCGTCAGCGAATGGCTGGGGCATTTCGGATTTGCCGAAACGATGCTCGACGACGTTATCGATTGCCGAGATGCGAATCTAAAAGAAGGCGGCCGTATGCTGCCTTGTGGCGTTGAGTTGAAACTAGCCCCGGTTGACTCGCATGTGCTCTACGTAGAGGAAGGGCCGGGCTTTTGGAAGGAACCCTTGCACGGGATCGATTTTTCCCATCTCGAACGGCGAGAGCTCGAGCAGGCCTTGGCCATCAAAACTACAATTCCGGCCCGCGACATGATCGCGGAACCGCAGAGTCTCGTGAAGCTGGATCTTGCCAAAGCCAGCAAGGAAGACGTTTGGCAACATGGTCAGCTCGAATTCGAGATAGAAGAGGATCGGGTGCTCAACGGATTTGCCGGCTGGTTTGTGGCGGAACTAACTCCGACAGTCGTGTTGGACACGGGTCCGGAACAGGAAACGACCCACTGGATGCAGACCTATTTCGCTTGGGAGCCGACGCCGGTTAAGAAAGGGGAGCGGATCACGCTAAAGTACGATTTGATTCGTCATCCGGTGGAGCGACGCAGCCTCCTTATGAGCATGACTCTTAAGGAAAAGACGTACTCCTTTTTGGTCGGTTAGTGGGATCAGGGTAACGCTCTAGCTAAGAAGCTAGGCTTGGTCATTAGGTCCGCTTAATACCGTGCTGGCGGATCTTAAACATTAGCTATTTTCCTGAAATCGGATATCTTTTCGGGAAGAAGGCGAGAGCTGCATCCTAGTGGCTTGGCCAGATGTGAACCCCATACCTCACTAACGATGTTAAAAGAAAGAGTCGTCAAAAAATCCTGCAACGCCGTGCACGGCGAGGTCACCTTGGAGATAGCAAGTTCTGAGAATGACAACACTGGGTATGAAAGCGTTAGCATGATCAAGGATTGCGATTCCTGCCACAAGTGCGGAGTCAAAACCGAAAGCGGCATGCATTGGTCGCGTTGCGTCTTTTACGGCAAAGCGCTCTAGCGTAGTTCGGTCCCAAGATTGATCGTTTCGCTCTGTCGGTGTCTAGCGTCTCGACTGGACACCGCCGGCGATGCGTCGCTAAAACTTGGCTCGATAATGAACGAGCGGTTTTACGACAACATTTGCCAGGTTCTGGGAGCGACTGAAATCCGAGAGATCGAAGAAATCCAAAGCCTCTGGAGCGGGTATGGAAAGATAGCCCGCTACAAGGTCATCGATGGGCCGGTCGATTCTGTAGTCCTAAAACTGGTACGTTTTCCCAACGAGACTGACCATCCCCGTGGATGGAACACGAGTTTCTCGCACGAGCGGAAAGTGAAATCCTACCAAGTGGAGTCTCATTGGTATTCAAATTACAGTGAGCTCAGTACCGCCCGTTTGCCGAAGTGCTTCGCCACGGATTCGGTGGGGGCCGAGATGATGTTAGCCTTAGAGGATCTCGATGCGGTCGGATTCTCGAAAAGGCTATCGGCTCCTTCCATCGATGAGATGTTTCTCTGTCTAACCTGGCTCGCCGAGTTTCACGCCAGCTTTATGGGAAAGGATTGCTCGGGTTTATGGGAGAAGGGGACGTATTGGCATTTGGATACGCGGCCAGATGAGTTGGAGGTTTTGGACGATTTGGCTCTTAAGGCAGCAGCTCAGGCTCTCGATGACAAGTTAGAGAACTGCAGATTCAAAACGGTGGTCCATGGCGATGCCAAGTTGGCCAATTTCTGTTTCGCTGAGGATTCAAGCTCGGTTGCGGCGGTAGACTTCCAATACGTCGGAGGCGGCTGTGGCATGAAAGATTTGGCCTATTTCGTAGGAAGTTGCTTGCGGGAGGACGACTGCGAACGTTTCGAAACGATATTGCTAGATCGTTATTTCCTGGAATTGAAGAAAGCCCTCCAGAGATTTCAGCCTCATGTTGATCCAGACGAGGTTGAGGACGAGTGGCGGAGTTTGTATCCAGTTGCCTGGACAGACTTTCATCGATTCATCAAGGGCTGGAGCCCAGGCCACTGGAAGGTGCACAGCTATAGCGAGCGAATCGCACGTCAGGTATTGGAAAGACTTCGCGTATGAAATTGGAATCACAACAACTCACCGAGCTACGAGAAATAGCCTGTCGAGCAGCGGAAACTGCGGGAGCATACATCCAGTCTCGGGCAGGAGGAGACTACGAAGTAGAGCGCAAAAAGGGAGGAGATACCTTGGCCTCGCAAGTGGTGACTGAGGTGGACCGACATGCCCAGGACATCATCTTATCTGAACTGAAGGGGAGCATAAATCGTTATGATCTAGCGGTTTTAAGCGAAGAAAGCGCGGACGATGGGAGTCGGCTTCGGAAGGACTATTTTTGGTGTATCGATCCGCTCGATGGAACCTTGGCCTTTACGGAAGGAGAAAGTGGATACGCTGTGGTTATTGCTTTGGTGGCTCGCTCCGGAGAGCCGATGATCGGAGTGATCTTTGATCCGATAGAAGGTGTACTATATGATGGTTTGAAGGGAGAGGGGCTGCGCAAGAATGGTCAGTCATGGAATCCGCTCGGCGATGCTGCCAACAAAGAGGTTTTTCATTTTGTGAGTGACCGAAGCCTTTTGAATCAACCGAATTTTCCGGAGATCGAAGAGGAGATTAAACGTTTTTGCGACGCCGAGGGCTATGGACGGTTTGAGAGGAGATCGCATGGAGGAGGAGCGATGAATGCTATTTGGGCCTTGGAAACTGGATCGGGTACTTACTTTAAGTTTCCCAAAAAAGTGGAAGGAGGTGGAAGCCTCTGGGATTTCGCAGCCTCAAGTTGCATCTACAATGAAGCAGGAGCTATCGCTACGAACGTATACGGAGGAGACTTAGAGCTCAATCGCGAGGATACGACTTTCATGAATCGGGGAGGGGTGCTTTTCGCGACCGATCCACGTATCGCTGAGATGGCGCGGAGCCTTGTTGAGAGGTGGACCATAACCGCCTAAGTGAAAGCATTTAAGAGATGTTCTTGTTTTCAAAGATGCTCGCTCGTTTATGAGATGATCGAGAGATTTTTCCGTAATTAGGCGCAACGGATATTAGGCTTAATTCGTCAGGCAGCCGGAGGTTTCAGGAGACCTGGAGCCCGATTCTCTAGCTGTTATGTTGCCCTCGGAAGATACTCTGAAACGAGTTCCTGCGGATTACGCCGCAAAGACTTGCTCTATTATAATAGACGTTCGTTCGCCTGAAGCGTTCGGTGAATGTCGAATCCCTCAGGCGGTCAATCATTGCGTATTTGAGGTGGCCTTTGTCGATTCGGTTGAGGCGGTGATTGAAGACAAGAATTCGGAAATGATTGTCTACGGCCAAAGCGATAGGTTTTATGCCGCGGCGGTAGCGGTTAAACGTTTGAGCCAGGCTGGTTACTCCGACGTTAAGCTTTTAGAAGGAGGCTTGGAGGGTTGGAATGAGTCTGGGCATGAGACTTTTTCGAAACCGGAATCGGATAGGGTTCAGTGGCGTCATTTCGATTTGGATACTAAGCTGAGTCGTCTGCGCTGGATCGGCCGCAGCTTGATGACGCAACACGAGGGGGGAGCTATCCTTTTCCTCCGGATCTTTAGAATTCGATCACGAGGGTTCCGCAAAGTCGGGCGAAGCTCTGGTGGAGATGGCTTCCCTCAGGTGCACGGACCTGGACGAACCTTCTTTGGCGAGCTCTATGGTTTCTCATATCGCTTCGGTCGATTTTTTCGATACCGCGAAGCATCCCGTTTCCAGTTTTGCGATAGATCGCTTTTATTTGGATCCTGACGCGAGGGAGGGGCAGCTGAATGTAAGCGTCGAAGGAGTTATCCGAATTCGAGGGGTGGAGCAACAGCTCGCGCTCGATGCCCAACTGGCTGCATGGGAAAACGGATACGTGTTACAGTGCCAATTTGATCTGGATCGCACGCATTTCGGAGCGATCTATGGATCGGGGAGATTTTTCGCCAAACTCGGTAAGCACTTGGTCAACGACCTGGTAAGTGTGCAGGTCAATGCCGTGTTTAAGCCCCGAGTTTAGGCTCTGGCTCAAACGAACTGAGCAAACCCGAAAAAGCGCGAGCCGGAAGGACCGGACTCGCGCCAAAAGAGGGTTTTTTAGTTTCTTTTTTTGAACTATCTGTTCGCTCGTTTACGCAGCGTGGAATTTAGGATCCGCTTGCGCAGACGGAGATTGTTAGGAGTCGCTTCCACGAATTCGTCGTTCGCGATGTATTCGATGGAACGCTCGAGAGAGAAGGTGATTGGCGGGCTGAGCTGGATGCCTTTTCCGTCACCTTGGGAACGGAAGTTGGTGAGCTGCTTGGCCTTGGTCGGATTGACTGGGATTTCGCCTTGGCGAGGGTTCTCTCCCACGATCATGCCTTCGTAGACTTCCACGCCAGCTCCCACGAAGAGCTTGCCGCGTTCTTCCAAAGCCGCGAGCGAGTAGGCGGTGGTTTTGCCATTGTCCATGGAAACGAGAGTACCGCTCTTGCGGGTGACGATTTCGCCAGCCATGGGGCGGTATTCCAAGAAAAGGTGAGACATGATGCCGTGACCGCTGGTCGCGTTCACGAGGTCGATTTCGAAGCCGATGATGCCGCGGGTAGGGATTTCCATTTCGAGGAAAACAATACCGTTGCGGGTTTCCATGTTGGTCATGATGCCCTTGCGGTTGTTCAAGTTCTCCATGATGCCGCCCATGCAATCCTCGGGTAGCTCTATCCAGAGGGTTTCAAACGGCTCGCAGGTCTTCCCATCGATCTGCTGGGTAATGACGCTAGGACGGGATACCAGAACTTCGTACCCTTCGCGACGCATGGTTTCCACCAAAACAGCGATCTGCATCGCTCCACGAGCGGACACATTGAAAATACCGGAGGTTTCGCCGTCTTCCACTTGGATGGAAACGTTGGTCTTCATCTCGCGCATGAGACGTTCGCGAATTTGGCGGGAGGTCACGAGTTTCCCGTCGCGTCCAGCCAAGGGGCCATCGTTGACTGCGAACTGCATCATGATGGTTGGCGGATCGATTTCGACGAAAGGCAAAGGCTCTTGGGCTTCGGTCTTGCAAAGTGTTTCACCGATGTCGACCTCGTCGAAACCAGCTACACCCACGATCGTGCCTGCCTCGCCCTCGATCGATTCGGAGGAAGCCATACCGCTATATTCAAACACCTTTGTTACCTTAATGCGCTCGCGTTTGCCGTCCTGCATAACGCGGAAAATGGTGTCGCCCTTGGCAACCTTGCCGCTGAGAACCTTGCCGATGGCAACGCGGCCAACGTAGTCGTCCCAGTCGATGTTGGAGACCAGCATCTTGAATTCACCCTCGGTGTCGGCTTCCGGAGCTGGAATGTGATCGAGGATGGTCTCGAAGAGAGGAGTCATGTCGACGCGTTCATCGTCGATTTCGCGCACCGCGAAACCATTTTTAGCGGAACCGTATATGAAAGGCGCGTTGAACTGTTCTTCATCGGCATCGAGAGCGAGGAACAATTCCAAGACGAGGTCGTGCACTCGCTCTGGGTCGGCGTGGTCGCGGTCTAGTTTATTGATAACTACAATCGGCTTCAAGCCGTGGCCGAGCGCCTTGCGGAGCACGAAGCGAGTTTGGGCCTGCGGTCCGTCCTTGGCGTCAACAAGCAGCAAAACGCCATCGACCATCTTCATAACGCGTTCCACTTCGCCACCGAAGTCGGCGTGTCCTGGGGTGTCGACGATGTTGATCGTCTTTCCCTTCCAGTGTACGGAGGTGTTTTTCGCCTTGATGGTGATGCCTTTCTCACGCTCCAGGTCCATGGAGTCCATGGCGCGTTCGGCGACCGCTTGGTTGTCGCGGTATACTCCGCCCTCCTGCATGAGCCGGTCGACGAGGGTGGTTTTCCCGTGGTCAACGTGGGCGATGATGGCGATGTTGCGTATATCTTCGTTGCGTTTCATGGTGCTCCTAGGTGCAAAAAGTGGGGACTTGTGAAGCGGGAAATGCCCTTTGGCAAGGCTGGATAATGGGCGCCGCCTATATAATGTGGCTAAGCAGAAAAGCTTTCGCTTGTTAATCGACTTCAGGGAAGCTCCGAATGTGTTGCAGCAGAGGGGCTTGAGACGCGTCCCTCGTACTTTGTCCGTTTCAATTTACAACTCCGTTTTCGAACCATGTATCGATCCTGACTGAAGGTTCGGAAATCCGGATACAAAAAAGGACCGCTTGTCGCGGTCCATTTTTAAAATGGTGCTCAGAAGAGGACTCGAACCTCCACGGCTTGCGCCATACGCCCCTCAAGCGTACGTGTCTACCAATTCCACCACCTGAGCAGATGAGTGAGGTCGCAAAGAAATGGAGATAAGCCGGGCTTTGTAAAGCGCGAAAGTGAACATTTTCTACATTTCTTCGTATTGGGTTGATTCCGTTGGAACAACGAAGTTAATACTCGCCCGCAACACGCTTTGTGCTCACCTTAAGAGACTTGACCAGAACCGCAAACTACAGGATGCCCCTCATTTTGGCGCCTTTTTATACACGCTCAGATGCCCGATTCCACACCTAAGGATCCCCACGAAGACCCTAAAAAAGAATCCGTCGATCTCTCCGATCTCAAAAGCTTCAGCTTTGGAACCCAATGGACGGCCGCCAGTAAAGGCTCCTCCGATTCAGGGCGATCCAAATCTCACGGAGGCGGATCAAGAGGCGGCGATCGACCTAATCGTAGACCTGGAGGAGGAGCAGCCCGTAAGGATCGTCGTCCGCCACGCCCACCAAGATCGGCGGAAGGTCCTCAAGGGAATGCTCCTTCATCTGATTCCGGAGCGGGTCACAGACCAAGCCGAGATCGGCAAGGAGGAGGGCGACGCCAGCCAAGGCGCGCACCCCGCCAAGAAGTTTTCCATCCGTACGAAAGCCCAGTCTTCGATGTGTGCTTCTACCCGGATGACAATTGCTTTTCCGCTATAATCAAAGCGATGCGAGCCAACCACCTGACCTACGAACTATTCCAGGTGGCAAAGCTCTTCATGGAAAAGTCTGATCGTTTTATCGCGAGCATCACTCGTAAGCCGGCAGAAGGCCAAAAACCTGAAAAGGTCTTTATCTGTGCTCTCGACAACATGCCTTTCGTTACTGAAGAGGAGGTCTTGAGCCATGCCATGACCCACCACACCGCGGAATTCTTCACCGTGGAAGAAGTAGAGGTCGAAGCCCCAAGTGGTAACTTTCCTTTCGTGAATCGATGCCCTTTCACCAAGGAGTTGCTCGGTCCACCGAATTATCACAAGTACGAGGCTGCCCTGCTTAATCACCACAAGACCAGATTGCCCAATATGGCTTTCGAAAAGCTTCAGAGCGCTATCGAAACCGTGAGGGAAGAGGAGGTCGTTGCGGCTTGGCTGGAATCTCAAAAGAAAGCCACTCGTTACACCGTCAAGGAAGTCGCGGAAGGTGAAGCGGCCAAGAGTTTCGATTCCGCTGAAGATGCCATTGCCTACCTACGGTCGGAGTTGAAGTCCAAGATCGTGAAGCAGGTGAATTATGCTAGAGTTCACGGCAGCGTTCTTGAAAAATTTCCTGAATCGGAAGCCTGCAAGGCGATGAACGGGGAGTTGCAGCGTCAGCAACGCTTTCCGTTGGATACCGCGAACGCAATCCGCGGTAGGATGCGTCGTGAAAAATTCAGCATTTATAAGAAGGGTTCCAAGGGAGTCACCTATGTTTGTGCCACCAAGCGGAATTTCCGCACTCCGGGCCAGGTGATGTCACCGGACTTAGATCGGATCATTCGATTCCTTGAGAAGAATCAGTTGGTCAAATCCAAGGTTTTCCCAGAGGAATACGAAAAGTGGCTCAAGGCTGAGGCCGAAGAAGTCGCTTTCGACGAAAAAAAGGTGGTTCGTGATCTACATTGGTTGATCGCGGATGGATATATCAGCCATTTCGAGGATGACACCCTCTTTGCCCAGCCTGTTCTGGAAAGCGGCTCCAAGGAAAAGGAGGCTTCAACTCATCCGCGCAAGGACAAGTCCGCCACGCCGGAAAAGCTACCCCCTGTTGTTGAGGAAGCGCCTGTTTCTACTGTGGAGGAAGCTGTAGAAGCACCGAAACCTGAAGAGCCGGTAACGAAAGAGTCTTCCGCTGAAGAAGGCGAAACTCCTTCAGGGCCGGATCCGGAGAAAAGCTAGTCCGGTTGCAATTGAATTTAGATTAAGTATAAAGGGAAGCTGTATGGCTTCCCTTTTTCTTTGCTGCATGACGCCGGGAATATTAGGGCCGGCGCTGCTAGCCTCGTATCGCATCAGCTGCGTTACAAATAGTAGCGAAATTGATTAAGGGTATAAGGAAAAACCTTGCCGGTAGTGTTATGATGACTTCACTCGCTAGTTACCCCTTTCTTAAATCCCTGATAATCCCAAGTTTACCCCATGAGCGATTCATCTTCGAAAGAATCTGTTGACGGCCTACCACAGCCTGAAATCACTAAACGCGTTGAAAGGCAGGTGTGTTATGTACGTTCGAGCTTACGCGTCATCCTTTGCCTACTACCCTTCTGGTTCTTAATCAGTTTTGGCTGTGGAATCCTTTTCCGTGACTGGCTGGACGAGCATGCTCCAAAGATCGGCAATGCGCCGTTTGGCTTTTGGATGGCTCAACAAGGTTCAATCATCGGCTTCATTATTTTGCTGGTTGTATATGCGGTTTGGATGAACCGCTTGGATCGCAGATATCGAATCTCAGAGTAACGCGAGGAATCAGACAATGTCGCAGGACGTATACAATTTTATCTTCATCGGGTTCACTTTCGGGCTCTACATCTTTATCGCCGTTACTTCGAGAGCTTCCTCCACGAAGGAATATTATACGGCGGGTGGGGGCGTATCGCCTTTTGCCAATGGCATGGCTACAGCAGCTGACTGGATGTCAGCGGCGACCTTCATCTCGATGGCTGGGACGATTGCCATTAGCGGATACGATGCCTCTCGTTTCTTGATGGGGTGGACAGGTGGCTTCGTGCTGCTGACAGTCTTGATGGTTCCTTACCTAAGGAAGTTTGGGAAGCCCACGGTGCCTGACTTTATTGGCGATCGTTATTATTCAAAGGTCGCTCGTGGTGTCGCGGTGGTTTGCGCTATATTCATTTGCATGACCTACATCATGGGTCAGATGCGAGGTGTGGGGGTTGTTTTCTCGCAGCTATTTGGAATCAAGATTCAATCGGGCGTGCTCGTGGGAGCTAGTATCGTATTTCTCTACGCCGGACTGGGGGGAATGAAAGGGATCACTTACACCCAAGTCGCTCAGTATTGCGTGATGGCTATGGCCTACACGATTCCAGCTATCTTTATAGCGATCGCGTTGACCAATCATTTCATCCCCCAGCTTGGTCTTATAGGCGATTTCACAGCCGAGGATCCCAAGGTCCCGTTTTTGCAGAAGCTAAATAATATAAACACTGAGTTAGGGTTTAGCGAATTCACAGCAGGTAAGCTCGGGAAGCTTAACATGTTTTGCATCACTGCCGCTTTGATGTGCGGAACGGCCGGCTTGCCTCACGTTATCGTGCGGTTTTTCACGGTGAAGAATGTCGCCTCTGTTCGTAAGTCAGCCTGTTGGACGCTGCTGTTTATCGCAGTGATCTATGTTACTGCTCCGACGATCGGCGCGTTTTCCCGTGTTAACCTGATAACGACTTTGCATGAGAGCAGCTACGAGACTGCTCCAGCGTGGTTCAAAGACTTCGAAAAAACAGGGCAAATGGCTTGGGTCGACAAAAACGAAGATGGCAAGATCCAGTATTTCGGCCCGGGGAAATCGGAAGCCAACAGTAATGCTGTTTTTATTGGTAAAGGTCCCTCTTATCCCTCGGATGACGCGCCAGAATCTCAGCTTGTAGGTGAATATGGACAACGCTTGCTGGCCAACAAGGGCGATATGACCAACCCCAACGAGCTCTGGTTTGGTAACGACATCATGGTCATGGCCAATCCTCACATGGCTGGCTTACCAATGTGGGTGATCGCCCTTCTCATGGCGGGTTGTATCGCGGCAGCCCTTTCGACCGCTGCTGGCCTGCTACTGGTACTCTCCACCTCGATTTCTCACGATCTGATGAAGAAGATCGTCAAGCCGACCCTGAGTGACAAGGAGGAGGTTAACTATGCTCGGGCAGCGTCCTTTATCGCTCTCGCGGTGGCAGCTTATTTTGGGATCAACCCGCCTTCTGCCTTTATTGCCAAAACGGTGGCTTTTGCCTTCGGACTGGCTGCTTCCTCTTTCTTTCCAACCTTGTTGGCCGGGATTTTCTCTCGACGAGTAAACAAGCATGGAGCGATTGCCGGGATGCTGAGCGGCATCACTTTTACGATCAGCTATATCGTCTATTTTCAGTTTTTAGGAGGTTCTCCCAAGGACTATCTATTGGGCATCACGCCGGAAGGCATTGGCTTTGTCGGTATGCTTATCAACTTCGTGGTTACCTTTGTCGTTAGCTATCTCACTCCTCCGCCACCGATCGAGATCAAGCATATGGTGGACGAAATTCATGCCCCAGACCGCTTGCTGGCAGCAGGCGTCGATACCGAATCTTTGGAAGATCCAGACGGGGTTGGTGGAGAAGGCATTTAGCAGGCTTTCAACATCTAAGGAAAGTGAGACACTGAGTCTCTTTTCTATAGTTTCAAAACGGTCAGTGTGTCTCGCTGGCCGTTTTTTTGTACCCTACGGGGATGGCTAAATCGCTTGAAAACGAGATTTGAAAAACGTGCAAATATCAGAAAGCTAGATACTTATGATAGCTTTGCTCTCGCGTAGGGATGAATTTGGGATCAGGGAATGATTTATGCGAAGACTTTGCCATAGGAGGAATATTAAATGATTGATCCCAATAGACTTACCGAAATGGCACGCACCGCTTTGACGGCTGCTCAAAGCCTGTCTCGCCGCAAGCAAAACAACGAGGTGGATTCGCTCCACTTGTTGGCGGCTCTGGTAGACCAGGAAAACGGTATCGTTAAGGGCGTTTTGAAAAAGCTCGATATAGCGGATAGCGCTTTGGCTTTGTCGCTCGATCGCGAACTCGAACGTCTCCCAAAGGTATCGGGAAGCGTGGACAGCTCCAAAATATTTATCACCCAAGCCGCGAATGAGGTTTACACGGTTGCGGAGAAGGAAGCCGCCTCGCTCAAAGATGAGTTTATCAGTGTCGAACACCTATTTCTCGCTCTCGCCACGGTTCGGAAACCGTCAGCCTTGGCCAGTGTCTTGGATAGTTTTGGCCTAGACAGGGCGAAAATTCTAGGAGCTTTGCAGAAAGTGCGAGGCAACCAGCGGGTAACTTCGCAGAATCCGGAAGCCACTTACCAAGCCTTGGAGAAATATGGTTCCGATCTAGTCGAACGTGCCCGTTCGGGCAAAATGGATCCGGTGATCGGGCGCGATGATGAGATCCGCAGGGTTATCCGTATCCTCTCCCGTAAGACAAAGAACAACCCGGTTCTCATCGGTGAGCCAGGGGTGGGTAAGACTGCCATTGCTGAAGGGCTCGCTCAACGGATCGTGCGAGGCGATGTGCCGGAAGGCTTGAAGGACAGGACTGTCTTCTCTCTCGACATGGGCGCTCTCGTTGCGGGGGCAAAATATCGAGGCGAGTTTGAGGAGCGTTTAAAAGCGGTGCTGCAAGAGGTGAAAGCTAGCGAAGGGCGTATTTTGCTCTTTATCGACGAGCTGCACACCATCGTGGGTGCCGGCAAGACGGATGGAGCGATGGATGCGGGCAACTTGCTCAAGCCCATGTTGGCCAGAGGTGAACTGCACTGTATCGGAGCAACGACCTTAGACGAGTACCGCAAGTACATCGAAAAAGACGCTGCCCTCGAGCGTCGCTTTCAGAGCGTATTGGTGGATCAGCCCTCTGTTGAGGACACGATATCCATCTTGCGTGGCTTGAAGGAACGCTTCGAAGTTCACCACGGGGTCAGGATCCAGGACAATGCTCTCGTTTCGGCCACCGTACTTTCCAATCGTTACATAACAGACCGGTTTTTGCCGGACAAGGCGATCGACCTCGTCGACGAAGCGTGTGCGGCGATTCGTACCGAGATGGACAGCTTGCCAGAGGAGTTGGATGCGATGACTCGTCGGCTTATGCAACTGGAGATCGAGGAGGCGGCCTTGATCCAAGAAAAGGATACCGCTTCGAAAGATAGGCTCCAAGGTGTGCGTCGCGAGATTGCCGATTTGAAAGAAGAGGAAAAGGCTCAGCGTCAGGTTTGGGAAGTGGAGAAAGGCGTTATTTCCCAACTTCAAAAGCTTCGTGAAGACATCGAAAGCACTAAGGCAGAGATCGTCAAAGCGGAGCGAGCCTATGACCTTAATAAGGCTGCCGAGTTGAAGCATGGCCGTCTGCCAGAACTGGAGAGCCAGCTCGCGGCTGCGGAAGCGAAGCACAGCGAACGCTCTCTGGTGAAGGAAGAAGTCAGCCAAGAGGAAATCGCTGAGATTGTGGCTCGTTGGACAGGTGTTCCGGTGACCAAGCTGATCGAAGGCGAAAGACAAAAGCTACTTAATCTAGAATCAGCTCTGGAGGAACGTGTTATTGGCCAGCCGGACGCAATCCGCTTTGTATCCGAAGCGATCTTACGCGCTCGTGCCGGTATCAAAGATCCTAAACGCCCGATTGGTAGCTTCATATTCCTAGGTCCAACAGGTGTCGGTAAGACCGAGCTCGTTAAAACGCTAGCTAGTACGCTCTTTGACAGCGAGGACGCGATCGTGCGTATCGACATGAGTGAATACATGGAGCGGCATGCGGTCGCGAGATTGATTGGAGCTCCTCCTGGATATGTCGGTTACGAAGAAGGCGGCCAGTTGACGGAAGCGGTTCGCCGTAAGCCTTATTCGGTGATTCTATTCGACGAAGTTGAAAAGGCGCATCCAGACGTATTCAATGTGCTCCTACAAATTCTCGATGATGGCCGAGTCACGGATTCGCAAGGTCGTGTAGTCGACTTTAAGAATACGATTGTGATAATGACCTCGAACTTGGGTAGTCAGCATCTGATCGAAAAGGCTGAAGACGGGCTCTCGGAATCGACCAAGGAGTCGGTAATGACAGAGTTGAGACGACACTTCCGTCCGGAATTCCTGAATCGTATCGACGAAACGGTTATCTTCAAGCCGCTGGATTTGGAGGACATCGAACGAATCGTGGTCCTATTGCTCAAAGACCTGAACAAGACACTGTCGGAACGCCGGATAGTGGTCGAACTCGATGGGGAAGCTCTCAAATGGGTCGCCTTGAAAGGATTCGATCCTGTATACGGAGCGAGACCGCTGAGGCGCTTCTTGCAACGCTCGGTACAGACAGACTTGGCGAAGGCGATCATCGGCGGGGAGATATCGGATGGCGATACCGCACGATTCGTGGTCGAAGGCGACACCTTATCGCTCAAGACCGTGAAGAACGCCTAAGACCGTTCAGCGTGAGGTCGTCCACTTATTCAAGGTGGCGGCCAGAGGCTGAATTTCCAGAGGCTTGGAGAGATAGTCATCCATCCCGGCGTCGAAGCAGCGCTCTTTCACTCCTTGGAGGGAGAGGGCGGTTAACGCGATGATCGGGGTGTGAGTGCCGGTGGAGCGTTCGTACTTGCGAATTTCTCGGGTGGTTTCAAAGCCATCCATTTCCGGCATCTGGCAATCCATAAGCACCAGGTCGTATTCGCCCGTGCGAAACAGCTCCAAGGCTTCGAGTCCATTGTTGGCCGTTTTGGCTGTTAAGCCAATGCGCTTGAGCATGCCGTGGATTAACTTCTGGTTGCCGATATTGTCTTCGGCGACCAGAACCGTCCTCGTGCCCGAACCCAGACTCGGTTCTTGGGTGGGCTGGTTGTCGAAATACTCCTCTTCCTGGCGGACACTTGTTTCCAAGTAGGCCGTGAAATAGAAAGTCGATCCTTCGCCCGGAACACTCTGAATGGTGATATCACCGCTCATCATCTCCGCCAATCGTTTGGAGATAACGAGGCCCAGGCCCGTGCCGCCATGTTTGCGTCGGGTGGAGGAGTCGGCTTGGGTGAATGGTTTAAAGAGACGCTGCTGGATCTCCAACGGGATGCCAATTCCGGTATCCGTAACTGCGATACGAATCATGGAGTGGTGATTAGTGCGTTGGTCGGAATCAGCTTTGATGGTAACGCCGCCCTCTTGGGTGAACTTGATGGCGTTGCTCACCAAGTTCAGGATGATTTGGCGAACTTTGCCCGGGTCTCCGATGACGAATTCAGAAATGTTGTCCGAGTAAACGAGGTCGAGCTTCAGCCCTTTGTTGGCGGCGATCGGGGAGGTGATGTTCAAAACCTCCTGCAACGAATGCTTGAGGTTGAAGCTTACCAGTTCGAGCTCTTCTCGGCCGGCTTCGATCTTCGAAATATCGAGAATATCGTTGATGATGGAGAGCAGGGAATCGCCTGAAGTGCGGATGGTCTGCACAAAGTCCTTTTGCTCTTCATCAAGCTGAGTCTCGAGCAGAAGGGAAGCAAAACCGATGACGCCATTCATCGGAGTACGAAGTTCGTGGCTCATCATGGCGAGGAATTCGCTTTTGGCCAAATTCGCTTTTTCCGCTTCTTCCTTCGCTTTTAGGAAGGCGGCGGTACGCTTTGCAACTGTCTCTTCCAGGCTACGATTCTGGAGTTGGAGCTCTCCACGCAGGGCCAAGCCATCCAGAGTGGTGGCTGTCAGGGTGAGCGTCAGCGAGATCTGATTGAGCACGATGTTGTGCTGCTCGCTTGGTTTCGCCTGATCGAAGAGCCCGACGAACATGCCAAGGGTGCGTTCGCGGGTCGAAAGAGCATGGAGCATCAGCCGCCATCCTGACTCGTCATCCTGCCAGAACAGTGGCTTTTGTTGGCGAAGGGCCCAGGCGAAGGCGCCTTGTCGGATGGCGCGGCGGATGATCGTTTCTAAGGCGAGGTAGATTCTCGGAGGCCGGGTTTTATGCAGTTCGAAGCCGCCTTCTTTTTCGTCGACGAGATAGAAACCTTGGGTGGCGAATTCGTGAATTCCATCCAATTCGTTTTCTGCGATTTGGATGACTTCTTGCGTATTTGAAGCTTCGCGCAGCTTCCGTTGAAAGAAGTCTAACTTCTCGAAACGGCTCTGTTGTTGTTCGTGCTTGTCGAAGCTCTTGGTATCCATGGGTCGGGTTCTTATTAGATTTTGTCTAAGAACACTTTGCACACGCTATCAAGTTGGCGGATCAATTCATCGCTGACAATGGAGATTTTCGATTCTTCGAAACCGGCGTATCCCCAAGCGGCTTCCGAAAATTCGGGCACGAACCGGTCCCCGGAATCACCCAGTCGCAAGGCCGAGACCAAAAAACTAGCGATATGGACTAGGCTTACTGTGGTCACGTTGTTGCGGGCTAGGACTGGTTTGTTGTGGTGGCGAACCAAGGTATAGATATCCTGCGGGAACCTCCAGTGCTGCAGGGCTGCCGCCCCGACTTCCGATTCGTCAAAACCGAGGATAGAGCTCGCTACTTGCGAGTAGTGGGTGTCTTGCCTCTGGACTCGTTTGAAAATTTCTTTCGCTTCGTCGGGGAAAAACGCTCCGATCATGGGGCGCCCTACCTTATGCAAAAAGCCGGCGATAAAGTGGCGTTCGGTATTTGCCTCGCGGCGTTCCAAAGCCATCAAGCGAGTGCAGAGTCCGACAGCGATGCTGAATTTCCAAAAGTCGTCGCGTGGAACGGGGAATCCTGGGTTTTGCGGGAGCAGTTTGGGAAGCGAGAGGAGAATGCTCAGGTTGCGAGTATTTCTCAGGCCGATAACGCTCAGGGCATCCGGGATGGTGCCGAGGTGAATCGGGTAGTCGTAGAAGTGGCTATTGGCGAGATTGAGAAACCGCTGAGATAGTTCTGCATCTGATTCAACGATACGAGCGATGTCCTCGAAAGACGACTCCGGGTTGTCCATCGCTTCTTCTATGGCTTTCACCAGGGGAGGAAGCTGGACGAAGGTCGTTGGATCTGAGAGTTGTGGGTTTAAAAGCTCGTTCACTGTGATTAGAGCGGATGATCCGAGGATTTCGCCAATTCTAGTACAGCTAATTCGCGAATGGCAATAACTGCGGGATGGGAAGACTTCACGAGTTGGAATCGCTTTTGTACAACTGCCTCCGCGTCCTGTTTAGCCGTATTGGAAAAACTTTGGATTGAGATGACTTCAGCCCCGTCGTCATTTCCTTGCAAGTGGACGTTCTCCACTCCCCACATCATCAGGATCTCGATCTGTCTCTCCGTGAGCTTAGTCCCCGAAGGGAAGAGCTTCTTGGCGTCGAGATTGAAGACGTCTTCCGCCAGGATTTGGCCTGGCTTCAGTTCGTGGGGAGATTTATTGGCCATTTTGTAGAAGGAGGGCGGCAGAGAAAACGTGCTAGGCGTTGACTTTGCTTCGCGAAGTCCTTGTTGGCAAGTACGCTAACGCGATAATAATCAGCTGCGAGATCCAAAAACCAGCTAGGTAGTTAAAGGCGGAATTCATGAATCCGTAGGAGTGTAAGCCGATTCCCAGCATATTGGTGCCCATCCATGACCAGCTGGTTACGATATTGCCGAAGACCGCCATTGCCATGATTCCACGTGTTTTCGCGAAGCCTCCCCAGCGAGCATGTAGGATGATGACGTTCCAAAGCACGAGGAGCACCGCTCCGTTCTCCTTCGGATCCCAGCCCCAGAAGCGGCCCCAAGATTGGTCGGCCCAGATGCCGCCAGAAACGGTTCCGAAGAAGCTGAAGAGGGTGGAGAAACAGATAATGCCGAAAACGATGGCGGCGAGCATCTTGCTTCTCTCTTTGTTTATGAGCTTGGTAGTGGTGCCGGCTATGATCCAAAAGATGCCGATAAAGCCGGAGAAAAAGGTCGAGGCGTATCCAAATGTCACTGTGAGGACGTGCACGGTGAGCCAGAAATTCGAGTCCAGCACCGCCTTCATTTGCTCGAGCGTGTCGCGTCCATCGATCAAGTGGTGGGCTACGATTAAACTAGATATGCCGATAACTGATGCGATAAAGCTGCCGATCCCGTTTTTGTAGAGTCGTTCTATGATGAGGGCCAACAAGGTCGCTCCCCAGCCCACATATATGGCGGAAGAGTACAGGTTAATGACCGGGGCGTATCCGATAATATAGACACGGTATCCCATGCCGATGGTATGAACCACGAATACTGCCACAGTAGTCCAAAAGGCCGCTCGGTTTAAGCCGCGCGATGCGAAAGGCCAAGAAAAGACAGCGAGTAGGAGAACCATGACGTATCCGACTATGGATACATAGAAGGGCTCCAGGTAGTTGAATTGCTGTTCGGCCTTTGCCTTGGCTCCCGCCACTTCGTCGAGAGAGGTTACTTTGTTGTACAGCTTTTGTACGGTTTCATTGAAGGTCGCGCTATCGCCTTGGCGGTAGGAATCGACTAGGGTCGCGTAGTAAAGAGTGATGTCGCTCAACTCTCCGTCGCGGGTGATTTCATCCAGAGCCACACTCATTTTTTCCCACTGGAATTGTCCGTCAACCGGTGGACGAGGGTGGGTGAAAAACAGGGCTTCTTCGCCAAAGCTCTTGTAAACTTGGATGAAGCTGAGCATCGAGCTGAGGCTCTCAGAGTCGAATGCTTCTCCGCGCTGCTGCTTTTCGGTCTCGGCGACAGCCTGGGGAACGATGGCCTTCATGGCAGTCAGTTCCTCCAGAAAGCTTGGCGTTTCGCTGTGGTGGATAGTGCGAGTCAGATTGTAGAATCGAATAACGTTATTTGCCAAGTCTACCACCGCGCGTTGGTAGCGGTTGCGGAGCTCGGATTCTACGTTGGAGGCGGCCATGGCATCCTGGCGAATTCTCTCGAATGAACCTTTAATCTCGTTGAACGAGAAGTAGTGGTGGCTACTGCCTGCTCCTAGGAGCATACCCATTATCGCGGAGTCCCGCTCCTTGGGGTCCTTGTGAGGAAGGATTGAACGCAATCCGTCGTCGTGGATACGGAAAATCGGTCGATCCATGGCTGCGGGAGGACTGAATATAGCTTCAGCTAGCCACTCGATAGCCTTATGGCGAGTACCGTCTTCGTAAGTCGCGGTACGCTTTCCGCTCATTGCTAGCAATGAGTTTCGGGCGACTGAATCCAGAGGTTGTATCCGGCCGTTCATTACGACGGGTACCTTGCCCAGAGTGTCCAAGTCGAAGTCCGACTTAGGGGTCTGCCTCGAATAATTCGAGTAGATGTAGGCGAGGAAGAAAAGGATTGAGAGCGTGGTGGCTAGGCTGCGTTTCATGCGTCAGCTTTCTTTCGTTTTTTGGAGAATCGTTGTAGGCTGAAAGCGAATTGGACGACCAGACCGAGAGTCATCATGGTGCAGGAAATGTAGGGCAGGCTGCGTCCTGGATTTCTCACTACTTGCAGAATGGTGGTACGGTCATCGTTCATGAAGCCCTGTTGGTAGAAGGTAAGGTCGTCGTAGCGGAGCGGGTTGTTCATGTAGATGAGGAAATCCTGCTCGAGCCCACTTCGCTTGTCCTTGACGATGACTTCGCTTGAAAAGTTCTTGGGGATGTTGGTGCCGAGATAGCGGTCGTGGCTGAAGTCCTTCAGGGTGATGTAGTAGTCGATCACTTCTCGCTTTCGTCGAACCACGAGGCTGTAGCTGCGGTCTTTGAAAGTGAATTCCTGGTGCGGCATGAATTCGCGAACAAGCCAGGTACCGATTATTTCCGAACCGTCTTGGGCGGGTTGTTTCGAGAAAAGGGTTACGATGGCGGCAGGTTGGTTTCGTTCGTCCATCTTTCCGGTTTCCGGTACGCGTACGGCGTAGGCTTCTAAGCCAAGCCCGCGATTTGCCAAACCGACAGTGACGGGAGTGAACTCGTTACGTCGTTGCAATACCGAGTTGGGCATAAACTCGTCGATGCTTACATGGAAGGGAAGCTCGTCGATGTCGACTTGCTGGTTGCGTTCCAGCATTCCTTCAGGGATGGCGTAAACACGGTCCTTGTCGGGGTCGGTTGTGTCGATGATTGCGAGCTCTGCTTCGCGGAAGCTTTCCGTAAAGTCGCTCGTGCCGCCCTCATCGATGGTCATGCTCGCTTCGACTTGGAAAACGCTCGATATGAATTCTCCCAGCAGCAAGAGGATGAATCCAACGTGCACAAGCCAGATGCCCAGCTTCTTCGTATTGAAGCGGAAGCGGTAGATCATGGCCGCTATCAGGTTTATGAGTAGAGCAAAACCTATCAGGTAGCCGCCGGGCATGTAGGGAACGTTGATATCCAAAGATTGGATATACTGATACACGAAAACGGTATAGAAGTATTTTTCGGTGGCACCGTGGATGCCGAGATGTGTTTGGTCGAGTGTGCCGAAGAGGATCAGCACCATGCCGAGCACGAGGCAACCAATGGTGAGCTCGAGGGACGCGAGTAGTTTAAGAAGAGGCTTCATCTGTCTTGGTGTAACGTATTCGACTAGTGGTTATGCCCTTCGTGGCTGAAGCGAACCGATTGCAGCAGGTACTTGAACTTGTCCATTTGAATGTCCAGGAGCAGGGCGTCACCTCGCAGCTTAAAGAACCAGGACCGTCCTTCCATTTCCATTATGGCGACCAAGATTGTCTCTTTGTCGGCATTACCGTCGTTTTCGGAATCCGACTTCAGTTCAAACATTGTGAATTCCAGTCCGGATGGATTGGTCATCCTGGTGGCGGCCGCTTCGACTTGGGAGGCATTCCAGTCGGCTAAACCGATTTGACGCCGCCAGCGATTTACATTCGCAACCAGGCCGCCAGTGTCGCCGGGAAAGGAGGTTATCGAGAAGTCGGCGGCGGGGAAGCCCTCCTTAATGATGGCTAGGCTGGCGATCCGCATCGAGTTGCCTTCGGAAACAGTCCAGCCTTGTGGAGTGGAAAAGACCAGATCGCCCAAGTGGGAAGCGTCCTCTGTCCCAGGGGCTTCACTGGTTGCAGCGGCGGCTGGCCCGCCAAATTCTATGGCTTCGATCATCGTGCGGAAAGGCTCGATTTGACTTTCCAGGGTGCTTCGAGGTCCGGACATCTTGAAAAACCAACTTTGGCCCATGAACGGGATGATGGCCGCGTAGATGCTAGTGGAATCTTCGGTTTCGCCCGATGGTTTCAAATCAACGATAGTAGCGCTCGCGCCTGAGCTGAGAGACATCTCCGAAGTCATTTTCTGAAGTTGGCTCGCGTCGACAGCAGGAAGGGAGGCTTGTCCTAGCCAGCGGTTGACGTTGGCGAGCAGCCCACCGGTGGATCCAGGGAAAGAGGTCACCGTGATTTCTACTGCTCCTGCCTCGTCGTTGTAGAGATAGTTGCCCTTTCTGAATTGTGTGGGCGGCAGCTCTTTCCAGCCCGCATGAGGACTCCAGGTTAGCGCGTCAGCTATATCGCTCGGAGCAGACAGCTCAGCTAGGGGGCGGGCTCTCTCGCTGGTGTCTTTAGGTGTGTCGTAAATCTGTACCTCGGGTCTACGGCAACCGGCAGGCAGAATGAGCGACGTGGTCAAAACGCCGATATAGATTAGGCTCAAACGGGATCTCATAGGAATCGCGGGAGAGATAAGGGTGTTAAATTGCATAAATCAAGCAGGACCGGCCCCTTCGCGCTTATCTCGCGTTTACGGATTGATCTGTGAGTGAAAAACCGGCCTTCGGACTGAATGTTTGCCATGTTCGTCTGTCTTGCTCTTAAGACCTTCGTAGCTGAAGTAAGATGGTTAAGAAAGAATCATACCTCGACCGGGTGCTCGGACGCATCGAGACACTCGACGCGACAAATTTGGCAAACCTTGCGCAGAAGCTCGCGCGTGAGCGTTCGTACTTGGAGACCATTTTCAATACGGCGTTGGAAGGCATTCTTGTGGTGGATGAAGACGGGGAAGTTCGCTATGCGAACGAGTCTGGACGTCGGATGATTGGCCTGAAGGAGAGCGATATGGGGTCGGCCATTCTCTGGAGGCTTATACCCGGCTTGCGCGATTCCTTGGGGCTAGAGGAGGGGGAGCCGCTGCGAGATTCCATCAGTTCCCGAGAGTTGGAGCTCACTTATCCCGAGCAGCGTTACGTGAGGATGTACTTCCTGCCTTTCAAGGAATCTGAGGGAGATGAGGACAAGCAGTTCGTGGTGATGCTCTCGGACATCACGAGCGAGAAGATCAGCAAAGAGGAAACCATCGAGTCCGAAAAGATCGCTTCCATCCTGTTGCTCGCGGCGGGAGTCGCCCATGAATTGGGCAATCCGCTGAATTCGTTAACCATCCACCTTCAGTTAATGGAGCGGACTCTGAGCAAATTGGAAGCCTCACCGAGCTCCGAGAAGCTGTCGAACTCTCTCCAGGTTTGCCGCGGGGAAGTCGACCGACTGGATGGAATCATCAAAAACTTCCTGGAGGCGATCCGGCCGCAAGAGCCCGATTTCCAGATTCTCGACCTAAGTCTGGTGCTGGAAGAGGTGCTGGAGGTGGTTGGGTCCGAATTAAATGATCGTGGGATCACTGTAGAGGTGGAGGTCGTTTCGGAGGCTCCGATCGTGAGAGCGGATAGGAATCAGATGAAGCAGGTGTTTTTTAACCTCATAAAAAACGCCATGGAAGCCATGCGTCCCGGCGGTGCCCTGAAAATCGTTTCGCGGGCGGATGAGGAAAAAATCTATCTACGCTTCGGCGATTCTGGTTCAGGCATCCGCCAGTCTGAACTTTCCCGCGTTTTTCAGCCCTATCACACCACCAAAAAGACAGGTTCCGGTTTAGGACTCATGATCGTGCAGAGAATAATGAGGGGACATGGTGGCTTAGTCGGAATAGATAGCCAAGAGGGTGTTGGGACAGTCGTAACTCTAGAGCTACCAAAGAGAAATCGAAAGATTCGCATGCTCGAGGGGTGAGGTGTGAGTCAATATTGCACACTTGACCTGAGGCTAATCTTGGATTGATTTGAGGCACTATGGTGCCAACTATTCTCATTGTTGACGACGAGCGCCACACCCGTGAAGGGTTGATGCAAATGCTCGAGGACACGTATGACATCTATCTCGCTGAAGATGCCGAGCAGGCCTTCACCCTGATGGATTCCGAGCTGTTTGACGTGGTGCTGACCGACCTCCGCATGCCTGGCAAATCCGGCATGAAGGTAATCGACAAGGCTCTGAGTTTGCCCAATCGCCCACCGGTAATTATGATGACTGCCTATGGCGACGTGGATTCCGCAGTGGAGGCCATGAAACGGGGTGCCTACGACTTTCTTACCAAGCCGGTCAACCTTGAGAAGCTCGAGATATTGATCAAACGGGCCCTGAAATCCAAGAATCTGGAGAAGGAGGTCGAGCAGCTCCATGAGCGGCTGGACGTGAAGTTCAACTTTTCTGGGATCGTGGGGAATTCGGCTGAGCTGCAGAAAGTGATCGAACGGGTAAAGCTGGTAGCTCCCTCGCGGGCGAGCGTTTTGATTCAAGGGGAAACGGGTACCGGAAAGGAACTGATTGCCCAAGCCATCCATCAAAATTCGAATCGCTCCAAAGGGCCATTTATCGCGGTGCACTGCGCGGCGTTGCCGGCAGCCCTTTTGGAGAGCGAGCTTTTCGGTCACGAGAAGGGGGCCTTCACTGGGGCCATGGAACGACGGATCGGACGGTTCGAGATGGCGGAAGGAGGGACCTTGTTCCTCGACGAAATTGGCGAAATCGATTTGGCGACCCAGGTGAAGTTGCTGAGGTTTCTCGAGCAGCGGACTTTCGAGCGTTTGGGGAGTTCCAAGTCGATTAAGGTGGATACGAGGCTGGTGGCTGCGACTAACCGGGATCTATTGGAAATGGTGAAGAAGGGGGATTTTCGAGAGGACCTTTATTACCGACTCAACGTGGTACAAATTGAAGTGCCTTCGCTTGCGGATCGAGCCGAAGACCTCCCGCAGCTTTTAACCCACTTTCTCAATGAGTTTGCCAAGGAGAACGACATGGATCCGCCGACCTTCGAACCTGGTGCCATGCAAGCTCTGCGTCGTTATCCGTGGCCCGGAAATATCCGGGAATTGAGGAACTTCGCCGAGAACTCGGTCGTACTGCATCGGGGTGGGGTCATCCACGACTATGATTTGGAACCGAAGTTTAGAGGTGAGGGACCTTCGGTGGATGGTTCGGGCAAGATCGTTTCCCCGCTGGACAAGGAAGAGAACGAAAAGCGTTTGCTACGGGAGGCTTTAGCGGATGCGCGTGGCAATCGGACTCGTGCTGCTGCCTTGCTCGGAATTTCCAGACGGACCTTGCACCGCAAGCTCCAGCAGTGGCCGGAACTCGATGTCGTCGATCGCTAGCGAACTCCGCCCGAGAGGTTTTTCTGTCGCTTGGAGGCGGTAATTTCGACCCTGTCATTTTTGCGGAATTTTCTATTGACTTGAAGGGGCTGAAATAGATTCTGACGCACCTCTTTAATGAGGCGGGCGTAGCTCAGTTGGTAGAGCACCACCTTGCCAAGGTGGCTGTCGAGAGTTCGAATCTCTTCGCCCGCTCCATTTTTCCTTTCGGTCTCGATTGGCGATTTGGAAAACTCATTATCATGCGGGCGTAGCTCAGTTGGTAGAGCACCACCTTGCCAAGGTGGCTGTCGAGAGTTCGAATCTCTTCGCCCGCTCCACTTTTTTAGCCCCTCCAGTTATTCTGGCGGGGCTTTTTGCTGGGCGGATGCCGGCGTTTTCTAGCTAGACTCCGAGAAGCCTTGCTCATCGAATGGAGGCTAGTGAAAGCCAGCGAACTTTTTGAATTTCCCGCCAGTATCCCATTTGGATCTTTTTTTGATCCCGAAGCCCCAGCTTGGGAGTGGATTGGTCAGATCAAGCCCGCCCTTGCCTCGGGTTTCGATGCGCAGATTCCCGAGAATGTCCCTCCCGGCGTATCTGTTACGGGCAAAGTTTACATTCACGAGTCAGTTGAGCTTCCTCCCTTTTGCTCGATCGAGGGACCGGCTTGGATTGGGGAAGGGGTGCAGATCCGCCCGGGTGCCTACATCCGAGGAAATGTGATCATCGGAGCCCGTTCGGTGGTGGGTAACTCCTGCGAGTACAAAAACTGCCTCCTGCTGGAGGGCGTGCAGACTCCGCATTTCTCCTATATCGGGGATTCTGTGCTGGGCAATCGCTCGCACCTCGGGGCCGGTGTAATCCTCTCCAACCTGCGACTTGATCAGAAGCTGGTAAAGGTCGAGACCGAGACCGGCAAAGTAGAGTCTGGTCTTCGCAAGTTCGGGGCCCTTTTGGGGGACGATGCGGAAGTGGGCTGCAATTCGGTTTTGAACCCAGGGTCGGTGATTGGGCCGCGTTCATTGGTCGGGCCATTGACGTCTTTTAAGGGTACTTTGCTGCCTGATCAGCTCTATATGAGTAAGAGCGAGGGCGTCGCATTACCCCGCTTGGTTTAGTTTCGCTTGATCTAGGAGGCGGTAGCTTCTAAACCCCGCTGCTTTCCCCATCGAAATTGACATGAGAATTCTTTCCGGCATCCAGCCCTCAGGCATCCTTCACGCAGGCAACTATTTCGGCATGATGAAGCCATCCATCGAACTGCAAGAGCAGGGCGAGGCTTTCTATTTCATCGCGGACTACCACTCCATGACTTCGCTTACGGACGCAAAATTGCGTCGTGAGTATACTCAGCGTGTGGCCATTGATTTCCTAGCGTGTGGCTTGGATCCGAAAAAGGCGGTCCTCTTTAAGCAGTCCGATGTGCCAGAGCACGTGGAGCTTTCTTGGATGCTGTCCTCCGTTTGTCCGATGGGCTTGTTGGAGCGTTGTCACAGCTATAAAGACAAACTCGCCAAAGGCATTTCTCCAAATCATGGCCTCTTCGCTTATCCGGTTCTCATGGCGGCGGATATTCTTATCTATGACGCAGACGTAGTTCCCGTTGGCCAGGATCAGAAGCAACACGTCGAAGTGACCCGTGACTTGGCAAACAAGTTCAACGATCTCTACGGCGAGACTTTCGTAGTACCCGCTCCACGCATACGCGGCGACGTCGCAAAGGTGCCTGGAATCGATGGGGGCAAGATGTCGAAGAGCTACAACAACACCATCGACATTTTCGGTGAAGAAAAGGCGATCAAGAAGCGGATCATGAGCATCGTTATGGATAGCCGTGGCATGGATGAACCGAAACCTGACGCCGAAGAGAATAACGCGATTCAAATCCTGAAGCACGTCGCGGACAAGGAAACTTACGAGGCAACCGTGGAAGCTCTTAAGGCGGGCGGCTATGGCTACGGGCACGTGAAGAAGAAGCTTTTCGAATGTTACTGGGAGCATTTTGCCGACGCCCGTAAACGGCGTGAAGAGCTGCTCGCCAACTTGGATTTCGTCGATCAAGTCCTCCGCGAAGGGGCGGAAAAGGCTCGTAATATTGCCTCCGTGGTTAACAAGCGGGCTCGTGTCGCTTGCGGTTTGGAGTAGCGGATTTGGCTCGCCAGAGCGGCAAATCTCTAGAACGCGAAAGTGTATGCTTGTATTTTGCGTTTGTTGATTTGTCGTAGGCTTTACTGGTCAAACTTTTATGGCGTCTCCTTCTAAAATCAGCGTGATGATTGTCGACGATTCGTCGACGGCGAGGCGCATTCTTACGGACATCGTCAACCGCGGGCAGAACATGGAAGTCACTTCCACTGCCCAAGATCCGTTCCAAGCGGTGGCGGAACTGAAGCGGAACACGCCTGACGTAATGATTCTGGATGTCGAGATGCCACGCATGGACGGCATAACCTTCCTCAAGAAACTCATGATCCAGCACCCAATGCCGGTGATCATGTGTTCCAGTCACACGGAGGAAGGGTCTCGCGCTTCAGTGGAGTGTCTGGAAAACGGGGCAATAGACATCATTGCCAAGCCGAGAGCTGCGACTAAGGAAGTGATGCATGAACTGGAAATGCGTATCCACGATGTCATACGCTCCGCGGCGATTGCCCGTTTTCGATCCCGTTCGGGCAGCATGATATCCAGTCGGCCCGACCATCGACCTCCGCCTGCTCCCATAACGCCGCGAGCCAAACTTTCCCCTGATGAAGTTTTGCCGCCACTGCGAAGCGGCGTCGCTCAAGCTCCTATTACCCCATCCAAAATAATAGCTATCGGCGCATCCACCGGAGGCACGGATGCGATTAAAGTTTTCTTGGATGCTATGCCGGCGAATTCGCCTGGAGTGGTGATCGTTCAGCATATGCCTGAAGGTTTCACCGCGTCCTTTGCCAGCCGTCTAGACTCTAGCAGTCCTATGAAGGTGAGAGAGGCACGCAACGGAGATGTGGTGGAAAACGGAGTCGCTTTGGTAGCTCCCGGTTCGCACCACATGATGCTTCGTAGGTCAGGGAATCGCTACACGGTGGAAGTTCGCGATGGTCCCTTGGTCAGCAGGCACCGTCCTTCTGTTGATATCCTTTTCCGATCCGTCGCCCAGAGTGCGGGTAAAAACGCGGTGGGAGTCATAATGACCGGCATGGGAGATGATGGAGCCACCTGTATGAAGGAGCTGCGCGACTCGGGAGCATTCACAATCGCTCAAGATAGGGAGTCTTGCGTAGTCTTTGGCATGCCAAACGAAGCCATCAAGCACGGCGGCGTTTGCGAAACGCTGCCTTTGGACAAGATCTCGGCTCGAGTCCTGGCGAAAATCACCCGCTAACCAAAACCGCGAGATCGCGGCCAATCCTAACTTGCCTGCTTGGGGTGACAAAAAGGGGCTGGATGTGATAAATCCAAGTATACCGATGAATCCAAATTTTGCTCACAGTCAGGCCCACTCTCGCCAAGCGTTTACGCTGCTAGAGATTGTTACGGTCATGGTTGTTCTGAGCATCCTCGTATCGGTGAGTCTGGGCTTCTTGCTGAATAGTCGCGAAGGAGCTAGGGTCAGTCGGGCGGAAGCGGACATGCAAGTCATCCAGCAAGGATTGGAGAAGTATCGAGCTCGATTTGGGGACTACCCAAGAATTCCGACGGAGTATGTTGGTCTAGGTGATGTGGATACAAAGGAAGAATACCTTTTAAACGCCTTGTTCGGTCGCATCGGACCAGCCCATCAAGCGGTATCTGACCTGCCAGTTATGTTGAATTCCGCGATACTTGAGTACGCCAATAAAGGTTTGCCTATATCAGAGTTGCAGTCGAATTGGATCGTAGATCCATGGGGGGAGGCTTACTTTTACGATTACCAACCTGATTCAGATGAGTGGGTGAAGTTTGGATACGAACTTTACTCAGCAGGACCCGACGGAGAATTTGACACGGAGGATGATATTCTAGCTCCATGAAAGGTCGGCTAAAATCAGGATTCACGCTCTTCGAACTTTTGGTGACACTGACGGTTATTACCGTCATCGCGGCGGCAGGTTTTCTGTCAATTGCTCGCGGCACGGATGAGCGGTCTTTGGAGAAGGCGGCCGATATGCTCCATTCCATGGTACGAATAGCCCGCACTCAGGCCATCACGAATGGCGTCCACTCTCGGTTGATTATTAGTTTGGACCAAAGTGATGCGAGTTCCTATCTTAGAAAGGTCGGCGTTGTCATTGAAGCGTCGGATCAAGGTTACTGGAAAGCAGTCGAACGGGGAGTTGTTTTGCCAGAGGGGGTATACGTGGTACCCCAATCCGGCTCGGTAAGCTTTACGAGCGATTGGCCGGCAACGGGTCGCAGGTCGATTTACCGGAAAACGAATACTGAATCTGACGACTCCGCGATCTACGATTACGAATACCCTTTGCAAGATGAAGTAAGCGAAGATTCGGGGACGAGTTGGCTGTGTATTCAATTTTCCCCTAATGGTAGGCTGTCGAGCGCAGAGTGGGGAGGTGGTGGATTGGTCCCGGTTTCCAACCAGCTAGTACTTGCGAAAGGGAACTGGGATGGCAGCAAGGTGGCTTTTCGATCAGCGGCGGATTTTATCGCCATAGCTTTCAAGCAAAGCGGTTCCAGCTATCAGACTCAAGAAACGGAGCTAGTGGATGATGAGGTTGAAAGCTAGGATTGTCGCTAAGGAAGCCTTCTCATTGATCGAGGTGATCGTAGCCCTGGCAATGTTGGCGTTGATCGCCATCCCTGCGGTTGGCTTGGCGACGATGGCGGTGGGGCAGAGTAAAGCGCAGCTAACGGTAGGTAAGGCCTCGGCACTAAAAACAAAAATAGACGTAGCGCTAAGGGCTTTAGATACGATCGGGAGTTTCGATATTTTGACTGCTGAGTCGAACCTAACTGGAGTGCTTCTTGAGATGATGGCTAGCGAGGACCTGCGCTACATCGAGTCCAGTGGCGGCGGCTATGACGCTGAGAATGATCAGTATTATCGTATCCTCGTGAAGGAGCCGGAAAATTACGATTATGATTCCACTCTGCCTTATCGTTTAGTGGTCTATGAAGTATCCTGGCCAAATAACTCGGAAGATGAGCAACGCAACCAGATGCATTTTAGCTCCGTATTCAGAAAATGAATAGAGCGAGTAAACAGGCTGGTTTTACCTTGTTTGAACTGATTGTTTCTTTAGCGATCACCTCGGTGATTGCTTTGTTCGTTTTCTCGTTCGCAACCAATCTCGCTAAGCTTTGGCGGCATACGGAGGGTAGTGTAGGTACTGAACTGGATACGCAAATTGCCTTAGACACGATCGCTGGGGATTTGGAATCTGCGTTCTTTGCGGAGAGAGGGGTGCCTATGTTTGCGGTATCTTCTATTTCAAAGACCGGAGGAGATCTCTACAATTACGACTTTTCAGGCAGATGGGTCAATGTGTCAGCCGAGGGTGCTGGGCGTCCGGCGGAAGTGCACTTCGATCCCGAGAACCATCATTATGGCTGGGCGGGTTCATGGCTGCGTTTCTTCACAGCTTCACCTACCTTCAATGCGGTAGGCTATCAGATTATAAGGCGTCCAGCGTTTTCAGATTCAAACGTATCCAGCTATCTCTTGCATCGGTCTCTTATCCGAATGGATCGGACTTTAGAAGGTGGCTTCGATATTTCACTCGGCGAATACGCAATCGGCACCACATCCAGTGCCCTTGAAAGTCCGAGGCTTGATGCGGTTATCCTCGAAGACGTAATCGATTTTGGTGTAAGGCTCTATGTATTCGAAGACAGCTTTCCGGGAAATGAGGATTCTCCGAGAGGCTTGAGGCTGATCTTTCCGGCCAACGGAAGTGGCGTTCTGTCGGACTCTTACCGTGAACATTTAGCGAGCACTGCTTATGGAAATGACTACTCGATTCGTTATCCCGATGTGATCGAAGTGTTCGTCCGAGTATTAGATGACGTGGGTGCGGACCTTCTTCGTCAAAGCGAAGACGGGGAGGGACTGCTCACTTACGAGGAGATTGTGGAGGATCATGCCAGAGTGTATTCCCGTATGATCAGACGGCGGGGTAAAGGAGTAGGCGGATGATGAAAAGATTGGAGAGTCTGTTCTCATACCAGAAGACGTCGGGCCGTTCTCGTCGTGGCTTTGCCATTATTTTGGTAGCCGCCTTGGCAGGGCTCGTCTTTCTACTTGGGGCCTCGCTTGTCGTTGTTTCTAGACTACAGACTGCTTCGGCCAACTACGATCAGCGAGTCCGTTTAGCGAGAGAGAATGCTCTGGCGGCTATGGATATGGCGATTGCCGAATTGCAAGCCAGTATGGGGCCAGATCGCTCCGTCTCTTATTATGCGGACGTGTATCGGAGCAATACATCGGATGATTTCAAATCTCCCTCTGCCGATGCGGAAGGAGGTCTTTCCCAAGCGTTTTGGACGGCAGCCAACGATGTCTCCGGAACCGAACGATGGCTGGTAACGCGACCTATCGACAGCGATTTCAATGGAGCGGACGCGGGGGATGCTGCAGATCCTTTGTCTGACGATTACGAGGCCTCGGTTGTTTTGTTAGGAGAAGGGACTCTGGGAGATTCTGCCGAGGAGCTAGGGGTAAGCGTGCCTAAAGAACGAATACATATGGACTCGGTCGAGGGCTTTACGGATTCGCGAGCAATTGGTAGCTATGCCTTTTGGGTAGGCGACTTAGGAACAAAGGCAAGCTATGCACTCTATGATCAGACTGATGAGGCTTTGTTGGACGAGGATTATGATTATACTACCTCGCGTCGGCACCGCCTCAGATGGTTACGCCTAACGAAGCCAGCGATTGATGGGACGACTTCGGTCGATTTGGTGGATACGGATTACGAAGGCGTTGGTACCTACAGCGATGGTACCTCTTTGCCCACTAATCCTGAACGTATAGACGTTTTTGGAAGCGATCTGCAGTTTCGCGAACGATTTGGCTCCAGCGATGAACCAGAGCGTTATTTAGATGGTTTAACACAGGCCGAATTCGAGAGCTATTTTCAGGATTTTACTCCGCTATCCCGTGGGTTGGTGATTGATTCGGAATCGGGCGGTTTTCGCAAGGATCTGTCTTTGCTAGTCCAAACTTCGGATACTGATTATGATGAGCAGTTGCTGCCCTACGCAGCCTTGGGGCGTGCATTGATGCCTTCGTCAATGGGGGTTGTGCAGAACGTCTATCCAATTCGAGGAGATGGGTCGACTGAATACAGCGATCACCGTTTTGTGGAAGGGCAAGAGGTCCTTACGCGTTCGATAAGCCCTATCATCACAGAGTTTAATTTGAACTACTCGGTTTATTTAAGCCAGGTGACGCCTACTGGAAACGAATATAGAATTTATGTTTCGGTGGCCGCATGGCTCGAATTATGGAACCCCTTCGCGAGTCCTATAGGTCTAGGAGCAGGGCGTCTGCTGGTGGAAGTCTCTGGCCTACCAGAGTTGTCTGTAGGCCTGGAAAACACTGCGAGTGAGATTAAGAGGGTTCAGTTGACAGATCCTCTAGCGGAGAGTGATCCAGGTTCATTCGTTTTCGCTATCGAGAATTTTGGAAATAATGAGACAGATTTACGACCGGGACAAGTAACTGCATACTCTGGTCCAGAAGATGGAGCCTCCGGTGTTGTAGGTTCTTCTTATGACTTAGCTTGGGGACCTGAGTATGTGGGCAGCGATGACAGAGTTGTTTTCGACTTAGGAACGGTAGAGCTTTCAGAAACCCCGTCCACCCTCGTTTTGAATTTTGCAGATGGCAGTGAATTTGTAGAAGCAGCGTTGGAGGTGGACTTGTTTTTGGAGGACGAATCGGGAGAACAGTTTCTCCAAGCGTACACATTGGAGCATAATTTCTCTTTAGATAGTTTCGTTCACAATGACCCGACCTCTGAAGGCAAACCAGTCTTTGGGTTTGGTTGGGAGATTTCGGATTCAGTGTTTGATCCGGCTTCTGGGTACGATCCCTTCGCAACGGAACCGATTGAATCCGCGTTTCTTACGGATCCTGGATCTGGAGGAAGCACAGATTCTTATGCTTATCGTGATGCCAATGGGTCCGGAGAGTCTGGATACGCAGGAAGCGACCACATTTTAGGCTTCAATCCCCTCGACAAGGCTTCATTTGAAAATCCAGCTTTATACATCGATAGCAGCGATTTGGACGTACCCGTTTCGCCCCTGCCGAAGCAGGAGCTCGTTTCAGTTTATCTTCTTTCTGGAGCCTCTTCTGGCCCCGGATCTTTGCTTTCGCTAGGGGATGTGGGCAACTCCTTCAATTATCTGATGGATGAGTTTTTCTTTTCCACGATCCCGCAGAATCTCAGCCCACTCGACGATGAACTGATTTTGCCAAATACCGGTTATGTACCCAAGGCAGATGCTGTGCTGAGCGATTTGCTTCCGGATATCGACTCAGTAGCCGAGCCTTTGGAAATTCCGGCTTCCAGCTTGGAAATAGAAGGCATGTTCAATGTTCACTCTACCTCGATCGACGCTTGGGCGTCGTTATTGAAAGGATACAAATCCAGCGAGCTAGGTAACTGGAGTGTCCTATTTGGAGATGATAAATATCTCTTCTTTAATTGGCCGCTTGGAGGTGAAGATTGTTTTGCCCTCGTTGAAGATGAAGATGAAGTACCTGACACCGGCTCGGCGGATGCGATTCGAGCGAGCTTCAAGCAGAACGTTGTCGCTTTGACGGAAGTCCAAGTGGATGCCTTAGCAGAGGCGATCGTTTCACGTATCCGAGAATACATGCAATCCGGAGCCGGCCCGTTTCGCTCCTTGCAGGAATTTGCGGATTCCGGTGTGCTCTCGACCGCGATTGCGGATTTGGACCTCAACGAGGAATGGGTGGTCGAGGGAAGTCCGGCGGAGTTCAGGCAATCTACGATTTTCAATATGATCGGGCCCTACCTCTCGGTGCGCAGCGACACTTTTTTGATTCGGGCGTACGGCGATGCGGTTGATCCTTCCGATGAAGAAAGAGTCTGGGCTAGAGCGTATTGCGAAGCGATTTTGCAGAGGAGCTCCGAAGAGCTCGATGACTCGAATCTGGGCAGGAAATTTGAAGTGGTGGCGTTTCGATGGCTTTCGCCCTCTGAAATATGAAGACCTGCTTTCAGCTGTTTTTCCCTATCTGGATTCTGATTTCTGCCCTATCTGTGAAAGGGCAGGAGGACGGAGCTGAATTTCGAGTCCTAGGGTTTGGAGATGGCTTTTTTGAAGGGATATGCTTCGAAAACGAGACCGAATCGGAGCCAACGGTCGTGGAGCTCGGATTTTATCCGGACCGAAGATCTCGCCTCTATCGCCTCGAGACGCGGCCGTTGTCGCTCGTTTTTTTCAGTGAAGAAGCTTCGAAAGATGGCAATCTCACGAGGGTTGAACTCGGTCGGGCAAGATGGCCCGCGGGGGCTGACAAAGCTTTGTTCGTGTTTTTCGAAACTTCCGATTTCGAGACTGCGGGAAAATACGAGATCCTTTCGGTCGATGAGTCGTCTGAAAAATGGAAAGCCGGTTCGGTACGGTTTCTCAACTTGAGCGGAGCGGAACTGGAGCTCAAACTGGGCGATGTTTCGGCCGTTTTGCCCGAGGATTTCTCGCCGATTTTCGACTTCGACCCCGATGTTTGGAGCGTTCTTCCCTTAAGTCTGCGAGTGAATTGGCAGGGAGAAAAACGCAGCGTTTATTCCAGCCAATACAGAGTCGACGGAAATCACCCTAAGCTCCTCCTGATCAAACCGCCACGGGAAGAAGGCTCGTTTCGGGTGAGAGTGCTGAATCTATGGTAAAAACAGTGAAAAATCGGCTGAGCGAATCTTGCAGGACTGAATGAGCGAGCGATAGGTGCCGATAGAGTAAGCTCTCTAGTGGATTAGGTTCTCCTAGGGAGTAAAGCCACGCTCCATGAGTCAAAATTTCGAAACCAACCCCTCAGCTCTCTCAATCTCCGATCTCGCTTCGTCACAATGCCAAAACACCGCTTTGTCGATCGGCGAGGAATTCGCGTATCTGCACTCGGTCAAATCGGGTCGTCGGCTGGCGTTTTTTCTGCATGGGACTCCCGGGCTATCCAAGGATTGGGATCTCGTGCTCAAAAAGCTGTCGGTCAGAGGGATCGAGAGCGACACGATTTCATTTGATCGTCCCGGGTTTGGAGACAATTCCGCGATCGTTCCGAATCAGGACTTTTCCACCCAAATCGAGAGTTTTGCCCGCTTGCTCGATGGAACAGGGAGCGAAGAGGAAAACCTCGTTTTGGTGGGGCACTCCTATGGAGCTGCTTTGGCGCTCGGTTTAGCGGACAAGCTGGTCGAGTCCGGCCGACTCTCCGGCATGGTTTTGATTTCAGGCGTTCTAAGCCCATTTGAGAAGCAACAACGTTGGTATCACCGCGCTTTGATTCAGTTTCCCATTTCGCTGTTCACTCCTGATCGTTTTTTGAAATCCGCCCAAGAGATGTCTGCTGTCAGCAAGCACCTCGCTCGCTTGGTTGAAGCTTGGGGCAGGTTCGATTTTCCAGTGACTTTTGTTCATGGAACGCGAGACCGACTGATTCCCATGGCCAATTCTCAATTTGCTATGGATCGGCTTTCAGCGGGTAAACTAGTGGAAGTGGAGGGAGCTGGGCATGCTTTGCCCAAGACTCACGCGGCATTGATCGCGGATGAAATCGTTTCGATTTTCAAAAGATTGGAGGCAGAAAATGTCTGAATTGAGCGCAAAGTCTAAATTGAACGCCAAGAAGTCGCTCATGACGATTGGGGCGATTCTGCTGGTCGCCGGACTGATGTACCTCTTGTACAAAAACCTTTCTGGCTTCGACTATCGTACCGTCATCGCGGCCATGAAAGGCTACTCTTGGTCGGCCGTCGCGTTCGCTATCGGATTTACCGCTGTCAGCTATCTGCTCATGGCAGGTTATGATTGGCTGGGGCAAATTTACATCGGGAATCGACAAAACTGGAAACGCACGATGCTCGTCTCGTTCTACAGCTATGTGCTTAGCTTAAACGTAGGACTCTCCATTGTCAGTTCATCTGCAGTTCGTTACAAGATGTATCAAGGTTGGGGATACAAGACTAGCGATATTGCCAAGCTAATCGTTTTTGCTTCGGTGAGCTTTTGGCTGGGGCTTGTCGTGCTTGCGGGTGCGGCTTTGTTTTTTACGGATGTTCGTTTTGACGGGGCGTACCCGATCCCAGACGCTTTGGTCAAACCGCTGGGAGCTCTGATGATGCTGGCCGGCTTGGCTTACATCTTAGCATGTCGGTTCTCGAAAGGTAAGCTAGCCATCAAAGGACGCGAGCTCGCCTTGCCCGGGTGGAAAACAGGAGTCGGCCAGATCGGTATTACTGTATTGGATACTGTAGCCGCGGCGACAGCCCTCTATTTTCTCATCCCCGACGACAATCTGAGTTTCTTCGCCTTCACGAGCATTTTCTGTATTGCGTTCTTTGGAGGCCTTGTGAGCTCCACACCGGGTGGAATTGGCGTATTTGAAACGGTCTTCTTACTCTTTCTTCCCACGGCTGCGAGCGACAATGAACTGCTGGCTGCACTGCTTGTGTATCGAGCAATCTACTTTTTGCTACCTCTGTTGGTTGCGTGCGCTCTTTTTGCGGCTTTGGAAGGGAAGTCCTTCGTTGGAAAAGCCGGACCACGCATGGAAAAGGCACAGACCTGGCTTAGCGTGATTGCTCCCAGAGTTTTATCGGCTCTTATCTTTTTCGGCGGTCTGATCATGCTTTTTGCCGGTTCTTTGCCGTCCAATTCTCTTCACTCGGAATGGCTCAAAGGGATGATGCCAGGAATGTTTGTAGAGCTCTCGCATTTTGCCGTGAGTCTCATGGGGTTGGCCCTTCTCTTTCTCGCTTACGGAATCAAGCGCAAGATAGACAGCTCTTATTATCTTACCCTGCTGGTGCTTTCGATCGGAGCTCCGCTCTCCCTCTTGCGAGGAGATGGAATGGGAGCTTTTCTCGCTCTGGTCGCCATGGGGGCTGTGCTGACACCTTGCCGTAGATACTTCTACAGACGCTCGTCGTTACTAGATCTCAACATGGACCTTGGCTCGCTTATCGCTGTCCTAGTGGCGGTCGCGTGTACTATTTATTTGGGTGTTTTTGTGTATCACCACGGAGCCTACGAGAACCAATCTTGGTGGGCCTTCGAGTTCGATGGACAGAAAAGCCGCTTTTTGCGAACCTCGTTCGGGATCGCTTTGGCCGGTTTGCTATTCTGTTTCTACAAGCTCGTCCATACGGTGAAGCCGATCGCCGGAACCCCTTATTGGCAATGTAAGGAAGCGGTCGACCGCATTCTGGAATCAAGCCCCGTGGCCTCCTCAAACTTGGCCTTAATGGGGGACAAGCGCTTCTATTTCAATGACGAGGAAACCGCGTTCATCATGTTCCGCATCAGCGGAAAGACTTGGGTATCGATGGGGGATCCGGTGGGGGACCCGAAAGCATTCAAGAATCTGATAACCTCTTTTCGCGAGCTGGCGGCAGAGTATGGCGGCCAACCCGTTTTCTACCAGGCCAGCAAGGATCATCTTTTCAACTACGTCGACGTTGGCCTGCGTCCGGTCAAAGTCGGAGAGGTGGCTCGCGTTCGTCTGGAGGACTTCACATTAACTGGTTCTAAGCGTCAAAGCATGCGCTCGCGCCTGAAGCGGGTTGCCAAGAAAGGCTGCGTATTCGAGATGCTCAGTCAGGAAGAGGCGCTGCTTGAAATGCAAACCTTGAAAGCCATCTCGGATGAATGGCTTGCTGCTAAGAAGGCGCGGGAAAAGGGCTTCTCCTTGGGTTATTTCGATGAGAGCTACCTTGCTCGCTTCCGCATCGCAGTCGTTCGCGTTGAAGGAAAAATCGTCGCATTCACCAACGTTTGGGAAACTCGCTCCAAAGAGGAGATATCCATCGATCTGATGCGCTACTCGAATGATGCTCCGCCTAGCGTGATGGAGTTTCTTTTCGTAGAGCTTATCAAATGGTCTCAGGAGGAGGGATTCGTATTTTTCGACCTACGAGTTGCTCCGCTTTCGGGGATCACGGTCGGAAACAGCGTTCCCTTCGCCCACAAGCTCCTCGATGTAGTCTTCAATCACGGGGAAAACTTTTACGGCTTTAAGGGGATCCGTTCCTACAAGGAACGATTCAGCCCCGAGTGGGAACCCATCTATGTGGCGAGCCCTAGCAGTTGGCGTCTGCCTTTTGTGACTGCAGATTTGACCCGAGTGGTCTCCTCTCGTCCGAGCCCATCCGCTCCGGCAGGTTTCCATGGCTCGAATTGATGGCTCGTCCGAGAGGACAAGTTGAGGAGAAAAGCGAGTTCCCCGGGTGGGATCGAAATTTGTTAAAAATAGGGGTTGAAACAAAGGGCGACAGCGTCGAGCTTCTCCACCGGCCAGGTCCTATGCGATGTTGGACGGGCGAATCCCGCCAGGACCGGAAGGTAGCAACGGTAGTCGCGTTTCACATGCGCCGTAGGGTGCCTGGCCACCTTTTTTCTTTTTGAAACGGCAAGGCGGTCGTCACGGGATGAGTCGCCAGAGCGGTTTTCCCCGACAAATGAGCCAAGGCTATCAGGTAATTGCCCGCAAGTGGCGTCCCCAGAAGTTCGACGAAGTGGTCGGTCAGGACCATGTCGTTCGCACCCTCAAGAATGCGATAGAGCAAAATCGTATCGCTCACGCCTATCTCTTTGTAGGGCCTAGAGGCACCGGAAAGACCACCACTGCCCGTATTTTCGCCAAGTGTCTGAATTGCGAAGGCGGGCCGCTCTCGGAACCTCCCGAAGACTCGGAGATCTGCAAAGCGATCATGGCGGGTACTTGTATGGACGTGCTCGAAATCGATGGCGCTTCGAACAATGGCGTCGAACAGGTTCGCGCCTTGCGAGACGACGCTCAGTACGCTCCGAGTCAGGGCAAGTTCAAGGTCTACATCATTGACGAGGTGCACATGCTTTCCACAGGCGCTTTCAACGCCTTGCTCAAGATTCTCGAAGAGCCGCCTGAGCACGTGAAATTCGTGTTCGCCACTACAGAAGCTCACAAGGTTTTGCCCACCATCGTTTCCCGCTGCCAACGTTTCGATCTCAAGCCGATCCCCGAAGATTTGATCCGGGAGCGCTTGGCTTTGATCTGCAAGACGGAGGGAATCGAAGCAGACGAGGATGCACTCAAGGCAGTTGCCCGCTTGGCGGACGGAGGAATGCGTGATTCCCAGTCCATTCTCGACCAGATGATCGCTTTCTGCGGAACGAAAATCACCGAGCCTGATGTGTTGCAGGTATACGGACTGGTTAGTGGAGAGCACATCAACGAGCTCGCCACCTCGATTGCGACCGGAAATCACCCGCGCCTTTTGGAACTCAGTGACCAATTTGACGCTTCTGGACAGGATTTTTATCGTGCTCTCGTAGACCTGCAGGCTCGCGTTCGACAGGCTCTGCTCGAAGCAGTTCGTGGAGGAGGTAAGACCACTAGCCTAGGCGAAGAGTTGAGCACCGAGTCGCTTACCCGTTTGTTGGACAGTTTGCGTCAAAGTGAATCCGGCCTAAAATTTGGATTGAGCGAAAAGGTTAACTTCGAGGTCGCTTTGTTGAAAGCCTCGGAAGAGTGCCGGGCCCGGGCGATCGACGGTTTGATTCGCGAGCTTTCCAGCATCGCCGAGAATCTGCCGGAGACTGCTGACGAAAAAAAAAACGACTGACGGTACCGGAGCGTAAGCCATACGTCACCAAGCAGATTGCCCCCGCGCCTGAACGGCAATTGCCAGTTGGCGCTCCAGAGCAGAGCCCATTTCCGTTAGAGGAGTCCGAATCTGACGACGGCTATATTGATATGCCTAGCGACTTCGATTTGGCCGAAGAGTTGGGAGCGACTATGCCAATCCTCGAGGAGGACATTTTGCCGGATGACGGTTCGGAATTGCCGGAATTAGAAGCGGTGGAAAAGCGAATTCCAGAGAAGACGAGAGTTTTGATGGAGGAGCTATTTCGAGCCAAACTTTCGAAAGTGCAGCGGGTTAATCCTAAGAAGATTCGCTAGAGGCTTTTTGACTTATTGAGCTTCAGCCACTCGCGGATCGACTTCAGATCTTCGTCTTTTTGGCTCATTTCAAGGTATTCTGGATCAAGGCGAAAGGAGCGGATCAGGTATTTCATAGCCGTTTCCGTATCGCCGGTGCAGCAGGCGTAGCATCCGAGATTGTAGTGGATGATAGCCTCTTCCGGAAAAAGTTTCACCGCTTTCTCCAAGATCGTTTTAGCGCTCTCAATCCCGCTCGAACGCCTCGTTACGTAGGCGAGGTTAACGACGTTTCCAGGGTCCGAACTTTCCTTGGCCGCCAAACGATGGGCAGTCGGGAGGGCTTCTTGCCAGCGTTGGGCTTCCATCAAAATGGCCAATCGCATTTTAAGAAGCTCGTTCTTGCAGGAGAGCATTTCGTCTATGTTCTCCAATTCGGCAAGGGCCTCGTCGAACATGCCGAGTTCGCGATAGCCGTTTGCGTAAGTTAAGCTTTTTTTGAATAGGATTTGATCTCGCTCGCTTGGCATTTTGGAAAGCGAACACTGTAGCGGTTGCTGCGAAATTGGCAATGATTTGGCACAACGAAAAAAAGGGCCCAGCCAAAGCTGGACCCGATCGTACGTAGATGTCTAAACCTAAGAAATTATTCGCTATCTGTACCGCGAGGCCCCCTTCCTGGACCGCGTTTTCCGCGTGAATGAGTGGCGGTGACAGCTTCCAAAAGCTCTGCGGTATCGAGCTCGGCGTCTCCGTCTGTATCAAAGTCTTCCACTAGTCCGGCGGCCATTTCTTCTGGATCCATAGCGCCTCGCTTGCCTTTCTTGCGCTGAGGAGGAGGTGGTGGCAGATCTGCATCTTCGTCGGCTTGAGCGTCTTCCATCTCAGCCATTCGACGTTCTTGAAGTTCTGCAAAACCGGTTGCCAACTCGGTGGCGTTGAGGCTGCCATTTTCGTCAGCATCGAACTCGAAAAGGTCGACGACAACGGTTTCTGGGTCAGGGCGCTCCGGGCGTTGTGGTTTGGCGTTGAGGTTTGCGACGAGGATGCCGCTTCCGAGAAGTGATAGGGTCAGTAGTGCTGTTTTCATTACGTTAGATTTTTGTTTTGTGGTAGCGGAACGGTTGGACTCGGTCTTTCCGTTTTGTGTGGTCCTAGTTAACCCTTTGGAGATTACGGGAATATGACACTTGGAATTACAAAATTGTAATGAATAGCAATCTTGCCTGTCGCCCTGCTTAAGGCCAAATTGGGACTATGAAGGTACTGCTCGTTGAGGACGAAAAAAAGATATCAGACTTTGTCGTTAAAGGACTTAGAGAGCAGGGCTATGTCGTAGAACTCGCGGAAGATGGAAATGACGGCTATCTGCACGCCACGAGCCAAAGCTACGATGTGATCGTTCTCGATATAATGCTTCCCGGGCGCGATGGCTTAAGCATTTTAAAAATGCTACGCAAAGGAGGAAACACGGTGCCGGTGATTTTGGTTACGGCTCGAGGCGAATTAGACGAGAGATTGGAGGGCCTGAATCTGGGAGCCGACGACTATTTGACCAAGCCATTCTATTTGGACGAATTAGTCGCCCGTATCCAAGCCGTTCACCGTCGGTCAAGTGGGCAGTCCTTAAGTTTGCTGCAAGTCGAGGATCTACTTGTCAGCCTTACAAACCGGGAAGTGAAACGAGCAGGTGAAATCGTAGAGCTTACTACTCGAGAATTTAATTTGCTTGAATACTTGATGAGGTCTCCCGGACGCGTGATGACGCGTACCCAGATTTTGGAACAGGTTTGGGGCTATGACTTTGATCCTAGTACGAATGTAGTTGATGTTTGCGTACAGAGATTAAGGAAGAAGATCGATGCGGGACACGACGTTCAGCTTATCGAAACCGTGCGTGGCGCGGGCTATCGGATGAAAAAGGCATGAAGTCATTTCGGCTTAGAATCATTCTCTGGACCACGATCATCGCAGGGGCGGTGATGCTTGGTTTTGGTGTAGCGGGTAACATCGCTTTTGAGAAAATGAAGCTTCGTCAGGTCGACGAGTCTTTGTCCTTGTTTGTGGCACGTTTACCATTTCCCCCGAACCATAAGTGGTTTTGGGATCGTGCCGGGGAAGATGTGCGTCAGGAGCTGGAAAGGCATTTAGGTTCCGATGCCATGGTGGCATCCTACGGAACACGAAATATCGTAGAGGAGGGTGAAGACCCTGTCTTACTGACCTCGAAAGGCGATTTCGAAGCCTTGTTTCCTGATCAATCAAGTTTACCGGCGACAAATGGTTATCTAGAAATGGAGCCAGAAGGACCAGGACCGGAGGGAGGTCCTCCGCGAGGGAAGTCACGGCGAAATGGAGCTCCGTTAGGCCGACCTGAATTCAGTTCAACCTTTGTGGAGAGTTCAGTCGACGGAGAGCGATGGCGTGTGTCGGTGGCAACTTATCCCGGCTTCAACGTACTGACCGCTGTAAACTACGAAAAGATTCGTCGCGACACAGCATTGATGAGGAGTTCGTTTGCGGTCGCTTTCCCCATCGCACTGTTGGCGATGGCTGCCAGTATTTGGTTTTTTGTTACGAGAGCGATTCGTCCCGTCGCTCGCTTGTCTACTGCCATCGAGAAAGTATCTGCTAAAAGTCTCAATGCACGTCTGGAAAACGAGGGGGCTTACAGCGAATTTGCTTCGCTGATAGACCATTTCAATCTCATGTTGCAGCGTTTGGATCGAAGCTTCACGCAGGCTACTCGTTTCAGCGCTGACGCGGCCCACGAGTTGAAGACTCCTTTGGCGATCCTACAAGGTCAGCTTGAAGTCGCCCTGCAGGAAGCCGATGACGACTCCAAGCAACAACGGTTATTGGGCGGCCTGCTGGAAGAGACGCATCGCCTGAAATCCATTACAAGGAAACTGCTTATTTTGGCGAAGGCGGATGCTGGCTCTCTGGAAACTCAGCTTGAACGGGTGGATTTACGTAGCTTGACGGAGGATCTTGTTGAATTGGCGAGTGAGGATGATCCGGGAGCTAATATTCGGTTAGAGTACGAAAAGGGAATCGATTACACAGCGAAATGCGACGAGACGCTGACCCGCCAGATTCTTAATAATCTCATCGGAAACTCGCTGAAATACAGAATCCCACAGGGCAGTGAGGTGTTGATCGAATTGCAGCGAGAGGAGGGCTCGTTGCGGGTGGAGGTTTCAAATCGCTGCGAGGCCTTAGGAGCAGATATCCGTTCTCGTCTTTTTGACCGTTTTATCCGGGCGGACAACTCCCGCAGTCGATCTGAGGATGGTACGGGCCTCGGCCTTAGCTTATCCTTGGAGTTCGCGAAAGCTCAGGGGGGCCAGCTTTCATTGGTTGAAGGAACCGAGGAGAATGAATTGAAGGTCCGCTTCGAGCTTCCGAGCTCCTGATATGGTGCGAAGGAGAGTGAATTTGGCGTTCCCCGTATTGACCCCAGCCCCGATTTTACTTGGGTTGGCTAACGATGCGTAATCCAGCTAATAGCTCACATCGTCTAGGGCGACGCGGTTTCTTCCGCTTTTTGTTCGTCGCACTTGTTCTCATCTTCTCCGGCCCATCCGGATTTGGAAAATCGAAGAAGTCAGCCTACACGTCGAAATTTGGCGTTATGACACCGGGTCCGAGCGGGAACTATCGCGTCTATGCGGAGACGACCTACATCTACAAGAACGTAGATCGAGACTATGCGCACGGTTTCGAAATCATTCGCAAGGATGGCCAACGTTTCATGGCCCAATACGAGATCCGCTTCCCGGAGCCCATCAGCATCAGTCCGGAACTGGAAAAGGCCTATACGGTGCTAGAAGGAGGCAAGTTAATCCGTTCCTCCTCCGAAATGCATTGGGAGATATTCTCTAGCCCCTTTTGGTTCTCTGAAGACGATCCAATTGGCGTTTATGAGCTTAAGATCTTTTTGGACGGAGAGTTGTATCGGACGATCAATTACGATGTCGTTCCCTTCGAGTCTGGCTTCTAGGAATTAGCCAGCCGTTAGGTCGAACACAGCTATTTCAGGAGGAGCGAAGAGCCTGAGCTGCGGCCCCCACGCTCCAGTTCCCCGGCTTAGATATAGATGCTGGTGTGACGCTAGTTCGGTTAGGCCAGGTTTGGCTCGGTAAGCTAGTTTTGTCAGCAGGTGAAAGGGAGCGATTTGTCCGCCATGCGTATGACCCGATAGCTGGAGATCAAATTTTCCAGCGCTCTCCGGATCAAAGGCAGGGCGGTGTTTCAAAAGCAAGTGGAAGGGAAGACGCGAGAGCGTTGAGAGGGCAGACTCTTCGTCTGGCTTCATTTCCGAAGCGGGGTCTTCAACACCGACGACAGTCAGCTGCGAATTCACGGGGAACGATCCGTTGCGAAGAACCGAGAATCCAGCCAGCTCAGTCAAAGACAAGGCTTGGTCGAGTCCTGCATACACCTCGTGATTCCCAGAGACAGCGAATTTGCCTAATGGCGCTTCAATCTTTCTCAAGGCATCGACAAAGGGCGCCATGAGCTCGAGGTAGCCATCGAATAAGTCTCCAGTGGATACAACGATGTCTGGCTTTTGCTGGTTGATTGTATCCACCAATTTCCGGGTGTGGGCGATCGAACTGCTGTCACCAAGGTGGAGATCGGATATCTGTACGATACGCAGGGAATGGTTGGCATTGGAAATCTTGGGGCTACGAAGCCTGATTTTCCGCAGTCGAACGCGTTTTGCGTCGAAGGCTGCCCAGAGGCTGAGTCCTACGGTCGAAATGAGCACGAATAGAAATTGTGCTCTGTCGTTGAAGCTAACTGTAATTAGCTGAACAAGGTCGCTTAAAGCAGATAGGCTAAATGCGATGCAAGTTATGCCGAGCCAAGTGTATCCAATCCATGAGAACGGTAGCGATGCGGCGAGCTTTCCTCTCTTCTCCAAAAATATCGCTACAAACAGCGAAAGAAATAGGAGGATAATCGCGGTGGCGAAAAAGACGCTTAGCCCTGGATAGGCGGCTGCCGCTACGCGGAAAAGATAGTAGTTTATTAGCCCCAGAATGATGGGGATGAGTAGCATGGCCATAAGTGAAAGAAGAAAGACGCCAGGCAAGTGCTGGCGTCCTTCTGCGCAAAGTCTGTTCGTCTATTCGTCCCAGAGCTCTTCGAGGAGGTTGTGCATCGCTGCGAAGGCACGTTTGGAACTGGTTGGATTGTAACGGGATCCATCGGAATTCGCTTCTGGGTTTGTGAAGCTGTGGACCGTATCGCTGTACTGAACGAGCTGCCAATCCACCTCGGTGTCTTGCATTGTGGATACGAAGGTTTCCACGTCTTCTTGTGAAACATACGGGTCGTCAGCCCCGTGCAAGACCAAGACCTTTGCTGTTGTTTTTGCCGCGTCCGCTTCGAGGGTGGGAGAAATCAGGTCTCCGTGGAAGCTGACGATTGCGTCCAGTGACTCGCCTGTCCTGCCCAACTCGAGAACCGTTCCTCCGCCGAAGCAAAATCCGGCCGCCGCAACTTCTTTCACATTTAATCCGAGGGGGGCAGCTTCAGCTTTGAATACTTCGAGAGCTTTTGCGGCTCTGGCTCTCATGAGATTGCGATCGCTCCGTAGCTTGCCCGCTGCCGCTCCAGCTTCGCTGCCGTTGGTCGGACGGGTGTCTGTGCCGTACATATCGACCATCATCACGAAGTAGTCGTCCCCAGCCATCTTCATTGCCTTTTCCAAGGAAGCTTCTGTAGGCCCCATCCAATTTGGGACCATAAGGATCCCGGGGCGTACCTCATCGTTGTCCGGTTCGTAGACGATGGTGCTTTCGAAGGTCACTCCATCGAGTTCGTAGAGAACGACTCTTTTTTCGAAATGGTGCTCCGCGAAGGCGGAACCAGAGGTTAGGGCGAAGGTGGCAAGTAGGCTGAGGATCAATTTCATAGGCATAGTTGGTTGGAAGGTGTAACGGGCTGGCTGTGCCAGAAATTGCGCCACCTGATGGATACCTTGTTTTATCGAGACGCTAAAAAAGCCGTCTCCGAGGGAGACGGCTGGGGAGAGTTTGCTTAGCGAACTCGGTCGCTCCTGCCTATTTTTTGATTTGGAGGATGCGCTCGTTGATGAGCTGAAGAATCTGGGTCTCGAACTCTTCGAATAGCATAGTTGGCTTTCCGTCGTGGAAACGGCTGCGCACGGAGACCTTTCCTTCCTCTGCTTCGCGTTCGCCGACGATCAAGGTATTGGGCACCTTGTCCAGCTCGGCATTGCGGATCTTGGCTCCCAACTTGTCGGAGTTGTAGTCGCCAGTAGCGCGAACGCCGTTGGCCTTTAGTTGGGCAACTAGGCTTTCGGCGTAGTCGCGAACCTTGTCGGAGATTGGCAGAACGCGAACTTGCTCTGGAGCCAGCCAAGTCGGGAAGTCGCCGCCGAAGTGCTCGATGAGCAGCCCGCAGAAACGTTCCATGGAACCGAACGGAGCTCGGTGCACCATGACAGGTCGGTGCGGCTTGTTGTCAGAACCAGTGTAGTTGATATCAAAGCGCACCGGCAGGTTGTAGTCGACTTGCACAGTGCCGAGCTGCCACTCGCGACCGATTACGTCCTTAACCACAAAGTCGATCTTCGGACCGTAGAATGCCGCTTCGCCTTCCTCTTCGACGAAAGGTACGCCAAGGGTTTTGACCGCTTCGCGGATGGCGGCTTCCGCCTTATCCCAATTTTCGGGATCGCCCACGTATTTGTCTGAACTCGGATCGCGCAGCGAAACGCGTACCGAGTAGTCTTCCATGCCCAAAGTACCGAAGACGATTTTGACGAGGTCCAAACAGCCCTGGATTTCACCCTGAAGTTGTTCTTCTGTACAGAAGAGGTGGGCGTCGTCCTGAGTGAAGCCGCGCACGCGAGTCATGCCGTTCAGTTCGCCAGATTGCTCCCAGCGGTAGACGGTTCCGAATTCGGCTAGGCGAATTGGTAGATCACGATAGGAGTGCGGCTCCGAATCGTAGATCTTGATGTGCATGGGGCAATTCATGGGCTTGAGCAGGTAGCCCTCGATATCGCCGGTTTCCAAATGGTTGGTCAAAGTCGAGCAGGATGCGTTGTCGTTCGCCAGATCCGCGAGGGAATCGCGCTCGATGAGCGGAGGGAACTGTGACTCCTGGTAGTAAGGGAAGTGGCCTGAGGTTTTGTAGAGGCCGAGCTTGCCGATGTGAGGCGTGAAAACTTGCGAGTACTCCTGCTTGATCAGCTGCTCGGAGATGAAGTCCTGAAGCTCCTGGCGGACGATGGCGCCTTTCGGCTTCCAGAGGATTAAACCTTGCCCGACTGCTTCGTCGATGTGGAACAAGCCCATCTCCTTGCCGACGCGGCGGTGGTCGCGTTTGCGGGACTCCTCGAGTTGCTCGAGGTAAGTGTCCAGCTCGGCCTTAGTCGGGAAAGCGGTACCGTAGATACGCTGCAGTTGCTTGTTATTCTCGTCGCCGCGATGGTAGGCACCAGCGATGGAGAGAAGTTTAACCGCTTTGATCTTCTTGGTGTAATTGACGTGAGAGCCGGCACAGAGGTCGAGGAATTCACCATTGCGGTAGAAAGACACCTGTTCGCCCTCGGGAATGTCGTCGAGACGGCCGAGCTTGTACTCGGTCTGGCCGAATTCGGTGATCATCTTGACCGCTTCCTCGCGAGATACCTCGATCCGCTCGAAACGTTGGTTTTCCTTGATGACCTTTTTCATCTCGGCCTCGATCTTTTCGAGGTCGTCGGCGGTGAATTTGTGATCCAAATCGAAGTCGTAGTAGAACCCGGTGTCGGTAGGAGGCCCGATGTCGAGCTTCGCTTCCGGGAAGAGGCGAAGGACTGCGGTGGCGAGAACGTGCGACGAGGAATGCCGGATCTCTTCGAGTGGAGTCATTTGTTCTTTCATTTTGTGAGGGAGAAAGGCTGTAGGTTTTTAGAGGGTAGGGGCAATGAGAATTTGGCTTGCGGGGGAATCGCAGCCCATTCGCCCCCCGTCATTATATTTGTTCGAGGTCGAAGCCGTCCTTTCGATCCAGGGCTTTCCAGCCAGCAGCGGCGAGTTCGTCGCGCAAGGCGTCCGCAGCGCCCCAGTCCTTGGCTTGCTTTGCCTCCCAGCGTTTTTGGGCGATGGCTTTGATTTCCTCTGGAGCATCGACTTTAGGCTTTTCGATGACGACTTGCTCCAGATCGTAGCCGAGAGCGAAGATCAGCTTGTGGAACGGTACAACCGCTGCGGCTCCGGGCTTCGATTTGGTGGCGGTGAAGATGCCGCCGAGCGCCCCGGGAATATTCATGTCGTGGGAGAGCTTGTTCCAAGCGTCCGCGAAGGGGCCCCAATCATCGTGAAGGTGCTTGCCCTTTTGAATCTCCTTCAGAACCGCAGCTCGCTTCAGGCCGGCTTCGGCCAAAATCTCGTCGGAAAACTTTCTCAGCTTCACGAGAGCGCTTTGGGCTGCGACTAGGGAGTCGGAGTTGAAGTTGATGGTCTGGCGATAGTGGCCGGAGGTGAGGGCGTAGCGCAGCGTGACCGGGGCGTAGCCTTTGGCCTCGATGTCATCGACCGTATAGAAGTTGTTTAGGCTTTTGGACATCTTGGCATTGTCCACCAAGAGGTGGGCGGCGTGTATCCAATATTTGAAGAATTGCTTGTGCTGGCCGCATGAGCATTCGGACTGAGCAATCTCGTTCTCGTGATGCGGGAAGGTGAGGTCTACACCGCCGGAGTGGATATCGAGGTTGTTGCCCAAATACTTCATCGCCATGGCCGAACATTCGAGGTGCCAACCCGGACGGCCTTCGCCCCAAGGACTATCCCAGTAGACGTCGCCATCGGTCGGCTTACGGCTTTTCCACATGACAAAGTCTGCTGCGGAGTCGCGGGTGTATTCGTCTGAGTCAACCGGGCCCGATTCTTCGGCCTCTACTTCTTCGGAATCGGTCAAGAGTTGGCGTTCCTTGATGCGGGAGAGTTTTCCGTAGTTCTCAAAGGAGGACACGCGGAAATAAACAGAGCCATCTTCCGACGCATAGGCATGGCCACGCTCGATGAGCTGCTCGATCATTTCGATCTGTTCTTGGATGTGGGCGGTCGCTTTCGGCTCTATCTGAGGCGGAAGCATGTTGAAGCGCCCGCAATCCTTGTGGAAAACGTCGGTCCAATACTCTGTGAATTCGGTCAGCGGTTTCCCTTCTTCGATGGAGCGAGCGATTGTCTTGTCGTCCACATCGGTCAGGTTTCTGACGTGAATGACCTTGTATCCAGCGACTTGCAGCACCCGTCGCATGACGTCCTGGTTTAGGAACGTGCGGAAGTTTCCGATGTGGGCTTGGGCGTAAACAGTCGGTCCACAACAGTACATGCCTACTACGTTGCCTTTAGTGGGAACGATGGGTTCCGCCTTTCGGGAGAGAGTGTTGTGGAATGTGACCTCAGTCATGTTGTTGTGCTTTATAACGAAAATGGCCTGGAGAAAAAACTTCGCCAGGCCTTCTTGTAGTTGATTTGAAGTAGACGAAAAGAAACTAGCCGCGGAGTGCGGTAGTCGTGCAGCAACAGGTTACTGTATTGCGGTTTGAGGTGGCTTCTGAATTGCCAGCTGCGGATTGCTTATTCATCACTTCGCTAAGAAACATGGAGAGTCCCAATAAGATTGAAAATTTCAAGCTCGATTTGCCTCGTCGCCCAAGGCGCATGCGGCGTACTGCCTCACTCAGAGGATTGGCGCAGGAGACCTTTGTCCGCTGTGAGGATTTGATCGCTCCGTTGATCGTTAAGGAATCAGGAGAAAAGGAGCCGGTCGGATCCATGCCAGGGCTGTTTCGACTGAACCTTGAGGAATTGGTCCGCGAATGCGAGGAGCTTGCGAAACTGGGTATTCCTGCTGTCGCCATTTTTCCCAGTTTGGACCCAAGCCTGAAGGACGAAAAAGGCACCGAGGCTGGAAATCCCGAGACGCTAGTTTTGCGGGCTGTTCGGGCCATCAAGAAGGCGGTGCCGTCGCTTTCTGTGGTGACTGATGTAGCCTTGGATCCCTACACCTCTCATGGACATGACGGTGTCCTCAACGATGAGGGTAGCTACGTGATGAACGACGAAACGGTTGCTCGCCTTTGCGAAATGGCTGTTTTGCAGGCGGAAGCCGGGGTCGATATCGTGGCGCCATCGGACATGATGGATGGCCGAATCGGCGCAATTCGGGCCGCGTTGGACGAGGCAGGATACATCGATACTGCCATTATGTCCTATTCCGCGAAATTTGCTTCCGCCTACTACGGACCCTTTCGCGAGGCGGTCGGAAGCGCCAAGGCGGCTGGCACGACCTTGCTAGGCAAAGAAACCTACCAGATGAATCCCGCCAATCGTCGTGAAGCGATCATGGACGCAATGATGGACGAGGATGAGGGAGCAGATTTTCTGATGGTGAAACCCGCTGGAGCCTATCTCGACATTATCCGCGAATTGCGTGACGCATCTCAGGTGACTCTAGCGGCTTACCAAGTCTCTGGGGAATACGCTCAGATCCATGCGGCGGCCAAACTTGGCTGGTTGGATTACGAGAAGACTCGTGACGAATCATTGCTCGCGATTAAGAGAGCAGGGGCGGATGTGATCCTGACGTATTTCGCGAAGGAAATCGCTCAGAAGCTGCGCGACCGAGGATGAGAGACAGCTGATTAAGGATGTACTGCCCTATGTGGGCGTGCCCAATCTTCCATTTTTAAAGAAAAAGCCCGCTTCTAAGGAAGCGGGCTTTGTATTGGGAAATTGATTACTTTTCTTCGTCTTCGCTGAAGTCGCTGTCTTCACCATCGTCAGGCGGTGGGCCTTCGTAGGTGTCGTCAGAATCGTCGTCATCGTCCTCTTCCTCGTCCCACTTCAGGCTCTCGTCCTTGGAGATTTGGGAGGTGTCCTCTTCCTCAATTTCGGGGAGGTCTTCGAAGTCTTCCTCTTCGGACTTGTCCGAATCGTCGTCGTCAAGTTCCCATCCGGCGGGCACGTAGTCTAGGATGTTGGTGACTTCGTGGAAAAGGTGGACAGCTTTGCCTTCGATAAAGTTGTTATTCTCTTCTTCGCGGATATCGTCCTCCACTTCATCGATGGTGAGCTTCTGCTCGAAGTCGATGAGGTCGTTGAGCATGTTTACTCGGACCTTTGTGATGTGGTTGATGAAGTCAGCGTACGGGCTGTTTTCGTCGTCAATGACATTTGGCAGACCAAACAGTGGCTCTTCTGCGTCTGCAAAGCTCTCCTGCGAACGGGTCAGGCGAATGAGTCCGTCGCCAAGATTGCGTTGGATTCGGAAGGGAATGAAGGCTGAGTCAAAAAGGTCTTGGTCGAGCTTGTACTCTTGCAAGGGCTCCATGAGGTCGAGGATGTGCGAAATCTGGCGCGGATCTACGATACTCAGGCCGTCGACATCCCAATGCACGTCGTCGCTTACCTCCATTACCCACCAGTTCGTGTCCTCCCCGAGACGAACTGTGCACCACTCTAGTTGTTTTCCTGCTCTTGGCATATTTTACGAATTACGGTTATGCAAAAAGGTCCCGAAGCTACTAAGTCAATCAATGAAAGGCTAAAAACGACGAAATGTTGTCGCGGCTTTAAGTCATTTTTGAAGAGAGTATTCCTTACGCATTGCAAGTGGAAATTGATTCAATGTTTTGCTGGCATCCCTCAGTTGTGCAGTAACTAGGCAAAACGTGTGGTTTTTGATTTCCAATATCAGCTATATTGCATTCTTGTAGCGCCAGCATGGGCGCCGTGTACAAGAACCTACTTAAACCGCTTTTTTTCAAGCTTGATCCCGAAAGGGCTCACGAAGTGACTGTTGACGCTCTTCGAGTGATGCGATCAGTACCGGGACTGGTAAGGCTCCTCAGCAGTTTTAATCAATTGCCGGCTTCTTCGAAACCAGTGGAGGCTTTTGGGGTGAAATTTCCGAATCGCATCGGTCTAGCCGCCGGATTTGATAAAAATGCGGTGTGTTGGGAGGCGTTCGAGGCCTTTGGGTTTGGGCATGTGGAAATTGGCACCGTTACCCGGAAGGCTCAGCCCGGTAATCCTAAGCCAAGGTTATTTCGTTATCCAGAGCATGATGCCGTGCTCAACCGGATGGGGTTCAATAACCATGGAGCCCAAGCCTTAGCCGCAAGGCTGGAAAATCAGCCTGGACCATCGCAGAGACACATTCCACTCGGCGTCAACATTGGTAAGTCCAAGGTTACCCCATTAGACGAAGCTGTGGAAGATTACCTCGGTTCGTTCGGACTTTTAGCCGATTACGCGGATTATGTCGTAATCAATGTAAGCAGTCCGAACACACCGGATCTCCGTAAACTGCAGGAAGAGTCTCGGTTGAGGGAGCTTTTGTCGGAACTCGTGTCGGCGAATAGTTCGCGTGAGTCAGCCCTAGCAGGGAGCAGAAAACCGATACTTCTTAAGATAGCTCCAGATCTTTCTGAAGGGCAAGTTGACGACATTCTACAGATCTTGTTCGATCTGGAATTAGATGGTATCATCGCCACGAATACAACCATGGCTCGCGATGGTGTATTCAAAAATGTCAACCAAGCTGGAGGCCTTAGCGGAAGGCCAATCTGCAAGATGTCGACTGATATGATCGCTTACATTTCCAAAGCGACAGAGGGCAAGCTTCCAATCATCGGAGTAGGGGGTATCACGGACCCGGATACGGCTGCTGAAAAGCTGGATGCTGGAGCTACCTTGGTGCAAGTTTACTCCGGCATGATTTTCGAAGGGCCATTTATCGGCAAGAGAGTCGCTCGCCATTTGGCCAAGGTCGCCAACGATATCTGATTTACCTAGGGTCGCTAGATCGCTGCACTCGTAGCCTATTTTATAGAATAAAAAAGTTGCCAACACGAAGTGTATGGCGACTTGGGCTTCTGCGAGTTGGCTGATCTTTAAATCTCTACCGTCCCGGTGAAAACGTTCTTGGCAGGGCCTGTTAGGGTAACGTTGTTCACGGTTTCGCCATCGCGATCGAAGTCAATGGTCAGGATATCTCCGCCAGCAACTAGCAAGGAAACGGGTGCTTCAGCTAAGCCCTTGAGCGTTGCCGCGATAGCGACCGCGGTTACGCCGGTGCCGCAAGCCAAGGTTTCGTCTTCGACTCCTCGCTCGTAGGTGCGAACTTTAATGATTCCGTCATCTTGGACCTGGGCAAAGTTAGCGTTTGTTCCTTTGGGTTCGAAATCTTGATGGTAACGCACGGAGCTGCCGAGAGGCTTGATATCGATAGCATCCACGTCGTCGACGAAAGCGACTACGTGTTCAACGCCGGTATTCATGAACTGATATTCGAAGGAACCGTGTGGAGTTACCAAGGTTTTATCTCTACGCAGGTCGTGCATCGGTGTTAGCTTGATGGTGAATTGACCATCCTTAGCGGTGGCGGTCATAGGACCGGCGTCTGTTTTGAAAGAGATTCCGTTTTCTCCTCCGAGACCGTTTTGCAAGGCGAAGGAAGTGAAACAGCGAGCGCCGTTTCCGCACATATCGACGCGTCCACCGTCCGAGTTGTAATATACCATAGTGGCCTCGGTTTTTTCCCCATCTCCTGGATTCAGAAGAATGAGTCCATCTGCTCCGATTCCGAACCTACGATCGCACAATTGAGCGACTTGCTCGGAAGCCAGCTCGATTTTTCCATCGAGATTTTCGATCATTACGAAGTCGTTCCCGGCTCCGTGCATCTTTGTGAAATTGATTTCCATGGTGAAATTTGTTGGGCCCTGAGATGGCACGGCTCGTCGAAATTGCAACGATTCGTTGCGAGCGGTGAAGGGTATGCCTTCCAACGCCTACCGATGAAATGGCCTATCCTAGGACTGACGGTAGTTGTGCATCAGGTCGATCACTGCCTCTCGCAAACTGAACAGCTCTTTGCGGATTTCCTGAGTCCAGCGGTGCTCCTCTGGGTCGAGTGAAATGCAGGCCTCGATGGTAGCGATGGTCAAGTGAAGCAGATGGAGAGAGCGTTTCAGGGTAGCGACGACGAATCCCGGCTCAGAAGGAACTCCCTCTGCAACTTCCTCAAGGGCGGCAATGAGTTTGCTCACGGTCATTTGAGCGTGCCAAATGAGCTGGTTCCAAGGATTTGCCCCGTCTTCGGTTATCAGCTTCCGCGACTCCGCTTCGTAGTACAGACGAGATGTTATATCCATCATCGAAGTGATCAAGGGATGATTGGGAATGTATTCAGATTCCGGATCTCGGTCGTCATCTCGTTGGTCTAGATCCCAATCGTCGATAAACTCTTCGGTGACATCCATGGACTCGATTTCCCACCCCATCGCTTGAGCGATGATTTCCTCACATTGGGGATCATTCTCGTACTTTTCGAAGAGTTCGAGCAGCATGTCTGAGCGGGCATCCGTTTTTTGAAGATAGGCTTCCCATTGGAACTCGTCCATTTCCTCTTCGGAAGGAGCTTCCCGTTGTTCGGCTGGATTGAGGGCACGGGATAGTTCGTCCATGAACTTGAACATGGCTTGCTTGTTCGCCTCCTGTTGCTCTTTTTCCGCAGCCTCTGAAAGACTCCATTTGGGAAGGCTTACTTTCCAGGAGAAGTCGACTGACTCGATTAGCACCCGCCCGTTTGATTCGCTGAACCATTCCAAGTAGAGGCAGTTGGAAAGTGAGTAGACCGGTCCTTCTTCTGAGTCGGAAAGCGTTGGCTCCGAATCGTTTATGATTTTGACTTTTTTGGAAGCCGTCATGTCGCCGACCGTTCCTTCCTGGAAGATATCGAATCCGGAATAATCTCCCTCTACGGGATCAGGATTTTTAAATTCGAGGCGAGCCCCTGCTAGGTCTCTGTAACAATTTCCTCGAAGATTCAGCTCGATGGGTTGGTTAAGTCCCTTGAGCCACACCGTCCCGACTACACGACCCGGTACAATGTTTTGAATGAGACCTCTAACTACGTACTTATCTATTCGCCAAGCCATTAACTGGTGCCGAATTTCCTAGGAGAGCTAGTGCTTGTCAATATCATGGATTCCCTTGCTCGCTAAGGGTTGCCTTGACGGTCGGGGGTGGATCGCCCAATTGGAGGAAGTCTGCCATGTCCGAATATTTGACCATTCTGAAATTGATCCTTCCCGTTTTTGCCACTCTAGCCGTGGGCTCATTCATGAGGTGGCGGGACTGGATGAATCCAGTCGTCGAAAAAGGGGTGGTACTGATGGTGGTGAAGGTACTCTATCCCTGTTTGATTTTGAGGGCTATGCTGCAGGCTGATTCTTTCAGAGGCAGCTCTGGGGCGGTTTGGGCGCCAATTGTAGGCTTTGGAACGGTGGTTCTCGGTTTTGTGGTATCCCGATGGCTGGGGAAACTAGTGGGAATAAAGAAGGGGAATGGCCTTCGCACTTTTGCTTTCGCCACCGGCATCTACAACTACGGATATCTGCCTATTCCACTCATGCAGGATTTGTTTGGAGCGAATGAGCTAGCAGTCCTGTTTATTCACAATGTGGGAATCGAAACTGCGATCTGGACGGTAGGAGTCTCTTTCTTGGCTGGAGGTTCCTGGCAGGACGGCATCAAGAAGATCTTCAATCCCATGGTTTTCGCTCTGCTCCTCGGTCTTGCCCTCAATATTTCCGGGTGGGGGAGTGAACTACCGAGCCCTGTGACGAGCAGCATTTCCATGTTAGCTGGCTGCGCTATCCCATTGGGACTCATGGCGATAGGGTCCAACCTTTTTGATCATATCAAAGAGGGAGAGAAGTTATGGGGAGCGAGAGAAAGTCTTCTTTCTGTATTCTTGCGTTTGGGCCTGCTTCCGATTGCAGGCTTGTTGATCGCGGTTTTCTTCCCTCTGGATATCGAGCTAAAGCGAGTGCTCGTTTTCCAAGCCGCGATGCCGGCGGGGATCATGCCTATCGTTCTCGCTAAACACTACGGTGGTCAACCGATTGTAGCAGTGAGAGTGGTCTTCGCCACCACGGCGATTGGTTTCGTGACCATGCCGCTGTGGATTCACTTCGGTCTACAGCTAATCGGGGGGGAAACCTGAAATGACCTAATTTTTGGGGGCTGACACCAGGCTTTGGATCAGTTCAAGGAGCTTGCGGATCGAAAAGGGTTTGTCGACGTAGGCGTCCACCGCGATATCCCGGCATTCTGCGCTTTCTTGTTGGGGAAGCCCGGAAACGAGTATGGTCTTAATGTTCGGATACTGTTCGCGGAGTTTTTGGATCACAGTGCATCCCGAGGCTCCAGGCATCATAGAGTCTGTCAGCACGAGGTCTATTGTACCTTCGTATTCGGCGGCGAGCTTGATGGCCTCAGACCCGTTTGGGGCTACGATCAGTTTGTATCCACTTTGACCTAATCCCAACTCCAGAATCTCTCTCACTTCGTCCTGGTCTTCGGCTACTAGTAGGGTAGGAATGTCGCCCGAGGTGCCTGCTTCTGCGCTGGGCATCTGTTCGCGATGATCAGTGATCTCTTCGGGTTCAATCGCATCAGAAACCTCAGGGAAGTAGAATGCGAACTCTGTGCCTGCGCCGATCACGCTTTCCACCATGAGATGCCCTCCGTTACTTTGGATGATTCCATAGACAATAGAGAGGCCGAGCCCTGTCCCGGCTCCTCTCTTGGTGGTGAAGAAAGGTTCGAAAATTTTCTCCAGCAATTCCTGGTGAATGCCTTGTCCGCTATCCTTGACGGAGACTTTGGCGTATTTGCCGGGCTCGCATTGGCCTGTGATAAAAATTTCGCTACCGGTAAGTTCGACCATTTCGGTAGTGAGTTTGACTGAGCCATTGCGGTCGTTAATGGCCTCTTGACCGTTGACCACTAGATTCATGATGACCTGGTCGATTTGGTTGATATCGACCTTTACGTTACCTAGATCCGGATCGAGCTCGGAAGTGAAGTCAATCTCGCTGCTCAGAATGCGGCTCAGCATCGGCATCAGATTTCCAATCGTGGAATTGAGATTTGTGACGCTTGGTTTCTCGCTGCGTCCGCGACTGAAGGAGAGGAGGCGGCTGGTAAGTTTACTCGCCCGGTCGGTGATCTTCAGCATCTCGTTAGCGTAGACATGATCGCGTTTACTGAGGTCGCGGGAGTTGCAGAGGAGCTCGCAAAATCCACGTTGTCCGGCGAGTAGATTATTGAAATCGTGGGCAATGCCTCCTGCCAGTCTTCCTACGGCTTCCATCCGTTGGGCATGTCGGAGTTGTTCCTCGAGAAGGTGTTTCTCGGAAATGTCCCTAAGGGTCACGAACAGGGCCATCGATTCGCCGATTGGGGTGCGGCTTACGGTGAGCTCGACGGGTCGGATTTCACCCCGAGCGGTGGCGAACTCGCCTCGCTCGCTGCGTCCGCCCTCGCTTCGATCGACCAAGTCATTCAGGCGCCCAAGGCGGAATTTGGGGTTGTCCGGGAAAATGTCATCGAGACGTTGTCCGACGAGCCTGCCTGAGTCGAGGAGCTGTATGGCTGAGGAATTCGCTTCAATTATAACTCCGTCCCTTGGCGATAGCAGCAGGAGGGCGTCTACCGAGTTGTCGAAAAGCGAGCGGAATTTTATCTCGTTTCGCAGAATGGCGCTCTGAGTCTTTTTCGATTCGGTGATGTCAGTCAGGAACGAAATGTAGCGAGTGGTCTGGCCGTTCTCGTCAAGGAGAGCTGTTCCATCGATGCTGACCCAGAATGGGACTCCGCCCTTCTTGTATTGAATTATCTCGGCGTGGAATGCTTTCCCCTTGGACATCCGGTCGCGTATGTACTTCAGGGTGTCGGTTTCGGTTAGGGTCCCCCTCAGCATAGAATTTGGATCCCTGCCGATGGATTCAGCCAAAGAATAACCAGTGCTCTCGGAAAAGGCGTCGTTGCACCAGCTGATGTATCCGTTTTTGTCGCACACAACGATTGCCAAGCGCACCTTGCGAGCGAGGTGGGCGAACAAATTCAAGTCGCCCATTTTATTTTGGGACTCGGTTTGCAAGCTGTGCATGCCAACCAGCAAGTTTGATTCGCGTCCGCCTGAAGAAGGGTTGCGTCGAGCTACGGTTTTTACGGAGATCTCCTTGCCGTTTGGAAGTGATATCCGATACCGGACCCGAGCTTGCACTTGTGCGTTCGCAGCAAGATTATTGAAAGCTTCCTTAACCCGATGTCGGTCAGACTCGATAACGCATTCGAGCCATTCCTCCAGCGTTTCGCTATGTCTGTCTCGTAAGGGATTGTCCTCGAAGTAGCTGAACTGCTTGGTGTTGGTATCTAGCGTCCATCCGATACTCTCGGTGGTCGGGGTCGCGTTGTCAGGAGTCTTGGTCGGACTGGCCAAGCGAGGCGTTATAGTCTCGGCAACGCATCGAATGGCAACTGAGCCCTCGGATAGATCCAGTCTTTCGAGGGTTAGGCAAAAAGCCTGTTTTTCTCCATCTGAATCGGTCTCGATTCGTGAAAATATCGGTCCGCTCGATTCGGAAGATTTGAGCAGGGATCGAAGTTGATGGCTTAGTTTTGCTCGCTGTTCTCGAGATAGTGAATTGCAGGCGGTAATTGGAAATCGGGGAGAGCGTGGCGAGTCCAATACCCTCCGTGCTCCATTGCGCAGGTCGATGATCTCCAAATTTTCGTTTACCGTGAAGACTGGAGCCTCTGTGTCAGATTCCAGTCTGGCTATGGCGTTGCCAAGTTCGATTTGGAGTTTTGGGTAGACCTTTTCGGTGGTCTGTTCATTCGCCGTTCCGTGTTCGCTCTCTGACATCTTAAATTGGGTCTGGCCAAGCTTCGCGCTGGCGTTTCCACGTAAGTAACAGAAAGCAATAGGTTCCTGTCGACAAGGCGCTAGAGCAGTTTTATGAACATTTAATTCAACGTTTGCGCTTAATGGTATTAGATCCCATGAACTGCTCATCCGATCCCTGACGAAATGATCCGTACCTACGACGAAAAGAATGCCTTGGAGCTGCTGAAAAGTCTCGTGGAGATCGACAGCGTAAATCCAGTCTACGGCGGACCGGGCGAGGGTGAGCTCGCTGATTTTGTCGAAAACTGGCTAGAGACGCGGGGGATCGCCAGCCATCGCCAGCCAGTGCTTCCGGGAAGAGACAATATCTATTGCCGGATTGGGCCGCGGGACGCACCGGCTTTGCTTTTGGAGGCGCACATGGATACGGTCGGTGTTGAAGGCTGGAAAACGGGAGACCCGCACGAGCTTCGCGTCGAAGGGAACCGTTTCTATGGGCGTGGTTCCTGTGATACGAAGGGAAGCCTCGCTTGTTTTCTCCTGACACTGGAGCGGTTTGCTCGTGAGCCGGAAAAGCTGAACCGAGCGCTTGTTTTCGCTGCGTCAGTTGATGAAGAAAGCAAACAGATTGGGGCGGTCGAGTTGGCCAAGCTTTCAGAGTCGTTGAAAATCAAATGGGCGATAACAGGCGAACCCACTCGCAGCGACGTGATTGCCCGCCATAAAGGCTTCGGACGCTACCTGGTTTCAGTTACTGGAAAAGCGGCTCACGCATCTACGCCAGATTTGGGTGAGAACGCAGTCTACAAGGGTGCCAGACTTTGCCAGAAGTTCGAAGAGCACGCCGCCGAGCTACGTTGCAAACCAGCCGATGGCGAAATTGAACTGGGAACCCTAAATGTCGGCGCCATCAGAGGAGGAGTTGGCTTCAATATCGTACCGGATTTGTGCCAGATCGATTTGGATAGACGACTCGGTCGGTTCGAGTCTGCCGAAGCGGCTAGGGAGTCTCTTCAGCGAATTTGTTCCAGTGAGACCGGAGTTGGTTTCGAAGTATTTTTGGAGCGGCCACCTCTAAGAGGAGAGGATTCTGATCTACTCGTGAGCGACATGATCTCCGCCGCAAAACGTGTCGGGCACATGATCTCCGAGAGAGAAGTTCCCTACATGACCAATGCGGTAGCCTATGAATCTGTTGGGGTTCCAGCGCTGGTTTTTGGCCCCGGCGATATCGCGCAAGCTCATAAGTCTGATGAGTATATCGAAGCTGGAGAAGTGGTCCGTTCGGTAGAGATTCTGGAGTCGTTACTTCTGAGATAGGGCGTACTTAGTTCTTTCAGTTCAGCGAGCGGCACAAAATGGGCGAGGCGAGGCTGATTTTTTGAAAGTTGGGAGGCGAGGAGACGATATACGATACTGCTCGTATTGTCTTCCCGTGTTTACTCCATGATTTTCGGATTCATAATCATCGCTTGTATCGCCATCGGACTTGTCTTTTTGACTCTTCGGACCTCTTCGACCACCCAAACGGCAATTGTTGACGTGATCGGGGCCTTGGACGGTCGGACTGTGGAAGTTATGAACAACAAACACATGGAACGCGTCATCTTGGCTGGCATAGGGTTTCCTCCCGGAGACTCGCGTTCAGAGTCCGAATCCGCGGAGGTCGTGCAGGATGTCGTTGCGGGCAGGCGTCTCTACATGGAAGTTTTTAAGGAAGTCTCGGGATGTAAATACGTGACGCTTCGATCTTCAAATGGAGACTGCCTCAATACGATGATGCTTCGCCGAGGTCTGGCCCGTTACGAGTCTGCAGGAGCTGGTTTCATCAGTGAGCTGGTAGAGGCTGAAAATGAAGCGCGAGCTTCTGGCGTTGGGGTTTGGGATAAGAACAGGGCTCTTTTCCGTCAGGTATCCGGAAACGAGGGGACGGAGAGTCCTGAAACGGTGTTGAAAGAAGATTAGTCGGTCGTTTACCGATTCATCCCGAGCAGCATAGCCACGAAAAAGCGGATCGCGCTTTGTTGGCGGATCCGCTGGGAAATTGGTAGAAGAGCTTTAGGTCTGGTCTAGAATGACGACCTACGTCCGATTCGGAGTGGACCTCGCCCGGCTTTCTTTTCCATGTTGGGTTTTCCCCAACCTTCAGGTTTCTGTGGGTTTTCTGTAGATTGACTGGATTCAGACCCCATGACAGGTGCTTCCTTGTGCTCATCCGTTTGTGGAGCGGCGATGGTACCGAAGGCTTCTTCCCTGTTGGGTTTAGGCAGGGTGTCTTCGGCGGCCATGGCTCCATTTACCTTGATGCTTCGTTCCATTTGGTTGAGGTACGCTTCCATCTTGCGGAGCTCGGCTTGCTTGCTTTGGAGATCCTGAACGTCCTCCTGGAAATTATTGCGAGCTTGTTCGAACTGGCGCATTTCCTCACGGAGGGTGGCTTGGTCGACCTTGAGTTTGAGTTGTTCCTCTTTGATCGTGTTCTGCATCTCGCGAAGGGTAATCTCCGCGTCGCGACGTTCGACCTGAATTTCTTTTTGGCTCTTTTGGTGGCTCTCCTCGAAGAGACGTTTTTCCAGTTCCAATTGGTCTATGCGTTCTTGAAGCTTGTAGCGCTCAATTTCGACCAGCCGTTTCGCGTCTTCCAACTCCTCGACTTGAGGATTGCTGGCTCGTTCAGATGATTGATCTCTGAGGTCAGAGAGTTCGCGATCACGCTGTTCGATGATAAAATCTTTTTCTGCAATGTTCTCTTTCGAATCCTGGACCTGTTCTTTGAGCAAACGGATTTCCTCTTTTAGCTCTTCGGAACCATGACTATTCGCTTTCACGATTTGGATTTCGCGTTGCAGGTCTTGGATGGTGGCTTGAAGCTCTAGCCTTTGGGCGTTGGATCGAGCTCTTTCCTGCTCAAGCTCCTCATTGTCCACGGGCGAACCGCCCACAGCCTGGTTTGGGTTATCCTTTTGGGCTTCTTCAAATTCGATTTGTTGGGCTTCGAGTTCGGCGAGCTGGCTTTCGACCTCGAATTTCTGCTGGGATAGCTTGGCCGACATCTCCTTAAGCTTACGCTCGCGATCGTCGAGTTCGGCAGAACGTTGGGCGATTTCGGAATCGGTTGAAGCCATTCCGTTCTGGTTTTTCAATTCGTCCACGAGCACCCTTGCTTTGGCTAGGTTTGCAAGTGTCTCCGAGAGTTTGCCTGCTACTTCGTCGCGATCCTTGAGAGTATCCTCCAGCTTTTTCTCTAGCTTCTGAACTTCGGCAGATGAGACATGTTCAGTCGCCTGAGCTCCAGCTGCCGAAGCTTCGAGAAGGCGTTCCACCTCGAGAATGTCATCCCAGGTTACCTCGTCGTCGACCGATGGGTTATATTGATCTCTGAGAAAGCTGTTTGTAGCATCGATGATATCTCGGATGTTTCGGGAATCTTCGATTACTTCCGAAACGCCGGCCCTGATGCAGTTGATGATACAGTCGACGGTTTTTTCTTCTGCCAGGAATAGAATGGGGAGGTTGGGCTGAGTCTCTTTCAGATTTGCCACAAGGGAGAGTTCGCTCTGGTTCTCTACGAGTTCCTCATCGGTGATCGCCAAGTCAAATCTCTGATGTCGCGCCGCTTCGATTGCATCGCTGGCTGAGGTCTGCACAGAGATTTGATATCCCGAGCCTGCGAGAAGAAATGACAGTGCTTTAGCGTTCTGCCTGTCGCCTCTTACGATGAGAATCTTCTTATTCAAAACTGGTCTTCCGGTTAGTGGTTCTGGTGTGGAAAGGATCGTGTCTTTTATCGGGAGAACGGGGTGGCAACTGTAGTCTTAACGGAAGATTTACTAGGTTTTGAATTGGCTTGGCTCATGCGGGATTAGGCAAACTGATGCTAAGATTTCTGCTTATAACTAGCTCCATATGGCCTTTCGGTTCCGGTTGCTGCAGAGACGATTTGGTATATCCTTGGTTCATGAATGTACAATTAACCAATTCACCGCTTACAGAGAACAAACCGCTCTTGAAATGGGTGGATAAAATGTCGGCTTTATGTGAGCCAGACGCGATCCATTGGTGCGATGGATCGCAGGATGAGTACGACTCCCTTTGCGAATCCATGGTGCTCTCGGGGACCTTCGTAAAGCTGAACGAAGAGAAGCGACCCAACAGCTATTACTGCCGCTCGGATCCTAGCGATGTCGCTCGTGTTGAAGATCGAACTTTCATTTGCAGTAATAGCCCTGACGCTGCTGGTCCGACCAATAACTGGCATGATCCGATTGAGATGAAGAAGAAGCTCAAGAAGCTCTTCAAGGGCTGTATGCACGGTCGCACTATGTACATCATCCCCTTCAGCATGGGGCCGATTGGATCGCCTATCTCGCATATCGGTATTCAAATAACGGATTCGCCTTACGTGGTAGTGAACATGCGGATCATGACACGAATGGGTAAAGAGGTCCTCGACAACATGGATGGAAAGCGAGTCGTCCCCTGTATGCATTCTGTGGGAGCTCCCCTGGAGCTAGGAGACGTGGATGTGCCTTGGCCTTGCGAACCGGATCCTGCCAACAAATACATCGTTCATTTCCCTGAAGAGAGAGCCATCTGGTCTTATGGTAGTGGCTACGGAGGGAACGCTTTGCTGGGCAAAAAGTGTTTCGCCTTGCGGATCGCATCTTGTATGGCTCGAGATCAAGGCTGGCTCGCAGAGCACATGCTAATCCTTGGCGTTGAGAATCCTGAGGGAGAAAAGACTTACGTGGCGGCGGCTTTCCCAAGCGCTTGCGGAAAGACAAATTTCGCGATGATCATTCCGCCCAAGAGTTTCGAAGGCTGGAAGATTTGGACGGTAGGTGATGATATTGCGTGGCTCAAACCGGACGAGAATGGTCGCCTAAGAGCAATCAATCCTGAGGCCGGATTTTTTGGAGTCGCTCCGGGGACTTCCTACAAGACCAATCCCAATGCCATGGAATCGATCAAAGAAAATACGATCTTTACCAATGTAGCCCTAACGGATGATGGCGATGTCTGGTGGGAAGGTATGGACGGCCCTGTTCCGGAAAGTTGCACTGATTGGCGAGGAAACCCTTGGACGCCAAATTCCGAGACTCCGGCAGCTCATCCTAACTCTCGCTTCACAGCTCCCGCTTCGCAGTGCCCGACGATCGATCCAGCATGGGAAGACCCAGCTGGAGTCGAGATAAGCGCCATCATTTTTGGGGGTCGCCGTATGACAACAATGCCTCTAGTCTATGAAGCCTTCAATTGGCTGGACGGAGTCTACATGGGGGCGACGATGGGATCTGAAATGACGGCGGCAGCTTTTGGCGCCATTGGAAAGGTAAGACGTGACCCGATGGCTATGCTGCCCTTTGCGGGCTATCATATGGGTGACTATTTCCGGCATTGGATTAAGATGCAGAGACGCATCAGCGATACTCCTAACATATTCCATGTGAATTGGTTCCGTAAGGATGAAGAGGGAAGGTTCATTTGGCCTGGCTTTAGTGAGAACATGAGAGTCTTGCGCTGGATCGTTGAACGCGCCCGTGGTAAGGCTAACGCAATGGAAACGCCTATTGGCTACGTGCCGCATTTTGCGGATGTAGATTGGCGGGGCCTCGATTTCCCTCGATCGGATTGGGAGCGCATCATGGAAGTCGACCGCGAAGCTTGGATGCGGGAACTTGCTATGCATGAGGAACTATTCCTCAAAGTTCACGACCACTTGCCGAAAGAGCTTATCTTCGAACGCGAACTGCTCGCCTGTAGACTATTCTAGCTTTCTTGCAGATAACAAAAAAGCCCCGCTGCCATTTCGGCGCGGGGCTTTTGTTGAGCTAGTTAGTTAAAACAATATGAGTTTAAATTACTGCCTCCCAGAGGTGGCCTCGTAGAATTCTCGGAAAACTTCCATGCGCTTCTTCTCGCGGTTTTCCTGCTCGATTTCCTCTGCGGAATGCTGCCGCTCCTTGCTGGCCATGATTTTCCGCATTTTTGAGAGAGCGATATTTTGTAGCTGGCGGACGCGTTCGCGGGTGATGCAAAACAGTTTGCCAACTTCCTCTAGTGTCAGAGGAGAATCTCCGTTTAAGCCAAAACGGAGTCTTATGATTTCAGCTTCACGGTCTTCAAGCCCTTCGATCATTTCAGTCAAATCGCCGCGAAGCGACTTTTCGTGGAGATTTTCGTAGGGAGTTTGAGCGTTATCGTCTCCTACGATTTCACCGAATTCAGTGCTATTTCCATCATCTCCGATCGGGGCGTTGAGGGAGGTGGGGCGGACACTCACAGACTTGAGATGGGAAACCTTGTTGACTGGCATTTCCAGCATGTCGGCCAATTCTTGGTCTGTGGGCTCGCGTCCAAGCTCCTCAGTCAGGGCCATAGACATCTTGCGCATGCGAGATATCTTGTCGACGAGGTGGACTGGTAGCCGGATGGTTTTGCTCTGATTGGCGAGTGCTCTTTTGATCGACTGTTTGATCCACCAGGCAGCGTAGGTACTAAGTTTGCCGCCTTTTTCCGGGTCGAAACGCTCAACTGCCTTTATCAGGCCGATGTTTCCCTCGCTTATGAGGTCGAGAACGGGAAGGCCGAAGTCTTTGTAGTCGTGGGCGATTTTTACGACGAGTCGCAAGTTCGCCTTAATCATGAGGTCTCTTGCTGTTTTGTCGCCGTCTTGGATGCGGTGAGCTAGGATGACTTCCTGTGTAGGGGTGAGCAGGTCGATCTTTCCGATTTCCTGCAGGTAAGTTTTTATGCTGTTACGTTCGGTAGGCTCTGGTTTTTCGCTTGGGGCGGAATCTGCCGAGCGAAAATTCACTCGGACTGTGGCGCCCGGCTCGTCTTCATTGAATATCTTCAGTGCTGAGGTATTCGAGGCGAAGTCGGTATTTGGGGTGGTACGAATTAAGGCTTCTCTAGACATTATATTATTTTTTTGGGGGGTAGTGTGTGAGATCGATTCCAACTCGGGATTACCTTTTTAGTCTTCCGAACCTAAATATCAGTTTGGGGGATTGGCTCGTTTTACAATAGAGGCTCTCCTAAATCGTGCTTTCATTAGAATCCCTACAGTGCTTGGAGTATAGCCTAAAATAGCGGTAGGGGACTATACCCAAGGCATTTTATTGAATATTTACAATTAGAATGCTTGAATTATAGAATTTTAAGAACATCTGCCGAAAAATGGAGAATATCGCGAATTTGTAGCCAGAATTCTAAATGGGAAAACCGAATATCTCCAAGTGGATGTCTGATTTCCAGAAGGTAGACTTTTAAAGTAGTTACAAACCCTTTCAAATAAAAAGGGTAAACAACTACAAGGGTCACTCTGTTTTATGTGCGTTGGCGCTACCCGATTCAGAGTTCTGATTTTCTGAGCACAAAAAAGCAGGTAGTTACCCTAACTACCCGCACTAACCTGCCCTAGTCTTGAATTAGTACCGATGGAAGCTCAGCTCCGGAAATTTTCGGCTAAGCCGACGGCCTTGAATAGCGCTGAAGCCTTAAAAATCGTCTCTTGATATTCGCTCTCGGGAACTGAATCGGCCACTATGCCTGCGCCTGACTGGATAGTGACTTTTCCGTCTTTCACCATTGCGGTTCGAAGTGTGATACAGGTGTCCAAGTTTCCATTGTAGCTGAAATAGCCGAGTGCTCCCGAATAAAACCCACGTTCGTCTGGTTCGTTCTCGGCGATGATTTGCATAGCCCGAATTTTAGGAGCTCCACTGACGGTGCCGGCAGGGAAAGTCGCTCGCATTAGGTCAAAGGCGCTCTTGTCCTCAGCTATTTCGCCCTCAACTTGTGATACGATATGCATAACGTGGGAGTACCTTTCCACGATCATGTAGTCTGGAACTTCGACGGATCCGTAGCTGCAAACTCGACCGATGTCGTTTCTTGCCAGATCCACGAGCATAAGGTGCTCTGCTTTCTCTTTTTCGTCTGCCAACAACTCCTTCTCCAGCTCGATATCTTGCTGTTCGGTTTCCCCTCTGTGGCGGGTGCCGGCTATCGGTCGAATTTCGACCTTTTTACCCGTAAGTCGAACGTGTACTTCAGGTGATGCTCCTACGATCGCGAACTCTTCTGTTTCGAGGAGGAACATGTATGGTGAGGGGTTCACGTTTCTCAGGGCCCGATAGAGATCCAAAGCGGATTTCCCAAAATCCTTTTCGAATCTTTGGCTGAGAACTACCTGGATGATATCACCTGATCGGATGTACTCCTTGGTTCTCTCGACCATTTCCTCGAAATCCTCTTTTTTGAAATTGCCCGGAGGAACGACTATCTTGCTCGGAGGATTGAGGGTGGCTGCCGTGAGAGCGCATTGGGTTTCGAGGCGTGATTTCAAGGCAGCCAGTTCATCCAATGCGGCCTGGTATGCTTCTTTAGGCGAGGATTTGCCCTCTAGTCGCGCATTTACCAGCAGTCTCATGGTCTGTTTCGCCCGGTCAAATACGACTACCGAGTCCGCCAACATATAGTACGCTAGTGGCGAACCATGTTTATTGTTCTTTGCGGTCGGGACGACTGGCTCTACTCGTGAAATGTACTCGTAGGAAACGTAACCCACCGCACCCCCTGTGAATGGGGCTAGCTCTGGCATTTCGACTGGCTCGTGCTTAGCGATTTCTTCCTCTATCAGAGTGAGGGGATCCTGTGGGGTTGGGATTTCCACATCGTCCTTGCCGACTTCCTTGATGAGGGTCTTCTCGCTGTAGAACTGGTAGATCTTGCGAGGTCGGCAGGCTATAAAGGTGTATCTGGAAAGCCGTTCACCGCCTTCGATCGATTCTAGGAGAAAAGCAGGCCCGTCGATCTTTAGTTTCGAGTAGGCGGTCAGTGGGGTTTCGAGATCGGCCATCAGGTCGGCGTAGACGGGAATGACATTGCCGGTTTTCGCTAGTGACTCGAATGTCTCGAGGTCAATATTTGGATGTAGTTGATGTGCCATAACTCGGGTGGGCTCGGAAATAGGGGAAGACGCTAGTTTGATTGCCCTCGCTGTCTACGAAATTGTTGTCCTTCACTTGCTTGTCTTGATATTGCTTTTCCGTTTTGACATGTCGGCTGGCAGCACTTTTAAACCTCCGCAATCCAATGAGGCGTAGCCAATTTTGGTGTAAGTGTGCGGCAGTAGCTCAGCTGGATAGAGCAGTTGATTTCTAATCAACGGGTCGGGGGTTCGAGTCCCTCCTGCCGTGCCATTTAGGATAAAGCCTCAGGCACCTTTTCTAGGCCTTTTTTCCAGCCAGACTGAGAGTGAGGATTTTAGCTTAGAGTAGGACACCGGTTTTGACAGGTAGTCATTCATACCGGCCGCGATGCACCGCTCTTTGTCTTCAGTCGTCACGTGGGCCGTCATTGCCACGATGGGAACATTCGAGTTGTTTTCCCCAAGTTGCCTGATTTGCCGGCTGGCCTCGAAACCGTCCATTTTCGGCATGCTGATGTCCAGCAGTATAAAGTCGTATTGCTTACTCGCTGCCATCTCGACTGCTTCCAGTCCATTTTTTGCAAGATCGACCTCATGACCTAGGCTGCACAGGAGAGCGTCCATCAATTCACGGTTTACTGGCTCGTCCTCGACTAGAAGGACATTTGCCCCCGCCGCTAGACTGAAAGGCTCTGAGTCTTTGGCAGGCTCCTCAGACTGTTCTCCGGATTGGGCGTTTACTCTGATGACAGCTTTAAAGATGCTTCCTTGCCCCTCTTTGCTCGAGCAGGTTATCGAACCACCCATCGCTTTTAGGATTCTTTGGCTGATCGCTAAGCCAAGGCCCATACCGCCGTATTCGCGAGTCCATGACGAGTCGATTTGAGAGAAGGGTTTGAAGAGCTTTTCCTGATCCTCTTTTGCGATACCGATGCCTGTATCTTCTACCTTGATATGCAGATCGCTTTGTCCGTCCTTTGCTTCCTCGGCCCAGATAGAGAGGGAGACTGAGCCGGAGTGGGTGAACTTGATCGCATTGTTCGTCAGGTTGAGCAGAATTTGGCGGATTCTTCCCTCATCGATATGAACCAAAAGAGGAGTACCAGATAAGCCTGTTCGGTTGGCAAAGTGGAACTGCGTCGAGAGCTTCTTTGCCTTCGCTTGTGGAGTGAGGAGATTTATGACGTCGGCACCCAGCTTTTTTATGTCCACTAAATCCTCTGTCAGTCTGAGGGTTCCGTTTTCTATTCGGCTGAAATCAAGGATGTCCTCGATCAGTCTTAGCAGCTGTTCTGCGGATTGCCGGATCAACCCAAGTTCGTGGGAATGCGGGTTCTTGGGAGAATCTCGTTGGATTTTCTCTACGTACCCAATAATTGGATTCAAAGGAGTTCGGAGCTCGTGGCTGGTGGTGGCGAGAAACTCAGTCTTTGCTACCGATGCAGCGTTTGCGGCTTCCATAGCTTCCTGCAGAGCCAGATTCTGAATCTGTAGGTCTTTGGTTCGGCGTTCGACGATACTTTCCAAGTTAGCGTTGACCTCGCGAAGAGAGCTGTCGCGTTCGCTGATCTTGTCGAGCATGGCGTTGAAACTGTCGACGAGCGAACCGATTTCGTCGTTGTATTTCTTTATGGCTCGGGCCGAGTAGCTCTCGGACTTCCTTACCTCTTTGGCAATCGCGTCGAGATTTTCTATGGGGGTGGCTATGAGCCTTTGTAGCTTCATCGCTAGAGCTATGGACAGGACCATGGCTCCCAGGAGCAGCGCTAAGCTCACCATAATGCTGCTGAATATGGACTCTTTGAAGGGGGTCGTATCCACTTCGATAACGAGGTCTCCCATGTGTTGCTGGCCCACGTAGACTTTTCGAGAAACGATTATGGCCCCTGGCGTCCAGATGAAGCCCTCTTCGGCTGGAATCTCTAGAGCTGGCCGGTTCTCTGATTTAGAATAGGAAGCGAAGAGGACCTTTTGTTCGTCAAAAAGAGCTACCTGTAGGATGTCAGGAGCATGCCTGAATGAGGCGAGCTGCTCGCGGGCTCTTAGGTCGTCCTTGAAGCGAAGGGCGGCTTCAACGTTGCTCGCGATGATATCGGATATGGCGTTTAGCGAACTTATCTTTCGCTCCTTAAATTCGGACCACTCCCGATAGACGGAGATCGTACAGACCGCCGATATCGTTATGAGGCTGGAAATGGCGCATATGGCGATGATCTTGGTGGAGATATTCCACTCGCCGACCTGCGCTTTTATGGATTTCCAAGGGTTCATCGTTTGGGGTCGAGTGCGAGTTCCAGCAGTTTTGAGCTGACCTCAACTTTGCAGCGTTTCGCGTTTTTCACGTCTATGAAAAAGCGTAGTCTATTTTTCCTTACAACAAACTCAACGACGCCGCCTTTACCTATGAATCCCTCCTGGGCACCTATGCTGAGTATTCCGTTACCGTCGCATTTACTGCTAATGGTCTCCCAATGCCTCTTTTGACCGTTACCCACAAAGATGATGTCTAAATCTTCGAAAGAGCTATGAGCGGAGATTTCCGATACTTCCAGAGAGGGGCGACCTGTCCTATTTAGAATTCGTTTGGCGAGGTAGTTTGCAACTTCTGGGGAGTTTATAACCCCGATTTTTAGGGGATCGGTTTCTTGTGTTTCATCCCAGCGGACAAAGTTTGCGAATCCTTCGATCCAGTCCGCAGTGGTGGAGTCGATTTGCAGGGTCTGAGCCTGAATCTGCGGGCTTAGGGTTAAACCAAGGGCCAGTAACGCGAAGACCGCCAGCTGTCTGAGTAAGGGGATTCTCATGCTGATACCTCGCTTAAAACCTGGACGTAATCTCCAGATACGCCTCTCTCTTCATTTCAGTCCAATGACCGAAGAAATCTTTTAGTCTCGCTTCCTGGGTGGTCGGATCGAGCAGGTTTCGCCCGACGAGGGAGAACCTGAGCGATTCGCTAAATTGCCAGGAGAGCCGGGCGTCGAGTTGGAAAATTTCGGGTTGGTATCCTTTGGCAAAATCGTAGGCGCTTGAATATCGGAATCCGGTGTCGAGTTCCCAATCTTCGGCGAGTTGCGAATTCAGGTTCAAAGTCGCCAGATGAGCGGGCGTACTGTTGTCGAACTCGTCGATTGTGAAGTCGATGAAGTTTGCTTCGTTTTGATTCTGCGGATCTATGAGAGATACGAAGCTATCGCTCATGTGCGAATAGTTGAGCGTGGCCCTTTGCCTTTTGGTGATTTGCCAATCCAAACTGGCTTCGAGTCCATAGGCCTCGCCTTTAAGCATATTGTCGTAGCCTACCAGGATATCGACGTAGGGAACTGGGGTGGTGAGCTCTAGCTCTTGACCTAGCCATGTTCGGCCTATCAGCTCATCGTAGTCGTAGACGAAGGCGTTGATAGTCAGGCTGCCTTTTTCCTCTGGAAACTGGATGCGGTAACCGGCTTCGAAGGAGTCCAGCTCTTCGGCATCGAGCTGCGTTTTGGAAACGGCATTTGCGAGACTATGTTCGAGCGTCAGCAAACCACTGCCAGTTGGGATTTGGATGATCGAATCGAGGGCCTTTCCGCTACGAAGACTTTCGATCACGCTCAAGGATACTGGCGGAGTCCGATTGGCCTGGGAATAGGAAACCCAGAATCTACTTCGTTCGTCTATCTCGAATATCAAGCGAGCGTTCGGGGAGGCTATTGTGTTTTTGGCCCGGTCGTCGTGTCGGAAGTCTACCCCCCAGGATAGAGTTAGGAAATCGTGTTTGACGGTCCACTCGTCTTGGAATCCGGCATAGACGGCGAAACTCTCGAGGAGCGGGCTAGTGAAATCTGACGCGTCGGTAGAGCTCGTATGCTCTTCGTGATAGGCGACGCCTGTGTTGATGCTGAGCTGGTGTCGGTCCCCGATTTTACGTTTGGCTCGCGCCTCGGCTCCTGCAGTCCAGATCCCAAAGGCAGCGTATGCAGCATCGAGGTCCGAGTACCCGACCCAACTGCGGACCGAGTAGGAGCTGTCATTTGACTGGTTTCGGGTCCATTTGAATTGGGCGTTCGCTCCGCTGAGTCGTTCGGAAGTCGCTACGAAATCTAGAGAGCCAGTTTCGAAATCCGCCAAATTATAGGCGTAGCCGAGATCGGAATAAAATGCCTCGCCAGATATGCTAATCAAATCATGGCTGGAAGGGCGGTGGTCGATACGAAAACCGGTACGCATGGTGTCCCAGTCGTTTTCGTAGTCAAAGCGGGTTAAGCTGGAATCCCGTTGGTCGGCCTTTAGGTAAGCTCTTGCTGAAGTCGTGTCGTTTACTGCCCAACCGGTCCTCGCTGCGAACCCCGAGCTTTCCGTTCCGAGCTTCAGTTGCAGGAGGCTGCCTTCGGTTTCGAAGGCCGTTTTCATGCGGACGTTCACCATGCCGTTTACCGCATTGTTGTCCCAAGTCCCGCCGCCAGGCCCGTAAGCAACTTCGACTGAAGAAACATCGTCCATCAGAAGGTCGAACTGGCTGCCGAATAGTCCCGCGAAAATGGACGCGTAGACATTTTGTTCGTCCACAGTGAATAGGGCTCGGTTGAAGAAGCGGGAATTGATGCCTCTTATTCCAATGCCCCAAATTCCGTTGCTAGGGCGGATTATGTGAACGCCCGGGGCGTAGCGCAGCAGTTCGGGAATTGAATCAACTGGCAATTTATCGAGGTCTTCCTCGTCGAATACGAAGGATCCTGTGGGCGCGTTGAAAACCTGAGATTCGAGTCTCGATGAAACGATAGCCGGCTTGTTGCTCAGTTCCTCGAGAGAGATGGTCTCCGGCTCGGCGAGCTCACTCTCCGCGTCCTGAGCCGCTATGTTTGTTGCTAGTAGGGTAGCCGCTAAGCCTGCTCGAATCAGCTGCCGTGGGGTGCGCGAAATGGAGGGTATTGCTAGCATGGCCGTTTTGCAGCGAATGCTTACATAAGGTTAACTTGTGGCAATGACATTTTGATTCGTTCTCGTCAGTTTCAATGGTCTATTGCTCAATGATTTACCCCGTTGGTTGTTAGCGAGCTAGCACGCGTTTGAGCTATAGCTAGACCAAATACTGGATGTCGCCAGTGTGTAACGCGTTGTAAGAGTACTCGCGTTTACAGAATTTGGCGCCTGTCACGGTGCGCCCCACACCTTCACTGTCCTCACGCCCTTTTAGAACCCGATACGTATGCTCAACAAACCTCTTATTTCACATCTCTACACTGCCGATCCCTCGGCCCACGTTTTCGAAGGCAAGCTTTACATCTATCCCTCCCATGACAGGGAGACAGATCAGCCAACCAACGACAACGGCGACCAGTACGACATGGTGGATTATCACGTGTTTTCCATGGACGATTTGGAGGGAGAGGTGACCGATCATGGGGTAGCGCTCAGCGTCGAAGACGTGGCCTGGGCAGATAAGCAACTTTGGGCGCCTGATGCGGCCTACAAAGACGGAAAATACTACCTCTATTTTCCGGCCCGCGACAAAGGCGGGATTTTTCGGATAGGTGTGGCCGTGTCGGATCGTCCAGAAGGACCATTCTCACCAGAGCCGGAGCCGATGAAGGGGAGCTTCAGTATCGACCCTGCTACCTTTGTGGACGACGATAATCAGGCCTACATGTATTTTGGGGGCATTTGGGGCGGTCAGTTGCAAAATTGGCAGGGTGATGAGTATAATCCGGCTGGCTCTGAACCGGAGGGTGATGTTCCTGCTATCCTTCCTGTGGTGGGAAAATTGACGGACGACATGAAGGAATTCGCCGAGAAGCCTCGAGAAATCGAAATCGTCGACGAGAATGGCGAGCTGCTGAAGGCCAGCGACCACGACCGTCGATTCTTTGAGGCGTCATGGATGCACAAATACAACGGCCGTTACTACTTTTCTTATTCCACGGGAGATACTCACTACATCTGCTACGCAACCAGTGACAATCCTTACGGACCGTTTGTCTACGGAGGCCGGATTTTAGAACCAGTATTGGGTTGGACAACACACCACTCGATCGTGGAATTTCAGGATCGTTGGTTCCTATTCCATCATGACTGCGAAATTTCCGATGGCGTTAACCATCTGCGAAATGTGAAGATCAAAGAGATCTTCTATGACAGCGAAGGTAACATCCTTCCTGTGGTTTGATCGGAAGTTTTCAGATCCTGCGATCGCAGCGGTTTGAAACAAAATAAAAGGCGGAAAGGGATCCCTCCCTTTCCGCCTTTTATTTTCAAACTGATAAGCGAACTAAACTTCCGAGTCGTTTTTAATGTACTCGATCAGCTCGTCGACCTGGGTGAACGCGACAGCGCAATAGGTGTCGGCGGCTCCGTAGTAGATGGCGATCTTTCCACTCGGCGCGTCGTAAAGGGTGGCGCAAGGGAAGGCTACGTTTGGAACGAAACCGGTGGTTTCATAAGGCTTTTCTGGAGTCAGAATATAGCCGCGAGTGCGGTACAGGACCTTAGTTGGATTTTCTAGGTCCAGAATGGCTGCTCCGATGCTGTAGACGAAACCGCTACAGGTGGTTGAAACGCCGTGGTAAAGCATTAGCCAGCCTTCCTTCGTTTCGATAGGGATGGGGCCGGCTCCTATTTTGACGCCTTGCCACCATCCGGAACCCCCAGCGCTCATCACGTGGCGGTGCTTGCCCCAATAAACCATATCGGGAGAATGGCTGAGGAAAATGTCGCCAAATGGAGTATGGGCACTGTCGCTAGGACGACTCAAAAGGACGTACTCTCCACCGATTTTGCGTGGAAATAGTACTCCGTTTCGATTGAAGGGCATCAACGGATTTTCAGATTTTACGAAGGTCTTGAAATCCTTCGTGTAGCCGAGACCGATCGAGGCACCCTTCAGATCGTCGCACCAAGTGATGTAGTAAGTGTCTTCGATTTTAACGACACGAGGATCGTAGGCGTAGGAGTTTGGGTTTGGGTTTCCTTTCTCATCCACCCAGTCGATCAGCTCGTCCTCAAGCTCCCAATTCAGGGCGTCCTGACTTTTGCCGAAGTGCAAGCCTGCACGTCCTGACTTGTCGTCGATACGGAAAACTCCAACGAATCCGTCGCCGAAGGGAACTACGGCACTGTTGTAAGCTCGGGCTCCGCTTGGGATTGGGTTCCAGTCGATGATCGGATTCTGGCTGCAGCGCCAGACCGGATCGTTCGAACCGGCAGGACGGTCTTCCCAGGGGATATTGGGCAATGCGTCGCCAATTATTGTCGGGGATTTTGTGATTTCGCTCATAGGAATTGAGGGATATTGTTGAGGTTCGCCCAAGTTCTGTAGGACCCTCATAGCGAACCTTTTAGGCGAATTCCTTTCAATTCCAAAAGTGTCATCTTTTGTTCATTTTACTTGTTTATATAATTATAAAAACGTAAGTGAAATTAACTATGTTGTGCTTTTTCTGCTCCGACTTGAAAAAGAGATGATGCGGATCTCAAATTATCGTTTTTGGACTTCGATGAAGGATTACTGTCAATTTCTGATAGGAACGTCTTGCGATTGCAGGACCTGCGAATTTCTATTTCGGCGACCTCAGGATATCACGAGGGCTCTCTCCGCGATCGGGCTTAATTTATTTCAAATCTCGAAGCTCCTCTCGGGTAGTGATTCGCATTTCAGCAATTTTAATGACGCCGTCTAAAAAATACTTCCTCGAAGCCGCTCCTTACCTCGTCGGAGCTGTAGTAGTGATAGTCGGAAGTATGTATGTGCCCCAGTCCGTACTCATTGTTGCATTTTTGGCAATTGCTTCAGTTGCGTTGGCTAGATTTCTGATTTCAAGTGCTGCAACTCCTGTACGCAAGGTCGACAGCTTGCCAATATCCGAAGCTAACCCGTTTCAACCCGCCTTGTCAGCAGCGGGAGTGGGAGCTTGGTTGTGGGATTACGATACGGGTCAAATCGAAGCCACAGACGTGGTTGGGAAGATTTTGGGAATCGAGCACTGGGAATCCCGTTTCGATATCGATCAGTTCAAGGATTCGATCTTCCGAGACGACAGGGCCGCTTTCGATATGGCGGTCGAAGGTGTTCTGACTGGAAGCAGGAGGAGTCCACTGGATTGTCGTTTCGTGAGATCTGACCGCAGCATCGTTTGGGTCGAGGTCACCATGCAGGTAGTCGAGTCGGAAATGTCCGGAAGGGTGCGGGTTGCCGGAGCTATGACTGTGGTGACGGAGCGAAAGAATGTTGAGGCTCAACTTGATCGTGGCTCTTCCTATTTGGAAGCCATTCTAGAAAGCACCGACAATATCGTGTTCTCGATCGATAGGCAATACCGTCTGACCGTCTTTAACAGACGGTTTCTCGCAGACATGAGGGGTTCCTACGGAACTAGCCTGCACATCGGTGACAATTTAATCGAGAGCTCCGACCCGGAGCTGGTAGAGCTCTGGAAGCCGCGTTTCGATTCGGTATTCGAAGGGGAGTCCATGCGCGTGGAGGACAGTTTTACCGTGAGGGGGTTGAAGTATTTTTACGACGTATCCCTTAAGCCGATACGCGAGAACGGTTACGTGACGGGAGCAGCCATTTACAGTCGTAACATCACTCGCCAGAAACAGCGCGAAAAGGATCTGCAACACGCCAAGGAGAAAGCGGTGGAAAGCGATCGTTTGAAATCCGCCTTTCTCGCAAACATGTCTCATGAGATCAGGACGCCTCTCAATGCGATCATGGGATTCGCCCAGCTGCTGAAAAGCGAATCCGTTACTGAGGAGGAGAATGGTCGCTTCCTTGATATTATCCTGTCCAACGGGAACCATTTGCTGCGAATTCTCGGGGATATCATAGATTTGGCTCAGATTGAATCTGGCCAATTGAGCGTAGAGCCGGGGCCTTGCGACTTGAGTCTTTTGATGGGGGAAACCTATTCGATCTTTTTCGACCGTATCCGTTCGGTGGCGGACGGAGCTCTCGAACTTGTCATAGAAAATCAATTACAGGAGTCGGATTACGTTGTTTGCGACCAGACACGCCTGAAGCAGATTATCTACAACCTGGTTTCAAATTCCATCAAGTTCACTTTAGAAGGGTCAATTCGAGTTGGCTACCGAAAGCTGGACAACGGTCTGATCGAGTTTTTCGTAGTGGATACCGGGAGCGGAATTCCGGATGAAATGAAGGAGCGGGTGTTTAGCCGTTTTCTGCAAGGTTCGGACGAAGTGGCACGAGAGAACGATGGCGTAGGTTTGGGCCTATCTATCTGCGAAGGCTTGGTCCGCCTTTTGGGGGGCAGCATTTGGATCGAGGATAACCATCCGCAAGGCACGGTATTCAAGTTCACCATCAAGGACCGTTCCGACATTCTACCTTTGCCGGTTTGGGATCCTTCCAAAACGGATGGATCGGGTCCGTCATCTGTCGTTCCGCAAGGTAAGCGCTTAAAGATTTTAGTCGCTGAGGATGACGATACGAATTTCCTCGTGATTGAAGAGTTTCTACGACTGGAAAAATTTGACTCAATTCGTGCTGAGGATGGTCGCGAAGCACTGAAGATCATAGAGAATGACGATTCGATTGGTCTCGTGATTATGGATCTCAGCATGCCAATCATGGATGGCTTGGAGGCGACACGAAGGATTAAAAAGCTTCGCCCGGACCTTCCGGTGATCGCCCATACAGCGCACGCCATGAAAAGCGAGCTAGACAAAGCGATGGCGGCTGGGTGTTCAGATTGCTTGGTAAAACCGATCAGTATAGAAAACTTCAGATCGGTCATCGGCCGGCACGCCTAAGAAGCTGGCAGACCTTGTTCCAGTACTAGGCTTTATAAGGGTTGACCTGTAGGGGATTGAGTGTTCAGGTGGATCCAATGACATCGGTCAAGTTTTACGCATTTTGGTTTTATTACTTTTGGGATACTCCAGGAGCGTGACCGATATTGTCTGATTAAAACTAGATCATATACGAAAAGCCCTGGATTTCCCGAAAATCCAGGGCTTTTCGCGTTTCCAGAACCTTCTTCAAACCACTGACCCTCCCGAACCAATTCACATGAAAAGCGATTTACTAGAACAGACTGCTGTCTCGACAGCCGAAGTTGACGACCAGTGCATTTCGATACCAAGCCCTTTCCAGATGCGTCAAAATTTGCCGCTCGACGAAAATGGCCAGGCGACCGTTGCAAGAGCCAGAACGGAGATCGGAGACATCTTGCAGGGCAAGGATTCTGAGCGTCTGCTTATCTTGTGCGGTCCGTGCTCAATCGACAATGTCAACTCGGCCCTCGTGTACGCAGAGCGCTTCGCCAGGCTTGCGGAAGAGGTGCTGGATAAGGCTCTTCTCGTGATGCGTACCTACTTCGAAAAGCCTCGCAGCGTGGTGGGTTGGAAGGGGCTCCTCTACGATCCCATGACTGAAGGTGAGCGAAGCCCTGCAGCGGGAATCGCTCTGGCCCGTCGGCTACTTGCTCGCTTGACGGGTAGCGGGGTATCCTGTGCCACGGAATTCCTTAATCCTCTTCTGGCGCCCTACTTGGAGGATTGTATGTCCTACGGTTCGATTGGGGCCAGAACCGTGGAAAGCCAGATTCATCGCGAGTTGGCGAGTCGTTTGGAGATGCCGATCGGCCTGAAAAACGGCATGGATGGCGGTCTGAGTTCTGCTGTGAACGCGGTACGCTCCGCTCAAAGTTCGCACTCATTCTACTCCCAAGATTTGCACGGATGTCCTGCCTTGGTTTCGACTCAGGGAAATAATGGTGCCCATGTCATCCTCAGAGGAGGTTCGAACGGGCCTAATTTCGACTCAAAAAGCGTTTCGAATGCGGTCGATGCGGGGAGATTGCTAGGTTTATCTCGTGGCGTGGTGGTAGATTGCTCCCATGGCAATTCTGGAAAGGACCACCGAAAACAGGCCTCTGTGGCGATGGAGGTTCTGCGTCAGAAGGTCGCGGGACAGGACGGAATCGCGGGTATCATGCTCGAGAGCAATCTCGTGGCTGGACAGCAGTCTGCGAATGCGGGGCCGCGAGTATTCGGACAGTCGATCACCGACGCGTGTATCGGTTGGAAGGATACTGAATGTCTGGTTCGCGAGCTTGCAGCTTCTCTCTAGCCCTGAGCTTGGAGAAGGACGCTAAGTAGTTGGGGAGTAATTGAACTCAAGGGAGACTGTGGGAGTATCTTTCTTGAGGTAACGGAAAACCCCCCAGTGCTTTTTAGGCAAAGACTTCAACTTCGCCCCTTGGCATGCTTTTAGGCTCTAGCGAGCCGTAAGTAGGGGGCATGTCAGCCACTAATTTTGAAAAAATAGGAAAGCTCCGCAGATCGCTGCTCGTTTTCTCCGCGTTTGCGTTGGGGATGGCGGCGAGCTGGGTCCAGGCCGATGAGGTCGAACTCACCTGGACCGACAATTCCGACAACGAAGAAGGGTTCAATGTAGAGCGTAAATCGGGAGATGGTGAATATCTATTGCTCGCTACTGTCGACGCAGACACTGAAGCCTATTTAGACAGCTCCGCTGAGCCGGGAGTCGTATACAGTTATCGAGTTTCCGCCTACAATTCGTTTGGGTCCTCCGATTATTCGAATGTAGCTGCGCACTACATAAATGTAGCTCCTTCGATATCCTCGATCGAGCCAGTGGAGCTTGCCGCCAACGAATCGGCCTCTGGTTTAGAGTTCACCATCTCTGACTTCGAAGATTCGGCAGAAGATTTGATCCTCTCCGTAAGCAGCAGCGATGAATCTGTTATCGATGAAACGGGAATCACCCTTGGAGGTTCGGGTTCGAGCCGAACCATTTCCTTGGATCCTTTGAGTAACGGCGGTTTTGCTACCATCACTGTCTCCGTTTCGGACGGCGAGGATTCCGCTTCGATGCAGTTCCTTTTGTCTATTGGTTCCTACGACTACCCGAGCTTAGAACTCGGTATCGATACAATCGCCGGTCAAGCGAGAGCGGGTGAGAGCTTCACAGTGAGTTCGGTATTCTCTGACTCTAGCGATGTGGCGGCGGTTTCGTTTACCCTAGATGGCGTTTTGATCGAAGAAGTTTCTTCGTCCCCTTACGAGCTAACGTTCGGAATATCGGAAACGGGAAGCTACACTTTGGTAGCTACGGCTTCGTTCCTCGGAGCGGAAGGAACCGTAAGCGATCAACTTTCAATCAGCGTGAGCGAAGCGCCTTCCAGCAGTGATATCGTTTCGAACCTCAAGACGACTGCCATCGACGGAGAAGGCTCCACTGTCGAAGGAGGGTATGACTTGGCGACCGATACCTTCTATTTGGAAGATGAGTTGGGAGTAATCGCTGGGACCTCTGACTCGCCGAGCTATTATTATCTAAGAGTCGAGGGAGATGTGTCTGTCATAGCCAGGTTGGACGCTTTCGTATCGGCTTCTAACCAGAGTGTAGCTGGTTTGATGCTTCGCTCGGCTCTTTACGGCCCTGCGACCCAAGCTTCTCTTCTCTTGAACGATTCCGGATCCTTGGTAGCAAGAAGCCGCCAGTCCCGAGGAGCTTCGGTAGAAGGCGTATCGGTTAAGACTGATTTCGAATTGGGTTCTTGGCTCAAAATCGATCGCGATGGAGAGACCATCACATTTTACACGAAAAGCGGAGATGGGGATTGGGAGACGATCCACTCCATGGTCTTGGACCTTGGTTCTCCGGTATTCGTAGGATTTGCGGTTGCTGCGGGTTCTGCAGAAGGAACAGCGAGTGCGAGCTTCAGCCATGTAAGCCTAGACGGCACCATACTTGAGCTCGGAGAAGACGCAAGGGAGCCGGAAGTGCCAACTGGTTTGATCATTACGCCACTTTCCAACTAATACACTTTTAGCCAAATTAGCAGGGCCCGCGGAACGAGTTCCGTGGGCCTTTTCTTTGCGCCAAGTGGGTCTTTGGGGGGAGTTCTGGCGCACGAAAAGAAACATTAGCGCCCGCGTTCAGGCATTACTTCACCACGATCTGAACTATGAGTGATTTTCATAAAGACAGGCTGGGTTTGGCGCAAAACTGGCTGACGGCTGCCTGTGCAAAATTTAAGAACCCTACGAAATAAGACCCTTTCGCTGATTGGTCTTTTCTCGTTCACAGCTCTCTCTACCCAAGCTCAGGTTGATCTAGATAGCGCCAGAAGCGCTGTTTCCGAATGGGTCGCTGTCGAGAAACTAATCTCTGAAGAAAGAAGCGATTGGGATTCCGAGCGAGAGATCATCACCGATATGATCAGCCTCTTGAAGCAGGAAAAGGAAACACTGATCGAGCGCATAGAGTTGGCTGAATCTGCGACCACTGAAGCGGACAAGAAACGTGGAGCCTTCGTGGAGCAACGTGAGGAATTCATATCAGCGATGGACTTTCTCGGCGAAAACATCGGAAAGCTCGAGGAGAAGATCGTGGGATTGCACGGCAAATTTCCGCCTCCTCTGCAGGAGGAAGTCAGCGTTTCGTTTAATCGTATCCCAGAGGCTGGGGCAGAGTCTCGGTTGTCAGTTTCTCAGCGTCTGCAAACGATCGTCGTGCTTCTGAGCCAGGCGGACAAATTCAATGGTGGGGTACAGCTAGTCTCCAAAATCCAAGATTTGGAAAGCGGACCCGCTGAAGTGGACATTTTGTATTTCGGCCTAGCTGGAGCATACTTCCAAGACAAGACAGGCAAGTACGCCGGTGTGGGCTTTCCAGGTTCTGAAGGATGGGAGTGGAAGGAAACTCCTGAAAGCGCGAGCCAGATAGCGGACCTTTTCGCGGTGTATCAAGGTTCAGCTGAAGCTGAGTTCATCCGCCTGCCAGTCACCATCAAATAAGGCACCATTGACCATGAGATTTCCCTTACTTGCTACCGCTTCTCTTTTGCTAGCTCCGTTGCTTAGCTTATCCGCTCAAACAAGCTTGGAGTCCGCCGTTTCCTCTGTGGAATCTTCGCTTGAAGATTCGCTCGCCGAGCTCTCGACTTTGAGGTCGACGATCGCTGATGAAAAAGCGCCGCTTGCCAAAGACCTGAATTCCCTGAATGCGGAGGTCAGCGATCTCCGTAAAGAATTCGAAAAGGCTTCCCGTACCAGCGACGCGACTACAATGGATCTCTCCTCGTTGGAGTTGAACGTGCAACAACGGCAGGACGAGGTCGACTACGTTGTCAGTTTGATGACGGAGTACATTTCCAATATCGAGTCGCGAGCCGATCCTAGTGAACTGGATACTTACCAACCGAAGATCGACTCGACCTTGTTGGCGGTAGATGATCCAGAGCTTTCCCGTATCGATGTCATCACAGCCCAGCTCGAAGCGATTGAGATGGGGATGGAACGCATCGATTCGATCATTGGTGGTCAGGTTTTTTCCGGGACTGCCGTAACGGATAGCGGCGAGTTGGAAGAAGGGACTTTTGTCCTCTTCGGGCCGGTCTCTTATTTCTCGGCTAAGAATGGATCTGGCGGTTTGACGATGGCGGGTAAGTCGGGAGAACCTGCAGTTATTCCAGTCAAAGGCGGTAGCGACACCATCGCCACGGTAGCGTCCAGCTCTTCAGGCGAACTTCCCCTCGACCCGACCTTAGGAAAAGCAATCGCAATTGCCTCCACTGAAGAAAGCATCGCCGAGCACATTCTTAAGGGCGGCGTATGGGTTTTCCCAATACTTGGCTTCGCCCTCGTTTCCATGATCATCTCGATCTACAAGCTTTTCGAGCTCGTTACTGTGAAGGGCTTGCCTGGCGGAGCGATCACCAAGATCGTGAAGCTCTATCGTGGTGGAGATAAGGAGAAGGCGCTGCATGAAGCTCGTGCCCTTCCTGGACCAAGTGGCGAACTTCTGGCGGTCGGCGTTGAAAATGCGGACGAGCCGAAGGAGCTGCTCGAGGAAATCTTGCTAGAGCGCATGATCGCTACTCAGCCAAAGATCGAACGCCTGCTTTCTGTCATTGCGGTTACCGCGGCGACTGCTCCGCTTCTCGGTCTTTTGGGTACCGTAACTGGTATGATCAACACCTTTAAGTTGATAACTATCTTTGGAACGGGAGACGCGAAATCGTTATCCGGTGGTATTTCCGAAGCATTGATCACAACAGAGTTCGGTCTGGTGGTTGCGATCCCATCCTTGCTCTTCCACGCCTTCCTTGCTCGTCGGGCCAAGTCGATCATGGCCGGTCTCGAGAGATCGGCCATGTCCTTCGTGAATGGAGTCAAAGCCACTTCCAAGTAGAAGAGTAAATCCCCGAAGACGTGTTTGAGGAACTAACGCAAGAGGTTGTACGAATCTGGGTTGCCGGTGGCGCCTTGATGGTGCCGCTCGCCATACTGGGGCTCGTCATATACTTCGCCTTGTTTGAAATCATAGTCTACTTCGGTCTCAACGACTACTACAACAGTAACCCCGACGAATGGGAGCATTGGGTAGATCGGCCGACCGAAGCGAATGGCGCCTTGGGCGATATCATTCAATACGCGCAGCACGATGTGGATTCCATGGATGACGTACGGGATCGAATGGAGGAGATACGCTCTTCCCATCTTTCTCGTATAAACAGCCGAATCCGCTTTTCGGCCATTTTAGTCGGAACTGCGCCTCTGACCGGTTTGCTTGGTACCGTAACTGGAATGTTGAATACGTTTTCTGGTCTCTCGAACAGCTCTGCTGGCAATACCGTCGATCTCGTTGCTGGAGGAATTTCAGAGGCGCTGATTACGACTCAGACCGGCCTCGTTTTGGCTATCCCTGGCTATATTATGTTGAACCTTGTTAAGCGTCGTCGGGACCAGATGGATGCCTTTTGCACCCAGGTCGAGATTTTGACCCTCAAGAAAATAGAAAAAGGAAAAATAGGAGCTTAACTCGATGAGCATAAAACGCAGATTTTCCGATGTAGATGAGGGTGGGGATGAGATCAACATGTCTCCCCTCATCGATATGGTATTCATATTGTTGATTTTCTTCATAGTAACGACCGTCTTCGTTGAGGAGACCGGTGTTGAGGTGAACAAGCCTCAAGCGTCCTCGGCACAGGACTTGGAGAAGAATAGTATCCTAATTGCGATTACGGCTAATGGTAAGGTTGTGTATGGAGGCCGTGAAATAGGTCCGACTGGTGTTCGCTCTACGGTCAAAAGACTTTCCCAAAAGGATAAGATGCCTGTGATTATCCAAGCCGATAAGACTGTTACCACTGAGCTACTGATTCGCGTGATCGACGAAGCCAAGCTTGCCGGAGCGGTTTCGGTCAATGTTTCCACTGACAGCTAACTATGGCTCAGTCTCTCAAGGAAACGTCGAAGTTCGAAAACGGATACAAACCGACTCGGTTCCGTGTCGCTGTATTGCGAGCCGTGATCTATGCGGCTTGTAGCCTTTTTGCCATTTATACCTTACTTCCTCTTACCCAGTTTATCGCCGGGCAAAAGAAGGATGTCATAGAGTACCGAGAGTTCGATATCGCTCAACCGCCTCCGCCTGCGCCGCCGGAAATGGACGAGCCACCGGAGCCGGAACCTGAAGAGAACCCTCCCCCGGAATTACAGGAGCCTCCTCCTCCGCTCGATTTAGCCCAGTTGGAAATGGCGATGAATCCAGGCATCGGAGACGCGCAAGCGGCGGGCCTAGGATTTGGCGGAATGGATGCTCAGCCAGACGCCCTTGCTGATCTGCAGCTCTTCGACGTCAAAGACCTCGATGAGCGACCCAAGAATTTGAAGGCCGTGAAGATGATCGCTCCGATCGAGTTCCGTAAGGAACGACGCTCTGGACGTGTGACAGTGGAGGTTCAAATCGATGTTAACGGCCACGTGAAAGTATTGAAGGTGGTTGAGACCACTTCGCCAGCTATCGTTGAGGCTGCAATCGAAGCGGCAGAACAGTTTCTGTGGACCACTCCGATGAAAAATGGCGAACCCGTTAATGCCCGCTACCGCTATACTTTAGGATTTTAAGAAAGAGACCCGACTATGAAAAAGAACCCTATCAAGCTTTGTCTCGCAACATTTGCTCTCAGTTTCGCTTTTGGACAAGTCCATGCCGCTTCGGATGGTGTCTACCCTTTGACTGAAAATTCCTGGAGTAACCCGGATTTCAAAAAACGATTCCTTGGTACTTATGGAGTCAATACGGATATAAATCCTAAGGTTACCTCCGATGAAGCCGAGATCCTGCAGGGCGTAGCGGATCTGATGGAATCGAACCCCAGTCAAGCGATCACGACCTTGTCGGAAGCGATCACCCCAGAGACCTCTGCTGCGTTCGAATACACCATCGGCAGTCTCTACCTGCAGAGTGGCGAACGCGAGCAAGCGATGGACATGTATCGCAAAGCGATCGACAAATTTCCTAGCTTCTTCAGAGCCTACCAAAACCTCGGCTTTGCCTTGGTGCAAGACGGGCAGTTCGAAGAAGCGAAACCGATGCTCATCGAAGCTATCGAAGTCGGTGGCGGAAATGGAACACTATTCGGGTTGTTGGGATACTGCTTTTTGAATACAGGGGATAGCTCTTTGAGCCTTGATGCCTACCGCCAAGCTCTTCTGTTCCAGCCTGAGAGTAATGACTGGCTGCTCGGCAAGCTGAACTCTTTGCTCGATTTGGGAATGAACGATGAAGCGGTTGGAATGTTGTCCGACTTGATCGAGAAGAATCCCTCCGAAGCAAACTTTTGGATGATGCAAGCCAACGCCTATATGGGTTCGCAAAAATTCGATAAAGCTCTGGCTAATCTGGAGCTCGTTTCCCGTATGGGAAAAGCCTCGCCAGCCAGCTTGGCCTTGCTTGGCGACATTTTGCTTAACGAAGGGCTGGCTGACTTAGCCGTGGAGCGTTACTCGGACGCTGTATCCAAGGGTGGCCTACCTGTAGCTAAAATGATTTCTTCTGCCGAGGGTCTCGCCCAACGTGGGTCGATTAGCCAGTCGCTGGAATTGGTTTCCAAGATCGAGAGCGATTACGCAGGCGAACTCTCTCCAAAGAACGAACTATCTCTCTTGAACTTGAAGGCCAGTGGCGCACTCGCCCAAGGTGACAATTCCAAAGCCTCCGAAATCTTGGAAGAGATCGTCGGCAAGGATCCTTTGAACGGTAAAGCTCTTATCACTCTTGGAGATCTCTACAGAGGCGAGGGAGATACGGAAAAGGCTATGATTCAGTATGAGCGTGCCTCTAAGGTTAAGGAATTCGAGCCTCAAGCCCTCATCTCCTTGGCCCGTCTAGAAGTCTACATCAAGGACTATAAATCAGCCATCATGCATCTCAGAAGGGCGAACGCTCTCGATCCGAAGGATTATCTGGAAGACTACATTTCTCGCCTCGAAGCTGTAAGCAAATCATAACTCTTCACGATGGCCCATCACGAGATAGATCGCTCTTTCACTTACAACAGTTGGAATCGGGAATTTCCGTCCCGCCTTAGTATTGAGTCCGGGGATACTGTCCGGATCGAGATGAATGACGCCAGCGATGGTCAAGTTCACGCGGAGATGTCGGTTGAAGAGTACAAGCTCATCGACCGTACTAAGATCCATGCCCTGACAGGTCCCATCTCCGTTGCAGGGGCCGAACCGGGTGACCAGCTGAAGATTGAGATACTCAAATACGAGCATGAAGGGTGGGCGTGGACGAGCATTGTTCCGGGCTTAGGATTGCTCGATGAGGATTTTACCGAGCCTTACCTTCACATATGGAAACTGGACGGCGATAAGACCTACTCCATGCCCGGGTTGACCTTGGATTTAGATCCTTTTTGTGGGATCATTGGGGTTCAGCGCGAAGAGGCTGGCGAATTTGCGACACGTCCTCCGGGTCCGTTTGGAGGCAATATGGATGTGAAGCATTTAGTTGCTGGATCCACCCTCCATCTCCCGGTTTTTGTCGAAGGCGCTGGATTGTGCGCTGGAGATTGCCACGCGACTCAAGGCGATGGAGAAGTCTGTATCAACGGAATGGAGGCGCCTATGACAGTTACTTTTAAGGTGACTTTGGTTAAGGACAAACCGCTTGAGGCTCCCTACATTTTGACGCCTGGACAGCTGATTTCACCTCGATACACCGAGAAACCCTTCCATGCATTTGTGGAATCAGCGGTGGACCCTCGCGAAGCCTGCAAGCAGGTGGTTCGGCGAGCGATTAAGTATCTGATGGAGCGAGTAGGACTTAGCCGAGAGCAAGCCTATGTGACCTGTTCTGTTGTTCTGGATTTGAAAGTTAGCCAGTTGGTCAATGTTCCCACGACCACCATTACCGGCTATCTGCCGGAAGCTATTTTCAACGAATCAGTTTGAGTGGCCGAGTCCTGAGTTCGGGGCGGATCTTCAGTTCGCTCCGATCAGCGTTTTAAGCAGCTTTATTGGGAGATCCGAAGCGTCGTCTTTGTAGAGGATTTGTATCCCTTGCGACTCGCCATTACCCAACTGTATTGGGAGGGTGAGCACAGGGCATCGGGCGAAGCTTCCGGGGGCCGTTAAGCTCAGGAGCTCGCTGCGGAACTTGTCAGTGTGCTGCGAGGCGGTGATCGCTGGGGACTGAGTCGCTGGCAGGGCGATGAAGTCGTATTGTTCGAATGCTGAACCGAAGAACGCCTTGATCTTTTCCTCTGCTGCGAGTGCATCCTTTTTCTGTTGCTCGGACCAGTTACGAGCACGATCGATGCGTTGCCAAACCGCTGGGTCGTATTTGGCTTTGTGTGAGTCCAGCCATTTACTGTGTACTTTTAGGGCTTCCAGACTTTGCAACACACTGTAATGGGTCGTTATATTTTTGACGCAGTCCCGAAAGGCGGCGGTCACGCTTGGATCGCTCTGGGCATTTAGCGTTTCTAGTGTATCCAAGGACTTGGCACGAAAAGCAGGACTTAGATCGGAGATCGTTTCTAGAAGACTGACTCCTCTGAGGGGGGATTTTGCTTTCTTTGACGCCGGCTTGATCAAGGCCTCGACACTCGTGATCATGTCGGCAGCGGTAGCCGTGAACCAGCCAGGAGTGTCGAAGGTCGGGGCAAGGGGAAAGCAGCCTTTGGTGGACCAATCGCTAGGGGATAGTCTGAGGCCGTAGATACCACACCATGCGGCGGGTACTCGGATAGATCCTCCGGTATCGGTACCGGTTGCAATGGGAGCGATTCCGGATTTCACGATCCAAGCTGAACCACTGCTAGAGCCTCCGCTTAAACGTTCCGGGAACAAGGGATGAGGGCAGTCGCCGTAGTATGGGTTTTCTCCTGACAAGCCGTACGCAAACTCGTTTAGGTGTGTCTTGCCGCAGTATACGGCTCCTTCCGCTCTAAACGATTTGGAGAGGGCGGACTCGATCGTTGGGGTAGGGCGAAGTTCGCTTAAGAAGCTGGAGGAAGCGGTGGTTGGATAGCCCGGGAAATCGAAGAGATCCTTAAGCATGAAGGGGACTCCGGCTAGGGGGGCTTCTTTTTTTGCCGATCGTTCGAAGCTTTCGGTTAGCCATTCCAACTCAGGCAGCGACGCGATCACCTTTCCATGAGTCTCCTTCGGGATAGCCATGGTTTTGTTCAGAAATGTTGTTGCGGCTAATTCGGGGTCGGAGCGGGTAAGTGCCGACCAATCCCTGATGGAAAGCGGAGGTAGGTTCATAACTTGGATTAAGTAGTTTTAGGACCGCGCGTAGATTCGGATTCTGGCTTTTCAAGAATCGAGTTGGCTGCGTCTGATATCTGCTAGGTGAAAGCCTTTCTCACTCCTCCTGAGTTTGCGAACATTCTTTCGTTTCAATCCAGTTAAGCGAACGTTTGCAGACAAAAGAAACGCCCTCCGTTTGGAGGGCGTTTTACTGTCGTCGAGCTGACGACGTCTCATGGCTAATGAAATTATTCGGAGCCTGGTAACTCGTCTTGGTAGCTGTCCCAATTTTCAACCAACTCTCTCACTACCGTGCTCCCTACGTCGTAGGCAGCTTCCAGGGAGGGGATGAATGCGGAGTAGCCACCTTTTTTCTCGCCGGCTAGGTTTTCGGCTGCGGTAACTCCTGGAGGAGGCATGGAGAAATTGCTAGCTGTTCGCAGGACCAGTACACGATCGGTATCCACTTTTCCCGCATTCGCCAAAAAGGTGAGAGACTGCATGGTACCCGTTTCCTCCATGGCGGAGGTTACAAAATTGCCTTCACCCTCGGTCCAGTACTCTACCCATTCGTTGGCCCAGTCATTCATCATTTTTCCGTGCCAAAAGGTCATGGCTGCGAGTTGATCCCCCTTTATGACCGAAGGCGGTTTTTGGGCTTTCGGGTAACCTTTGTATTTCTCCCGCATGGCCTTCATATCCTTGGTATCTTTTATAGGCACGTCTTTGGTGAGCTGATAGGCCCAGTCGACGAGCTTTGTATTCAAGCGATAACGAACCCCTTCGTCGTTTTCAGGAATAGGCCCCCAAGGGTACTCGGCAGAGCGAAGTGGCATGTATCCATATTTCCAATCTTCGGGGATCTCTCTTGGATCGATTTCGTGGGAAAGGTCTCCATCTATGAGCCATTCCGCCCATGCTGCGGATCCTAAGGACATGTCGTTCGGGTCGACTCCGGCGATTCCAGCCACCAGCCAGTAAGCATCGGTAAGATCGAAGCGAGGGTCCATGCCGAGCGCCATGATGGAGGATGCGGAGCGGAACGTTCCGATGCCCGTTACGATGCCAAGGACGCCGTCTTCAGCATTATAGCGCAGGTCTCGGTAGCCTTGCGGGAATGGGATTTGGGTATCGAGTGGATACCGTTCGACCCAGTACTGGAACTCCGCGGGGCGATCTCCCGTGTCCTCACCAATTTCGAACATGGTCACTACCACGGTCTTGATTTTAATCTTCGGCGCTTCCGCAGCGGGAGTTCTCCGGCCAAATTGGGTCCAGTTGTCTATAAGTTCATGAGCTACGGCGCTGCCGATTTTATAGGCTGCCTCCAGTGCTGGACGCCCGTTGTCTGGGTAGCTCGCGGTTGCGCTCCAGGTGGCGTCTTTTCCGGGAGGTTGCATCGAGAAGTTGCTTGCCGTTCGTAGGACCAGGATTCGGTCGTAATTGACGAACCCCGAATCGGCGAGTCGTCTTAGCGCGGTGAGGGTTCCAGAGTCCTCCATGTTGGTGGTGACGAATTCCGCTTTTCCTTCCGTATGAAGTTTCATCCAATCGTTGGCCCAATGGTTCAGACGTTCGCCATGAAAGTAAGTCGATGAGCTGAGCGAATCGCCCATCATCACTCTGGGCGGCTTTAGGGCGTTGGGGTAACCTTTGAACTGGGCCCTGAACTCTTGCATAGCAGGCGAATCTTCGAGGGGGATGTCCTTGGTCAATGAATACGCCCAGTTTACGAGGCCCTCGTTTAGCTGGAAGGCGATGTTGTCCACGGTCCAGCCGGTATCCAGCTGGTTTGGCTCGTATCCGCCCAGCGGAATCATGCCATAAGGCCATTCTTCCGGTATCTCTCGAGAATCCAGTTCATAAAGCAAATCCCCATCTACCACCCAGCGAGCCCAGATGGCAGAACCGAGCGAGGCGTCTTGAGGGTCCGCTCCGGCGATGCCAGCGATGATCCAGTAGGTCTTGGAAAAGTCGAATCGGGGATCCATCCCCAAAGCGGTTATGGTGGTTGCGGCGTGCGTTACGCCTCCGCCTGTCAACGCGACCATCAGGCCGTCGTCGCTCATGCGCAGAGGGGTGTGGCCCATGGGGAAATCAAAGATATTAGAAAGGTCTTCTCGCTCGACCCAGAATTGGAGTTCGCCGGGTCGGTCGCCCGTGACCTCGCCCATTTCATACATTGCGAGGACGCAAACTTTTACGGGGATGGGGTCTTCTGCCGACGCTGCTCGGGCAAACGAAGCGACCGCTAGCAGAGAGAGGATAAATCGAGATATCGAGGGTAGGTACGGGTGACGCATGGAAAGCGGCAAGGCAGGTTTTGCGCCACAGGTTTCCGCTCCTTTAGCGCTTCCCCTCGAACCGGATTTCGCGGCCGTTTGGAACGGCTCGTTTACCCACGATCAGTCAAGATGCATCATTTTGATCATCAAGCCCGCTCTCGGCATCGAAGCTGCTGACCCGCCCCTCATGCTGGACCGATGGTTTAAACTGAAAGAAGCTGGGGTAACTGTTAAGACAGAAGTGCTTGCGGGTTTAACGACCTTTGCAGCGATGGCCTATATCCTGGCGGTAAACCCCTCAATACTCAGCGCTGCTGGCATGCCCTTGCCCGCGGTTATTACCGTCACGGCCTTGGCTGCCGCCCTCGGTTGCTTCCTGATGGCCGGGTTCACCAATTTCCCCATTGCCCAGGCTCCCGGTATGGGAACGAACAGCTACTTCGCTTTCGTAATTTGTATTGGCGCTGGCCTGCACTGGAAGACGGCTTTGGCTCTCACTTTTTGGAACGGGATCATCTTTCTACTGCTTTCTCTGACTGGGCTCCGAAAGCGGCTTGCCGAAGCTTTGCCGAACGGGATCAAGGTCGGAATCCAAGTCGGCATCGGTTTCTTCATCGCCTTTCTCGGGCTCAAGAGCGTGGGCATCGTGGTGGGCAATGACGCGACCTTGGTGACCATCGGCGACATCAAGTCGCCCGCTTCCCTGCTGGTACTCGGCGGAGTCGCTCTGATGACTTTTCTGACACTCAAGCGAGTGGCGGGAGCCCTGCTGATCACGATCCTAGCGGTAACTGTGGTTGGGATGATTATTCCTTCGGGCGACGCCACCATCACCGCCATCCCGGATGGGATCTTTTCCATGCCCTCGGGTATTGGCGAAGTCTTCCTTGCCGCCGATATCATGTACCCGCTGGCCCATTTTAGGGAAATAGCGGACGTGCTCCTCACCTTGCTGATCCTCGATTTGTTCGACAGTATTGGTACCTTGGTAGGCCTTTCGCGTCGGGCAAAGTTGGTGGATGAAAACGGTTCTATGCCGAAGATGGGCCGTGCCCTAACAGCGGATGCGATTGCCACGATAACCGGTTCTTTGCTCGGTACTTCCACTACGACCTCCTACATCGAGTCAGCGGCCGGTATCGAGTCGGGAGGTCGCACTGGTTTGACTTCGGTGACCACGGGAATCTGCTTTCTGTTGGCTCTCTTTTTCACCCCCATTATCCTAATTGTTCCCGCTGCGGCGACAGCTCCGGCGCTAGTCATGGTCGGCATCTTTATGGCTCAAGGGCTGAAAGAACTGGATTTCGATGATTTGTCGGAAGTGGCTCCGGCTTTCATCACCATGCTGATGATTCCGCTTACTTTCAGCATCACGGAAGGAATTGGACTTGGGTTAACGCTATTTACGGTCATAATGATTCTGTCTGGTAAGTTCAGGAGCGTTCCTGTTCTCAGCCACATAATCACCCTCGTATTCATTGTATATTACATCTACAAATGAACCCCGAAGAACCGGACTCTTCCTTTTCAAGACGTAACTTTCTAGCTCGCAGCATTCTCGCCGGTGGCGCCTTGGGATTGGCTGCCGGCAGGTTAGAATCGAAACCAATCACTCCCGCGGCCAATTTCGAAGGCAAGCGGAGCCACCGCAGCAAAAGTCTCGCCCCCAAAGCGAAGCGAGCGCCTATTGGACAGCTTTTCGAGACGATCAAAAAGGAAGCGAGTCGGGAGGACCTTTACCGCTTCCTTTACGCTATGCCGAAAGGAGGAGATCTGCATCACCACTTTGGTGGCGGGATATTGCCGGAGATGTGGTGGGAAGTCGCCACGGATCGGTCCCGAAATGGCGACCAAGAGTTTTATACCCGCTACAAGGTTAGTGGCTACGGTATGACTTCGGCCAATTTCCACAGGGATTCCCGCAATTCCATGTTTTGGACCACAGTTTCCGAGCATGGCTACCACAAGCTTTCCGAGTCCGAAAAAGGGGACTTTAAGGCTTTGACCGCTCTAAACGAGGAGGAGAAGGGAGAGTGGCTTTCTTCAGTCGTACTTGATCGTGAATTCGAGGGCCGCGTCGAGTTTTTCGAGTACATTTGGCCGCGGGTGAGCGGACTGCTCGGCAGTATCGAGGTCATGACCGAGGTGATGGTGGAAAACATGAAACGCTTCGCCGCGGAAGGCGTTCGTTACCTGGAAATCCAGACAGGCCCGTGGGGGTGGAGCGATAGTAGCGGCCGGGCTTTGACTGCCGACGAAGCCAACCAAGCCCTTAAAGACCGCCTAACCCAGCCGGATGCCTTAGAGACAGGGGTGACGCTTCGCTTTCAGGGTATTGTCATCCGGTTCCAGCCAAATGCGGAGGATCGTGTCGAAGCTTACTACGAGTTTATCGATCAGAATCGCGATTTCTGGGTCGGTTTAAATATGGCAGGTCGAGAGGACGACAATCGCGGCTATGCAGCCCGTTTTACTGAAGTCTACGACAAGATGATGCGGAAGTATCCGGGTATCGGGATTTCCATACACGCAGGCGAAGCAGAAAAGCGGGATACCCAGATTTTCGATACACTCAGACTGGGAGCCACTCGCATCGGGCATGGCATCAATCTTTATCAGGATGATGAAACCATGCAGCTCATGCGTTGCGGAAAGTTTCTGGTAGAGATCAATCTCATCAGCAATGAGGTATTGGGCTATGTGCCGGATCTCGATCAGCATCCCTTTCCGATCTATCTCCGGCAGGGTATTCCAGTCTGCCTGAATACCGATGACCGGGGTATGTGGCATTCCAATATGACGGATGAGTATTTCGTAGCCGTCGAACGCTTCAATCTGTCTTGGAGCGAGATGGAGTCGCTCGGCATCAATAGTCTGGCTTTCAGCTTCTTGGCGGAGGACGAAAAGGAGACTTTGCTCGCCGAATACGAGGAAGACTTGAACGCCTTTGCGGAGGATTGCCTTAAGCGTGGCTGGAAAAAGGTAGTCGCCGAATGCGAGGCGGTCACTTATGACTATGGCTCGAAAAAGCTCGGGCTAAATCTGTAGTCTGGACCTCCCAGGAGGTTGCTCCCGGAACTTTAACCCCAATCAATTATGTCTGAATTACTCACGCGATTCTCTGTCGCTCCGCTTTACCAATCTACTCGCGTTTTGGCCGATGTCGCCTCGGGACGTTTAGCGCCGGATCTCATCATCAAAGGTGGCCGTATCCTATCCGTCTATACGGAAAGATTGCTCGAGGGTCGCGAAGTCTGGATCAAGTCGGGCCGCATTGCAGCCGTCGCTCCGGCGGGATCTTGTCGCTACTCGGACGTGCGGACTTACGACGCTCAGGGAGGCATTGTTGCTCCGGGCTTGGTCGATCCGCACATCCATATCGAGAGTAGCATGATGACCGCTTGCGCCTATGCGGAGGGAGCTTTGCTCAATGGCACGACAACCATCTTTTGCGATAGTCATGAGATTGGTAACGTGAGTGATGTGGCGGGGATTGAATGGATGTTGGAAGACGCTCGCCGTGCGCCGTTAAATATTTACCTGACCTTGCCATCCACCATCCCAGCTACCAACGCCGACATGGAAACCTGCGGTGGGGATCTGACTGCTGACAAGGCGGGAATGCTTTTTGACAAGTGGCCTGAGATTGTCGCTCTCGGTGAGAAGATGGATTTCGTGCCGGTATGTATGGGGGATCCCAGATCTCATTCCATAATCGGCGAAGCTTTGAAACGAGGGAAGCCGGTTTGCGGGCATATCTATGGTCGGGAATTCGTATCGGCTTATGCGGCTAGTGGCGTGACTGATACGCATGAAGCGATCGACCGTGATATTGCGAACGATTTCCTTGAAGCGGGCATTTGGGTTTTCTTACGAGGCGGACCTCCGACCACACCTTGGCACAGTCTGCCGGAGGCGATTAAAGCGGTTACCGAGCTAGGCGCTTCGCACAAGCGGGTTTGTGTCTGTACTGACGACCGCGATGCGGACGACCTTTTTGAGTTTGGCTTGGATTGGGTAACGCGTCAGGCGATGGTCGCGGGATTGAGCCCGGCTCAAGCCTGGAGCGCTGGATCGCTGCATCCAGCGACGCGCTACGCTTTTGATGGGGACTTCGGAGCTTTGGGAAGCGGACGTCGCGCAGACGTGGTTCTCCTAAATGACGATTACGAGGTTCAGAATACCTGGTACGGGGGAGAGCTCGTGGTCGAGGGGGGCAAGGTTACCCCGAAACTCGACGAGCAGTTGAGCACTGGCCGCTACGTGTATCCCCAAGAAGCCTACGAGACGGTCAATATCGCCGACGAGCTTGATCTGGTGGCGACTCCGCCGTGCTCGAAGTCGACGGTTAACATTCTCCGCACGGAATTACCCGGTATCGTAACTGTGCACGCCAAGGCCGAATACGATCCGGATTCTTCGGATTGGGAGACTTTCATGGCTTCGAACGACCTTTGCTATCTTTCCGTGGTCGAGCGCTATGGCAAATCAGGCGAGATTGGCTACGGTTTGCTGCAGAATTTTGGTCTCAAGGGTGGGGCGGTTGGAAGTAGCGTTGGCCACGATGCTCACAACCTTGTCATCGCTGGTACAAATGAAGCTGACATGCAGCTCGTGGCAAAGACGATCAAGGAACTCCGCGGAGGCGTGGTCGTCGTTAAAGACGGCGAGATAGTCGCTTCGGTGGCGTTGCCGATCGCTGGTTTGCTATCCGATAAGCGTGCCATCGACGTGGCGGCTGATACGAGCGAGCTCAAAAAGGCCTGGAACGAGATGGGCTGTACCTTGCCATATATGGGCTTCAATTTGCTGCCGCTTTCGGTGATCCCGGAGATTCGCCTTACCGACAAAGGGCTTGTTTTGGTTCCGCAAATGGAGATCGTGCCACTTTTTGAGTAGCCTCGAGTGCTCACGTATAGATCGCTTTAATTCAATTCGCTCAGGCCTGGACCGGTACAATCGGGTTCAGGCCTTTTTGCATCCTGAAATTCCCCAAATGACACGCAAAAGGATGTGTTTTGGGCGACATTGAGCAGTTTTTTTTGCCTGTTTGGTGTTGGCTCCAACTCAAGTAGAATGTGAGTAAAATGAATACTTGATGAAATAATTCTATGATTTCCCCAGTTTGGGCGGGTTTTAGCACGACTTTTGCTGATGGGCGCTAACTTCATCAATTATGCACGTATCAAAAAACAAAAAGAGACTAAAAGCTGCCCGCATCGTCCCATGCCTCCTAACGGCTGGCGCGATGAGTTCTGGGCTTTTCGCTCAGGACGAAGAACCTGAAGACTTGGGCACCTTCATCACTGAAGAAGTTCCTATCGAAGAGAACATTTTGCCAACGTCACGCCCGTTCAACTCCGTTTACGGAACCGAGCGTAGCATTTTGGATACACCGAGAAACGTAACTATCATTTCCCGCGAACAGCTCGACTCCATCGCGATTAAGGATGTTCGTGACTTCTCAAAGCTTACCTCGAGCTCCTACACCAAGACCAACTTCGGTTCTCCTTCTACGCCGAACTTGCGTGGTCAGGAAGCCGACCTTTTCGTTAACGGCATGCGTCGTGGCGGATCGGTCAATGGTAACGGTCTCCCAGTTAATTTCAATGCGGTCGAATCCGTAAACATCGTCAAAGGACCAGCTGGTGTCGTGTATGGTACTACCAACTACCTTGGCGGTTACGCAGACTTGATCACCAAGAAGCCATTCTTCGACGCAGAGCGTGGATCGGTCGGTTTCAGCATCGGTTCCTATGACCAGTACACTTGGAACTTGGATTACAGCAAGCCTGTCAGCGACAAGCTCGCTTACCGTATTTCCTACGAGGGCAAGGAGTGGGACGGCTACTACGAATTCTGGAAAATGAATTCCCAAGCCCTCTACGCAGCGGTGACTTATCGTCCTAACGACAAGTACAATCTGGAAGCTTACTTCGAGTATTTCCAAGCGGACTACACTGAAAACTGGGGTATCAACCGCGTTACTCAAGACTTGGTAGACAATGGCTGGTATATTCCCAATGCCCAGACCGACGAAGAGTACGCCGCTTACGTTGCCCTACTTGGTAACGGTGACGGCTTCTGGGCTGGAGTTCCAGGCGTAGACTACGCAAGCCGATTCGGCGGAGCTGGTTTCTCTACTATCGTGGTCCCTGATCTGGCAAATCCCGTTCAAGTAGATCGCTCCTGGAAGCTCGCCGCTCCTGGGGATGACTCTTTCGGCCGCATGGCTGTTATAGGCGCTGACCAAACCTTGAGCCTCGAGAATGTTGAGATCGTGAATAAGACCTTCCTCTCTTGGAAGGACCGCAACACTTTCTCCTCCTACCACTACTCAGAGCTACTCCGCGACAACATTTCCTTCGAAAACCGTACGGAAGTCCGCTTCCTAAGCGAGTTTAGCGAGGAGTCCTCGCTTGGTGTCAACGCGGGTGTTCGTTTCCGTAAGGACGACATTTGGGCGGTCAACCACTTCTACAACGAGCCGGTCAACTTCTTTGACATGACTCGCGATCCAGACACTCGCCGTATCCTCGATCAGGGCTTCACCGTAGACAACTATCCGATCATTCCAGACGAGGAAGCTCACGGTGACCTCGACTACTGGTACTACGGTGGCACTGGTGGAGACACCAAGTCGCATTCAATCGGTCCTTTCGTTCAGGCTGACTACAAGATCAATGATACCTTCAGCGCTTTGGTTGGCTTCACTTCTGACCTCGTTAGTGCCACAGACGTGCATCCGGTACTTGGCGCAACAGGAGTCGCCGATATCACTTTGGACGGAGTTCCAGAAACTGGATACAGCTACAAGGACACGGTTACTCTCGATAACTACAATGTGAGCTTCCTCTACAAGCCTACTGATAACCTCTCTACCTACATCACGCACAATGTAAGTGAAACTTACGGTGCCGATACGGGCGGACGTGTTGATCCCACATCCTTCGGCGATGTCAACAAAAGCAAGCTCACTGAACTCGGGGCCAAGTTCAGCCTTCTCGACGGCAAGTTCTTCCTCGGAACTGCGCTTGTGGATAGAGAGTTCACCACGCGTAACCAAGACGGTTCAATGGACCAAGTTTTTCTCGACCTTTTCGAGATCGAGTTCAACTACCAGCCGAATCGCAACATGTTTGCAACTCTCGGATTCAGCTACACCGATGCTGAACGTACCGCTGGTTTCTTCGCCTCGTCTTACACGATCGACCGTGCTGATGAAACGGGTGGCATCTACATCGCTCCGATTTTCCAGTCCACTAGCGACATCGTTAAAGCTCCAGGTATTCCTGAAAAGCTGGTCAACGGTTTGTTTAGCTACAAGTGGGATAACGGCTTCGGTGTAACTCTCGGATTCCTTGGTTGGGGTGATACTTATTCTGGTTACTCCGGCTTTGATATCTCAGTACCTGACCTCACAGGTGAAAACGGAGGTGAAAACTACGTTATTACAGCGAACACCGCTGTATTGGGATTCCAGTACGAAGCTGACTTGAGCTTCATCTACGACAGAGAAGACTGGAGCTACAAGCTCACCATCTTCAACGTTACCGACGAAGACAACTGGGACGTAAACAATTCTGGATACGGAAACGGATCCATCCTTCCGCGTTTGCCAGCTCGCTTGGAATTGTCTGCCAAGTACAGCTTCTAAGCTAGCGTTTAATCAACTTTGATTGGTGGCCGCTCTCTTCGGAGAGCGGCTTTTTTGTTTATACGAAAGATTACCCACCGACTCTAAGGCCGACGCATCCAGACTTGTCATCCTCGTGGAGAGCAATTCAACCTCTCAGTTCAGCATGCCATTCCTGAAACGCATCCACTACCTGGCAAGTGACGAAGCGGCGGATTTCCCTTTTACACTGCCGTTTCTAAACAGTCTGCATGAGCGCGAGATCTCGTCTTCGGTGCTGTTTTTGGTGGGAGAGAATGGCAGTGGAAAGTCGAGTTTGTTGGAATCTGTAGCCATCGCTTCCAAGCGAATCAGTGTAGGTGATTCATCGCTGGAGCAGGATCCGACTTTGTCGGAAATACGCCCTCTGGCGAAGTGCTTGCGGCTCGGATGGAGTCGTCGAACTGGAAAAGGCTTTTTTCTGAGAGCGGAGGATTTCTTCAACTTCATTCGTCGCAACAAAGAAATGGAGAGCACCTTTGAAGGCTACATAGAGCATTTTAAAGATGATGCTCGAGTTCGTGGATACATGGAGAGTAACAAGCATGCCATCAACTCCCGCTACGGCAGGGATTTGAACGACTTCTCTCACGGTGAGGGCTTCTTGGAATTCGCCAAGTCACGTATCCATCCCGGAGGGCTGTATTTGCTCGATGAACCGGAAGCGGCTCTCTCTCCACAGCGTCAGCTTGCCTTCGCTCTTTTCATCTACGAGATGGCGGAACAAGGTTGCCAATTCATCATCGCTAGTCATTCGCCGATCATCTTGAGCGTGCCTGATGCGGAAATCTGGAAGTTCGACGAATCAGGCTTGGAGACCTGCCGCTACGAGGAACTCGAGCATGTCAGCTTCACTCGAAACTTCTTGAGTTCGCCGGCGCGATATTGGAATCGACTTCAGCAAGAACCTTGAAGCTATAGCGGAGCCTATTTCGCGATTTTAGCGAAGTAGGGCGAGATGGCTCCAGCGAGAAAGAGCTGCAGCGGGTGGTAGCACATGAGCGGGAGGATCATCAAACCGATGGCCATGTTTCCGTCGGCTGGAAGACTGGCAAAAAGTATCGAAGCCATGGGTACGCCGCTGGCCAATGTCTTTTGAGAGCCGCAGAAGAAGGCGGCGATGCGCTCAGGCTTTTCACTAGAGCCAAGAGGGCTGCTAAACCATACCACTGAGGAAAATAGGAAAAGAAAAACAAGGGTGAGGACGAGGGTTAGCAGAACCGCGGCGAGTCCGATTTGTCCCCAGATTCCGCTGCTAACACTTTGGCAGAAAGCAGCGAATACGATGAAAACGATGAAGCTATTGCTCAGGCGTTTGAAGAGCTTCTTCGATGCTTTTGCCCAGTCGCGAACCAAGGGACGAATCAATTGACCAAGCACAAGTGGAGCGAGTACGAGCATAGAGAGCTTACCAATCAGAGTGGATAATTGAGGACCGTCTTCTGAAGATGCGGACAGAAAAATCGAGCACAACAAGGGTGTGGCGAATATGCCGAGAACATTGGCCAAAGTAGTCGAGAATAGAGCCGAAGAGCTGTCGCCTTCGCTATTCGAGGTCATGACGATAGCGGATGAAATCGTAGTGGGAAGGGCCGCCAAATAGAAGAAGCCAGCTTCAATGCCTGGGTGCAATAAGCCGCCTACTACGGTCATGTATCCTAACATGAGGAGGGGAGCCACTAGGAATATGGATACCTGGCAAAAGGCATGGAGGCGAAGCTTGGTAGCGCTCGCCGCGATTTGTCGGGTCGGCAAGGACAGGCCTTGAATCACGAAGGTCAGCGCCACTGCGATCTTTGTCGTGATCTGGGTTTGCAGAGGTCCGCCTTTTACGCCGAGCTCGGGAAATAGGATCGCCGCTAACACTGCTCCCAGGAGAGCAAGTGTGAAGCTCTGGCTTTGCAGGACTTTCGAAATTTTGTTCGCCATGAATGCAGCAAGGTGGGGACGGGGAGCTTATCTGTCTAAGCTAATGTGCGAGAGGGAGAGGTTTATTCGGATGCTCTAGGTCGCAGATGCTGGAGTCGCTTCTTCCTCTTCCGTCTCAGGCGCGGAGGAACGTTTCATCAAGGGATAGCTGAGGATCATGGCAATTAGTCCTCCGGTTGCCACTTTGGAGGACAGGATGGCTGCCAAAACATCTGGAAGCTTTTCCACGTAGGCGTCTTGAGTTGGAATGCTAAATGCCACGCCCAGACTGATTGCCACGATTAGCATTGAAGTCTGGTTAATGCCTGCCTCGACGATCATGCGAAGTCCCGCCACTGCGATCATGCCGAATAGCACTAGAGTTACGCCACCCAGAACCGGGCTTGGCATTACGCTGAAAATGAGCCCGGTTTGAGGCATAAGACCGGTGATTATCAAAATTGCAGCGACATAGAAGCCGACCTGGCGGGAGCCAACTCCGGTTAACTGAATGACTCCATTGTTCTGCGAAAAGGTGGCGGTAGGGAACACGTTGAGCAGTGAGGCCAAGGTGCTAGTGATCGCGTCGGAAAGTATGCCGCCGCGGATACGTTTCCAGAAATCGAGCCCGCTTGTCTTCATTCCGGAAAGACTGGCAGTCGCGGTCAAATCGCCAATGGCTTCGATGGAGGAAACGACATAGATAATCGCGAAGGGGAGCAGAAGCTCCCATTTGAAAGCCAGCCCGTAAGGTAGGATCTTTGGAGCCATTATCCATTTCTCCGTCGAGAACTCAGGCCATTGCATGATACCGAAACTAGCCGCCAGAACGTAACCGAGCAGAATTGAGATTAAGGGAGCGCTCATGCGGACCATGGGACGCTTCGAGAGCTGCGAGAACACTAAGGTGCCAACTACGAGGAAGGCTACGATCGCGTTGATGTGCCATCCTTTGTCACCGCCCAGATCGCTAGCTATGTAGAAACCGGCTACTGGAATGAGATCCAATCCGATCAGGAGGACAACTATTCCGGCCACGAGGGGTGAAATGATAGACCTCAAAGTCGGGAGAGACAGAGCGAGCAAGAATTGCAGGGGAACGGCGGCAAGGGCCATGCCGCAGGCGAGGGGGATACCGCCTTCGGTCCCTGCTCTTAGCAGCAGATCGACGTATGCGAAACTGGTGCCATTGATCGAAAGTAAGCCAGACCCGATTCCGCCTATCCTCTTAGCCTGTAAAAACGTACCAATGCCTGAGGCCACAAGGGCCATGCTGATCATGTAAAGTCTCGCGTCCTCCTCCACGTTCACAACCGAAGAGAAGATCAGAACCGGTGTGATACAGCCCACAAACATAGCCACCACTTGCTGGATGGCTGCGACTCCTGCCTTCAGAGGTGGCATCGAAGAGTCGTGGGGATAAAAGATTTTGGGAGCTCCAGAAGAGGGAGGGGTTGACGTGTCCTGCATAAATCACTCGTTAGCAGGTACCTTACCATTGACCGCGGGGAACTTACATTTGGATTCCAATTCGGTTTAAGCTCTATTCAAGCAGCCGAGATTTTCCGATCGTAACGATCTTTTTGTCGTTTGATGGCGGGTGGATTCCTAACTCGTTCGAGGCGCTAAACTTGCTGAGGTCCCATTTGTGACCCCGATGAATCGCGAAACGAAATACCTGATCCTCTTCGGCTTTTATGTCGGTTTTTGGGGGATGTTGCAGAGCTTGACTGTGAAACTAGTTCCACTCGACTTATCGAGTTTGGGCCTTGGGGTTTTGGCGTTTAGCTACGGCTCCTTTGTACACGCGTTGACCTTTCCTTGCACTGATGCGGTAGCCGAAGTTTGGGGAGCCAAGAGAGCTCGGTTGATGGTGTACATGGGAACAGTCGTTTACATATTCTGCACTGTCATGTTGGTCATCGGAGTGAATCTCGCTCCGGCAGAAGGTTGGGCGCATAATGAAGCCTACCGTGCTATCTTCCAAGGCGCCCCGCGTATTGTGGCAGGCTCTTTAGTTGCCACCATCGTGGCCCAGCTCTGGGACATCTACGTTTTTGAATGGGTGAAAAAGAAGACCGGCCCCAAGCATCTTTGGCTGCGAAACAATCTCTCCACCTTTGGTTCGCAGTTTCTGGATACCTGCATTTTTTATCTGGTTGGCTTCTACGGAATCATCCCGACCGAGATTTTGCCCGGCATTATTTTAGGCTCTTACCTGATGAAGCTTTTAGTCGCGGTCATCGATACGCCGATTGTGTACGTGATCGTTGCCTGGATACGGAGTGACGAGAAAAAAGAAGCGCTGGCTGCTTCTTGAAACTCTTTGCTAAGCCCAGAAAGTCTTGTGCGGAGCGGCGAGTTCGTCCTCAAGCTCTGGAAACGGTCCGAATACTTGGATGTCTTTTTGCCCGGACTCCATAATGCTGCGAGATGGGACGGACAGGGTTGGATTTCGATCGTCGGATCCCGTTAACTCCAGAAGCTTGGTCTCAGCGATTCCAAAAACGAGACGACCGATATTTGCCCAATATTGCGTGCCGGCGCACATGGCACAGGGCTCAACCGTAGTTACAAGCGTGCACTGCCAAAGAAAGTCGGGCTCGAATTTGAGATGGGCAGCTCTGGAGAGTTCGCTCTCTGCGTGACGAACTACGTCTACATTTCCTTGCTGGAGGATTATTTCAGTATCGTCCGGGCCGATCAAAATAGCTCCAAAAGGATGGTGCCCGTCTTTCACTGCCTGCATGGCGATTTCGTTGCAGGACCGAAGGTGGGCGATCATTTGTTCATGAGTCATGCTTTCTGTATTCAGAATTTTATGAAAGCACCCTTAGGATCTCCCATGCCCGCCCCGTCTTTATAGACGCAACGTCCTGCTTGCCAGGTTTCCTCGACTTTTAGACCCAGATCCATACCGCAGTAGGCACTCGTTTTGTGACGATAGAGGAGCTCAGCTTCTGTAATTGATGAACAGGCCCCATACTCGGCAACTAAGGTAAAGTCGGCGTCGTAGCCGGCTTTGATACTTCCTTTCCCATGTAGTCCGATCAACTCGCCCGCATTTTTAGAGGACAAATCGAGCAGCCTTTGAAAGAGTTCGGGATCGGAAGCTGCCTTTTGCCAGAGGAGAGGAAGCCCATGTTGAACTCCGCTGATTCCGCCCCAAGCATCGTAGAACGTTTTTCCTGACTTTAGGTCTGGAGGAGCAGGGGAATGGTCGGAGCCAATCGTATCAACCATACCCATACGGATCGCCTGCCAAAGGCCGTTGACTGTGTGCCTAGGGCGAAGCGGTGGCGCACATTTCGCGTGAGGGCCGATTTGGTCGGCTTGCTCGATGGTTAGCAAAAGGTAGTGAGGGCAAGTTTCGCAGGTGATGTCGACTCCCTGCATTTTAGCCTTGGCTATGACTTCGAGGACTTCGGGAGCGCTGACATGAACGATATGTATTCGACAACCGGATTCAGCAGCTAGGTCGATCGCTATTTTTACTGCGTTGATCTCGGCCTCGACGGGGCGGGATTTTTCCCAATCCAGAGCAGTGAGCTTTGAGGAAAGTCCATCCGAGGCGCTAGTCAAAGTCGCTGGGTCTTCGGCATGTATCGCCAAAATCTTGCCGGTCTTGGCGATTTCCTTCATTCCGGCCTTCAACGTCTGCGTGTCACTGTTAATGAAATCGTCAGTCCCGGAAGGGGACATGAACGCTTTGAAACCAGCCACACCGGCCTCATGAAGTCCGGCTATTTCCGAAACGTTTCCCGGAACCAACCCGCCCCAGAGAGCGTAGTCGAGCAAGGATTTCCCATTGATCGCATCGAGCTTGGTTTGAAGGTCCCTGGCGGATACAGTGGACGGGATGCTGTTTAGGGGCATTTCGCACAAGAAGGTATTTCCTCCCGCAGCGGCGGCAAGAGAACCCGTGGCGAAGCCTTCCCAGTGCGTGCGGCCAGGCTCATTGAAATGGACATGGAGATCTATTCCTCCAGGCAGGAGAAAACGACCTTGGGCGTCGAGAGTTTCGCGGCCGCTCTCAGCTTGGAAACTCGCGAATTTGCCATCGTCGATTCCTATGTCTTTTTCGATCCATTGGCCGTCTTCAAAAATCCGAGCTCCTCTTATTACTAGGTCATGCATAGCAGTTACGATTTATCCGGAAAGTTTTGATCGAGTTCTCGAATAGCATCCACCCAAGTGTAGAGAGCCGCTTCTATATCCTCTGGCGACGCGTATTCATCGGGATGGTGGCTAAGTCCGTCCTTGCAGCGAATGAACAGCATTCCTGTCCGGCAGGTCTGGGCGATCTTTAGGGTATCGTGCCCGGCCCCGCTTGTGAAGGTCGTGACTTTGTCTTGGTTTTTGGCTACGGCACTCGAGAGAGCTCTTTGAACGTCATGATCGCAGGTGATCGACTCGACGAATTGGAGTACTTCCGATTTGTATCCAATATCTCGGCGTTTGGCGATGGCATCCAAATCGCTGAATAGCTGGTCTTTCATATGGTTCAAACCAGCGGTAACGGGATGTCGTAGATCGATAACGAATTCGACTTTTCCCGGAATCGCGTTGGTGGCATTTGGATAATTCTGAATGTGGCCGACTGTCCCTCTGGAATTCGGGTTCTTCGCAAAGACTTTTTCCACAGCAAGAATCATCTCTGCGGTAGTGGTCAGGGCATCTTTTCGTTGCTGAATCGGTGTGGTTCCAGCGTGACCTGTTTCACCTGTGATCGTTACCTGAATACGCATCTGTGCTGCGATTCCCGAAACGACTCCTGTTGGAAGGTCTAACTTCTCGAGAATGGGACCTTGTTCTATATGGGCCTCCATGAAAATATCATCCGGGCCGATCAAGGGCTTATCTTGGTTTATGGATTTGGTGTCCATTCCCCGCTTTTCCAGTAGCGAGCGCATGGTTTGGCCATCGCTATCGCAGTGTTTCAGAAAAGAGGTGTCGAAGGTGCCACAGAAGTATGAGCTGCCCAAAAACGTCGATGTGAAACGGACTCCCTCTTCGTCGCAAAAGGCTAGCACGTTGATGTGGTGTTTTGGCGAATACCCTTCCAGCATTAGGATTTCAACCGCGGCGATCGAGAGCAGAACTCCCAAAGGGCCATCGTATTTGCCAGCATTGATGACTGTATCGTAGTGCGACCCGAGGTGTAGGGAAGGCGACTGAGCCTTATCGGTGGGCCATGATCCGATAACGTTTTGCATAGGATCCACTGAAGCGACCAGGCCGGCGTTGTTCATCCATGACTGCAGTAGCTTGGATGCGATATCCATCTCCTTGGAGAGAAATATTCTGGTTAGCTGCTGTGGGTCCGAACTAATCGTGCCCAATATGTCGATACGATCGAGCAGTTTGCTGAAAATGACTTTTCTCGGATCTCGTTTCACATTAGCTTCCCCGATAGGTTGAGTAGCTCCATGGAGTCATCACGAGCGGAACGTGATAGCTTTCTCCGCTAATCAGGTTCACTTCCAATGGTATTTCGTCAAGGAAGGGAGGATCGGAAAGAGGGACTCCGAGGGCAAGGTAGTAGTCTTTGATGTTAAAGACGATTCGGTAGCGACCGGTTTGCAAGGCATCTCCGCTTAGCAATGGGCTGTCGGTTCTGCCGTTGGAGTTCGTTACGCCAGATCCGATTTGCCGCCACATGCCAAAGTCGTCCTTAGACTCTAAGATCCAGGGAACACCCGATGCTGGCTTGCCTTGATGATTGTCGAGGACGTGAGTACTGAGTTTAGCGGTCATGATTTGACTAGTTGAATCAGGCGGTGCCAACCGATACGACCTACTTGAGCGAGACAGGCCATGCGTTCGGATTTTGGCGATGATTGAAGTCTGGCTTCTAGGATTGGTATCGCCTCTTGGGCGCTGTGCTCGCTGACGCAGAGAATGAATGGGTGCGAAAATTTCTCTCGATATGCGCCCAATGTAGCACGAAACGCTACAAGCGTGTCTTGGGGAAGAGAAGCGAATCCAGCTCTGGATTGCTCGGACTGAGAGAAATCAGTCAACTTCGAGATCTCCTCAATCTTAGCGGCTAGGTCCGGGTGGGACACCAGTAGATTCAATTGCTCCTCATCAGAAGCGGCATAGATCACACCCTCCAAGGTGGCTTGCATCGATTTTATGGAGGTGAAGGGACGCGACGCTGCGGAACGTTCGACCACCCAAGGCGAATACTCGTAGAGAGACTCTAAGGCATCGACGTAGGCGGATGTATTCAGATTGTTGAGTTCGCTTAGGGAAATCATGTTTCTGTTCGATTGCTTAAATTGAAGAATATTATGCCGAGGAACACGAGGGCTACTCCTATAGCTCTGCCTGGTGTTACTGATTCTCCTAGTAGCAAGGCGGAGGAGACTACAGCCACAGGGAGTTCGATTGAAGCGAGGACCCCGGATAAACTCGAACCTGCTAGAGGAATGCCTTTCATCATGGCTAAAACAGGTAGCATCTGTCCGATGATTCCTAATACGAAGGCAATAGCGGCGAATTGAATTAGGTTGATGGAGGCTTCGCTGCGAGTCGCGGGTACAACTGCGAGAATGATTAAACTGCCAATAGCGCTGGATGCGGCCAAGAAAAGAGAATTAAAGGTGGCGGAGGACGCTACGCTCAGCTTGGGCGTGAGTATGAAGATGGCGGCGTAGCACACAGAAGCTGCCGCTCCGGCTAAGATCGGAGCGCTGGAGACATTCCCGCTGAACACGTTGATAGCATCGGTTGTGATGCCTGCTCCGATTAGCAGGAGGACGATTGATGCGATACCGAGCCAGTTCGCGGGTTGCTTCGCTACAAGTATGGTGTGCAAGTAGACTTGTGGGAGGTAGAGGAATAGCAAGGTGGCACCTATTGCTACTGGACCCAGACTAAAGGAGAGAAAGAGAAAACTTCCCACTCCGATGGAGGCAATTCCAGCTATCGTGAGCCAGATCCAGTCAGTTAATTCTTTAGGCAAAGACAACAAACTCGATGCACGGCTCGCCATTATCAAATAGGCGAGAGTGGCCACTGCTGTCTCGGCGAGTAAGACTTCCATAAAGGAAGCTCCCAATTGGTAGGCGAACTTAATCAGCACCCCATGGAAGCCCCAGCAAACGCCCGCTGCGCTTACCAGGAGAATTCCCGTTTGTCGTTCTCTGGCGAGAGTCGGATTCACTCGGGTTGCTGCTCCTCCTCTTCAAATACCTGATCTTCCGCGGACCAAGCGGGGGCACATGTCACGATCATAACCAGAGGCGACTCGTTTTCGTTCGCAATGCTATGCCATTGTCCCACTTTGATGGATACGGCTTGTCCCGGCTTCAACATTTCAGTCTCCCCGTCAATAAACATCATCCCTGAGCCCGCGATGACCTGGTAAACCTCCTCGCTTTCTAAGTGGTAGTGCTTCTTAACGGTCACTCCGGGGGGAATGGTGATTTCAGCGATACTGAGATTCTTGAGGCCCGACATGCGAGGGGACATGAATTCCTTGGCCACTGCGAAATCGGGAGCGGTATAGTCTGGGCAATCTGATATGGTTACGATCTGCATTTGGTTTAAATGAAGGCTTTCTCTCGAACGCGATCTGCACGCTGATGGTGCTCTTGACGTAGGGCGGCTAGATCTAAGTCGACAAATTCGTGGTCTCTAATCCGTATCTCACCTCCGACTACTAAATCCGTAACTTCTCGGGCGTGGCATATAAGCAAGGCATCTACCGGATTTTCCGCTCCGTTCGAGTAGAGGTCCTCTGCCGGGAAGAGTGCGAAATCTGCGCACATACCGGACTCTATCTTCCCGATGTCTCGACGGCCCATCAGTTCAGCCGCTCGCCAGGTTCCGAGATCGATGGTATCGAGAGCGCTCATCGCCTCCGCTCCGTATTTCACTCGGGCGAGGTACATCGCTTGGCGGAGTTCGGCGAGCATGTGTCCGGAGTCATTGGATGCGCTACCGTCCACGCCAACACCAACCTTGATACCTTTTTCAATTAATTCCGGAACGCGGCAGATGCCAGAGCCCAAACGCATATTGGCGTTCGGACAGTGGGCTACGCCTATTCCGTATTCAGCCATTTGCGACAACTCGGAATCTTCGAAGTGAATTCCGTGAGCCAGCCAAACACGGTCGTAGTCCCATCCTCGATCCAGAAGGTATGCGAGCGGTCGCATGCCAAACTTCTCGATAGAGAAATCGTTTTCTGCCACGGTTTCGCCGCAGTGGGTATGGAGTCCGACCTTGTATTTCTTGGCGAGCTCAGCGCTTTTCTCGAGTAGGCTGGCAGAGCAGGAAGTCGCTGCGCAGGGAGCGACTATGATTTGCCGAAAGCTTCCGTGGCTGGAGTCGTGTTCGCTTTGGATTAAGGATTCGGTATCCGCTAAAATCGCGTCCTCGTCCTGCAGGGCCCAGCTCGAAATCAGGTCCGATTTTACGTTCATTGAACCGCGACTCGCCTGAAAGCGAACACCCATTAGGCTTGCCGCGTCGAATTGCGCCAAGGTCATATCCTTAGCACCTTCAGGAAAAACGTAATGATGGTCGGCTATGGTTGTAGCTCCACTCATCATCAGTTCCGCTAGGCCCAATCGAGTACAGGCGTGCAAATCGTCTTCGCGAAATGCCTTCCAGAGCTTATTCATGTGAGCAAGCCATGGAAGCAAGGGCAAGTTGTTACCCGGAGTGTAAGCCCGAGCCATATTCTGGTAGAGATGGTGATGGGTATTTACAAAGCCGGGAGTCAGGATCTTACCACGTCCTGAGAGTTTGGTTACGCTTTGTTCAACTACAGGGCTTGGTCCTGTGCCGAAGGAATCGATAAACCCTTCCTTCGCCAGGATCCAGGCATCGGATAGTACCGTTTGCTCTTTGTCGGCGAGGACAAGGAAATCTATGTTTTCAACTAGGAGAGAGGACACGGACATTAAGAGGTTTTGCTGACGGGGGAAATTTCGATCTCAGCCGGAGCGGCCTCGGCTTGTTTGAAAATCTCGAGAGCGGCGAGCGCTGGATCGTCTCCTGGTGCCTTGTATCCATGAAGGCGTAGGCAGGACGATAGAGCGTTTAAGGTTCTCAGAATGGCGTCCTTGCGGGCGTTGTAACCCATGGCGCCAATACGCCAGATCTTGCCGTGCAGCGGACCAAAGGAGGTACCGATCTCGACACCGAAGTAATGCAGCATATCGCGGCGTACTGCTTCTCCGTCGACTACTTCTGGGATATAGACACCGGTCACGTTGGACATTTTGTAGTCCAGATTGCCGAACAGCTTCAGTCCCATGACTTGCAGGCCAGCAACCATGGCTTTGCTGCCTAGTGTGTGACGAGCAAGGACATTCTCCAGCCCTTCCTCCACGATGCAGCGAGCGCATTCCCTGGCACAGTAGAGCATGCTTGTCGCCTCAGTATGGTGATTGAGCCGTTGCGGGCTCCAGTAGGCCATCACCATGGCGAGGTCGAAGTAATTGCTTTGGATGCGCGAGAGCTTCCCGGGTACGAAGCCGGCAGGCTCAATTCCTTTTTCAACATGCCAACGATTTTGGATGTGCTCTGCTGCCTTGTCGGAAATCGTAATTGGGCCTGAACCGGACGGCCCCCCTAGACACTTTTGAAGTCCTGCGGTACAGATATCTATTTCCCAGTCTCCGATCAAAAGCTCGTTCCCACCGATGGAGGCAGTGGCGTCTACGTAGCTCAAAACGCCTCTCTCGGCGCACAGCTTGCCGATCGCCTCGAGAGGTTGGTTCATGGTAGTAGAAGTATCGCCTTGGCAGATCGCGAGCACCTTGGGTTGGTATTTGTCGAGAGCCTCCGCTATCTCTTCTGGGCTAAATACCTGTCCCCATTCCTTGGATATGGAAATGACCTCAGCTCCGCAGCGAGAGGCGATCTCAGTGAGGAGGTGTCCGAATCGCCCGAAGACGGGTACCAAAACTTTGTCGCCTGGCTCTATCAGAGAAACGAGCGAACTCTCAATGGCAGCTCTGCTGGTACCATCGATTACGAAGGTCCAGTGGTTGCTGGTTTGAAATACGACCCGATACAAAGCCATCAACTCATTCATGTACTCGGTCATGGCGGGATCGTATTGTCCCAACAAGTCGGCGGACATGGCACGCTGAACACGCGGATCCGCGTTTACCGGACCCGGACCCATCATGAGGCGAGGAGGCGGATTGATCTGCTTAAGTAAAGGGTCGATCTTCATAGTTGAGGAAGGGGCTAAAACTGTTTCAGGTAGGCCACGAGCTGGTCGACCTGGGTGTCAGGTATGACGCCTTGATAGAGTGGCATGGCAGGTGCGAAGCCTTTAGCAACCTTAGCGGGTGCCACTAGGATAGATTCGCGAATGTAGGCTTCATCGACCGTTACCACGGTTCCGTCTGCGAGTTCTCGTTCTTTTCCGAACAGGCCTGCGAGCCCTGGTGCGATACTTGTATCTGCAGCTTGGTGACATGCGGTACAGCCTAGGAGGCTAAATGCTTCCTCTCCCGCCGCGACCTGCGGATCAACTATTTCAGGTTTGTCGCTGGTGGGTAGTTTGATGGCAGCCACGATGGCTGCTGTTCCGCCGATGGCAGTTAAGAAGAACACTGCTAGCCATGGTTTAAAGGTGTTCCGCTTATTCATCATGTGTTTGATGATGATCAAAGAGCCTATGATGATACTGAGGATAATGACTCGATTATCACTTCCGTAGAGGACCGGGTAGTGTCCGCTCAACATGAGGAAGATGACTGGGAAGGTGATGTAGTGATTCGACAAGGACCTGAATTTGGCCGCTTTCCCAACGTTGAGATTGTGTTCCTTCCCTTCACGCAGAGCCTTCATGAACTTCCTCTGATTCGGAATGATGTGGAAGAACACGTTCGCAGTCATGAATGAACCGAGAGTCATTCCCACCTGCAGGAACATGGCTCTACCATTGAAAACGGAGTTCAAACCAATCGCGTAGAGGATCACGAGAAAGATCCAAACGACGGCCCCTGTTTTTAGAAATTTCTGAAGCGGACTTCTCCAGTATAGGTCGTAGGCGATCCAGCCTCCGAAGATACCCGCTAGGCTAATTAGGATCGCTCCAGTCGAGCCCATATCCGTCTTGGACGGGTCGAGCATGAGGGTGTCAGCTCGTGTGAAGAAGTATGTGATGAGAAGGAAAAAGCCTGAAATCCAAGTGGTATAACTTTGCCAGTAAAACCAGTGAAGCGGTGTCGGAATCGTATCCGGTTTTAGGACACGTTTCTGTAGGTGGAAGACTCCGCCGCCATGGAGCATGTCCATGTAGCCGATCAGGTTCTTGTCGTCATCTCGCTTTAGGAGATTGAGCTCCATCCAAGTGAAGAGCAGGGAATTGCCGATCCACATGATGGCAGCCACGATATGCGTGAAGCGAAGCGTTATGTTGAAGAAATCAATAAGGTCCGTATTCATGGTTTGGTTTTGTTACTTATTCGCTGTCGGCGTTATACGGAGCCTGGATATAGGCTGAGGAGGGCTTGTTCGGGTGTTAGTGGAGAATAGGTCTCCGTTTCGTTGATAGGCGTGAAAGATTCTATGGCTCGGCGTAGGGCGAAATAAGCGGCGATCCCATACATGAAAGGCGGTTCTCCCACTGCTTTGCTCCCGAGTGGACCTCCAGGGTTGTCCGCATTTTCAAGGAACTTCACTTCCATGTCGTCTGGGAGAAATTCGCCGTCGGGGCACTTGTAGGTCGAAAGGGCATTGGAGAGCAGACGGCCCTCGTCTGAGAAAGCGAGCTCTTCCAAGGTGACCCAGCCGATGCCTTGGGCGAGACCGCCTTCGACTTGGCCTAGATCCACGGTTGGTATGATTCCTCGCCCGAGATCGTGTACTATCTTGGCTGAATCGATCGTATAGGAACCACGAATACAGTCGACTGTCGTTTCTATGTAGCAGGTTCCATAGGTATAATAGTGGAATGGGCGACCCCAGCCAGCTATCGGGTCGAAATTAATATTTGGCGGAGCGTAGAATCCGTGGGCCATCAATTGAACTCGGCTGAAATAGGATTTCAGTACCAGAGTGTTCCAATCGAGATTAGACGCTTCCGCATCCACGAAAACGATTCCGTCTTTGATGCTTATCTGATCCGGTTCGCACTTCAGCTCCTTTGCGGCGACCTTATACATCCCTTTCAGGATTTCCTGACAGGCAATGATCGTGGCATTTCCATTGAGGTCGCTGGTCGCGCTCGCTGCAGAAGGAGAAATGTTGGCGATTCGTGAAGTGTTTGTGCTGTTGCAACGAATACGGGTGGGCGAGATGCCGAGGATTCGCGAGCAGATTGCGATCATGTTGGAGCTTATCCCTTGCCCCATTTCGATGCCTCCTGTGGTGACGCTAACGGTACCGTCTGTGTAAATGTGAACGAGGCTGCTGCCTTGATTTAGGAAGGTTTTGGTGAAGCTGATACCGAAGCAGACGGGCATCAGTGCGTAGCCCTTCTTTTGCAAAGAGTTTGCTGCATTGAATTTCTCAACTTGGCAGCGGCGAGCTTCCAGATCGAAGTGTTCTTTTGCCTCTTCCCAAGTGCGATGCAGGCGATCGTCTCCTAGCTCTTGGCCGTATGGAAAAACGTAACCTTTGCGAGCGAGGTTTAGCTCCTGTAGTTGCTCTGTCGGCACGCCTAATTTGTTAGCCGCTTTTTCGATCGCTACCTCAAGGGCGAACATGCCTTGGGGCCCGCCGAAACCACGATAAGCAGTGTTGCTTGGCAGATTGGTTTTGCAAGGCACTGCTCGTATCCGGACGTTGGGGATAGCGTAGGCGTTGGTCGAGTGGAGACAGGTGCGTTCGAGGACCGGATTCGACAAGTCCATGAAAGCCCCGGAATTTTGATAATGGCTTACCTCGTAGGCGAGGATGCGACCCTCTTCATCCAGTCCGATCTTGTAATCCTGTTTGTAGGGATGACGCTTACCCGTCATCTGCATGTCATCCACTCGGTTTAGAACCAGTTGTGTTGGCCTTTGAAGAATAAAAGCCGCTAGCGAGGCCATACAGGCCCAATGGGTCGCTTGGTCTTCCTTGCCGCCGAAACCACCGCCGAGTCTTTTGACGTCGACTTCGACTTTGTTCATGGGAAGTCCCAATATATGGGCGATTGTCTTCTGAGTGGCGGTGGGGCTTTGAGTGGAGGAAAAAACGCGTAGCTGGCCATCTTCAGCTGGGATGGCTCGGGCTCGATTTGTCTCCAGGTAGAGGTGCTCTTGGCCGGCAAGGTCAATAGCTCCCTCCAGCACGGTGGCACACTTATCCCAGGCCGCATCTATCTCACCCTTTTCAAAGACTCTTAGCTCCTGATGCGTTTCTCCCTTTTCGAATGCTTCTCGGGGGCAGGTGATGGCCGGTAAGGACTCTATTTTAACTTGGCAGGCTGCCACGCCCTTACGGGCCGCTTCGTAACTTTCCGCTACCACCAGTGCGATAGGCTGACCGTGGAAAAACACTTTTTTGTCAGCCAAAAGTGGCTCGTCCGCTATTATGGCTCCAAAGTATGGATTACCCGGAATGTCCGAGATGGTAAACACAGCCACCACACCCGGAGTTTCCATGGCAGCAGAGGTATCCAGACTTTTGATATTTCCGTGGGCGATTGGTGATCCAAAAACCGCGGCGTGCAACATGCCGGCCGGCGGCGTGACGTCGTCGACGTATTCGGAACGACCTGTTACGTGGAGCGGGCTATCGCAGTGACGCATAAAGTTCCTCCGAGTTTATGGTTTCAGGGAAGAGAGTCGTGAAGTGGGCTGCCAAAAGCTGGCGTGCCAAGAGTCGTTTATAATCTGCAGAGCCACGAACATCACTGATTGGGTTGAATTCGGTTTGGGCTGTCGCTAAAGCGTCCCTCACCAAATCCGGACTCAGTTCCTTTCCTGATAGGCTGGCAGATGTTTTCTCAAGATACAGTGGTGTGGCGGCGACTCCTCCTAGAGCGAGCGAGGCACTTTTGATTACCCCGGCGACGATTTCAAACTTAGCTGCAGAGTTAACGGTGGCTATGTCCAGTATTCTGCGTTTGGATACCTTTTCCCAATTGAGATGAGTTTCTCCGGACGCTTTTGGTATTCTGATTTCCTTCACCAAATCGGAGGCTTCTTTGGCTAGCTTTTTGTAACCCAGATAAAAGTCTTTCAGAGCAATGCATTCATCCCCGTCAGAAGTTTCGATGATCAGATTCGCTTCGAGAGCGAGCAGAAGACAGGTCATGTCCGCTATGGGAGAAGCGTTGCAGATATTTCCAGCCAGCGTTGCACGGGTTCGAATCGGCCAGCTCGCCATGAGCGGATTGTAGTTCGCAACGCTAGGATAGTTCGCCAAGACGAGCGGGTCCCGAGCGAAGGACTCGAAAGTCATGCGAGCATCCAGGCTAAGCTCTTCGCCAAGGTCTACTGTAGCCTTAGCTTGGCTTTTGTTTAGTAGCAGCGGGGAGCTATCCGGTAATTCCTCACCGCGTTGGACGAAGAGGTCAGTTCCTCCGGCCACGATGGGAGTAGAGTCGCCCGACGGCTTATCGGGAATAGGGGGAATGGACTTCAGCTTATCCGCTGCCTCCAAAAAAGTACTGGGTAAGGCACTTGCTTCGCAAAGGGCAGGGATACGAGCTTGTCCTTTCACTAGTGGAGCGAGCTTGTCGATGGCCTGTTTTCCGGCAGCTTTTATGGATCGGTAGCCGGTGCAGCGGCATAGGTTACCCGACATGGCGTAGTCCATGCCCTCTTTGCTTAAAGGGATCGATTCGTCCATCAGCCCTGCTGTCATCGCGACAACGAAACCGGGAGTGCAATAGCCACATTGGGTGCCGCCACAATCGTGGATCGCCTCTTGGACGGGAGAGAGTTTTTCCATGTTTAAGCCTTCGATGCTTACGAGATGCTTGCCATGCAATTCACCCATAGGCAGGAGACAAGATGTCATGGGACGATAGTTCACAGTATCTCCCTGTAGTTCTCCCACTATTACAGTGCACGCTCCGCAATCGCCCTCTTTGCAGCCCTCTTTCGAGCCAGTCAGTTGGCGTACCTTGCGAAGGTAATCGAGGGCGACCATGCCCGGAATGACCTGAGTCGTGATCAACTCGTCATTTAGTAGAAACGTTATCTGCAAAGTCGGGCTCATTTAAGGGGCGTGTGCTATTTTCCTGTATCAATTGCGCGGCTACGCTGACCGCTATTTCTTCCGGAGTGTCGCTGCCAATGGCAAGGCCGACCGGGGCTCTCAGTTTGGCCAATAAATCTTGGCCCAGTCCCTTCTCGCGAAGCTCTAGGCGAATCTTCCTCAATTTTGGCGGGCTACCCATCAGACCTATGAAGGGTACTGGAAGCGGAAGCACTTCAAGTAAGGCATCCAAGTCGGTAGGGTATGAATGTGTCATGACTACGACCTGAGTTTGTTTCCAATGTTGGATACGCTTTTTTGCCTCGCTTGGGTGGATTCCGATAAGCCGATCTGCGTCTTTACAAGAGTGGTCGATGTTAATGCCCGCTCTTTGGTCGGTCAGCGATACATGATATCCTAGCCTGAGCATTTGGGCGGCCAGAGCCTGACCGCAATGTCCCGCTCCGAAAATTGCGATTCGCTTGGGGTTCAAGCAGCTTTCCTCGAAAAACCAGTCCTCGCCTAGAACGCGTAATGTTGGGGTGAGCTGTCCATGCTGAACGTTGTTGTGCAAGCTCAAGCCTTGGGAGGAAATTGAGATCGTTTGGGCCGTTTCTTTTTCGAGTGCGTCGATTATTGTCTCCACGGTCTGGAGATCGCGGTCCGGATAAAGAACCGCTAAAACATTGGTCTGGCCGCCGCCACATATCAGTCCGGAAGGCGCGTTTGACTCGCGACGGTGATAGACGGAGCGAAGCTGCGGCTTGAAATCTTTTTGTTCCAGGGTAGATCTAGCTAGTTCGAGGAAACTAAGCTCCATGATACCTCCACCAATCGTTCCGTATTGAGAGCCATCGGTCCGGACGATAATCCTAGCCTTTGGCGTGCCGGGAGAGCCTTTGCTACAACGGGCGACGATCCCGATGAAAACCGGATTGTCCCGTTTCAACTCCGCACGTGCGTTTTCCCAGAACGCTTTCACAGCACCGCCGCCTTTCTTTCAAAGATGACTTCTCCATCCACGACGGTGGCGAGCACGAACTCGTCGAAATCCTCGCGAGCGGCTATCTGCTCGATGGTGGAGCTAAGCGTTGATTCTGCAGAATCTGTCGATGGATCGGAGGGAGGGATGCACTGGATGAAATCGAAGGATTTGCCCGCAGAAAAATTACCCTTGGTTTCTGCGTGTCCTAAAATCTCAGCGCCCGCTAAGGTGGACCGGTAGAGGGCCTTGATGTAAGTCGCGGAATCTACGCCCTCATCGCGATTTTGGCCTACGAAGGAACGCATGACGTCGAACATCGACAAGAAGGGGCCACCCCCGATGTCTGAGGCCAGAGCCCAGCGAATTCCATGCTCTTCCGCTTGCTCAAAATTAAACAAGCCCGAACCCAGCCCGAGTTGGGAAACCGGCGCGTTGGAAGTGGGGCAGGAGGCGATTGCGGTATCAGTTTTTGAAAGACGGGCCAATTCTGATTCCTCCATGTGAATGGCATGCCCCATCACCGTTTTCGGCCCGAGCAGGCCGCAGCGGTCGTAAATTTCTGTGTAGGTCTCAACATCGTCGAAGTCCGAAAACTCGCTATAGATTCCCAAAACCCATTCTATTTCCGCCAAGGTTTCGTCCAAATGGGTTTGAATGAAGAGGCTATTATCGTGGGCCATCTTGGCGGTTTCGCTCATGACTTCCGGATCGGTTGTGGGAGCGAATCGAGGGGTGATGCAATAGCGTTCGCCATACTTTTCGATACCTCGACTCACAGCGTTAATTGCTTCCTCTTTCGACTGCCGCAGAAAGCCCGGGCAATTCATAGTCATAAGCGAGGATCCGATACGAAAGGTAGGCAAGGCGTACTTCATGGCTGCGTCCAAGGCCGTAGCGTGGATGGAGCTGTAGCATAGACCGCCGATGGTGCCGGTGCCAAGAATGCGTTTCCAAAAGTAGCGCGCCTTTATTTCTGCGTAGTCTGGATCTGAGAAACGCGCCTCTTCGGGAAAGGTGTATTTGTCCAGCCACTCCAATAGTGATGCTTTGGGCATTTCCCGCACATCATCTTGAACCCAGTGGAAATGAACGTCGTAAAACGCCGGAAGGATACTCCCTTCGCTGACAGGGATCTGCGACAAGTCTAAGCCATAGTTTTCCGCAACTTCCTTGGCATCTCCCAGATCTTCGACGAGCCAACGTTCTCCCTCTTTGCGTCCTAGGAGCAAGCCGTCCGCGAAGTAATCGCAGCGGGTATCGCTAAGAGGATTCAGAATGCGGCCTCTGACCGCCTTCAAGTTGGGTTGGTTGTTGGGAGTCGTTAAATTCAAGATTTTGATGTTCGGGGCTTACAGCGGATTGGGTGCCAACTTTTTCGACCTCGGGTTTTTATGCGCTACGCTTTTCAGGCGTAAGTATCTGGAAGGCGCTGTCTCTAGGCGGGATAGGGGATTTGCCTCCCTGCGTAGTCTCGTTTTAAAAAGGAAACGAATTGGCGCCACAGCTAGAAATTTGGTGCGAAGCCTGCTATCGTTTTCTCATAAAGCTTCATGCCGAAGCTTATAACCACGAATAAAACTTATGCCATTTGTACGATTGTCAGGACGGATTTCAGGTAAGGACGACCCAAGCAGAGAAGTGCGAGCTCGTATGCTCTACCAGCTCTTTGCGAACGGTTGGGATATCTATAATTCAAATGGCGATCAGCGAATAACGCTCTCCAATATCGAACGGAAGATCGTAGAGTCGGACGCCTTCGTATTCATGCCGGATGCGTCCTTGGAAGACTTGTTCAAGGCGGTTTCGATCTTCGTCGGTTATCAAACTCTCGACGTTCACCTATTCGGTAAGGCGACTGTAATTTTGAATACAGACCATTCTTGGGATGCCATGTTCGGATTGCTGGACCGTTTACGGGAGCTGGGAACGATCCGTCAGAATTATCGCAAGTTCCTGCTGCAAGCCAGCTCCACCGACGAAGTGCTGCAGTCGCTCGATCGAGTCGGAGACGAAGGTCTGCCGGATATCGGCCGCGAGAAGATCATGGACTGCAACGCGGACACTTTCGAAAAGGAGTTCGACAAACCGCTCATCGGTAAGGTGTGTGTCTTTTGTTCAGCGAGTATTGAAGATCCAGCGTATTTGTCAGAGGGATACGAGTTGGGTCGCCTCTTGGCCGAGAATGATCTAGGCTGTGTTTCCGGAGCGGGAACGACTGGCGTGATGGGGCAAGTGGTACAGGGCTCTGTGGACGCTGGCGGTTGGACAGGTGGGTCGAATGTGCCGCACATCATCGAGCTCGAAGGCTTGCCAGAAGGCATGACCAGCTTCTGGCTGCGTCCAGACATCTACACCCGCATGGAGGCGATGATCGAGAATTCCGACTCCTTCGTTATTTTCCCGGGCGGGGCAGGTACGGTGCAGGAAATGTTGGCCCTTTTGATCTTCAAGCAAATGGGTAGCCCGCTGATGGCAGGTAAGCCAGTAATCATCTACAACAAGCCGCTCCCCGAGGGCGGAGGTTTCTGGGATCAGCTGGTGGCCATGCTCGAGCCTTGGGCTGGAAGCGGTTACTATTCGGTCGCTGACACTCTGGACGAGGTCCTGGAAATGTCCAAAGCGGCGGTAGTCTAATAGTCTTACTCGACTCCTGCTAATAGGCGGGAGTCGGCCGTATTTTCAATTGCCCGGCGGCTCCCGATTCGCTTTATATTTTCGGAATCGGGATGTAGCTCAGCCTGGTAGAGCGCTACGTTCGGGACGTAGAAGTCGCTGGTTCGAATCCAGTCATCCCGACCACTTTTCTAATGGTCGTCTACTCGGCTTCCAGCACTTGGAAACTGGTTTTCTCGATGCTGGTGTCCGGCAGGTTCGGACTTTGGTCGAAGGTAAAACTGGATACATCTGACAAGCGGCAAATAGCGGTACCGTTGTCGGTCGGGAGTTTGAAACGATGGAAGTCTGCTCCCTGTACATCGTCCAAGACGATAGCGGTCCGCTCGTCCGCTTCGATGAGCGATACGCTTACGTTTCGGAAGGTAATGTTCTCGGCGTGGCGGCAGTAGAGAGCGTAGGCGGGGAGGAGTCCTCTCATGCTCGGTTCCGGGTACGCCTTGGGACGCTCGGGCACAGCGTAGGGATCGCGTGGTCCCTTCACGCCTTCGTCGTTTCCGCGGAGGAAAAAAGCGTTTACCAAATCGTCCGGCTGATCGGCAATCTGCTGCATGGTCAGGCCCCCTTTGTAGCCGATGCGAATGTTGTCGAAGCTCACATCCTGCACATTATGGCCGGGCTGGCCGATGATCTGCGAGGCGTAGCGCGAGTCCGCTTCGTAGACGTTTATGTTCGAAATGGATACGCGACGGAGTTTACCGACCGGCGTTCCCTCCGGACCTCTGGCCCGATTCCCGATGATCAAAAAGAAGGGAGCGTTGACGATGTCCCGCATGGTGATGTTGCTCACCACCACGTCCTCGATGGTGGCTCCGTCCACCGTTTCAAGAGCGAGGCCTCGGCAACGGTCGAAGACGCAATTGGTGATGGCGATGTTACGGAAATCGCCGTTTGACTCGGTCCCTATTTTGATGCGTCCAGTTGGGCCGTCCTGGTCGGTCGCTTTCTGGAATGAGCGATCGTAAGTACCATCGAGCATGCTGCCGATGCTGTAGCCGCTGACTACGCAGTTGGTAATGGTGATGTTCTCGCAGGGCCGGAGTTCGTTGAGAGCATAGGAGGTCTTCAGCACGATCGCATCGTCGTGTGGCGAATTGACTGAGCAATTGCTCATGCGCACGTTTCGACAGCAATCGATGTCAAAGGCGTCGCGGTTGGTGTCCACCTTCAGGTTGTCGATAGTGAGATTGTCGACGCCGGTCAGCAAGAAGGCGAAGTGGCCTCCGCGGAAGAGGCTGAAATCGCGGAAGGTCACATTTCGGCAATTCTTAAGGGCGATGGCTTTGTTGGCCTGTCCCGGGATTTCACCAAGGTGGTAGTCGTGAAAATCGGAGATGTCGCCGTGGTTCTCCCCTTGGAAGGGGCTCGGCTCTTCCCCAGGCAACTGCACATGGTGAGCTCCTGCCAGCGCTAAGCCGTCGATGGTACCCTGTCCGGTGATAGCGATATTATCCAGATTCTCTCCGTAGATCAGACTATTTTTGAAGTGGCTGTGCCCATAGTCCTGATACTTGAGAGCTCCCGATTCGCTCGGCTCCGGATGGTCGTATCCGTGGCTGCCGTCTTGCGAAGGGTATTCAGCCAGAAGTGTCGCTCCGGCCTCCAAGTGCAGCGTGACTCGGCTGCGGAGATGCAGTGTGTGGCTGGGGTAGACTCCCGCTGGAAAAACGACCGTGCCGCCTCCAGCTGCGTAGGCCGCGTCGATGGCCTTTTGGATGGCTGCGGTATCGTAGGAGTGGCGGTTGCCGGAAGCTCCATAGGAACGGACGTCGAAATATAAGGGCATGTCGATAGGACTAGATATTGAGGGGGTGGCGTAATCCCTCAATAAATATGGGCTTTGCGGGGGCTTCGAGGCGATTTCTAGACGACAGTCAGATCTCGATTTCGCTCCGAAGAGACAAGTGGGAAGGCCTAGTAGGCTCCCGGAGCGGCAGGGACCGTTTCCGTGTCATCGCAGATGCCCGGAGTCGAGGTGAAGCCCACACCTAGGCGGTCCGCTCCCATATCGACATACGCCTTGGCTTGGGCGTATCCACGGATGCCTCCAGAGGGTTTTACCTTTATGCGCCCTGCAGCGGTTTCAACCATGGCCTTGACCGCTTCTTCGGTGGCTCCCGCTCCGTTGAAGCCGGTAGAAGTCTTCACAAAGTCGGCACCCGCTTCGATGCAGAGTTCGGTGACTTTTTTGATGTGCTCCAACTTGAGAGTGGAGGTTTCGAAAATGACTTTGAGCGGTATACCGGCGGGCTTCAGGACCTCTGCCACGGCGGCGATATCACTTTTCACATAATCCCAGTCCTCCGAGCAGATCCGACCGTAGTTGGCCACCATGTCGACTTCTGCTACGCCGAGACGGACGTATTCCTGGGCTTCAGCAACTTTGCTCGCCGTCGTGTGGGTCCCGTGCGGAAAGGCTAGGACTACGCAAACGTCGGTAGAGGTGCCTTGGCATAGCTTGTTTGCCAATTCGACGTCGCAGGGCCGCACGCAAACGGTGCGAACTTCGTACTTCAGGCCGAGCTCAATCGCTTCGGTCGCTTCGGCTAGGGTGAGGTCCGGCTTGAGGACAGCATGGTCGAGATATCGGGCTATGGGAGTGCTCATAGTCGCATCTCTACCTCCAAAACAGTCGCTGGGTCAAATGCGGATGATGGGAACTTTTGTTCAAAGACAACAAAGGCCCAAACCCCTTTAGTGAATGAGCCTTGCAAATGATTGGTGGCCTGAATTCTAGGCGACCGGGGTGACGCCCTTTTTCAGAATGATATTTCCGTATTTTGCGGTTTCGCCTGTCATGACCACGGCATAAGCGCTGCGGGCTCTCTCGTAGAAGGCGAAGCGTTCTATACGTTCGGAAGGCTTTGTATCCGGATATGTCTTACGAATGGAGGCGAGGTAACCTTCTTCGACGCTCGGATCCAATTCGTCGCCCGGAACGGCGGACATCATTCCGAGCGGATTTTCGACGTATTCGTCAAATGGGAACAGGGGACTTATGGCTCCTAGCAAGTCGGCAATTTTAAGCCCATCGGCTCGGATCACATTTCCATTGAAGCTTTCGCCCGGGAAATGAGCGTCGGCCAATACGATTTCGTCGCCATGGCCCATACGATAGAGGGCGTTAAGCAGTTCAGGACTGAGCAGAGGGGATATTCCGATTAACATTTTGCAGATTCGTTTTCTTTCAAAGTGATAGTCTAAAAGGCAGCTTAGGCTGTTTTCTTTTCGTGATGACCGTAGGTCCGATAGGCGAAGATGCCGATCAGGATGAAGCAGGCTGCCGGCAGCCAGAAGGAGGTGCGGACTCCGAAGTTTTCGATCAACCCTCCTTGCAGCTTTGTTAGGACTGCACCGCCCACGATGGACATGATCAAGTAGGCTGAACCTAGCTTGGCTTCCTCCTCGCGCAGGTCCTTGAGGGCGATTCCATAAATGGTGGGGAACATCAAAGACATGCAGCCGGAGATTAGAACGAGGCAAGATAGGCCGATGTAGCCAGGTAGGAAGATGGCTCCGACGGTGAAGGCGAAACCGCCGCTCGAGAAGAGGAAGAGCAGTTTACCTGGGCTCACGAAGCGAAGTAGGAAGGTGCAAATGAAACGGCTGCAGAGAAAGATGATCATCGCTGCGATATTCCATTTTTGGGCAGTCGCGAGGTCTAGGCCGACCTGCTCCATCCCGTAGTGGATGATAAAGGTCCAGCACATGATCTGAGCCCCCACGTAAAACCCTTGGGCCAGCACGCCTTCGCGGAAGTGAGGTTTTCTCAGAAGGTGGCCAGTTACGACGAAGAATGGAGCATCTTTTTCCTCGCGTCTAAAGAGCGGCATCTTGGAGAACGAAAAGAGTATCAGGAAGATAAATACGACGCTGGCTATCACCATGTAGGGAGTGCGTACAAAACCAAGGTCGGCTTGCTGGATGGTCTTAAACTCCGCCGGTTCGGTGGCTCGCAGTGTTTTCAGGGCATTGGGTACGGCACCATCCAAAACACCTGGCAATTCGTCCGCGAAGGTCGGAACGCCGTTTGCGTACAGGCTCACAACATTCCCATCGGGAAGAGTCACGGAGTCGCCTTCAACCGTCGCTCCAGCGGGCAAATTCTCCGCGTCCGTCAAAAGGTACTGGGTGTAAGCCGGATTGTTCTGACCGAGCTCCGCTCTGAACTCGCCCACTTGCAAGCTTGGAGCCAAGATAAAGGTCGCAACAGCCATGCCTGTGAGAGAGCCGATCGGGTTGAAGGCTTGGGCCAGGTTAAGCCGCTGCGTTGCGGTCTCTGGTGGGCCCATGGCCAAAATGTAGGGATTGCAGGAGGTTTCCAGAAAGGCGAGGCCGTAGGTTATGACGTAGGACGCGAGGCAGAAAACCCAGAAAGTCGCAGTCAAGCTGGCGGGTATGGTGATGAGGGCTCCCACCCCGTAAAGCGTTAGCCCGAGAATGATAGCGGCCTTGTAGGAGTAGCGGCGGATGAAGAGAGCCGCCGGAATGGCCATGCAGAAATAGCCCGTGTAGAAGGCGAACTGCAACCAAGAGGCTTGGGAAGTGCCGATGATGAAGACTTGTTCGAAGACTTTGACCAGTGGGTTGGTGAAGTCGTTGGCGAATCCCCACAGGGAAAAACAGCAGGTCGTCAAAATGAAAGAGACAAGAAATTGTTTGGGGACGACGGGGATCTTGGTGTAGGTGCTAGCTGTCGGGCTCGGGGTTTCGCGGGTAGCGTTGCTCATAGATTTTTGGGGTAGGGGAATAGGGGATACGGCAAGGGAAAAGGAAATGCCCGTCCTTTAAAGGAAAAAGGACGGGCACGAAGTTCTTTATTAAGCGTTGTCCAGCTCTTCGTCGAAACAGACCGCGACTTTTCCGCATTTTCCGGAAGCCATAAGAGCGTAGGCGTCGCTCACTTGGTCCAATGCAAAACGGTGAGTCACGAGATCGGCCGGATGCACGCCCCAGCGAACGAGGCGTTCGATTAGCTCTTCCATTTTCCAGGTAGAAGTCACCCAGGAGCCGTAAATCGTTTTTTGGTCGTGGATCATGTCAGGCGACGGATTCAGGTCCATGGTTCCGCCTTCGCCGATGAGGACGATCTTGCCCCACTTTCGGGTGGCTTGTACCGCGGTTTTACGCGCTGCGTGGTGAGCCGAGCAATCGACTGCCCGTTCCACACCGTAGCCGCCGGTCAGGGCCTTGATTTGCTCCACGTTGTCCGGACCGGCCTTGAGAACGTGGTCGCAAAGGCCTAGATCTTTGGCGATCTGAAGGCGTTCGTCGATGGCATCGGTGCCGATGATCAGCTTTGCTCCCAGGGCTCGTGAGAGGACGGCGGCAGCAAGTCCAACAGGACCCAATCCGGTGACGAGTACCGCGTCGTTTCCGCAGATTCCGATCTTCTCCAGACCCTCGTAAACAGTACCAAAGCCACAAGCGACTTGAGCTCCATCGACGTAGCTCAATTCGTCAGGGAGCAGTAGGAGATCCTTTTCTTCCGCGATCATGTAAGGGGCCATGCCGCCGTCGCGCTGCCAGCCGTAGGCTCGGCGATAATTCTCGTTGGTACAGGAAATCATGTAGCCGCGGCGGCAGTCGTTGCAGACTCCGCATCCAGAAATGTGATACACGACTACACGATCGCCTTCCTTGAACTGGCGGCAGCCCGGGCCAACCTTTTCGATTTTGCCGCTTGGTTCGTGCCCCGCGATCACGCCTTGGTAGCCTTCCGGCCCTTTGCCAAGGTGCTCGTGGTAGATGCAGCGAATGTCGGAGCCGCAAATAGTGGAGGCCTTGACGCGGATGAGTACCTCCCCGTGACCGGGCTCTGGAATGGCGAACTCCTTGAGCTCAGTGGTGCTATCGCCCGGCAGGGTGGCCCCCATCATAGGATTGTGAGTGCATGTACTAGATTGGCACATATTCGTATGCTATTTATTCGAGGTTTTTGAAATTCATTGAGCGATCGTCCCGTCCAGATCCCAAAGGTCTTCCCAGGTCTGGTCCTCTTTCCAGAGGAAGACCTGCCCTTTGATGAGGCGGCAGTTTTTATCGATCTTGGACAAGGCTTCCATCTCTTCGTCGCTCAGCTTGGGTGTAACCAGACTCTGGATATTGGCCAACATGTTGCGTGGGTTGGTGGAAAAGGGGATGGGGATCTGACCGCGTTGCTCCGCCCATTTTACGCAAAGCGTGGCAGGGTGGATTCCATGTTTTTTCGCGATCTCGACTATGACAGGATCTTCCGTATCAACCGTGTCGTCTGCGGTCTTGTCACGTTCCGGTCGGGCAGGGGAACCTATCGGGCAAAAGCCCACCGGCTGTATTCCTTGAGAGACTACGAAATCGTAAAGCTTCTGTTGCTGGAAGTGCGGGTGCAGTTCCATTTCATTGATCGCAGGTTTGATCGCAGCGTCCGCTAGCAAGAGTTTCAGCTTGGGCTCGGTCATGTTGGAGGTGCCGATCGCTTTAACCAATCCCATTTCGACCAACTTCTCCATCTGTCGCCAGGTCTTCATGAAATTGGCATGGATGTAGGGCTTGGCCTCGGCGGAGCGGGAGGAGACGTCGCACCCTTTGGCGTGGAAATTTGGAAACGGCCAATGGACGAGGTAGAGGTCCAGGTAATCGAGCTTCAAGTCGGACAAAGTCTTCTGGCAGGAAGGGATGACATCTTCTTCCGCGTGCTTGTCGTTCCAGAGTTTGGAGGTGATCCAAAGCTCTTCGCGGCTCACCTTTCCGGAGGCAATGACCTCGGCTAGCGCATCGCCGATTTCCGCTTCGTTTCCGTAGACGGACGCGCAGTCGATGTGACGGTAGCCGATGTCGATGGCTTGCTTGACGGCTTGGGCCACGCTGTCGTTGCTGACGTGGTCCGAGCCAAAGGTGCCGAGCCCGATGGCAGGCATTTTAGCTCCGGTGTTTAGCGTGCGGTAGGGCACGGTAAGGGGATCGATTTGGGTGACAGTAGACATAGTCGCTTTCAGAAAACTGTGGCGGATTTCGGACGCGTTTCGGCGCAGATGGGGGCAGCAGGGGAACGCCGAAACGCGGTCCGAAACGCTTTCGCACTTAGGGGTAGGGCAGTGACTATAGCGATTTTCCAGCCGGTTGGGAATGGCTGCTTATGACCACTACTTGGATATTTTTGACCTTTCGGCATTGCGTTAGCGGTGAACACGAAGAGCATGGAGAGAATGGATCCCACGCTCCCCAGCTTTATATCCCGGCAGGTTTTGGATTCGGCTTACTTCTTCCTGAATCTCGATCCCAAGTCGGAAGACTCGTTTGGCGTGAGCTGCGGCGGCTTCGAAAAGTGTTCTCCCGATTACAAAGTCAGCCGCAGCGAATTCAGTTTTGTTGGGATCGAATATGTGGTTTCGGGCCGAGCTAAAGTGACGATTGGGGAGAGGAGTTTTGACCTGCGTCCGGGGTCCCTGTTTGGCTATCTACCCAATTCTCCCCTTACGATCGAAAACCGAGGCGTCTACCCGTTGACCAAGTATTTCGTGGATATCCACGGGGAGGACGCGATCTCGCTCTTTCGCAAAAGCCCGCTTGGTTCGCTGCACGCTTTGGAATTCTCCGGAGTGCGTTGGGTCGAGGAGACCTTTCGGCAGATGGTCAAATTTGGCAGTCGAGGCGGGGCCCGTGCCCAGCGTTCCTGCGATTTGCTGGCGGAGCTTCTTTTGCTGCAGGTCGAGGAAACAGAGCTAGAGAAGCAAGAGGGTGCCTCAGCTGCCTATCTCAGCTACCGCAAGTGCAAGGAGGCCTTGGTGGAAGGCTTCGCCCGATACAACTCTATCGCCGAACTAGCGGACGAGGTTTCGCTCGATCAGGCCTACATTGCCCGGCTTTTCAGCCGCTATGACGATGACTCGCCGTACCGTCTGCTGATTCGGTTAAAAATGAACCACGCGGCTCGCCTTCTGTTTCGAGAAAATATGCTGGTGAAAAACGCGGCTGAAGCCGTTGGCTTCGTGGACTCGGCCCATTTTTCCCGAGTATTCAAGAAGACCTACGGCGTATCGCCCGCCAACTTTCCCAAGTCGGTGCGGGGAACATTTTCCGAGAAGTAGGGATTTAACTAGACTGCAGCCAGCGGGTCCGGCGCTCGGCGCTTGCCTTCGCGCCGAGCTTTCGGTCATTTTGCAATTCTAAGCCTTATGATTAAGTTTGTTATCAAAATACTGTGCCTGGGACTCATCCTCCTGTTGGGCTATTATTTCTTCCTCGGCTCACCCGAGGATAAGGAGCGGGCAAAAGCGGTCTTCTCCGAAGCGGGCGATCTTTTCGCGGAATTGGGTAACTTCATCAAGGGAGAGAAGGATAAATTTGACCGAGGCGACTACGAAGCGGAACTCGAAAAGATTCGCGATCTGCTGGACAAGGTAAAGGAGAAGGCATCCGATCTGTCCTCTTTGCAGGATACCTCCAATGGGGTTCAGGCTCTGATGCTAGATCGTAAGTACAAGAGCTTGAAGGAGCTTTCCGAAAGGGAGGATTTGACGGAAGAGGAGATGGAGGAGCTGCAGGAGCAGATAAAACTCCTACATGAACAAGCCGACGAGTTGGCCACCAATTCCGAAGAGGGAACGACCAGTTTGCCTAAACTTTAAAGTAAAGGCCCGCTTTCATCGGTGGGCCTTTTTTAGTTGGCGAAGCTTTGCGATTTCTCCGGATTGCGGTGCACGAATATTCCTTTGATCTACTGGTCGAAGGTTTCGAAGGAATAAGCGGAGGCCAGTTTTCCATTTTCATAAACGAGTACTCCAGGAGCCCCGTTGAACCAGGTTTGAGAGAAGGCGTATTCGGTTCCATTTTTGAGGGCCTGTTTGCCTAGGCCGCGGAACAGAGAGAGGACAATCTTGGCTCGACCGCCATTTGCGAGGTCACGTTGAGAGCGTAGTTCCGCACGAGCCTCAGGTCCTGTGGCAAGGCTCCGTCGCCTCGCAAGACGGATTGCACCACCTGTCTGGGCACGCTTGCTTCAAGGGCCATTTTAGAAACAAGCTCCACGCAACTGCCGCAATCTTCCGACTGGGTCGCGGTGAGAAAGGCCACGAAGTAAGCGTCGGCGGGTAGGCTCTCTCGGTATTTGGACATGGGCATGAATTTGTTGAACTTTCGAAAGCCTCTCGGGCAGCGACGCAGTAGGACCTTCAGGTACTCGGCATCATAGTTGTAGTGGCTTTCGAATTTGTTGATCCAGCTAAGTGCGATTTTGCTAAACATGATTTTTCAGTGGGTTGAGATTGTTGTTCGCCCTTAAGTCGAGATAGCCCGGCTGGATGTGATATGCGGCCGCAAAAAAAAGGACGACCGCTTGGGTCGTCCTTCGAAAAGCTTTGGTGATTGGAATCTCTGGGCGGTCTAAACCTCGCCGCGCATGTTTTCCAGATCCACGCGGATGCTGGCCATCTTTTCCCGTGATAGTGGGAACTTGTAGAGACAGAAGAGTGCGGCGCTCAAGAATAGAACTGGTACAGTGGAGAGTAGGAAACGTATCCAGAAAATGGCTTCAGGGGGCTGATCTCCACCCAAGTCGGAATCGAATCCGGTCGCGGCCAGAATCCAACCCGAAGCGCCCGCGCCGATCGCGATGCCAACCTTCATGATCCACGATTGGCAGGCCGAGAAAGCCCCTTCGCGTCGCTTGCCGGTTTCCAATTCGTCGTAGTCAATTACGTCGGGAAGGATAGAGCTGTAGAGAGTCCAGAATCCCGCTCCGGTGAACGCCACGCAGCCCGTAGCGAGCAACTGCATCCATGGGTAGTTCGGATTGTAGAAGAACCAGTCGCCGATGAACGCCAGGATAGCCATAAAGAGCACGAGGCCCATGGCTCCCTTCTTACCGAGCCATTTCGAAATCATGGTGTAGAAGGGAATGCCTGCGAATCCGAAGACCATACCGGCGATGCCCATCTTGAAGTTCCACGCAGCTCCCAGTCCGAGATCTCCGGCGCAAACGTAGTAGACGGTATTGTAGTAGCCGAGGGCTCCCACCATGCTGGTACCGATTCCGTAGGCGAGAACCATGACCAAGAGGTAGCGGAATGGTTTACAGCTGAGGGCTTGGTAGATCGTTTCCAGGATCTTGACCTTCTGCTGCTTCCGCTCGACCACCTTTTTGTAGTAGCGTTCGCGGAGGAGGAAGAACATGGAGATGGCGCTGATCACCATGATCGAGCCCAGCATGATCGTGTAGACTTGGGCTCCGAGCAGGATGTTTTCGCCCTTGCCGTGCTGCCAGGCTTCGCTGGTGGTTACCAGCTGGTAGAGTCGGTCGGACAAGTTGTCGAAATTCGCTCCGTCCCAAATGGCGAGAGTCGTGAATTGGCCGGCGAAAAACATGGCCAGCTCCGGAGCCTTCTGGATGGCGTTGCGGACACCCATGAGCACGGTACGCTCATTGTAGTTTGGAGTCATCTCCATGCCGAGGCTGGTATACGGCATCATGAAAGCGCTGGTGATGCAGATATACACCGCCGAGCTGAGAATCATGTAGACAAAATAGTGGTGCGACGACCAATCACGCCCGACCGCGAAGAGCAAGGGAAGGCAAACGCCAGCCAGCACACCTGCCACCAGAATGTAGGGACGACGACGTCCGAAGCGCGTACGTGTATTGTCCGAAAGCCAACCACAAACCGGGTCGGTCACGGCGTCCCATAGGCGGTTGATCATCAATACGGTACTGACCAGTCCCGGATTGATGTGTAGGAAGATGTTGAATACCTGGAAGGCTAGGGAGTTGTAGAGCCACTGGCCCCACATGTCCAAAAACGATCCCAGTCCATAACCGATCTTCTGCGGTACCGGAACTTTGTCGGATAAATGGCTGGGCGAATCAGCGGCGTCGGTTTGTGAAGTGTTCGTCATGTTTTTGGGATTTGTTGGGGGCTCTTAAAATTTTCCGATCAGAGTAGCGTGATGCTTACGGCGGGACCTAGCGTTCGCGAGGAGGATCCAAGTTCAACTGTGTAGTCGCCAGAGTCCACCTTCCAGGCTGAAGAATCGACGTCCCAGTAAGCGAAGTCCTTCGCGTCCAGTGTCAATTCTACTTCAGCGGATTCTCCCGCTTGCAGGAATACCTTTTTGAAGGCTTTCAATTCCCGCGGAGGACGCGGCAAGGCTGGCTCGATGGCTCCGAGGTAAAGCTGAACCACTTCCGCTCCGGCCTGCGTTCCGGTGTTCTTGACGGTAGTCCGCAGCGTTACGCTTGATCCGACTGAGATGCTGGACTCGGACAGTTCAGGAGTCGCGATCTCGAAAGTCGTGTAGCTCAGCCCGTGCCCGAATGGGAAAAGCGGAGCGATCTGCTTTTCATCGTGCCAACGGTAGCCCACGAAGACGCCTTCCTCATAGTCGACGCGTTCCGGGCCGTAGTTGTTGAGTGCGTGAGCCGGGCTATCCTCTAGCTTGCGAGGCATGGAGAAAGGAAGTTTGCCGCAGGGATTTGCTTCGCCGAACAGAACGCGAGCCAAGGCCGCTCCTCCGTCCATGCCAGAGAACCAGTAGTGCAGCATGGTGTCGGCATCGTCTGCCCAAGGCAGGGTGATTGGCGAGCCACTTTGCGTAACGACTATAGTGTCGGGACGAGCTGCCAGCACGGCGGCGACCGCTTCGTCTTCGCCTTCCGGCAGATCCATGGAAGGTCGGTCCGCTCCCTCCGATTCATGAGCTCGGCCGAATCCGACCTTATTGCCTGAGAAGAAAATTACTGTATCCGCGTCTTTGGTACGCTTTGCCAAGTCTTCGGGAAGGATTGGTTCCAAGGCGGAAGGCAGTCTCCAACCGAACTTCAATTCTCCGGCTTCGCTGCTCGGGGCATATTCTACCACGATGGAGTGAATGTTTCCCTCGTCCAATGAAGCCGATCCAATCAGCGTCTCGTTCGCTGGCTTGTTCCAGGCGTCGGCGATCAGTTCGCCATCGACGTAGATGCGTGCCGCTCCGACGGCCTGTAAGGAAAAATTGTATACGCCACTTTCAGGAGCCTTGAGGTCAACGGTCCAGCGACAGGAAAACTCGCCGAGCTTGAGGCCTTCGACGGGCGACTCTTCGCTCCAATCCGCGCTCAATTGGCGAGCAAATGTACTTTTGAATACCTTACCCTGCAGCTCGCTACCTTCGAAGAACTCGATACCCCATGCCTTTTGGGCGGCACCGTGCTCGAGGTCGCTCGAGTCGATGGTTTCGATCACGTCTTCTGGCGGGTGGTTGTAGATTTCCGCGAAGGGACCGGGGATGTATTCGATTTTCGCTCCTTCTCCCAAGTAGGCTCGCAAGCCAGCAAGCGGAGTTGTTTCGAAGAGCGGCTTGCCCTCCGCGCTCCAGCCGCCTGCGACGTGCTTGGTGTCCGCGTTGGAACCGATCAGCAAAATGCGTCCCGCTTTGCTCTTATCGAGCGGCAGGATGTTTTGCTTGTTCTTGAGAAGAACCATTGCCTCGGTGGCTACTTTGCGGGCGAGGGCGTGGTGCTCTGGAGCATTGCGGACTCCGGGAGTACGTTCGAAATCGCCGAGCTTGCCGATCTTCGCCATCACGTAGAGGACGCGGCGAGTCATGTTGTCGACCACCTCGGCGGGTACTTTGCCCGCTTGGACGGCTTCGACCAAAGGAGTCTTGTAGTACTGGATCGCTTCGCCGGCGTGCATTTCCACGTCCAGTCCGCCAAGTGCTCCTGCTACGGTTTCGTGCAAACTTCCCCAGTCGCTGACCACGAAGCCCGGGAAATTCCACTCGGACTTGAGGACTTGGTTATTCAGGTAGCTGTTGTGGCTGCAGTACTCGCCGCGGAAGCGATTATAGCCATTCATTACCGTGAGGACTTCGCCTTCGACCACTGCCGTTTCGAAGGGAGCGAGGTAGATCTCACGCAAGGTTCTTTCGTCGATATAGGTGTCGACCGAGCTACGCTCGAGCTCCTGTTCGTTGCCTGCGAAATGCTTTACGCAAGCGGCCACGTTCTTGGATTGCACGCCTTTGATGTAGGCGGTGGCGAGCTGGCCGGCGAGGAACGGATCCTCGCCCATGTACTCGTAGTTGCGTCCGTTGAGCGGGGTACGCATCGGATTGACGCCCGGTCCGAGCAGAACGTCCTTTCCGCGATCGCGCGCTTCCAAGCCAAGGGTTTCGCCAAAGGTCCCTGCTAGTTCCACATCCCAGGTTGCTGCCAAAGCGCTAAGCGTCGGCAGTACGGTGGAGTGGTCGGTGGTGCAGGTGCCCGGATTGAAATTATTGCGGTCCACCTCGGGGCGTACGGTGTGCGGTCCGTCGCTGAACCAGAATTCCTCGTCCTGTCCGATCTTTGGATGGGGCGCGATCGTCATGGTGCCGCTTCCAGCCAGCAAGGTTACCTTCTCCTCGAGGCTTAGTTTAGCCAAGGCCTCGTTGGCCCGAGCGAGGGCTTTTTCGTCCACGGGTGCGACCGGAGACTTGAGGGTTATTGATTTGGGTTGAGAGGAAGAGGGCTGGGTGGCCATGTTGCGTGATTCTGAGCTAAGTCAGATTTTTGGTAGTGGAGAAATTGCAGGAGCGACCCCGATTTTTGGCGAGGTCGCCCGTGTTGAGTTAATCGGTATCCGTAATACGATTACGGAACCAATCGGGTTTTTAAAAAGGTTTCAGCTTTAGATATCGAGTTCGAGGGAATTGGCTCCAGCAGGGATGCTGGCAGTCTCGCCGCCCACGATTTCGAGTTTCGCATCCTTGAGTTCACCCTCGATCGAGAGGGAAACTTTACCGGCGGAACGAGTCGCGGTGATGGTTGCGGTTTCCTTGCCGTCCTTGCCAAACAAGGTGCAAGAAGCGCTGGCTCCTTCGTCGAGCTGGAAGAGCTTCAGCGTAACGCCTTCGTTGTACTTGTAGTCCGGATGGTCGTCGTGCGTTCCGATTGGGAGCAGAGTGTTGGGACGAACGTAGAGCGGCAGGGAAAGGAAGTCGTGCTTTTCCTGATACCAGCTGCCACCGTCTTTGACCTCGCCAGTCATGAGGTGAGTCCATTGACCCTTTGGTAGGTAGTAGGAGACGCTGCCGTCCTCGGTGAAGACTGGAGCAACGATCAAGGAACCGCCCAAGCAGTACTGGGCATCGAGGGAATCGCAGGCCGGATCTTCGGGGAATTCCAACATCATGGCACGCATGGTGGGGATACCATCGCGATGGGCTTCCACAGCGGCCGCCCAAAGGTAAGGCATGATGCTGCACTTCAGTTTCGTGAAAACGCGAAGCACGTCGCAGGCTTCCTCGTCGTAAGCCCAAGGCACACGGTAACTGCTGCTGCCGTGCAAGCGGCTGTGCGATGAGAGAAGGCCAAAGGCTGCCCAGCGCTTGTAGATGCAAGACGGAGCAGTGCCTTCGAAGCCACCGATGTCGTGGCTCCAGAATCCAAATCCGCAAAGGCTGAGCGACAATCCGCCGCGCAAGCTTTCCGCCATGGATTCGAAAGTGGACCAGCAGTCGCCACCCCAGTGAGCAGGGAAGCGTTGACCCGAAGCGTAGGCCGAGCGAGCGAAGAGAACGGCTTCGCCTTCTCCACGAACTTCCTTCACCGCGTTGAATACGCATTCGTTGTACTGGATGGTGTAGAGATTGCGCATCTTCACCGGATCGGACCCGTCGTGATAGACGACGCCCTCAGTTGGGATACGTTCTCCGAAGTCGGTCTTCAGGGCGTCGACTCCCATTTTTAGGAGTCCCTTCAACTTGCCAGCGTACCACTCCGCGGCTTCCGGATTGGTGAAGTCGACGATCGCCATGCCCGGCTGCCAGAGGTCGGTCTGCCAGACGCTGCCGTCGGTACGCTTGATGAAGTAACCCTTTTCGGCGCCTTCCGCGAAGAGCTTGGAACGCTGGCCGATGTAGGAATTGATCCAGACGCAAATTTTCAGGCCGCGATCGTGGAAGCGCGATAGCATGCCCTCGGGATCTGGGAAGACGCGTGGATCCCACTCGAAATTACACCAATCGAACTCGCGCATCCAGAAGCAGTCGAAGTGGAAGACGTGCAAGGGCAGGTCGCGATCCCGCATCCCATCGATGAAGGTGTTGCAGGTTTCTTCGTCGTAGTTGGTGGTGAACGAAGTGGAGAGCCAGAGACCAAAAGACCAAGTCGGCGGCAAGGCGGGACGGCCTGTCAATTCGGTCAGGCGACCCAAGACATCCTTGGGGCTGGGGCCGGCGATGACGAAGTACTCGAGGCTTTCGCCCGGGATGCTGAATTGGACGCGAGAAACCTTTTCCGAGGCGACCTCGAATGACACCGGGCCAGTCTCGTTGACCAAGACGCCGTAGCCGCGATTGGTGAGATAGAAGGGAACGCTCTTGTAGGCCTGCTCGCAGCCGGTGCCGCCGTCTTTATTTACTGTTTCGACCACTTGGCCGTTTTTGACGAAAGCTGTGAAGCGCTCGCCAAGACCGTAGACGTTTTCGCCCACCCCGAGCGCTAGCTGATCGTGCACAAAGGTTTCGCCTTCGGAGGACTGGACATAGCCCATCGCTCTCCAGCCGCTCTGGGTGAGGACCTTGCCCTCGGATTCGAAAGAGATTCCCCATCCGTCCTTGGTGCTGACTTTCGCGGTCAAGCTGCCGGAGGTGAGTGTGGTGGCTGCCTCGCCTTTTTCGATGGCTACCGGGATGTTGCCCTCCTTTTGCAGAGGAATAACTGCACCATCCTTGTTTCCACCCACGTAGTGCTCGATGCGAACACGGACCACTCCCTCCATGGGGGAATTCAAAGTCACTGTCAGCAAGGGGCCCTGCAAGGTGTCGCCGCGATGATTGATCGGCTGCGTTGGGGCATGGATGACCAAGCCATCGTTGGCTTCGGTAACGTCGTATGCCTCAGCGGGATAGTGAGCTTTAATTCCAGGTTGGTGGAGCCATTGGCCGTCGGTGAATTTCATAGGAAGGAAGCTTTGCGAATTACTTCGGTGATTCTGAAGTTTTGAGGGTCGGCTGATTTCCGGGCTTAGGGAAGCGATGTTCCTTGGCCGCAAAATCTAACGAGGGGTCGCCGAAATTGAAGATTTAATGATAAATCACCGATTTTTGATGGTCTGCAAGTCAAAAAGCAGGCTTTGCCAAACTGAATCTACTCAAACAATAGATTGAGGCGCTTAGCAGGGTTAGAAGCGGAAGCAATTTGAAGGGCGAGAGTTTGGGGTTGCGGTCAATCTATCCGGCCCATCGTCTCTTCGTTTAGCCGCACGGAACTTTATTTCGCATGAGAATCGTTATTTTAACCTTAGCCGCAGTCGCCCTTCTCGGAGTGGGGGTATATTTCATACCGCACGAAGCAGAGCAGCCTGAAAGCGTACCTGAAGTTTTGGCCGAGTTTGGCAACGTCGCGAACTTCGAATTTCTCGACCAGGAGGGGGCCCCGTTTTCCTCCGAGCAGTTGGAGGGCAAGGTGTGGCTGGCGAATTTCGTTTTCACCTCTTGTTCGGCGGAGTGTCCTATCTTGACGGCCAAGATGATGCATGTGCGTGAAGAGCTGGGCACAGATGCCAATGTCGAATATGTGTCTTTCAGCGTCGATCCTGTCACCGATACTCCAGAGCGGCTTAAGGAATACGCTAGCGACTACGGAAGCGCGGAGGATTGGGTGCTGTTAACGGGTGACGGCGAGAAGCTCGATTCGCTGATCAAAAACAGTTTCTTGCTGCCGACCGCTAAGGACTATCATGAGCGCCGCGATATCGCCGCCACTGGGTTTATCCACAGCAACAAGCTCATCGTGGTGGACCAGAAAGGAACGGTTCGCTACGCAGTCGACGGTTTGGAAGAAGGAGCGGTGGAACGTCTTAGCACCGTCATGAAACGACTAATGTGAGGCCGCGGCCGATTTCATTTGCTCGGCCAATTCTTCCGGTGCCCAATTCTCGTCGGTGAAAATGTGAGCGATCCTACCCTCGGTATCCAGTACCACGGTGCGTAGGTTGTGCAGGTAGGAATTGTCGCGTTTGCCGAAACGAAGGCCGACGTTGGCGGCGATGCCATTGATCGGATCCATCGTTTTGCTGGTCAGCAAATCCCAATGGGCGGGATCGTAATCGAAGGCTTTGCCATATCGCTTGAGGACTTCGGGCGTGTCGTTTTCAGGATCGAAGGAAATGGTGACTAATCTCCAAGGCGCTTCGAGCACCGGCCCGTCGGCGAGGATCTCGTCCACATTTCCGAAGTTACGCATCATCATGGGGCAGTATTCCGGAACGGGGCAGCGAGTGAAAATGAAGGATATCGCGATAACGCTGCCGCGATAGTCTGAGAGGGCAATAGGTTGGCCCTCTTCGTCCAGAAAGGCGTAGTCTGGGAGCGGATCGCCGATTTCGAGTAATTCGCCAAATGAATCACTCCGGCTGGTCACGCTTGCTCGCGGATCGCGTTTTTCACCCGTGGGCTCGATGTCTTCGATCCAGGAGCGCTGGTTAGTTACCTTGTAGACAAAGCGGATCTGTTGTCCTGGCTCCAGCCCCACTGCGGATTGTGGATCCGCCACGTTGAAAAGCATGATCATAGGCGGCATGTAGCCGGGCATTTCCTCGTGATCGACCATGAGCCGGTCGTTTTTATCCAACACGTTCTCCACGTAACCCTTCACGTGGAAGCTTTTTACAGCGTCCTCCTCGGAGGAGTTGGGCCCGCAGGCTGCTATCACGGTGGCGATGAAACTTAGCCCAATTATTCGGCAAAGGCGTGCCCGGATGGATAGTCGGCGGTTCGAAACGTGTGATCGGTTCAATTTGTACAATGGTTTGCGGGAGAGGGAGATTGGTGTTCTGCTTCGGGCCTAGTCAAAGAGAAAGGTGAAACCTCGACCGTGTTTTGACGGTCCGAAGCGTCTCCGCTAGACTCGCTGCTTCACTCGTTAACTCTGTGCAACGTTTATGCCCTACTTAAAAGCTGCCTCTTTTCTATTATTCGCTTTATCCTCTTTCCTCACGGCATTGTCCGCGAGCGTAGACTGGGTCACTTTCCAATCCGACCCGTCTGCCTTCCGCTTGGTCCACAAGGGGAAGAGCTCCGAGATTCTTGTTTCGGATGATGACTTCACGGTGGTCAAAATCGCGGCCCAAGATTTGGTGGAAGATATCGAGCGAGTCACTGGAGTGGTCCCGAATCTCAAGACCGCTAAAGCTGCTAATTTGGCTGGCAAAGTGGTCGTTGGCACGGTCGGGCATTCGTCGCTTGTGTCCAGTCTGGTGCTGGATAGAGGGCTTGATGTGAGCGAGCTCAATGGGAAATGGGAGAGCTTCCAGATTTCAGTTGTGGGCGAGGGGAGCGAGGCAACGCTAGCTATCGTGGGTAGCGACAGGCGTGGCACGGCCTACGGGGTGTATGAATTGTCCCAAGCGATCGGGGTCTCGCCATGGTATTGGTGGGCGGATACGCCAGCGAAGAAGAGCGATTCGCTTTTCGTGAAAAGCGGAACACGCCAGTTTGGCCCCCCTTCGGTCAAATACCGCGGCATCTTTATCAACGACGAGGACTGGGGGCTCTTTCCCTGGGCTGCTCAAACCTTCGATCCGGAAACCGGCGATATTGGACCCAAAACCTACGAAAAAATATTTGAATTATTGCTACGCTTGAAAGCCAATACGCTCTGGCCAGCCATGCACGAAGTCACCGCGGCGTTTAACACCTTTCCTAAGAACAAGGAAATCGCCGACGATTATGCCATTGTTATGAGCTCCTCGCATGCGGAGCCCATGCTTCGTAATAATGTGGGCGAGTGGAAAACCGAGAAAAGTGGATACAACTATCAAACCAACTCGGAAGAGGTCTACCGCTACTGGGAAGAACGGGTGAAAGAGAATGGAGGCTACGAAAATGTCTACACCCTCGGAATGCGCGGAATCCACGACAGCGGCATGTCGGGAGGTAGCTCGATCGAAGAGAAGATCGCCCTGATTGAAAAGATTTTCAGCGACCAAAGGGAGCTGCTGCAAAAGCACGTCGACGAAGATTTGGCCAATGTCCAGCAGGTGTTCACGCCTTACAAGGAAGTCTTGGAGCTATACAAAAATGGTCTACAAGTTCCTGAGGACGTCACCATCGTTTGGCCAGATGACAACTTCGGCTTCCTGCGTCGTTTTCCCAATGAAGGTGAGCGAGCTAGAGACGGCGGGTCAGGAGTTTATTATCATCTGTCCTACTTGGGAGCTCCGCTCTCGTATTTATGGTTGGATACAACCCCGCTTGCTTTGGTTTGGGAGGAAATGCATCGCTCCTATCAGCTCGGCTCGCAAGACTACTGGATCGCCAATGTGGGAGATCTCAAGCCGCAGGAGCGTTCTATGGAGTTCTTCCTCTCCATGGCTTGGGACATCGATCGTTGGGGACCGGACGCCCAGGCGGAGTTTCTGAAGGACTGGGCTGGCCGTGAGTTCGGGGAAGGCGAGGCGGAGGCTATCGCTGATTTGATGAACGAATACTACCGCCTCAATTCGCAGCGGCGTCCTGAGCACCTGCAATGGTGGATGCCCTACAAGCGCGTCCAAACCAGTCCCTTGACCGAAGAGGAGTTGGCCGATCGAATGACTGCGTTCATGGACCTGATTGAGGACTGCGAGCGTATCGAATCCAAGTTGGCCGAAAGCCAGTACGATTCCTTTTTTCAACTCGTAGCTTACCCGGTTAAAGCTTCGGCTTACTACAACCTGCAGTACTTCCACCTCGAACAGTATTTTAAAACATTCCAGGTCAAAAACGAGCTGGGCAGGGTTCACGGAGGAATCGGAGCTGAGGCTGGGAGGCTTCTAGCGTCCTTGACTGCTGAATACAACAACGATATCGCCGATGGGAAATGGAAGGGGATTATCGCGGTAGAACCGGCAGACTCTGCTTGGAGGTCCTATCGAACCACGCCTTGGATCGTGCCGGCTGAAGGTTTGATTGATAAGGTGGACGACATAGCCGCTGCCCATAAAGGGCTCGAATATCGTGGAGCGAAACCGGTAGAGTCGACACAACCTGAGTTGACGATCGAAGCGGAGAACTTTGATCGCAGGGGTGGAGCAACTGCTGCTTGGGAGACGATTCCTAATCTCGGTTGGTCCGGAGATGCCATTACCGTTTTGCCGGTTACTGAAGCGAGCCGTTCTGTCGAGGAAATCGATGAGGATACGCCCTGGGTCGAATACGATGTGAAGGTAGCAAACTCTGGTACGTACCGTTTGTTTTTGGATTTTCTGCCAACCTTCCCAAGCTCGAGCACGGGTGAGCTTTCGGTCGCGGTTTCAATTGATGGCGGCGAGCCGCAGTTAATCTCTATCTACCGTAAATCCAAAAGCGCGGAGTGGGCGCAGGGAGTATTGAGCGGTTTGGTGGGAGCGGAAATTTCAGCTGACCTGAAGGAGGGCGAATCGCATAGTATCCGTATCAGTATGCTAGATACGGGAGTCGTTCTGGATCGGCTTTCCTTGCACCAAGGTGAATTGCAGTCTTGCTTCAGCGGACCTTCGGCCCTGTAGGCTTGCGATCGCTTAGCCCGCCTGGGAGCTGCAGTCTACTAGGGCTGCGTGAGAGCGGTCCAAAGCTACTTTGAGGCAAGTCTCAAGCCCCTTTACCCGATCTTCCAATGGATGAGAGGAGGGCGCTTCGAAGGTGTAGGAAAGGGTCGGGTGGCTCTTGGTCAACCAGATCGCCTCGGGCCAACCTTCTGGCTCATCGGCTTCGCAGGGGTGAACGATAAGCCCCGGGGCGGCGAGCTCATGGTCATCCACGGGACCTGTCTGCTGGAGCGGGATCTTTTTTGAAAGGATTTGTTGCAGCTCCTTCGAATAGCAGGGGAGCTGGCTGGAGTTGATCGCGTAGAAGTAGTAGCCATCGGTTTCCCAATCTTCGTGCAGGGAAAGATGCAAGGCGCAGGCGGTTCGGTGGGATTCCCACCAATTAGTGTAGGCTTTGATTTCAGGGCTTTGTCGCAGTAGGAAATCACGATTTTGGTCGATACCCGAAGCGTTTTCGCGTGTTCCTTGCAGGAGTCCAGTCGGGTTCAGGACGGGCGTGAGCAGCCACTCGAATTGTTCGCTAAACGGATAGTTCTTAAACAGTTCCAGCAGAGCGAGCGGACCAGCGGGTTCGTCACCATGCATCCCAGCCGAGATTAAGATACTGGGAGCATCCGGTGTGGCCGACTCCTTGGTCCATAGGTTTATGGCGTGTCCAAGACCGTCCTGCCAGATCTCGTGCTTGGCGAAACCGGCGGAAGCGGCGAGTGAATCGACGTCGCTCTCAAACGCAGCCAAATCGAAGCGTTGGCTGTGGTTTTCATTTTCTGGTTCTGGCTGGGGCTTAGAACTCATGCCAGACTCCTAGGAGCTCGGGACTGAATTGCAAGTTAGGCGTTTGCCAGAGTATCCGCCGTGGGTTCGGCCTCGGGCGGATACGATTGGCTCTAAAGCTAGTCTGCTACGATGCCGATGGCGAATCCTCCGCCCGGAGCGGATTGGATTTTCAAGGTTGATTTGGAGGTCACCTCCAGCATTTCGATTTCGTAGGCTTGAGGGTTGTCTAGGTAATGGGCGTCTTCCGCATCGCGGTAGAGAGTCGCCGTATAGGTTTTTCCGGGTACGAGAAAATCGAGATTCAGTTCGGCAGTGCGAGCGTCTGCTCCGTTTACGTTGCCTATCCACCAATTTTCAGTGCCTTTTTCATTTCGGGCTGTCGTGATGTAGCGGCCTGGTTCCGCTTCGAGGTAGACCGTTTTGCTCCACTCCATGGGTACGTCCTTGATGAATTGGAAAGCGTCCAAAAATCGATCGTAGTTTTCTGGAAGGTCCGCTGCCATGTGTAGTGGGCTATAGAATACGACGTACAATCCGAGTTGATTGGCTAAGGTGCTGTTTACGTGTGAGTCATTTTCCGGATTTAGCTTGCTGATATCCATCTCGAAAACGCCTGGCGTGTAATCCATGGGGCCTCCGATTAGTCGGGTGAACGGCAGAATGGTTACGTGGTGTACCCGTGATCCACCGAAGGCTTGGAACTCGGTGCCTCGGGCGGATTCGTTACCGATCAGGTTTGGATAGGTGCGGGCAATTCCGGTGGGGCGAACTGCCTCGTGGGCGTTGACCATGATCTCGTAGTCCGCCGCTTTTTCTACCGCGTACTGGTAATGGTTAACGATCGATTGGCTATAGTGGTACTCGCCTTTGGGCAGGATGTTTCCGACGTATCCGCTTTTAACCGCGTTGTAGCCGTGCTGCTTCATAAAAGAATAGGCAGCGTCCATGTGGCGTTCGTAGTTACGCGTCGAGCCGGAGGTCTCATGGTGCATGATTAGCTCCACTCCATTTTCGCTAGCGTACTCGTTCAGGCTTACGACATCGAAATCTGGATACGGAGTTACGAAATCGAAGACGTAGTCCTTCTCGTGTCCAAACCAGTCTTCCCAACCGATATTCCATCCCTCGACCAAGACGCCGTCGAATCCGTGTTTGGCGGCATAGTCTATGTACATTTTCACATGATCGGTATTGGCCGCGTGGCGATCGCTTCTTTTAAGCTGAGTGTAGTCGGTTTCTCCAATTTTGATGGAGGCAGGTTCGTCAGTGTAGGCCCAAGAGCTTTTGCCGGTGATCATCTCCCACCAAACCCCGATGTATTTCATAGGCTTGATCCAGCTGGTGTCCTCGATTTTGCAGGGCTCGTTGAGGTTGTAAGTCATGCGCGAGGCGAGGATGTCGCGTGCGTCGTCGCTTACCATTATGGTTCGCCATGGAGTGTGGGCGGGTGCCTGCATATAAGCCATGTCTCCCACTGCGTTAGGTGTGAGCCACGCTTCGAAGACTAGATAGTCCGGATCCAAGTTTAGATGCATGGCCGGGTAGTCGATTAAGGCGGCTTCATGGAGATTCAGGTAGAGGCCTGTATCCGTTTTCAGCATAAGCGCGGTTTGAACTCCTGTTTTTGAAAACGAGGTCTGCGAGGCATTGTCCGAATAGGCGTCGTCGAATTTGCTGCTGATCTCTGTGAGGCGGGATTCGGTGTAGTCGTATTCCTGGGAATCGTAGTCGCCCGGTATCCAAAAAGCGGTATGGTCCGCGGTCATGGCAAATTCTGTCAACTCGTCCGTGACTACAAAATGACCAAGATTCTCTTGCTCCGGAAACTCGTAGCGGAAGCCAAGTCCCTCATCGAAGAGGCGAAAACGCAGGTTCATCTGGATTCCGGAATCCTTCTGTTGGAGGCTGACTAGCTGTTCAGTGTAGTGGTTGCGGATCTCCGATTCCTCGCCCCAAACAGGAGTCCAAGTTTCGTCGGATTGTCCTTCTACGACTTTGAGGATTTCAAAGCCTTCACTGAGATTCTTTGCTTCGCCGTCGATGCGCACTTCGAAGCCGAGCATGCTCGCATCGATTATGGTCTGGTCTTGGAAAGCGAGCTCGTAGTGTAGGCTTCCCGATTCGTCGGTGTCGTACTGGAGCGAGATGCCTCCATCGGGGGAGTGAAGTTCATTGGCAGAAATTGACGCGGCCAGTAGGCCGAAAAGGGGGAATAGGGTACGTTTCATGGCCATATCTTGTCCTGCCTGCGGTCGGGCTCTCAATCAGACGGATAGGGAGAAAGCATGAAAGACTAGGACAATTCTTATGCAGAATGCAGTCTCAGAAAATTAAAGGTATTGCGGTTTGCGATTCAAGGGAGCCTCGAAGGGTGTGACCGCAGGATCAAAGCCGTTGGAAAGCCGGAGGGTTTCGCCAAGGACTTTGAAGAAATGGCCCGACATTCGTCGAGCTCGACCAGATATTGTCTACGCGTGAAGATCTGCTGCCTCGCTATACTACTGCTTTGGGAGCGATCATTGGGGCGTCGCTAATGATGGATATAGAGAGCGATGTTAGATATTTGGATACCCAGCTTTCCCAATGTCTCTTTTTATCTTTTCAGGAGTGCTAGGAGCTCTCTTTCTATTTACGATCATCCGAAACGATGACTGAAGAAATATAGCTAAATCGATCCGTTACTCCTCTTGAGCGCACTTGCGATCTTTGCTAAGACGCTGTATCCAAACTTTCACTAGCTGTGCCTATAAGAGATTCGACAGCCTCTTTTAGTGTAGACGGAACCATGGGCTTCAAACGGAATGCCACTTTTTCTTTATATTTGGATGGCATATTCACGAGAGGAGATTTGGAAGCGCTAATGAGGAGAATGGGGACAGGGTTATGTTCAATTCGCAAGGTCTTGATAATTTCGTTACCGAGGAGTTCCGGCATTCGGTAGTCTACAATTACTAGGTCAAAATCTCCTTCGCGAGCAGATTGTAGTCCCCGTCTGGCGACTATTTCAGTGGTAACCTCGTAGCCAAAGCGTCTCAGAGCAAAGCTATAGGTCAGCAGCGTGGAGGGCTCATCGTCGATGAGTAAGATTCGTTTCGCCTGATTCGCAATGCCCATCGCCTAGCTCACAGACAGAGTACTTGGAGTTCAGGGAGGTGCCTTGTCACAAGAGTTGAAGAGCTTGCTGACATAACGCCAAATTGGATCTCTGGACTCGGCTTCCGTGGGCGGCGATACTTCGCGAGAGCACGTCGACGTATTCTGAATCTAGTTTCGAGTAGTCTCTATTGTAGTTGGTAGCCATCAGTTGGACCAAATCATTCCTGCATCGCCACGGGGTTGGGCCATGCAAATTGAAATGGTGCGCAATTCATTGGGCGCGAGAAGGCTTTTTAACAGGTAAAATCTCTGCCAAATGGCGGATAGCGAATCCGATCGTTTGTTATGCCTAGCCTCTTTAAAGAGCCCAGGTTTTTCGAAAGCGGTAGCCTTTAGGACTCCTTACTGGGCAGCCTAGGGTCGAGGAGGCCGTACTGGCAGGAACATAGAGGCAGTAACTCCGTAGTCGTCTTTGTTTCGGGATACATCCAGACGGCCATGCAGTATTCCACACAAGCGTTTTGCAATCGAGAGGCCAATGCCGCTTCTGGGGACTTTCAATTCTGTATCCACTTCTTCCTTCTTTTCGTGGTCACCTGTCGGCAATTCAATTCTGTCGGTTTGGTCGTTTAGCTTAGAGCTGATGATTTGGGAGTCGCCGTGGGGGTTTGAAATCGAGGCGTTTATCATCTTCTCGCCAATTGGAAGCGAAGATTCAGGAGGAGAGAGAACTCCGGAATTTTGTATGGTGGCAAACCAGTTTCCGTCCTCCTGCGTTTTCCCCCACTTGACTTCGATTTCTCCTTCTTGGGTGAACTTGAGGGCGTTGTGCATCAGGTTTTGGAGGATGCGGGTGAGCTGTGCTTGGTCCGTCTCGATGACTAGCGATTCTGGCCCTGATACTTCGAATTGGATACCACGATCTTTGGCGACTAGAAGGTAGGGCGTTAGAATTTTCCTCATGAGCTCTGCTGCATCTACCGTCTCGTACTTGATGATGGCCTGTCCTGCTTCAAGTTTGGAGTGCACTCGCATGTCCTCGAGGATTTGCGTGGCTGTGCTCAATCCTTCTGCCAGCGGCTCGTAGAGGTTCTTTAGCTCTTCGTGCTTAGAGTTTCGGTGGAAGATCTGAGTCATGCTAGACAAGATACCCAGAGTCCCGGCAAGGTCATGGCTTGCCTCGCGGTATACCAAGGCTTGTTGTTGCGATAGTTCCTGCAGCTTTTCGATCGAATCGTTCAAATCGATTAGGTGCCCTTTAGCCTCTGCCTGCCTAATCTCTTCATATTTCGCGACGCTACTATTGATGCCTTCTGCTATCAGTTCAGAGAGGACATTGGCCACTTCGTTCAAACTCGTTTCGCGGAACTCCGGGCATGTATCCACTATTTGGGCTATTTCCTGGATAATGGCATTTCTTAAATGATTCCAGTCTCTGACAACCTCGGTAATACTGAAGCCCTGCTGCCAACGGCTGAGCCCGTGGTATTCCATCTTGCGAGTGCGTTCCGAATTCAAGTAGCTCGTTGCGGCGGTATCGATACTCCGTATCTGGCCATCCATTATATCTAAAATCTGGGGGACGTGATCCAGAAATTCTCTGCTCGAAATACTGGATATGACTTCCAAGTTTCCGTCCGAGGCAGCCTTTTGTTTCCACGTTTTTAGGATTGAGGGGCGCCTTTCTAGGATTTGATCTGCCAATTGGCAGAGGGTAATCTGTCGTTTTTGGGTCGTGTTCTCCTGCATGGTTCATCCACAATTGCAGTTCGCATGCCTGACCGGTTTGACATGAATAAATCTCCCAACAGGACTCTCTCTATCGGCGTTGTCGACGATCATCCCTTTGTTGCGAAGGGCCTCGCGGCAGCCTTGTCCCTCAAACCCGGCGTGGAGCTCCTTTGGGATGCGACTGATGCTGACCGCGCTGTCGAACTACTGGATAGTCAGCCGGTAGATGTGGTCGTGGTGGACTTGAAAATGGAGGAAGCGAACAGTGGGCTTAAGGTACTCCGCGTAGTGGAAGAAAAATACGAATCGACTTCCGCAGTTGTATTCACTGCTCATGCACCGCGACGTTTGGTGCGGGAGGCCGCTGTACTAGGGGCCAAAGGCTACTTCACGAAAGACGTGGATATCGAAGAATTTGTGGACGCCTTACTCGAAATCGCGGATGGAAAAGCGAGCACGGCGAAGTTTTCAGGCGCACTTAGTGAGCTGGCAAAGCCCAACCCTTACTTGGATATCAGCAACCGAGAGCGGGATGTCTTGCTACTTGTATCGAAGGGTAAATCGAATGTGGAAGTCGCTGAGGAGCTGGGTCTCAAAGTTGGTACCGTCAAAACCCACCTTGAGAGCATCTACAAAAAATTGAGTGTGAATAACAGGACCGATGCTCTGCGGGCCGCTTTGTCCGAAGGATACTTCAGTTTGGAAGAGCTTGTATAAATGCAAAATGCAATCTCCCTAATTCTGGAAGATTGCATTTTGAGTGCTGTGCTACGCTTACTTTAAGCTGCTCCGTAACTGTGATGTTTGCTATCTGATCCAGCAGCAATCGCTTCGATAGGCAGTTCGGCATCGAATAGCTCCTTCTCCCAGCTTGCTAGCAACTTCTCGTCTAGACCTAGCTTAGGAGCGTTTTCACGATAGATTGCGGCTATCTCCCGGTCGCACTTTTCTAGATAGGCGAGGATCAGCTGAGGATCTATCCCAAAGACCGTATGCCGAGGGTCTTGCGCAAAAGGCCCCTCGTGCTCGTTCAGCTCTGGGATCTCTTGGCCAGACCTTACCAGTACCCTCTCGAGTCGCTGTTGGATCCGGCTGTGGCTGAGTCTCCGTTTGGCGGTCGCTTCCACCTTTTCGTTTTCGCACTGGCCTAATTCGAAGTAGGCTCTGCCGTAAGCGGCTTGGGCTGTGCGAGCAACGTTGATGGCGTAGTTAATCAGTTCAGTATCGTGAGTGTGATTCAAATTTGCTGTCATAGTGGCTGCCTTTTCGCATTTCACGCGCCAAGGTTTAAATCCTTATTCTTCGAGGCCAGTCTGCCGACTTCAGTTTGTTGCGATAATCGTTGGTGAAATCGCCTAGCAAACGGTGGGCTAAAAGTGTTTCTGCTCTTTTACCCTGCGTTCAATAGGATTGCTCTTTGTCGCTGGCTTACTAGCGGTCGAGACGATGTCAGGTGCCTATCGTATGCCCTCCGAGAATGTGGAGACGGAGATTGTTATCCAGAAAAGCCGCTTCATCGCTCAGTGCTTCAGGGTCGATGACAGGGACGCGGTGAATGGTGTTTTGGAGAAGGTTAGAGCGAAGTATCCAAAGGCGGGGCATCACTGCTATGCTTGCATCGCGGGTGCTCCGACAGATTCGCAGGCTTACGGCTTCAGTGATGATGGGGAACCGAATGGCACCGCAGGCAAACCGATGCTGAATGTGCTGATGCACTCGGGCGTCGGCTGTATCCTTGTTGTGGTGACGCGCTACTTTGGAGGCATCAAGCTCGGCACGGGAGGATTGGTGCGGGCCTACACGGACGCGACTAATGAAGTCCTAGGCAAAGTCGAAACGGTTTTAAGAGAGGAAAAGACCGAGGCCAGCTTGACTGTGGGTTACTCGATGGAGCCTCTCATTCGCAGTTATCTCGAGAAGCTCTTGATCGAATTCTCAGTCGCTTACTCCCATGAGGTTGCTTTCGCACTACGCCTGACTGCAGGCCAGAAGGAAGAGCTTTCGACGCTGTTGGTAGAGAACAATCTCAGACTGCAGCCCTAGTGGGGCATAGCCGTTTTTCGAGACGGCCATGCCTTTGAGAGTTTGGGGACGATTTATTGGTCCTCGGGGAGACCGAACTTATCGACGACGAAGTCGATGTCCTTGTCGCCGCGTCCGCTGAGGTTAACCAGAATGGATTGGCGAGGCTTCTCTTGGGCGAGTCGCATGGCGTAGGCGACCGCGTGAGCGCTTTCCAGGGCAGGGATAATTCCTTCGAGGCGGCTGAGCTTGTAGAAAGCGTCGATGGTTTGCTCGTCGTTGGCGTCCACGTAGCTTACGCGGCCATTGCTTTGCAGCATACAGTGCTCGGGACCGACGCCGGGGTAGTCGAGTCCGCTTGCCACCGAATAGACTGGTGCGGGCTCGCCAGCTTCGTCCTGAAGCATTTGGCACTTGAAGCCGTGGATCACGCCGGGCTTGCCGAATTTCATTGTGCAGGCGTGTTCGCCGATTTCGTAGGACCGGCCTGCGGGCTCCACGCCGTAGAGCGAGCACTCCTCATCTTCAAGAAAAGCGGAGAATATTCCCATGGCGTTACTGCCGCCGCCTACGCAGGCCACGACATTGTCGGGCAGTTCGCCGGTCATTTCCATAAACTGTTCGCGAGCCTCGATTCCCACCACACGCTGGAATTCGCGCACCATCATGGGGAAGGGGTGAGGACCGACGACGGAGCCGATGCAGTAGATGGTATTGACCGGATCCTTCAGGTAGGACTGAAAGGCGGAGTCGACGGCTTCCTTCAGTGTCTTAAGGCCATGGCTGACTGGAACCACTTCCGCTCCAAGGATCTTCATGCGCACGACGTTGGGATGCTCCTTGGCGATATCGACCTCGCCCATATGGATCTCGCATTCCAAACCGAAATAGGCGGCAGCGGTGGCGAGGGCGACTCCGTGTTGTCCGGCTCCGGTTTCGGCGATGAGCCGCTTCTTACCCATGTGTTTGGCCAGCAGAGCCTCGCCCATGCAGTGGTTTAGCTTGTGAGCTCCGGTGTGGTTAAGATCCTCGCGTTTGAGGTAAATGCGGCCGCCCAGCAGATCGGATAGACGCTGACAGTAGTAGACTGGAGTGGGGCGACCCTGGAAGTGTTTGCGGATGCTGCGCAGCTCGGAGATAAAGGCGTGGGACTTGGAAATGCGGTAGTAGGCGTCGGTGATCTTGTCCATCTCGACCTGGAGATCAGGTGGAATGAAGCTGCCGCCGAATTCGCCGAATTGCCCGGCTGCGTCGGGAGTGCTTTTAAAGTAATCGCTCATGTTGATTTTGTTTGGGGTTGAGAGACGAAGTGAAGCCGTGCCTACCTATTTTGACAAAGGTGGAATTCGGGCAGTTTTGCGGGTATTAGTTAAGCTAACCGATGGTAGTAAAATGCGCGTATCCCCTCTGCCTAGTTTAATGTCAGAAGGGGAACTATTTGTATCCTTGAGGTGGTTACGTTTCGCAGGCTGTTTTGGCCCCTAGCGAACCAGAATCTCGTCGGCGAATAGCCAAGATATTGTGCCGGTGAATAGGTAGCCTTCCGGTATCTCGCCAAAAGGTTCGGCGACCACTCTGATATAGCGTATCTGCTTTTTGGATTCGATGGGGATTTCGAATTTTACCAGGTAGGGCTCGCCGCGGATATTGCCGTTTTCGTTTTGGATCGATCCGCTCAGGGTGAAGTTTTTGCCGTCGGCAGAGGTGTAAACTTTCACAGAGGGAGGCAGGAAAATACCGCTATTGGGATCGCAGAGATAGCTCGCAATCACTTCTGTAACGGGCTTCTTGCCACCCAGATCGATGGTAGCGTCCAAAGGTTCTCCACAGTAGCCTAGCCAGCGTCCGTCACGGAACTGAGTGGTGCCCATGATCCCATCGGTGAGAGTAGAAGGGCCGGAGGCCGGGTAGGCAGGGTGGGCTGCTTGGGCTAGCGAAACTGGCTTTTGAAACGCAGGGCTGGCTGGTACGTAGATGCTGGAATGGGCGATCGGATTCTGCGTCGAGTCGAAAACACTCGCATTTACCGTTGCGGCCTCTTCTAGCCGCAAATCGGCAGGGAAGATTGGATCGTTGAAACTCGGCTCCTTGTTGATGGCGTAGCGCAAGCTGTGCCCCTCTTGGGGCTTTTGAGCGCTCACAATTCCGGATGGGCCTGGTTCCTGTAATTGGTAACTGAGTACAGGCGAGGGCACGATTTGTACGAGGTCGAACCAGGCGACTCCCGCTGTCTCCAGTCCAAAAGAGAGGACCGTGGAAGTAGATGATTTCGGAGCGGTGAAATAGAAGCCGTACTCCTGCCATTGGTCGCTCAAGGTATAACGTTTGGACTGCTGCATGGGGTCGATGTCCAACAAGAAGCTGGGCATCTCAGGCTGCCTTTTCCCTTTGGCCCAGATCGAAACGTAATAAGATTGTCCTTTTTCCAAAGCGATAGGAATGAGGCGTACGCGGTTTCCACCGAAATCTTTTGGTGCTGTGAGCCGGAGGCTGAAAAGTCCCTCTTTGAATTCGCGAGGATCGAGAAAAGTGGATGAGCCGATATCCTTTTGCTCTTCGTCGATCCAACGTAGATTTGACCCGACTGGAACGCCAGCGCTCGCGAAGGACTCGAAGCTCGGGTTGGTGGTAAGGTTAAAATTGGATACGAGTTCTGGCTGCTCCTCTTCCGTTTTCAACGATAGAAAATAGACTCTGGTTCCGTATCCATCGATATAGTCATTCAACGTGTTCTCGTCCACTGATAAGGTTCGATTTTCGAACCAAAGGGACGCTTGAGCGGACATGTCCATTAACTCGCCCTCGAGTTTAAGCGAAAGTGGCTTCGGTTGCTCGTCCAGATTAGCGGCTATGATGACGGTTTCTCCATCCACGCTGTACGCTTTGACGATAACGCGGGGATCTGAGCTTGAGACCTCAGGAGGCTCCTCCGTGGATAGGAGGAAACGGGTAAGCTGGGCGGTCTCGACTGCCACGTCGCTGCAAGCGGACCATGCGGATACTGCTTGCGGAATGTTGTTCCCGCTGCTGCGTATATAATACTGGATACCGCGAGCTCCGTTGAGGAGGCCGAGGTAGGTCATGAGTCGGAGCTCCCGTCCTGTGGGTTCTCTTAGCCACATTTCTTGCCCACCAAACGCTTGAGGAACCAGCCAAACCGATTTCTCGTGCCGGTATGCGTCCACGTACGCATCGAGCGTTTCTAGGATTGCCTCTGGAGGTTTGCCTGGAATTGGGTAGGGGTCCGTCATGGCGATGTCCATGCTATGGCGGAAATCCTCCCGCTTGGAAGGCATCATGAATACAACGGAAACCGGGTGATAAGGGTCGAGTTCCTTGACTGCTTGGTAGGCGGTCTCAATGACTTCCGGAGGTCGACCTTGTCCGTCGGGCTCGTCATTGATATACCATGACAAAAGGGCGGGGTGATCACGAAATTCGATAACTTCTTCTTTGAGGAGGGCAAGTTTCTCCTCCTCCGTCAAATCCACGCCCTTGCTGCCGTTGTGGCCGGTGCCAACCAGAGAGTTGAGTCCGTACTGGACCTTTATCCCCAGGGCGGCGCAACGATCCATGTAGGCTCGCCTCTCCTCCCGATCTTGGGGGAAATTCGTTTGATAGGGGCCGATGGTATTGAATCCGTTGGTGACCTCGCGCTCCGGCAGGTCATCGATTGGCACGCAGTAGAAGCCGAAGGGAATGAAAGGGAGTCCCTCTACGATTAATCCGCCTGTTAAGCGGTCAATTTGAACGGCATGATCTTTGTTCGGCAAGCGTTTGATGTCCACGCGACCGCGGGTGATAACATTCGAATCCGTTGAAAATGCATATTCAATTTTGCTTGTGCCCATCGGCAGCGAGCTGATGTCCAAGGGGATTTCCTTGTCCGCTGCTATGATTGTTGATTCGGTTAATAGGACCCCTTGGTGGAATGCTTGGAATGTCCATTCGCTTTCACTTTCGATCTCGGATCCCTTTAGAATCAAGCTAGCAGTGTCGTCTGGTAGGTAGTAGTCGTACCGGCTGCTTAGGTTTTCCGCCTTAGCGCTGAAGGCTGTAAGCAACAGCAGGGAAATGAAGTAGATCGCACTTTTAGGCAGCGAATTCGGAAAGTATCCAGACATAGGTTACGACGTTGAGTTCGTTTAGAACCGCGAATTTCGTTTAACTGAAATCGCGAGACTGCGTCTGGAAAGTAGCAAATTTCCAAAATGCGGGAAATGTCGAAATCGATGGAGTTTTTAGTAAAAACGCTTCTGCACGGCCGCTAAGAGGCGTTTCTTTCCGAGTCTTGAAGACTATCTACCCGGCCTTGTCAGCTTTGGAAGATGGGGCAGGGGTCCAATCGCCACAATGAGAGGATCTCTGAGAGTCGATCGACACTCAGCTCTCTTGGAACTGAGCTTATTGCCGATCCCAAGAGTCGGAATTGACTATCGCTAGAAATAGACGCGGGGATTCGAGGCACCCCACATGGTCGCTTGTTCGCCGAGAGTGCGTTCGCTGTGCATACGGTTTTCGCGGTCATCGATGAAATCGTCGCCTTGAGCGCCGTACAGAACGACTTCATCGTTCATGTGGACTTCCGGGAGGTCGGTTACGTCGACCATGGTTGTATTCATGGTGGTTACGCCGACGATTCGAGCTCGCTTGCCGTTGATTAAGACGTAGCCACGGTTGCTGAGCGATCTTGCAATTCCGTCTGTGTATCCAATTGGCAAATTCGCGAGTACGGAGTCGCGAGTTAAGATAGCCGAACCTCCGTAGCCTATGGTACTGCCCTCGGGGAATGTATGCAGAGAAGCGATACGAGTCTTGAAGGTGATAAGCCGTTCGTAGGGCGCTGTGCGTCCGTAAAGAAGACCGCCGATTCGAACCATGTCAAAAAGAGACTCGGGAACGTTTTGTGCCGCGAACGAGCTGGCGGCGTGCAGCGTGAGATTCTCGCGCTCGAGGGGCGAGTTTTCTATCAGCCAGGCGGTTTGTTCGGCAAACTTTTCACTGGCGGCTTGGATCAGTTCGATTTTGGCCCGAGGGAAGTGTGTCATCATACCCACTATGTTCAGATACTTGTTCCGCACGATTTTGAGCCCCTCTTTTTTGCCGGTCTCTGTCCCGATTTCTAGGCCGTTGCGTCCCATGCCAGTCGAATTCAAAACGAGATGGATCGGGATCTTAACACCGTGGGATTTGGATAATTCCTTAATCTGGATCGCTTGCTCGAGGCTGCCTATGATCTCCTCGATTTTGTATTCGATGCCCTCTTCGATCTCATTGCGACTCGCCGAGCGTGCTCGAACGATTCTCCCTTCAAAACCGTTCTCACGCAACATCCGGGCCTCTTCGTTGCTAGTGATTCCGATGAACTTTACCCCGTTGTCTATGACGGTCGGCAGCAAGCCCACGATTCCGTTTCCGTAAGCGTCGGCCTTCATAATGGCACAAAGTTCCGCTCGGCCATCGAGAAACTCTTTCACCCGCTTAATGTTTTCGTCGAAGGCTTGAGTATCGACCTCCAGCCAAGCGTTGCTGCCGGCGATGCGTTTCTCGAACAAGCTCTGATCAGTCTCCTGGACCAACAGAGGAGCGGAATCGCAGACGAGTATTCCGAGCGTTAGGGACAGAAGGGCGAAGATCCAAGTTTTTCTTCGCAAGACGTGTATTGGCGAAAGCGACATGACTCGGCCCCGAGCCTAAGCTGTGCCACGAGCTCGCTGGCACAGTCTTATGCAAAGAAATCGCACAAGCCGAGGATAGGTTTACTTAGGTGCCGACCATCCGAATTCCAAAGTCGTCACCAAAATGCTCGTTTGTGACTCGAAGCTTGGTTTTGGAAACGCAGTCCACTCAGCGGCAATTGATCGTTTTCGCTCCTTGCGTAGACCCCCTTGTGGGTGTTCCGACTCGCTTTGCGATCGGTCTTGTCGGCTAAGCCTAGGAGCTAATCCCGCCTTCGGCTATTTCAACAGGCGTCCTTTGATGCAGGGAAGGGGTGAGAAATCTTAAAGAGAGTGAATTTATGGATGCAGTAAGGTTCAGAGGATTGGGACTTGATTTGATCTTTGAGTATAGACCTAATTTCACCGCCCCTAAATTTGACTTTTGATGAGTGACCCCTTTGGGCTTATTTGGTTTTGGGTGCACAGTCTAATTAGCGGCAATTGGTCGATTTCGCTCCTTCAGTCGAACCCTCTTGTGGGTGATGCGAATCGCTGTGCGATCGGTCTTGTCGGCTAAACCTCGGAACTCATCGCCCTTTGGCATTCATACAGGCGTCCAGGATGCAGTGAATGTATTTGAGCTTAATAAGCGAGTTCATTTATGGATACAGTAAGATTGAGAGGATTAGGTCTTAGTTTGATTTTGAGCATAGACCTGATTCCATTGCCCCTAAATTTGAATTTTGATGAGTGACCCCTTTGAGCTCCCTTTGTTCCTTGAGGATCAGCCGCTCCACGGACGTATCCGTGGCGTTGGGACTGCAGTTAGGACGGCGGCTCGCTTCACCCAGTCCAGCAAGACCGAACCGGTCGTACCGTTCGATGTACTTGTGCCCGGTCTTTCGGCTTATGCCGAAGTCCTGGCAAAGGTCTGTTATATGAAAACGCCCGGTCTTGGCCAGCGTCACGAATCTGAGCTTCTCTTCCATAGGGTACACTTCTTTCCAGGGCATGATGCCCGGTTATGTGTAACCTATGTCCCCGGTCTATCTGTTACCGATGTCCCCGGTTCGTACCTAGTGTAGCAACTATCCGTCTAACGCTTGCTTTCGTAGGTTTTGGTGACGTTTCCGTACTCATCGTGGACGTTGATGGTCCACGTCTTTTTACCTTTGGGTGCGTATGGGGTGGAGACCGCTTGGGTGCGTCCTTGATTGTCAAATACGGTGTCGGTTATTAGGACGTCTTTTTCTTCGTCAATCTCGATGTTTCGGATGACGTTGCCGGCTCTGTCGTAGTACTGGAGCGTGGTCGTGTCGTCGTTGTTTTCGGTTATCTTGACGTACACAGATTGATTGGGGAACCCGACCCCCTTGGGAGGGTGGATGGTTTGTTGTTCGACCCAGCCTTTGCCTTTTTTCAGAGTCCAATGGTAGTTGGTAGAACGCTCGTAGTCGTAGCTCGGATTGGTGACTGAGATTTCCCTGCTCAGTTCGTCGTAGCTTGTGAAAACCGTGATCCCTCGGTCGTAGTAGGTCCTCTTGGGTTTTCTGAAAATGGCATTGTAGGTATGGCTGCGGAGCTCGCCGTCCTTGTAGGTGACTTTTTGAGCTTTGTCCGTGGTCGGATCGAAATCGGATGCAGTGTAGGTTTGCTCCGCTGAGTCTTCGATGGGGTCCGAGTTGTCGTCGAGCTTGTATTGGATTGCGGCAATTTGACGCCCGTATTCGTCGCGTGGATAGCGGTGGAAGGTGTCGGGCTCTTCGCTTTTTTTTGTTGAAAGCGAGTTTAGCTCTTTTTCTTCGATGATGTATTCGGAACCCGGAACGTAGGCGTACTCTTTCGGAGCGTTGAAAACGTCTTCGGAAGCGTCCAAATTCTCAGAATACTCTACACTTTTCTTCGAACCGGTGACTGTATCGTGAGCATCGCTCGGTGGATGGAAGCTCGTGGTAGTTTTTTTATATATACCAAATCCGTAGTCTAGCAGGTCTAGTTTCTTGTTGCCGTAGTGTATCTGTCCGGGGAGTTTGGTGATTGAAGCGTCTACCTCTGGATCAAGGTTGTAAGGAAAACGTATGTCGGGGAAGTGGGTATTGGGCTGTGTTTCCGAGTCTTGGTCGTCGAACCAGTAGGAGTGGGTGGTAAAGTAGTAGATATCCTCTGGCAGCTTGTTGGGGATGATGTGGCCGCGACCAGTCCAGTTGTCCAAATCAGCAGCGGGCATGCTATAGTGGTAGTTCAAATCATTGACCCATTCGTTTTCGATGGTCTGGGATTGGTGAGGATAGAGCGTGCCGTAGTACTTATTTTCGAATTCGGAAGTGACCGCATCGAAAACGCAGCTATGGTTTTCTGTACTCACTACTTTGATACGGTAGTCTTTGCCTTGCTTCCAGGTTCGGTAGACTTCCTCTCGTGTGACCAGTCCGGTGACGGGATAGGATTGGGTGACGAATTGGTAGGACAAGAAGCCCGTGTGTCGGTCGATGGTGGTGAAGGAGCCGAAACCAAGGCTGCCGCGACCGGAAAAGTCGCTTCGCCAAGCGCTGAACTGATAGCCGAAATGGGAGAAATTGCCACTGGCTTCATCCTTCCAGACTTCTGCCACGACTGGCGAGGAGATGCGACGCTCGCGAATCGGGTAGCTAACGATAGAGCCGGGCGTGTAGGAGCGTTCGTCTTTACCCGCTCGATACTGGACGCAAACGGTGCGGCCTAAGCCCTCGACGATTGCGACCACCACGTTTCGAATGGGACCGGACGGGTGGTCTTGGTCTGCTCCGTCTATCACCTTTAGCAAGCGGGAATGTCCGTATTCGCTCCGTTCGAGCAGGGTGGTCTCGTAAAGTCCGTCGCCGTTCGAGTCTATGGCGCAGCTAATGTGAAGATTCGAGGGTTTGGGGCGTGCTTGCTTCTTTCCCCATCGTAGGTCGCCCAATTGTTGCCAGAGTTTTCCTTCCAGTTTGCTGGGGTTGGAGAAGGTCCCGTTCACATTCGAATAGCGAACTTGCCATGTGAGTTGTTCCTTGGATCGCCTTTTCTTGGCGTCCGAGTTGCTGCTGCACTCAAGCCACAGCAGGTCGACGGCGCCGTCCTGATTGACGTCGAGGGCCTGAGGCGAGCCAATAGGGCGAATTTCGATCGAGGCTTGGATGTAGGCTGTTGTCGCTTCTTGTTTGGTGTTGCGTTTTTCGGATACGATTATCGGTGTCTTGAAGGAGCCGCAGACGGCAGCAAGGGCGCTGTATTGGGCCGCATCAGGACTGATGAGACTGGTGGGCAGCGCTTTTGTGAGTATGCTTTCCCAAAGCCAATGGTCGGCCTCCTGAGTGCCGCACAGGAAGTCGGGGTGTTCGTCGGAATTGAAGTCGCCTATGACGAGGGCGATCCCGGCGTTTTCTAGCTGGTGGGGATCCAGCGATGCGAGGGAGAGTGAATTCCACGTTTTCAGTGTCACGGTGTCGGTGAAGCCGGTTTGCGGTAGGCTGATGGAATAGTTGAGAAAGAGGGTGTTCGTCAGGCCATCGGCCGGTGTATTGGACGTTTGGAGTTCTAGCCAGAGGTAGTCTTCAAGGCCGTCGCCGTTTAAATCGGTGAGCGTGCCTTTGCTCTCGATTGGAATGTTTTCGTTTTGTTTCGCTAGATCGTGTTGGAAGGGCGTTTGCCTGAATCCATCATTCTGATACAAATAGGCAAAGAGTTGGTGCTTGGAGGTGTGAACGAGAAGGTCGTCTCTTCCGTCGCCGTTGAGATCGCCGGCTGAGAGTGTGCGGGCGTCTCCGCTGAGCTGGGAGGCATCGACTTGAGAGAGGGGAATGAAGGTGGTTCCGGTCGATTGCAGGGCGTAGGCGAAGCCATCCGGGTAGGTGACGAGTAGGTCCTTAAGGTGGTCGCCATTGAATTCGAATACTGAGAACGTTGGAGTGCCTCGGCGATTGTTTCGCTCCGGAATGACCTCGTCGAGACTTGCCCAAACGGAGTCTGGCGCTGTTGCGAATCCGTTGCGGTTGGAGAGTCGCATCTTGAGGGATGAGCCGATCGATAGGAGATCGTCCTTACCGTCTCCGTTGAAGTCATCGATGATCTGAGCGCTGAAATCTTGTACTTCGTTGCGGGCGGAAGGAAGAGCTTGGGCTTGGTAGCTGCCATCGGAATCGAAGGCCTTCGACCAGTAAAATCGGGTGGGAGCGAGCGAACGCAAGGGAGCGCCGATATCGGCGGCGAGATAAGGCCGGATTTCCTGCAAGCGAAGGACCTGTTGCTCGTTGGGGTCCTCGTAGATCAGGTCGTAGCGGGCGACGGTTTGTTCTTTGGGGAGGTAGCTGACGAGGATTTGTTCTACAGCATGGGTTCCATGGCTGGCGGTCATGGCTCGGTAGCCAATGCACGTGCTGGAACGGGTTCGGTATTTGTATTCGACCTGGTATTCAGGAGCGGCTTCCGGCGTACCAGTGTAGCGGATGAATCTGAGCTCCCATGTTCCAGGCGCGAGCTGTTCGTAGTGAAAGCTTAGGTAGTAGCCAAAAGGATTTTCCACCCGTTTGAGCACGTATTCGTAAGTTGGCTCGGAGAGCTGGTCCGGTTGGGTTGCTTCGACGCCGCGGTGCAATGCATCGGTTTCGTTCTCGAATTTTCCGAAGTAGTAGGTGGAGCCGCTTTTGTTTTTTAGAATGAATGTTTCGATGATGTCACCGGTACCGACTGCTTCTATGGTGACGAAGCTATCAACTTCGGTACGGTATTTAGAGCCTGGATACCCGTAGCTCTCGGGGTCCGTGATGCATACGAGCCGTTTTCCGTCGAGGTAGTAGCGATCCTTGTCACTGAGCTCGATGCCTCTCGCTTCATTGTCGCGGGCATGGAAGCGCCGGCCGCGGGTGATCCCATTGTAGAAGCCATCGTTAATGTAGAAGCGGTAGCCGGCGGAGCCATTGCCCATGCGGCTTGAGTAGCCGATGGAGAGGTCGGGAACGGGACTGCCGCGACCACCTTGCAAGGGCAGGTCGATGCTGTATTCGCCGGTGCCTTTATTGTCGACGGAGAAGCGACCTTTGAATCCGCCTACGATCTCGGAGTCGAATTCTGGTTGGGGTGGAACGAAAGGAGGTTTGCTCGCCTTACCGCTGAGGGCCTTGCGAATCATGATCTCCAAGGCGGTGCGGTTGCTATCCGATTCTGGGTCGAGCACCTCCGTTTCTCGCAAGGGGGCGTGGGCGGATACCATGGCGAGGCTGGCTTCGTATTCCGGAGTAACGGCGTATGGGGGAGGCGGCGGTACGCGTTTAGAGATCCGGACGGCCGAGGCGGGCAGTACCAGAATGAAGAACAGTAAGCAGAGTTGAACGCTGAGGAGAGCTTTTGCGAAGAACATATCAGGAGCGTTAAGGAGAAGGTCTCAGCTGGGTTCTGGAAAGAGACTAATCGATGCTTGTGGACAGGTCACAAATGTCGATTTCGCTGAATTCCTTTTTCTCCGTTGGATCCATGGGTGGAGGTTAGTAGGGACCGTACTAGTGGCGGGGATAGTGCCCTTTGGCGAGCTAAAGGTTTTTACCTAGGTGGGCTTTCGCCGATTTTAAGAAAATCTAATCGAATCAATTACATCGGACAAGGGCTGTCTGAAGTCTGTGTTGAACGGGGCTCTTGCTTCTGGGGCTGGTTTGGCTTCCGGAATAGGGGAGGCTTAACCGAAGGCTTGAAGATGACGGCTTTGTATTCAGGTTCTTAATCAAGTGAACGCCGATCATATCATCCAGGAAATTGTAAACCTTCCTGCCGAAGAGAGGCGGAAGGTCATCGACTTCGTGCGGAACTTGGTCGGGCAGCAGTTCGAGGAGGAACAAATCAAAATCGCTCAGAAGCGAATCGAGGAGTACGACATGGGGCTAGAGAAGGCGGTTCACCACGAGGAAGCGATACGGCTTTTGCGGAAAGCTTAAGGGCGGCGTCAGCGATAGGGACTCCTCCTCGTTGCAGCGAATAAAAATTTCGACAGGCAAATAGCGTAAGCGACACTTGAGCGTTAGCGAAGCACGGGGGGATGTTATTCTCGCTCTCGCTCGTTGAGGTGTCGGAACGTTGTTCCTCGGTAGGTTGGACTTTGTCCAAGTCCTTCGGACCCATGCTTCGCCTGTCCCACCTTCGCTCACAAGTTCGCTTCGTCGAACCCATGGGTTCTCATCCCCGAGCCATTTGCTTGCAAAAAACGCCGTCCGAAAGGACGACATTTTAGAAAATCAAGTGGCGGAGAGAGGGGGATTCGAACTGTCGGAGAATCTTCACTATTCTTAACAAACAGTTGTTGTTTATGACGTTAAGAAAAGTCGAAGGTGTTCTGGAATGTCTCTTCGTGCAGCAAAAAAACAGCAGAATGGCAACGAATTGGCAAAGCCTCTCCGCTTTCGGAGCCTAAAAAAGCTCCGCCTGCCAGATTAAGCAGAGTGGTTAGCCAGGAGTTTTCCGTTGAGTTTTTGCTGCAAGTCCTGACTGGCTTCGAGTTAGTCTGAGTTTACTTGATTAATTGGGTGAAACGTCCGTTATCTATATTAGGTATGCCTTCAAAGAAGCCAGAGTCCACAGTTTCGTTGAAGTCTCTTTCTAGCCGTAAGGTGGAGGAGAGAAGAGAAACTGTATCTGCAATTCTAAGCGGGAAGACAACGCGACACGAAATGCAACTTCGCAACGCTCCCTACAGCGAATCAAAAGTGCGTGTCTCTAAATTGTTCGGAGCCTAATGGATGGAGAACCTAGGCCAGTCGAGGATTTCAACGAAATCTTCGCGGCATTCGAGGAATCCGAAGATCCTATCCTTTTGGTTGGAGGGCATGCGGTCAATGTTTGGGCTCTCAGCTACTATTATCGTTCGAAGGCTGAGATTGCTCCGCATGAGCCATTGACGAGTTCGGACATGGACATCTATGCCACACGCAATGCGTTGCTCTGGCTTGGAAAGAAATTGGGAGGCGATGTCCGTTTCGCTGCCCTGCGAGAGATCGTATTGGGAGCGATGGAAATCGATGTCGGTGGAAGGCCTTTTCTTTTGGAAGCTCTCCGGAGTGTGAAGGGGGTTACCGATGAGGAACTCACTGAATGCAAAGCTTTGGTTGATGTAGCGGGAAATGAAATTTTGGTGCCGTTACCTCATGTTCTCCTGAAAGCGAAACTCTCGAACGCTTTGGAATTAGATCAGGGGGACCGTCAGGACGTTAAGCACGTCAAGCTACTCGCTGTGGTATTACGAGAGTACCTTATCGACCTTCTGGATACGGTGAAGCCTGAGTTTGAACGCGAAGTGCTTGGAATTATTCGTGGGGCGGTATCGGTAGCACTGTCAGCAGACGCCGTGCGTTTCGGGAAAGCTCACTGGACCGTATTTGTAGGATTTCTGCCGTTAGAAAGAATGGCATCGTCCGTGCCGAAAATCGCTTCTTTCGCGAAGGTAGAGTTTCAAAAACGTTTCAGATCCTGAACCCTATTTAATTGGTCCACTGCTGGGATCAGGCAATGTACGTCTTCGCCAATTAAGTCCAAGTATTGGATTCTCTCGATGGCATCCGCTCGCCGTCCAAGTCAGTCTCAAGCACCTAATGGTGGCGGAGTACCGAGCGAAGCGAAACAAGGGGATGTAATCCTCACTTCGTTGCGTTGAGGAGTCTAAACGCAGTTTCTTGGTAGGTTGGGCTTTGCCTAAGTCCTTCGGACGCATACTTTGTATGCCCCATCTTCGTTCGCTTTGCTCACTTAGTCGAACCCCTTGGGGGGTGTTCCGACTCGCTCCGCGATCGGTCTTGTCGGCTGAGCCTCGGAACTCATCCCTTCGGAATCCATATACAAAAAAACGCCGTCTGGTGGGACGACGTTTTTAGAAATTTAAGTGGCGGAGAGAGGGGGATTGGTTGGGCTTTGCCCAAGTCCTTCGGACTCACGCTTTGCGTGCCCCATCTCCGCTCGCGAGCTCGCTTCGTCGAACTCCCCTGCGGGGGCTCTCATCCCCCTTTGGTTGCAAATACAAAAGCCTCCCGAACAATTAACGTGTTGGGAGGCTTTAAAGTGGCGGAGAGAGGGGGATTCGAACCCCCGGTACGCTTTACACGTACGACGATTTAGCAAACCGTTGCCTTAAGCCACTCAGCCATCTCTCCGCTAAGGTCTTGGAACAGTGCTAATTCGCATTTGGAGATCAAGCCCTAAAACCGCATTATTCCGAAGATTTTCAATCGTTTCGGAAAGGGAGGGCTATACCGATTTTTGCTTTGAATCTGTGTCGTCTTGGTTTGGGAATCGGGCCGATGAAAATTAGCTTCATGGGCACTGGCACTTCTCAAGGCGTACCGATGATCGGTTGCGACTGTGCAGTCTGCGTTTCCACGGACCCTCGCAATCGTAGGTTCCGGACTCATGCCCATGTGGAAATGGGTGGCTTAAACATCCAAATCGACGCGTCTCCGGAGTTTCGCCTACAGGCTTTGGAGTTGAATATCCCCAAGATTGATCTCGCTCTCCTTACTCATGGTCACGCGGACCACATTCAGGGCTTCGATGATCTGAGGCAGTACTGCGATCGCCGGGGCGGGGAGGCTATCCCCGTTTACTCCAGTGAAGAGGGGCTACAGCGATTGCGGGAGATCTATCCTTACGCTATGCGGGATCGAGCCGCCTCCAAGAGCTATCCGGCATTTCAGGGGCGGTTGATGCCTGAAGTCTTGGATTTGGGAGCGGCGGGCAAAATTTACTCCACGGTGCAGAGTCATGGGCGTTTTGAGACTTTGGGTTTCGTCTTTGAAGAGGCAGAATCGGGCAAGCGGATCGCCTATTACACGGATTGCGGGAGCGTATCGCCTCACGCGGAAGAATTGGCCCGTTCGGCGGATATCGTGGTTCTCGATGGATTGCGTCCTATGGAGCATCCATCGCACATGACTATCGAGGAAGCGACCGATGCCGCTTTGCGGATTGAGGGAAAGAGGAGTTATCTAATCCACATGACTCATCACATTGACCATGAGTTCGTGGATACGCAGCTTCCGGAGGGCGTCATGCTCAGCTACGACGGTCTGGTTGTGGAAGCCTGAGACGCAAAAAAGCTTCAAAGCTTTCGGGCTGCGGGAAGCTGCCAGAGTGGTTTAGCGATAGAAACGAACTTGCCTAATATCCGTGTGATTGCTTAGTTCGACTATCCCTATGAGCAACCCCATTTGGCCTGTCGTGGCCGAGAATCTAGCCGAGCAGATCGCAGCTACCCAGTCTGGAAGTGTTTATCTGACTCAATTACTCCCGCACCTGCCAATGAGTATTGGCCTTATCGAAAGCGCCCTCGATGGCATGCTTTGTTCCAGAGTTGCCAAGGAGCGCGTAGACGGGCTCGAGTGTTATATCTTCGTAGATTATCTGGATCGGCCGCCGCAGCCGTTTTTGCCTCTCCGTTGCGTTTACTCGGACGAACCCTTGGAGCCAGAAGGCCGAACTGCCCTAAGCCAGGAAACGCGGAGTCAGGTCGAAGCTGAGTTGGAAGCCTTAGCCAAAAGAGACCCTTGGCCGTCGTTCGCCGTTTGGCAGCACGAGTTGGTGTATCTTATCGGAAATCTGCCCAAACCGGTGCAGCTGAGCTCCATTGCCGGTCATTGCCGGCTCCCCTTCAAGAAAACCCAGGAGCGATTAATCGAATTGCAAAAGCGGGGAGCGGTTCGTTTCGATTTGGATACCGCGACCTATTCAGTGGCCGCGATGCCTTATTCGAAGGAGGCTTTTCGGGGGAACGACGCATTTATACGAAAATCCCCCGGGGCGTCTAGGGAGGAGGACGAGTTACGCTTGGTAAAGGGTTTAGTAGGGTCGTTTGTGATTTTGTCGCTCTGTATTCTAATCGCCATCACGGGCAAATTCCCATTTCCAATCCTTTTCTTGGGCGGCTTGATGGGCTCGGCTGTCTTTATTTGGAAAGTCTTCAAGGCCCCGCCTAAGCCTCTTCCTGAGCTTAACTGACTTAGGGTGTAACAGATGCAGGCTAGCCTGTATCTGCGGTAGAGTCGTGAGGATGCGTTTTGCTCCACTGGTGTCGACAGATTGAATACACGTCGAATTTTTTTGTAACCGAAGGATGTCTTTTTCGGTAAACCCCTATGACAAATGAAACCTAATATTGAATCCAATGTGGCCAGACAGCGTCTGTTGGCCGTTCTCCAAAAGTTTCGCGGCCCGGTCGCTTTAGCTCTAATCGCTTTGGTTTTCTTGGCTGTATTTTTCCTCCTGGCCTTTCGTGTGCAGCGGGTCTCCGGCACCGAGGTAGGCGTCAAGATAAACAATCTCACCGGAGACATAACCATTATTTCCGATTCGGGTACTAATATCTATAATGGATTAGTGAATACGTTTTATCTTCTAGATCTCACGGTCCAACGTTTAGAGATGACGGAGAATCCGACGCGAGGCGACCGCGAAGGAAAGGACGACCTGCGAATCAAAACGGTGGATGGTAGCGACGTCTTTCTCGACCTCACCATCAACTACGCGATTCGGCGAGACATGATCGAAGAGGTCGTAGCAACGTCCGGACTGGATGACGCTTATAAATACAAGTGGGTGCGCGACTACTCGCGTTCCGTTTGCCGGAATGTTTTCGGAGAGATGACGACGGAAGAGTTCTACGACGCCAGTGTGAGAAACCAAAAGGCGCAAAAAGGCAAAGAGGAACTCAACCGTTTGCTTCGCCCTTACGGAATCGAAGTCGCAGAAGTGATAGCCGAAAAGTTCCGTTTCCACAAGGAGTACGAAGAACGAATCAGGGCCAAGAAGTTGGCGGACCAGGAAGTGGAAGAGCAGATATCCAAGGCGAACGCGGCACGGCAGAATCAGATCTTTCGCGTGGTCGAAGCTACCAAGAAAAAGGAGGTCGTGTTGGAAACCTATGAAGGCGAGATGCGAAAGCTAATCGTGGAGGCAAAGGCACAAGCCGAGAAGAAGGTAAAGGACGCGGAAGCCTATGTGATCGATACGCAGCTCGGCGCAGACGCGAACTATTACCAACAAGACAAGAACTCTCAGGCGATTCTTCTAAAGGCCAAGTCTGAAGGCGAGGCCTTGACGGCTCTAGCAAATGCCTTCGAAGGCGAGGGCGGAAAGAATCTGATCAAGCGAGCGTACGCTGAGAAACTCTCTCAAATGAGATTTAGCGGTCAGCCATTCAGCTTGGAAAGCTCGACCGAGCGATTGTCGCATATCGATGAATCCGTCGCCCTCCAGAAGAAATAGCCCGCTCAAACCCCTCTCAAAATGAAACTCATTAAGATAATTTCTATCCTAACCATTCTCAGCGTGTTGGCTGTGTTTCTGATCGCTGGCACTTTCCTAAAACGTATCGCTCCGGGCGAAGTCGGAGTGCGAACTCAGCAATACGATCTGATTGGCAAAAAGGGCGTAGTGGAAATCGACTACGGTCCGGGTTACCACAGAAACTTGCCTTTGCTAGACACGTGGAATGTATTCGACTCTACGGTACAGACCACGGAATTCACAACCGTTGAGGAACGTCGTCAAGCGAGCAAGATCTACAGCTTCCTATCGTCGTCCACCCAACGCTATCTCGGTTCGGCTCCTTCGGTTGGCCCCGGTCAGATCGAATTGAAATCGAAGGATGGCTATACGGTTCGCTTGGATATCACTGTGAAATACCGCATCAAGCCGGGCAGGGCTTACGATATGTATCGAAAATTCAACTCCGAGGCGCGTTATAAGGGCATCGTAGGCGACCAAGTGCAGAACACCATTCGCAAGGTTTTTGGCACCATGTTGACCGAAGAGTTCTACAATCCAGAGGTAAGGCGTAACAAGACGGAGGAGAGCTTCGAATTGCTGGCTGCCGACTTGGATCGGAACTACATCGAGCTCGTGCAGATCTTGATTCGCGATATTGGTTTCGATCCTTCGTATGAACGGAAGATCCTCGATAAAAAACTTGCCGACCAAGATGTGGAGCTAAACAAGTCGCGTGCTCTTGCTGAAGAAAGAAAAGGTGAAACGAACCGAATCGTTGCTGAAACGGAAGCCAAGGTTCAGGTGATATCGCAGGAATTGCGAGCAGCTCAATTGACGATTAAAGCCGATACCGATAAGGAGATCGCTCAGATCAACGCGGACGCTCGATTAACAGCGGCCAAGCTGAACGCGGACGCGGATCTTTATGCCGCTGGTTTGGAAGCGAAAGGCAAGTTGCTGGAACGGGAGGCGACTGCGGAAGGTGAGAGGCTTAAGGCAGTTGCTTTGAATACGCCCGGTGGAGCAAACCTAGTCGCTCACGATTTAATCAAAGAACTACGTGTGGGTAATGTGGCAGTGTCCACGCGCGATATCGATTTTCTCGACGTAGAATCCGTCATAAAACGAGTCGGAGCCAAGTAGAGTAGCAGATACCGTTCTGAATCAAAATATGAATGAAAATGGCCCACCGCATTGGAGCGACGGGCCATCCCATTTGTTGATATCAGGTAGGGAAATTATCTGGAAGAATCAGTCTAGAGTCTGCCCGGATTTTATTGGCTTTGTTCTGTGACTGAGAACGTGAACTCGTATGGTTCGCCTTCTAGCGTGACGACCAATTTGAGAGGTAGGTTGGCCTTTATGTTCTCTCCATGGAACAGGACCTTACCGGATTTGCTGTCACCCGGATTGATTTGATGGATGTCGATCAACTCCGTGATTTCCTTGTTTAACTGTTGGCTTACTTTGCGGTTTGCGGAGGCACGGCTAGCCATGTTAGCTGAAGTGATCTTAGCCATAGCGGCGCTGTTGTCCTGCATGGCCGGTGTGCTAACTGATCCGCTCGTGCGGAGAGCGGCTTCGGCCTGCCTGCCGCCTTCTTCCTCGGCTTCACGGTGTGACGCTTCGGCGAGCTTGGCGGTATACTCTTCAATCGAATAGGCTTCTACTGGCTGGTCGCCGGAGCTTAACTTAACGCTTGAGGTAGTGAAAATCAAACTACGCTCGCCATGGTTTTCGACCTCTATTACGAAGGTGGGAAGCTCCTCGAGTTTTCGGGAGAATTGAGAGGATAAGAGGGCGGCGGAAACTCGGTGGGTTTTTTCAACCGTGCGAGGCGACGCTTCGGAGTCCTCAAGAGATGGACTGATCACGAGTTGGGTTGTTTCACATCCGGTGAGGAATAACGATAAGGTGAGCAAGCATACTGATATTTTTGCGATCATTCGTGGGGTGGGTTTTGAAGGGGGATCAGAGTCAGGACTCTTTTCTCTTCAATGCGCGATTTGATAGGAGATCCCGACGGAATTCCACGAATTTTCCCTCTTATGGAGATGAAATTATGGTCGCTATAAATTATTCTGGGTGTGTCTGGTATACATATCCTAATTACACTAAGTGATATGCCTTGGGGTAAAGCCTGTATTTGATTAGTTACTACGAATGTCAGAAGTCGATATCGAAAGATTGTCCTTCTCTCGGCAAGGTGACTGGCCAGTTGAATTGCTCTCGAATTCGTATGCCAAACGCCTCTGACGCTTCCGGTTGGCCGTGGGTCAGGAAAACTCGTGATACGGGTTTATTAAATGCCATTAGCCAAGCGAGCATTTCCAGGTAGTCGGCATGTCCCGAAAAGCCGTCGATGGATCGTATGTGAGCTCGAACTGGGATTTCTTGTCCGAACATTTTGATTTCAGGTTTTCCTTCCAGCAGAGCCCGCCCACGAGTGCCCTCCGCTTGGTAGCCAACGAACAAAACCGTAGCGGTCGGATTGGGCAGATGCTGTCGGAGGTGATGGAGAATGCGACCGCCTGTGGCCATGCCGCTTCCCGCTATGATGATGCAGCGTCCGTTCCTTTTAACGAGCTCTTTGGATTCGGATTGCTTAGCGACTAGATGCAAGATTTTCGGGCTGAAGATATCGGTGCCGTGCAAGAATTTTCTGCGACAAGAGAGGTTCAGATCCCTGAGGTTTGCGGTGTGGGATTCCAGAGCTCTCAGGGCCATGGGTGAATCTAGGAAGACAGGCACGCTAGGGATTTCCTCCGCATCTTCTAGCTCGCGTATCAGGTAGAGCAGGCTCTGGGCTCGGCCGACAGCAAAGGATGGGATTAGGATCGGAGCTCCGCGGCTGAATGCTTCTCTCAAGGCATCGCGAAGGGCGCTTTTGACGTCTTCTGGATCGTGGAGGCGGTCCCCGTAGGTCGACTCCATGACAAGGTAATCAACGTTGTAGGGCTGGGCCGGAGGTCGGAGAATGGTATCGGTCGGGCGTCCTACGTCTCCTGAAAAAACGAGTTTCTTGGGACTATCCTCTCGGTCAGTCGTTTTCAAATCGAGTAAGGCTGACCCGAGTATATGTCCAACGTCTCGGTACTTGGCACGTATACCCTTTATCGGTTCGAACTCATCCCCGTAGGAAAAGCCCTGCAAAAGATCGGTAGCTCGCTCGGCGTCGCGTTCAGTGTAAAGAGGCAAGGCGGGACTGTGCTTGCTGTAACCTTTCTTATTCGCCCATTTCGCTTCCTCTTTTTGAAGGTGGGCGGTGTCTTTGAGCAGGATATGGGCTAGTTCTACAGTCGGGTGGGTCGCATAAATGGGACCACGAAAGCCATCTTTTACCAGGCGAGGCAGATAGCCAATGTGGTCGATGTGAGCGTGGGTAAGCATGACCGCATCGATGGTGGAAGGATCGACCTGAAACGGTTCCCAGTTTTTGAGCCGGTTCTTTTTGGGTCCTTGGAAGAGACCGCAGTCCACAAGGACTCGAGAGTCTCTCGTTTCGACCAGATGACGCGAGCCGGTCACAGTGCCAGCAGCTCCGAGAAAGGTCAGGGTAGTTTTCATTTTTGGGGTGGTTTGGGGTTATTCCGTTTTCTCCAACAATTGCTTGGCTGGTCGGCGGGCGTGATGTTGCAAATGCACGAAGTTGGAAATAAGGTCTGACTCTAGCCGAAACAGTTCCAGACGCTCGGTTTCGCGTCCGATCAGGCGGTCGCGAAGCTGGTTTTCCGCCTCGGCGGCGAGTTTGCGGAACGGAGCTTTCGCGTCGTGTAGTTCCTTGGCCTGCTCCAGATTCCCATCTGTCGTTACGAGCAAAGCGAGGCGCATGTCTCGAAGTAGAAGCTGATGCAATTGGAGGAGTTTCGCTTTTGTCTCCGTACCAATAGACAGACCTGTCTTAATACGATCGTGCCCCAGAGGCAGTACATGGGAGTCTAAGAGGTCGCCGATGTTCTCCCAGCAATTCACCAGTCCGATGACGTCGTGGATGGCTTCCTGGTCTCGTTTGGCGAGTTGTTTGGCGTCAATTCGAGATAAATAGTTGAGGATCGCGGTCTGCAGGTCATCGACTTCGTCATCCCTTTTCTCCAAGCGTCGCAATTGTTCGGTATCGCCCTCCAAGGCGGCTAGTGGGATCTCTTCGGCCATGGCGATGGCGAGCGTGGCGAGCCGACCGCACTCGAGCCTGGCTCTGTCGATGGCGAGACTCGGCGTTTGAAGATAAATCGGGTCGAGGTAGATGGGGTGAGCAGCCGCCTTTTCGGGTTTGGGCCGAGAACGAACAACCAGATTGGCTAATCTCGCCAGGGGACCGGTGAAACCGATGAATAGCAGAAGGTTTGTAAAGTTGAATAATGTATGGGCGATAGCGATCTCGCGCCCGGTAGATTGGTCGTGCAGGAGCTTGTCTGATACGAACTCGCTCAAGTTCGCCAATTGCGGGATGAGGGCGTACCAGATGGCTACACCCAGCAGATTGAACACGATATGGATGAAAACGACCCGCCAGGCTGCGGCAGGACGGCCAATGGCAGCGAAAGCAGCTGTAATGCAGGTGCCGATATTTGCGCCAAAGGCCAAGGCGATGGCTGCTTCCAGGGTGATCAGGTTTTGGTTGGCGAAGATGATGGCCAGACCAATCGTGGCGGCGGAACTCTGCACGACAGCGGTAAATACCAAGGCGATTAAAATGCCCCAGACCGGGCTTTCGATGGTTTGCATCGCCTCCAGAAAGGGAGGATAGCTTCGCAGCGGTCTTGTCGCGTCTCCCATCAATTGCATGCCGAAAAAGATAGCTCCCAGTCCGAGCAACAGGATTCCGATTTGAGAGAGGCGAGGACGTTGTTTGAAAAATGAAATGGCTAGACCGACCACCATCAGTATCGCGCCCATATCCGCGACCTTGAAGGCGATGATTTGAGCAGTGACGGTCGAGCCGAGGTTGGCTCCAAGGATAACGCCAACACTTTGGCTGAGCGTGATGAGTCCAGCAGAGGAAAACCCGACCAGTAGTACCGTAGTGACGGAAGAAGACTGGACCGCCGCAGTTATGGCTGCACCTGTGGCGGCGGCGGCGAAACGGTTCCGCGTAAATGCGGCCAGTAGGTCCTTCATCTTCGACCCAGCGATGGCATTCAGAGCCTGCGTCATGTGGCTCATGCCGAGAATGAAAATAGCAAGTCCTCCAAGGAGCGAAACTAGGATAGAGGGGAGGGATGGGGTATCCATAAACTGGATTTAGTATGCACCTAAAGTGCTGGATAGCAATGGTTTTTCGCTTTTGGGATTGCAGGTGCAATTAAGTGGGTAACGACACGATTCCCTTAGATCTCGGTATGCAAAAAGCCGGTCTTTTCAGGCGCGAAAAGGCGGGCTTTTTTTGGGGGGATCATTCGCTCTGTTAAGCGCCCGCTGGAGGCTTGAGAATCGGATCATCGCGGAGGATTTACGCGGTTCGCGAGCTAGCTTTTATCAGGAGTCAGTGGCTTTCCTGCAAAAAGAAGCCCCGGAGCCTGTGGCTGCCGGGGCTTTGTAAATCGTTTCAGAGTGGAGGCTTACTCCGCTACTGTGATCGGAATTTCGACGTCAGAGTAGCCGCCTAGCTCCACAAAGAGCGAACCGGAACCTGGATCGCCACCTTCTACGCGAATGCTGGTGGAGCGTTGTCCGGCTGGGATCACCACTTCTGGCATGATCACGCTGTCTGGTACGTCGGTAGTGACTGTTACCGCGAGGCCTCCTGGAGGGGCTTCGTTCGGGATCGAGAATGCGAGAATGCCGCGCTGGCCGGGCCGGAGGCTCAGGCTGCTAGGAGAAACGCGGATGCTAGAAGCGTCGATTCGTAGGCTTCCGGCTGAAAGTTCACCGTTCAGTCCGAGGACGGTAACGTTGTAGTTGCGACCCTCAGGGAGGCTTGGAACGTAGAAAGCGAGCGAGGTGGAACTCTCGGCTTGGGTGACTGCTGGCGTGCCGCCGACCATGACCTTATCGTCGCTGGTGAATCCACGACCCAAGATGGCGATGCGTGTGCCCACTGGAGCGCGGTTGACCTCGAGCTCAACCGAGTAGCGGTTTTCGACGGTTATGGTCTTAACCTCGGTTGGGATCTCCTTCGAAACGGTGCTAGACGCGGTCTTGCGCTGGTAGCGTACGAGCAAGTAGTAGGCCGCCTTGTCGCGTCCCGCAGGCATGCGGTAATCGTATTCGTATAGCGAATCGCTGCCGGGAACTCGGCTCATTTTATGAACCTGACCATCGATGACGATGTCCGGAGAAACGGAGCCATCAACAACAGCGTTGTTCTTCACGGATACCTGAGCCGTGATGGAATAGGTGCGGGATGGGTTGGCTTTGAGAGTCGAAGGAGTTAGGTCTATGACTTTCAAATCGCAACCTGCGAGGAAGAGAGCGATCGGCACGAGGATGATCGCTAGCCAAGTTCTGCGGTTGGTTTTGGAAATTCGCTTGTCCATGTTTTCGGGCTGGTAGAGTGAATTAATACCTGTATTGCAATCACATAACGGACTTGCGGTGAAGCAAATTGTTCACCGACCGGATGCGAATTGCGTTAAATGGATTTAAAGAGTGAACAATAGCGATCATATTCAGCGTGCAAGCGTGCCTGACCCAGCGCTGGGTTTGTATCTTCACGTTCCCTTTTGTTCTACATCTTGCGACTTTTGCGGTTTTTATCAAATCCAGTCGGACAGAAAAGGGATTCTTTCCTACATCGATGGGGTCAAACGCGAGCTCGAGCTCGTTGATACCGGTAGCCGGAAACTTGATACGATGTTTTGGGGAGGGGGAACTCCAGGGCTGCTTCCTGCTAAAGATATGCTCACAGTTGGTGCCTGTATTACGGATACGCTCGGCATGCCAGCGGAAGAGTGGACGGTGGAAATGGCTCCCTCTTCAGTAAAGCGAGACAAGCTCGAAGCGCTTAAGGAGGCGGGCGTTACTCGTATTTCGATGGGAATACAGAGCTTGAACGAAAGACTTTTGGACGCCTTGGGCCGGCAGCATTCCCTGAAGCAGATCCATAAAGCCTACGAATTGATTCGCGAAGTGGGTTTTAAGTCGGTGAACGTTGATCTTATTTTCGCGATTCCGACGCAAAGCGAGCAGGAGTGGCGGCAGGACGTTCGGGAGGCAATCGGCCTGCAGCCGGATCATCTCTCCACCTACTGCCTGACATTCGAGGAGGACACGGCTTTGTTTATAAAGCTACAGCAAGGCAAAGTGTCGATTGATCCAGATCGTGAGGCCAGATTTTATACGGCGATCTGGGAAGAGGCGGAGCTTGGCGGGTTCAGGCAGTATGAAATATCCAATTACGCAAAGCCAGGGCATGAATGCCTCCATAATACGAATACTTGGCGAATGCAGGAGTGGATAGGGATCGGCCCATCGGCCTCTAGCCAATGGAACGGAAGCCGTCACACCAACACTCCCGACCTAAAGGAGTGGCTGGATGGGCTGGAGCGGGGTGAGCGCGGCTTGGTCGATCGGGTGGAGTTGAGCGATGGCCTCTTGCTGGAGGACTCGTTGATTTTCGGACTTCGTATGAACGAAGGAGTGGACTTGCGGCAGTTGCATCACCGATTCGGCCGAGACGTGGAGTCGCTGCCGCTGCTTCGCAAACTGGTAGAGGAGGGAAAGGCCGTCCGAGAGGGGGATCGTCTCGCTCTGACGCCAGAAGGGCGGATGCTTGCCGACGCGGTGGGCGAAGAGCTGCTGGGTGAACTCAGCTGATTTTAGGGGAGCAAAACACTCTTCGCTTGCCTCGCTTGGGGCGGAGCGGGGATAGTTGCGAAGTGTTGAAAATCGGGTCCTACATTTTGCTTGCGGCTTCGCTCGCCTTGGCAGGTTGCCAAACGAGTTCGATGAAGGTTTCCGATTACCTGCGAGCCCGTTTCATTTTAGAATCCTCCAGCCAGAGCGACATGTCGGCTTTGGTCACGCTTCCGATAAGTCTCGTGCAAATACCGGTGGAAGGCGATGCGGTCCTTTCCGAATTTGACTACTATTCAATCGACATCGCGGAGGTTGCTTTGGGCAAATGCCTCGCATTCACTCTCAAGCCGGCGGCGGCTCGCGAATTTTATCAGATCTCGGTGGCGAACCAAGGAAAGCGTTTGGTGCTTGTCCTCAATGGTGAAGCGGTCGCGGCGCGTCGGATTGACGAGCCGATCGCCGACGGTCGCGTTTTCATTTTTCTTGAGGCTGACGATGAGCGTTTGGCCGAGGTGGCGAACCAATTGCAGAAGACGAATTTTGACATCCAAAAGAAACTTTCTCGTTAGCCTAACTGTGTTGATGGCTGTCGCTTTTGTTGGCCTTGCGGAAGCGAAGGCTCCGTATCGCTTGGGCCAATACTATTGGCCGACTCCGAATCCTGCCTATTTGGAAAAAGGCCAGATGGAAGGGGTTTTGCAGCCAACGGTCTCGGGTAACATCACTTCCGGCTTGTTCGGCTGCGTGAGAAATTCGGGTCACAGATTCCATGAGGGCCTGGATTTGCGAGCGATTTCACGGGATCGAAAAAACGAGTCTACGGATGCTATCTACGCCTTCGATTCCGGGGTGGTCCGCTACGTCAATTCGGTAGCGGGCAACAGCAGCTACGGGCGTTATATTGTGATCGAGCATCCGCAGATCGCACCCGGGGTTGTGACGCTATATGCCCATTTGCGATCCATCGGGCAGGGAATCGCTGCGGGAGTGGAGGTTTCCGGTGGTCAACGGATCGCCACCATGGGGCGAAGCGCGGGCGGCTACACGATCCCGCAGAGTCGTGCCCATCTGCATTTCGAGCTCGGATTCTGGCTGGGATCGGATTTCCAGGCTTGGTACGATCGACACTACACCTCGAAGAACGAGCACGGCTCCTTCAATGGTATGAATATAATCGGCTTAGACGGTTGGGCGTTGTGTGGCGCTCTCCGACGCGGCGAGGCGGAGGAAGTTTGGCAATTTATCATGAGCGAGCAGATTGCGGTGGAGGCTTTTGTCCGCGACACTCGGATACCGGAGCTGCTGCGAATCAACCCTCAGCTTATGCACAACGACGTGATACCCGCCGACCACGCAGGCTGGCGGATAGAGTTTACTTGGTATGGTTTACCGACGCGATTCAAGGCTCTGACCAGTGCGGAGATGGAGGCTTATCCTCTCGAATATCAAGTTGAGGTGCTGCGACCAGATCTGATCGAAGACAAGTACTGCATGGATCTCTCCAAGCCCGGCGCGTTCGGCGGAGCCGGCGCCAGGATCAAAAATCTGATCAATCGAATGTTTCTCTAAAGCGGGGAGCGGTGCTGACTCGCTGCTAGGACTCGGACACAAAAAACGCCACCCTGTAGGAAGGTGGCGTTTGAAAATTCTTTTTTTGCGTCGGCCGCTTAGGCTTCTGGCTTGGTCTTCTTGAGGCCGGAGACGCGGTCGCCGTCCTTCCACTCTCCACGCTTCTTTAGAAGCTCGACACGCTCGAAGCGTTTGAGGACGTTTCTCTTGGCGCCAGTTGAGGCGTTGGACTTGTAGCTAGGATGCTGTGACATGGTCGAAAATGGTTCCGGTTAAATGAAGCCGCGGAGGTTGCAGACTTCATTAGCCCATTTCAAGTACTTTTCTGAAACTTTTTTCGACTCCCAGCAGATCCACTTTGGAATGTCGTAGGGGTGCCGTTCCGTTACGAATTTCTCCAGTTCTGACAGGCAGGCACCGGGGGCGAAGATCTGAAGCCTGATCTCGTTGTCCCGCTCAGTCTTCCCTTTCCAGTTGTAGTAAGATAGGATGTGGGCGTCGATTTGCACGCAGGCGGCCAGCTTGCTGTCTATTATCTGCTTAGCGAGGGTCTCGGCATCCTCTTGCCGTGATACGGTGGTGTAGCAAAGGTAGAGCGAATCGTCGTTTTCCATTTGGGGACTTGAGGCGGTTTGGCTTTGACAGGGGGAGGTCCCTCCGTTCGCATTGGAAGTTTGAATAAGCGCTTGACGCTAAACTGCATCAAGGTAAAAGGGCGGATTCCAATTTTAAGGAGGCAGCTTTGAGAGAAGATTATATAAAAGAAGCACGCAAGGTCATCAAGGACCCTAACATTCTGATTAACGTCGTTTCCCGACGCGTTAAGCAGCTACGCCACGGCAATCGCCCTTTGGTCGAGTCGCTTGAAAAGCTGAACCCAGAAGATATCGCCTTGCGCGAGATCATCGAGGGCAAGATCAGCTTCGAGCTCGCTGACTAGGATCGAATTTGCTTTCGCGGCCGCTTTGATGCGTCCGCACCCCTGATACTATTTTGGAGCGCGGTTGGCCTTGTCCGCCGCGTTCTTTTTATACCCGGATCACTAGAGAAACCCGAAAATGGCTGGCAAAAACAAGAAAGGCGGCAAGGGGGCGAACCCCAAGGAAATCCGCAACTCAAAGGTTCACCGCGACTATTTGGTCGAGGATACCTACGAGGCTGGAATCGTTTTGAGCGGTACGGAGGTGAAGTCGATTCGCGCAGGCAAAGCCCAAATTTCGGAAGGCTTCTGCCGTTTTCACAAGGACGAGTTTTTTATCTACGCCCTGCACATAGACGAATATGCTTTCGGAAATATCAATAACCACGTGCCGCGTCGGGAACGAAAATTACTCCTCAAGAAGTCGGAGCTGAAGAAGATCGCTCGGGCTCTCGAAGCCGGCGGGAAGTCGGCTATCCCGCTTAGACTTTATTTCAAAGAGGCTCTCATCAAAGTGGAGATCGGCATCTGCACTGGCAAAAAGCTCTTTGACAAGCGGGAAGACCTGAAGAAGAAAGCGCAAATGCGAGACATAGACCGTGTCATGAAAGAGGTACGCGTCCGCTAATTTGCCATCCGAATATCTCACTCCTTTTTAATATGTCATCCCTCTCTCGCGTCATTTGCAAAGTGCCTGGAAGCACCTCGAATTGTGGATCTGGCTTCGATACGCTTGGAATGGCAGTTTCGCTCTACAATGAAATTTGCGTGGAAAAGGCCGAAGCCGCTGGAGACGATTCGTTTGGTCCGGATATTTTTGCCAAGAGCGAAATGGCCCGCGAGACCGTAGCCGCTTTTTTTGAAGAAAGTGGAATCGCCCCGTTCGACATCAATATTCGGATACGCGGCGATGTGCCGCAGGCAAGGGGGCTTGGGTCTAGCGTAACTGTACGCGGAGGTATATTGGGCGCTTTGGCCGAATTGGCGGAAGCGGGTTGGGATAAGGAAAAACTAGTCGAGGTAATTACCAAGCTCGAAGGGCATCCCGACAACGCCAGCGCTTCGATCCTAGGCGGGTTCACGGTATCCAGATTTGTGAACGATCCAGCCAAAGTGGAAGCGGTTACCCAAATCGAAATTGACGATTCCTTGCGACTGATCGTGGTTTCGCCCGAGTTCGAGGTTTTGACCTCCGCTTCCCGCGGCGTACTGCCAAAGTCACTGGACTTCGCAACCGCTGTTTCGAGTATCAATTCGGTTTCATGCGTGGTGGCCGCTCTCGCTTCTGGCCAATACGAATCGCTCGCCGATGCGGTGCACGATAGCATGCACGAACCGTATCGGCTGAAAAATATCCCTGGCGGGGCTAGCGCCATTGCGGCTGGATTATCCGCTGGGGCATACACGGGTTGGCTGAGTGGAAGTGGGTCGAGCGTACTCTGCGCCTGTTCTGCGGAGTTTTCAGCTCAGGTGATGCAAGCCATGCGAAACGCATTTACAGAAGCCGGCTTGGAAAGCGTGGGTCGCGATCTAAGTGCCGACAACACAGGGCTGCAGATTCTTTCCTGTGAGTAAGCCTCTTCTCCATGTCGTTCTGTTTCAGCCAGAGATTCCTCAAAATACGGGGAACATTGGTCGGACCTGCGCCATTACGAATTCGAGGCTGCACCTCATCCATCCGCTTGGATTTGTCATAAAGGATAAGCACTTGAAGCGTTCCGGCATGGATTACTGGAAGTCCCTCGACGTGCACCACCACGAAAACTGGGAGGCTTTCAAAGCGAGCGAAATGGGGCCTAAGAGACTTTTTCTTTTCACCACCAAGTCCAGCCAACCGTATTGGGATGTGAACTACGAGGACGGGGATGGTCTCCTGTTTGGCAATGAAGGCCACGGAGCACCTGATTGGCTGCACAGCGAAATGGGCGAGGACAGGCGGCTAAACATTCCTCACCACAACAAGTCGTTGCGGTCGCTCAACCTAGCCACTTCCGCAGGCGTGGCAGTGTTTGAGGTCATGCGCCAATTTAGAGGAATCGGCTAATGGCAAAGCGAGTGAAGGCGCTCGTCTTGATGACATCTCCGCTGGACAAGATTGTTCATGCCTTGAGAGTGATGGAATCGATAAAGCGTCGTAAGCCTGAGCTCGAAATCACTTGGGTGGCGCGTCGAGTGTATGAGCCATTGGTGGCGGCTTTCGATTTTGTTGATCACACCATAACCTTTCGACGTAGCGAAGCGCTAATACACTCAGTCAGGCTGCTGAAGCAGATTCGCAAGGTTAGGTACGACTATGTGATGGATCTGGAAGGCTACGCTCGCACCGGCGCCATGTGTTTTTTCGCAAAAGCCAATCGTAAGATCGGGCTGCGTTCAGCCCGTGAAGGGGCGACCATCTGCTACCGTGAGTTGGTGGGCGAAGCCGAAGTGGATGGAAGGCATCTGATCGAGCAATTGCAGGCATTTGCGACCGTTTTCGGATTGGCGGCGGAAATGCCCGTGGAACTGAATCTGGCTCCGACGAATGCGAGCTCTCCCTTTTCTCAAAAGGCTAGTCATTCCCCCTTTGTTTGCTTGTTTCCAGGTCGTTTCAAATCTGCTCGAGCATGGCCCGGTATGATCGATTTGGCGTGCTGGTTGGTGGAGACCCGGCCGGAATTTCAAGTCTATCTCGTGGGAGTGGTGCCATTCGAGGTGAAACGTAAGTTGCCAGATAGGGTTTATGATCTGCAGGGAAAGCAGGATTGGCTTGAGATTTGCAATCTCGTCAAAGAAGCCGAGCTTGTGGTCGCGAACGACAATGGTCCGGCCCAGCTTGCAGATGCCTTGGGCTGCCCTAATTTGACTCTCTACAGCTACGTATCACCGGAAATGCGAGGCTCTTACCCGCTGGATAGCGAGCGATGTTCATCCCTCATGGCCCCACGTGGCGATGTCTCTCAATTGGAAGAAGCGCTCGTGCATGCCGAAGTCGAAAAACTGCTAAGCTTGTGAGCTGGCTTGACTCTCGGCCAAGCTCGGGGATAAGGCGTGGTCTCGTTTTTCGAGCATATTTCCCTTGGAGAACCCTGATTAAGCACAATCGAAGATGATCGATCCGAAATTCCTACGAGAAAACCCAGACGCAGTACGCGCGGGCATCGCCAAAAAACACATCAAATGCGACCTCGACGCGATTCTGACGTTGGACGAAAAGCGTCGCAGCTTGATCGCCGAAGCGGAGACCTTGAGAGCTCAGCAGAAGGCTGCCAACAATGAGATGTCCCAACTCGCCAAAGGAAGTCCGGAATTCATCGCCAAGGTTCAGGAGATGAAAGCGGTTTCGGCCGACGTGAAGGCCAAGGATGCGGAACTTTCGGCAGTGGAAGAAGAGTGGGGACAGGCTGTTTTAAATATCCCAAATCTTCCCGATGCGAGCGTGCCGGAAGGCCGTGACGAGAGCGAGAATGTGGTCGTTCGCGAATTTGGCGAGATTCCAGAGGAGGCCGATTTTCAGACTGCCCACTACGATATCGATTGGATCGAGCAGATCCTCGATCTTCCGCGGGGCGCCAAGGTGAGCGGCGCGGGATTCCCATTCTTTGTGGGAGACGGAGCGAAGCTCGCCCGCGGATTGATCAATTTCTTCCTGAACGAAGGCGGCAAGGCAGGTTTCGAGGAAATCGGGGTTCCTTTCCTGGTCAATGCGGATAGCGCCACTGCGACTGGACAGCTTCCCGACAAGGAAGGACAGATGTATCAAACGGTTGAGGACGGGCTTTACGCAATCCCGACTGCTGAGGTGCCTCTCACGAATTTCTTCCGGGACGAGATTCTGGAGGAGGCGGATTTGCCGGTTTACCGCTGTGGACATTCTGCTTGTTTCCGACGTGAGGCGGGGAGTCATGGCAAGGAAGTACGCGGCCTGAACCGTGTTCACCAATTCGACAAGGTAGAGCTGCTCAAGTGGGTGAAGCCAGAATCCAGCATGGACGAACTGGAAACTCTGAGAGGCTATGCGGAGAGTTTGCTCGAAAAGTTAGGCCTGCCATTCCGCACTCTGTTGATGTGCGGTGGCGATATGGGTTTTACCAACTGCAAGCAGTACGATCTCGAGGTTTGGGCGGCCGGCCAAAAGCGTTGGCTTGAAGTTTCGAGCTGCAGCAACTTCGGCTCCTACCAGGCTCGTCGAGCTCGTATCCGTTATCGCAACTCTGAAACCGGTAAACCTGAGATCGTTCACACTCTTAATGGCTCCGGTCTCGCGGTGCCTCGCGTTTTCGTAGCTATTATCGAAAACGGACTGCAGGAAGACGGCCGTATTCGTTTGCCGGATGCACTTGTCCCCTACGTCGGCAAGGAGTACATCGAACGTAAATAGTTCAGCTAGGGAGGGTCATTTGAACTGGAGAGAAGTGTGCGCTCGGCTTGAATCCGAGTTTGATTCTTCTCGCATTTCCCCTCGAGTGCTCCGTCGTATCGACGACGCGGAGACGCTTTACCTTGCTTGCTCCGGCGGGGCGGACTCCGTGCTGGCGCTCTTAGTCGTTTATTCCCGGCTGGTGGAGCTGGATCGCTTGGATCGGCTCGCTGTTCTGCATTTTAACCACGGGCTCCGTGGGGCGGCTTCCGATGGGGATGCTTCTTTTGTCCAGTCGCTCTGTTCTGACTTAGATGTTCATTGCGTGGATGGCCGTGCGGAGGAATCGGATACAGGCAAGATCACCAATGAAGAGTCCGCGAGGGAAGCTCGCTTTGCTTTTTTCCGCGAAGCGACAGGGGCGAGCGAAGCGGGTCCTGTGTGCATTGTGAGCGGACATCATGCTGACGATGTGGTTGAATCAATGTTGATTCGTTTGTCGCGCGGAGCTGGCCTGCAGGGCTTAAGCGCCCCTCGAGAACTTTCCAAGGCAGGAGGCGGTCTCGAATTTGTTCGTCCGCTGCTGGATTTCGGAAGGGCCGAGATCCATGATGTTTTGCGAACGGTAGGTGGCCTGTGGAGGGAAGACGAAAGTAACCAGTCTGATGCGAATTACCGAGCTCGCTTGAGAAAAGGAGCCATTCCATCTTGGGAAGATGCTGCGGATCGACCGATTCGGCGGGGAGTGGGGCTCAGTCGCCGCTTGTTGGCTGAGGACGCTGAAGCGTTGGAGTATTGTGCCGAGCAGGCTTGGAGTTTGGCTTGCCAAGGTGAAAGGCGTTTATCGAGGGCTAGCGTTTCGGGATTGCCGACGGCGTTGCAACGAAGGCTGCTTGATCGCTTGGCGGGCAAGGATTTTCTGTCGGCCCAGACGATGGACTTGGCGCTTAAAGCGCTCGAGGGGCAAGAAGCGCTAAAAATTCAAATATCTGCAGGAAGCCTGCTAACTCTGGGAGACGACGACATTAGCGTAGCGAATAATTGTCCTGTCGAAAATGATTCTAATTGGGCACCATTCTATCTCCCGATCGGAACGCGGGCCTTTTTGCCAGACGGGTCGAAGCTGAGTTGCGACAAGGTTTTTGCCGTCAAAGAATTGCTGGGTTCGTTCGAGCTAGGGAGTAACCAAGACGCCGAAAAAGTGTACCTGAGCTCGCTAGGGAACTCTTCCGAAAGACTCTATGTCCGTAGGAAATTGCCGGGCGACGCATTCAAGCCGCGCGGGAAGTCGTCGCCCAAGAAACTCAAAAATTTGTTCATTGATCGTAAAATCGCCGCTGAGTCCAGAGGGAAACTGCCCGTGTTCGAATGTGAAACGGGCGGAATAGTCTGGGTTCCTGGCCTGCCGCCTGCTGCGGAACGCTCCCTCGAGCTGGATACCTATGCCGCCTTGCGATTGACTTACGAGCGATGAGACTCAACGTATACTACTCCATTAGATTTTAATGCCTGATAATAAAAGTAATAACCGACGCGGTCCCGTCAAAGGCGGGCCTGAGCGTTTTCAACCCAAGGTAATCATTTTCTGGGTGGTTCTAATCGCCCTGATGCTGATCATCTGGCAGCAGTCTAACAAAACCTCCGTCGTAGATCCGCTTAGCGTGAGCGAAGTGGTCGAGCTGACGAAGGACGGTCGCGTAAGGGGAGGCAAGATTTCCCCCATGCAGAACGGAGGTTCCGATTGGTATGAGATAGGTGGGACCATCGCCGTATCTGTAACCAATGAGAATGGCGAAGAGGTCTTGGCCAACAAGGCTTTTGCGGCCAAGGGGCGCTTGTCAGAAGCGAATTACGACATACTGCAGTCCAGTGGCGTTTTTACTGAGACTAGCCCGAACAATTTCGTACCACAGCTTTTGGCTGGTATCATCCCGTTCCTGTTGGTGATCGGTCTCTTGTATTTCCTCTTCGTGCGTCAGCTCAGAATGGCTGGCAAGGGAGCTCTCAATTTTGGCAAAAGCAAGGCGAAGCTGCTTACTCGCGATAAGGACAAGGTCACTTTCGCCAACGTGGCTGGTTGCGACGAGGCGAAGGAAGAGGTAAGTGAAGTTATCGACTTCCTCAAAGACCCAAAGAAGTTCCAGCGTATGGGAGGTAAGATTCCGAAGGGCATCCTCATGGTAGGCCCTCCAGGTACAGGTAAGACGCTTCTTGCCAAGGCAGTCGCGGGCGAGGCGGATGTTCCCTTCTTTTCGATCAGCGGTTCTGACTTCGTGGAAATGTTTGTTGGTGTCGGCGCCAGCCGTGTTCGCGACATGTTCGAGCAAGGCCGCAAGAGCGCTCCTTGTCTAATATTCGTGGACGAAATCGACGCTGTCGGGCGCCAACGTGGAGCGGGGCTCGGCGGTGGAAATGACGAGCGTGAACAGACTTTGAACTCCCTCTTGGTCGAGATGGACGGTTTCGACACTACCGAGGGGGTTATCATCATCGCGGCGACCAACCGTGCCGACGTTTTGGACAAGGCGCTTCTTCGCCCAGGCCGTTTCGATCGTCAGGTCGTTGTCGATCTTCCTGACCTTCGTGGCCGTGAGGAAATTCTCAAGGTTCACGCCAAGAAGATCCGCTTGAGCAATGAGGTTAACCTTTCTTCGATCGCTCGTGTGACTCCAGGGTTTGCGGGTGCGGATTTGGCGAATTTGCTCAACGAAGGCGCTTTGACTGCGGCTCGTAAGGGTAAAGATCAAGTCGAGAATATCGACATGGACGAAGCCCGCGACAAGATCTCATACGGACGTGAGCGACGCAGGGTAGTAGACGAGGAGGATTTGAAATCCACGGCTTACCACGAAGCGGGACACGCCTTGGTCCGCGCGGTTCTCAAGGACAAAGACGTTCGCTTGCACAAGGTTACCATCCTTCCGCGTGGACGAGCCATGGGTATGGCCATGTTTGCTCCGACGAAGGACGTGCTTGGCTCTTCCAGAAACCAGATGCTCGACATGATCGCAGTTGGTTTGGCAGGACGAATTGCTGAAGAAATAGTGACGGGCGACTACAGCACTGGAGCTCAGAGCGATATTTCACAGTCCACCAAAATCGCGAGAGACATGGTCTGCCGCTATGGTATGAGCAGTTTGGGTCCGATCGCTTTTGGCGATAACCAGGATCAAGTATTCCTCGGACGCGACATCAACCGTACTCAGGATCACAGTGAACGGACTGCTGAAAAGATCGACGAAGCAGTAAGCGAACTGATCCACGAGCAATTCGAGCGAGCTAAAACAGTCATCGAAGAGCGGAAAGAAGAATTGATCGTTCTCGCTGAAGCCCTGTTGAAGTACGAAACGATCGAGGGTAAGCATGTGGACGAAATCCTTACTTACGGCGAAATTCGCTCGGAAGTCGTTTCCTCCAAGACAGAGCTCGACGAAAGGTTGGAGCAGGAAAAAGCTAAGCTTGAACAGAAGAAAACAGCCGCAAAGGCCAAGGAAGACACCCCTCCGCCAGCCGTGGACGGGGCCCCTTCAATTGCTTAGCTTGATTCAGGACTGAATGTTTATTTTGGACAGTGGTGAGTAAATCGCCACTGTCTTTTTTTTCGAAAAATCCTAGCACATCCATCATGTCACTTCATTTTTCCGCCCTCGGATCGCGCCAAACCGAGTCCGACATCGCTCGCCTCATGACGACGGCTTTGGCCAATCCCGATTTGTTAAGCCTAGCGGCTGGATTTACGGACACTGAGACGCTTCCCCTCGCTGAGCTAACGGAGATGGCGAATTTGTTGGGTGAGGAAGGCGACAAGAGCGTGCTGCAGTATGGTACCAATCAAGGCCACCTCGGACTCCGAAAATTGTTAACTGAGAGACTTGAATCACAGGACTGTTCGGCAACCTCTTACGCGATCGAGAATTCCTTCATTTCGAATGGCTCGCAACAGGCTCTTTATTTGGCGGTGCAGACACTTTGCGATGCGGGGGATATCATTCTCGTCGAAGAGCCAACCTATTTCGTGTTCTTGGAGATGCTAAGAGGGCTAGGAGTCGAGGCGGTATCGATGCCGATGCTCGCCAATGGCGATGTAGACGTCGAGGGCGTCAGTGGCCTCCTTGATTTTTATGCCGAGCGAGGAGAGCTCTCTCGCGTTAAGGCCCTCTACCTCGTTAGCTATTTTGCTAATCCAAGCGGCCACAGTGTTTCGAGAAGCTGCAAGGAGAGCCTTCTGAACCTTCTGAATAGCTATGAGGGTCGCATCGCTCTTTTTGAGGATGCCGCCTACCGCGAGCTTTATTATGACGAACCGTGCGAGGCGGAGAGTTTTCTTAAATTGCTCGGAGAAACGTCATCTGTCCCTGTTTTCTATACGACGACTTTGACGAAGCCTTTCGCGACCGGATTGAAAGTTGGCTATGGCTATTGTAACCACCACGAGTGGCTGGGGAAAATGCTCAGTCTGAAAGGACAACAGGATTTTGGCACCTCAAACTACGATCAGGCTCTCCTCTTCAAGGCTTTGGATACAGGGCTTTTTGATCGACATCTAGCGGGACTGAGAAAATCGTACCAAAGCAAGATGGAAACCCTTCATGACGCCTTGGAAACAGCCTTGATTGGGATGCAGTGGAGCTGGGAAAAGCCTGCTGGCGGACTCTATCTTTGGCTAACCGCACCGGATGGTGTCAGGACCGGGTTTGATTCCGAGTTTCACCGGATGGCAGTAGAGCAGGGCGTTTTGTACGTGCCTGGTGAGTTGTGCCATGCCAAGAAAACGCCTCTGAATCGGGTGAGACTGAGTTTTGGAGTCTTGCAACCTGACGCTCTTAAGAAGGCTGCGAAGCGTTTTGCCGATGCGGTCTTGTCCGTTTCAGCTCCAGCAAATTTATAAAAACGAAATTGACTCACCGGTTTCGATAAGAGAGTTAACAAAACATATTTAACTTAACTAGTTTATGCAAGATTACTCAGTAACGCACTTGAAACAGCTAGAAAGCGAAGCGATCTACATCCTTCGGGAAACGGCTGCTCAGTTTGAGCGTCCTGTCCTTCTGTTCTCGGGAGGAAAGGACTCCATCGTGATGACGCATCTTGCGATGAAGGCATTTTGGCCTGCTAAGATTCCATTCCCATTGTTGCACGTGGACACCGGGCACAATTTCCCTGAGACGATAACGTATCGCGACGATCTCGTGGAACGTCTCGGCGCGAACCTCGTGGTCGGTTCCGTTGAGCAAGCGATTGCGGAGGGCAGAGTCGTAGAGGAGAAAGGTCCCAATGCTTCCCGAAATATGCTGCAGATTCAAACCTTGCTGGATGCCTTAGAAGAAGGTCAGTACGATGCAGCGATGGGGGGTGCGAGACGCGACGAAGAGAAAGCTCGTGCGAAGGAGCGCTTTTTCTCGCATCGCGATGAATTCGGGCAATGGGATCCGAAAAACCAGAGACCAGAGCTTTGGAACATATTCAATGGCCGCATGGCTCAAGGTGAGCATTTTCGTGTGTTCCCACTGAGCAACTGGACGGAAATGGATGTATGGCAGTACATGAAGGCGGAGAATATCGAGCTTCCCAGTTTGTATTACGCCCATGATCGCGAAGTCGTAGTTCGCAACGGGACAATTCTCGCAGTTTCGGAATTTGTTCAGCCTCGCGATGGCGAGGTGGTTGAAACGAAGCGCATCAGATTCCGCACCATGGGTGACGCGACTATTACGGGAGCCGTCGAATCGGATGCCGATACGATGGATAAGATCATCGAGGAAGTGGCGGCTGCCAGACAGACCGAGCGTGGTAATAGAGCGGATGACAAACGGAGCGAAAGCGCCATGGAAGACCGTAAAAAGGCAGGCTATTTTTGATTCGATCCCTCTTGTAACCATTTTAAGAATACAGAATTTCCAATTATCATGAGCACAGAAGAAAGCGCTCCAGAAAAAGGCTACTTAGACATGGACTTGCTCCGTTTCACCACCGCAGGTTCGGTTGATGACGGAAAATCCACCTTGATCGGTCGATTGATGTACGACTCCAAGGCGATCTTTGAGGATCAGCTAGAGTCGATCGAAAGCACCAGTAAGCAGCGTGGAGACGAGCACGTGAATCTTGCTCTCCTGACCGATGGCCTTCGCGCCGAACGCGAACAGGGAATCACGATTGATGTCGCCTATCGTTATTTCGCGACTCCTCGTCGTAAGTTCATCATCGCCGATACGCCGGGACACATTCAATACACCCGCAATATGGTCACAGGCGCTTCGACGGCGAATCTGGCGATCATTTTGGTTGATGCCCGTAAAGGTGTCATCGAACAGACTTGTCGCCACTCCTTTATCGCGAATTTGTTGCGTATCCAACATGTGGTGATCGCTGTCAACAAGATGGATCTTGTCGATTGGTCTGAGGAGCGTTTCAACGAGATCCGGGAAGAGTTCCGTAAATTCGCGTCTCGATTGGATAACATCGTTGAGGTTTCTTTCATCCCGATCAGCGCCCTAAAAGGTGATAATGTGGTCGAGAAATCGGAAAACATGGATTGGTACAAGGGCCCGACATTGTTGTACCATTTGGAAACGCTCTACGTCGGTCCGGATGCTAACCATGTCGATTCCCGTTTGCCGGTACAGTGGGTAATCCGCCCTCACAGTGATCAGTATCACGATTTCCGCGGCTACGCTGGCCGTGTTGCCGGTGGCGTGTTCAAGCCTGGCGACAAGGTCGTTGTCTATCCTTCTGGCTTCGAAGCTCAAGTTAAAGCTATCCACACCGCGGATGGCGAACTGAGCAAGGCTTACTCGCCTTTGAGCGTGAGCATGACGTTGGATCGCGAGATTGACATCAGCCGTGGAGACATGATCGCGAAGCCCAACAACCCCCCGACTGTGGGGCAGGATATTGATGCCATGGTTTGCTGGTTCTCAGATAAGCCGCTAAACGCTCGCGGCAAGTTCTTGATCCGCCATTGCGCCAAAGAGGCCAAAGCTCTCATACGGGAGGTTAAGTACAAGGTCGACATCAATACGCTTCACAAGATCGAGGATGACAACACCCTCAGTTTGAATGACATCGGACGTATCACGCTCCGCACGGCTGCACCTCTGTGTTATGACAGTTACAAACGTAACCGGGTGACCGGATCCTTTGTCCTTATTGACGCATTTACGAATGAAACGGTTGCTGCCGGCATGATTCGCTAGGCCTCAATCTGTACAAGGAAACTCTTTTAGGTGCCTGAGCGATTTCGTTTCGCTCAGGCATTTTGCGTGTCAGGGTTGCCCTTAGAGGGAAGTCTTGTTTACAAAGTCTTTACAACTGGGAGGGCTGTCGGGTTATATTCTAAGCATGCAGAAAGCTGATGATTCCCCACTGACAATTGATGAGATTGCGGCGCGTTTGAAATGTGCTCGCGGTTGGGTGCAGCTTTCGATCGATGCGGGTTGTCCTACAAATGCTGACGGACGAGTGAGTATTCGAGACTTTATGCTCTTTCAGCTGACCAACATTTCGCAGATCCGAGCTCTAGCAGGTCTCCCAAAGATTGAGATCAAAAAGGAGGAGGGGAGCTTGAAACCGAACGTGAAGGCGATCCTCACCACCCAGCTAGAATGGCTGCAAATTCGCTCCACTCGCGGAGCTGTGAAGACGGCAGCGAAACTGGTTTGCGATCGGATAAACTCCATCGATTAAACCCTCTCCCTTAAGCGCTTGGTCTAGGTAACAGCCATTTTGACTGTCTTCATTATTTAACAAGACAGTCTCCCTTTTGTAGTTGAGATAAAGGTATGTTTGAATAGGGTGTTTATCGGAACTCATTGATTCCAAACCCTCTAGAAAAACATGCATAAAAAAGCGATTGCCGTAATTATGGGAGGCGGGCGTGGATCCCGTCTTTACCCCCTCACTAAAGAACGTTGTAAGCCCGCAGTACCCCTTGCCGGAAAATACCGACTCGTCGATATCCCTATCAGCAATTGCCTCAATTCGGGAATCAATAACATCTACCTCCTCACGCAGTTCAACACTGCATCTCTACACCGCCATATTCAGGAGACCTATCGCTTTGATCCTTTCGGCGGTGGCACGGTGGACATCCTTTCCGCTGAACAAACAGAAAAGGGCGACACTTGGTATCAAGGCACTGCTGACGCGGTCCGCCAGAACATCCACCACTTCACGAGCAGCGACTACGACTATGTAATTATCCTATCTGGAGACCAGCTCTACCGGATGGATTATGACAAGATTATCGAAGAGCATATCGCAAACGGAGCGGAAGTCACGGTCGCCGCCATCCCGTTTCCGGCGACCAATGTGGAGGGTCTTGGCTTGATGCGTGTTTCCGACTCTTTGGACGTCACAGAGTTCGTCGAAAAGCCAACGGACCCCAAGATCATCGAAGGACTGAAAATTCCTGAGACTATCGCTGCGACTCTGAAGACCAAAGAGGCAGAGGAATGCTGTCTCGCATCGATGGGTATCTACGTTTTCAATCGTGAGACCATGATCGACGCCTTGGACAACTCCATGACCGATTTTGGCAAGGAGGTCATCCCGTCATTGCTTGGCTCCTCCAAACTTAAGGCCACGATTTTCGAAGGCTACTGGGAGGATATTGGAACCGTTAAGGCATTCTTCGATGCTAACCTCCAGTTGGCAGACCCCATGCCTCAGTTCAATTTCTTCTCGCGTGGTCGGCCGATCTATTCGAGAGCCCGTTATTTGCCTGCCAGCAAGATCAACCGTTGCTCGATCAACCATGTTATCGTCGGCGATGGCTGTATCGTGACGGACTCTTACCTCAAACGCTGCGTAATTGGAATTCGCTCGGTACTCCGAGAGGGAACCAGGCTCGAAAACGTAATTATGATGGGCGCTGACTCTTTCGAGAGCGCGGAGGACAGACGCAGGAACAAAGAATTGGGCCGGCCAGATGTTGGCGTGGGGCTCAATTGCGAAATCAAGAACGCGATCATAGACAAGGGAGCCCGCATTGGCGACAACGTGAAGCTCAATCCAGAAGGTAAGCCGGACATGTATGAGAAGAACGGTGTCTTCGTAAGGGATGGGGTTGTGATCGTCACTAAAGGCACGGCCGTTCCTTCAAATACGATATTCTAAAAGCAACCAGTACCTCTCATGAAAATCTTAGTCTGCATCGATGGTTCCCAGTACTCCCAAAGTTGTTGCGAATATGCGGCATGGGTGGCTGATCGATTGCAGGCTTCGATCGACATTGTGTATGTGACGGATCTTCGCCAATTCGAGGTCCCGTTTGTTGCAGACCTAAGTGGAAGTTTAGGTCTGCAGCCTTACCAGTCCATAATGGGCGAGCTGCAGCAGCTGGAGGACCGGAAGGCTACGTTGATTCTGGATCAAGCGGAAGCGACTTTATCGGAAGCAGGGTACAAGGGCGAGATTGTCCGTATCCACAAAACAGGTTTCCTCGTTGATTCTCTCAGTGACCTAGAAGCTTCCTGCGAGCTGATCGTACTTGGCAAGCGTGGCGAGAATGCCAATTTCGCGGCCGAACATCTTGGTTCAACGATGGAGCGCGTCGTGAGAGCATCCAAGCGACCTTGCCTAATCGCCTCTCGCGCATTCTCACCAGTCGAAAAAGTGCTCCTCGCCTATGAAAACGTGCCCTCCTGCAACGCTGCGGTAGAGTATTTTTGCAATTCGAGTAGTTTTTCGGATGTGGAATTGCACCTAGCGAGTGTAGCGAAGAAGGACAACGAATCGGCCTTGCTTAGCGAACTCAAGGAGGTCGAGGACAAGTTTTCCTCCCGTGGCATAAACGTTGTTTGCCAAATGTTGCATGGAGCAGTGGCTCCAGCCTTGGCTGATTACGCGAGTGAAAAGGGAATCGGCATGCTCGCTATGGGCGCCTACGGCCATTCGCGCATCCGGCATTTGGTGATCGGCAGCACGACCACGGAAATCTTAAGAGATTGTAAGTTGCCGACCTTATTATTCCGTTAGGACTTAACGAAATTTCCGGTCGCAGCGCTTCTTACAGGGCAGGAAGCCTGTTGAAGGAAAACTGGTTGAGGATGTAGTCGTAGAGCTTTGGCTTTTCCATCGGCAGGCTCCTGATCAACTCAGTTGTCTCTTCTGCTAGCTGGTTTAGCTCCTCTGAATCGAGAAGGATCTCCGTTCTTAGGTCCGCCAATTCACAACGGTAGGTGAGCCAGTCAGTCTTGAATTGAAGCGCGTGATATTGGCCACCTATTTCCTTTTCGATTTTACGGCATGTTTTCTCTGGGAAATTGCCTTCGAGCACGGAGTTGACCCGCGCTATCTGGGCGAGCTCTACGTAACCCAGTTTATCGGTTTCCACGGAAGTTAGGAGGCACCTCAGAAGCATGAGTGATTCAGAGACCTCTCCCTTTTTGAATCTCAGTGCGAGGCGGATGCTCTTGTGGCTCCAATTATTGAAAAAGCGGGCCACCAAAAGAAACCTTCCTTCGTGATTCAGCTTCGACAGCGGAGAATGCACACCAGTGAAGCAGGGTCGTTCCTCCTTTTGTGAGCGTTCTAGCCGAACTTGGAGAAAGCGTTCGAAGTCTGACACTCTACGGGTGTAGGGCAGGTAGCGCCAGCAGTCGCAGAGAATCTGCTTCAATTCGAAAAGGCGGGCTTGTTTCTCTTCGTAACCTGACAAGTAGAGATACTCGGAGATCAGGTTAACGTAGCTAGTGGTGGCTTGCACGTAGGTATGCACGTTGCCACGCGTAGATCTTTGAAGGAGCGAGCGGGTTGTTCGCCTTTCAGGATTGAGCGCTTCTCGGGTGAATTGAGTTACCCGATTTTTTTTCAGACTCATAGGAACTGGGATGGGATCGCGGTTGTGGGACCGGCAGGATAACGATGGGAAAGGCTGGGTAGGCCTAATCGTCGTCGCTACCGCGGGCTATGGTGGCTCGGCAATCGGAAGTCACTCTTAGCCAAATTTCCCGGATATCGAAGATTCGAATCCGGGCGTGTTTCACGTAGAGAGAAACAGGTTCTATATTCAGCGCCTCAAATTTCTTCAATTCGCTGAGAGCTGCATTAAGTGAGGACATGCCCCGCTTAAAATAAGCAATAGCCAAGGCAAAGTCGTCCATGTCCAAGGCTGTCACTGCAAGTAGTCCGTAGTAGTCTGATTCGTTAAGGGAAATTTGATAGGATAGAGCCGATGCAGCGTCTACCGCCTCTGGAGAGAGGGAGACCCTTCTCATCCATTGTTCTGTAAGCCAGCCATGAAGAGCTTTGCTTGAGACGAAAAGTGGGTGCCTGTGCAGCGTGTAGGGTACTTCTGGTACTTGGTTTCCAGCGGAGCTATCCTCGCTCTCGGGAGCTTCGATGTTCGGCTGCCACCCCATGTAGAGGGCTACCTCGTCAAGCCTGTTAGAGCTCCTGATCAGCTTGCTGTAGATTGCTTGGTACTTTTTGACCTGATCTGTTTCGGTCCGGAGGTACTTTTCCCAACTAAACTCGTTCAAACCAGAGTCCCAGCTATCTTCCCATTCGTTGTTCGGGTTGGCGTCGCTTTCGTAATTTCCCATGCGTCTGATGACAGGCTTTTGTTAAAAGTCGGGGAAAGTTACGGGTCGCCATTTGCCGATGCAACTGAATATTTTTAGTTATTATTCCCAATAAGGATCGTCTAATGTAGTCGATTCGCCCCAGTACTGGACTTTGGTAATTAACGCTGGTTATTTGTGTTTATAACTGCTTATTAATGGCTTATGAAAATTTCCGATGATTCGTTCTATCTAAATGCCTATTTTTCGGGTCATGTGCAGGGTGTTGGTTTTCGCTACTCGGTTTCGCAGCTTGCCAAAGGATTTGAGGTGACTGGATTTGTAAAAAACCTAGTGGACGGCAGGGTGGAGCTGGAAGTAGAGGGCCGTGAGTCCGAGTGTCGCCAACTCGTAGCCGCCATTGTGGACGAGCTGGATTCCTTTGTCCGTAAAACAGAAATTTCAGACGGAATCAGGGCCAAGCAATTCACTACTTTCAGGATCGCCTAGAATTGGAGCCCTCAAAATCAGTCATAGCTCTAGAGAGCGTTACGAAGGATTTTTCTCTAGCCGGGAAGGGGCGTGTCTTGCGGGCATTGGATAAGGTCAGTCTCTCTATTCCGGCGAATTCCGTTTTTGGACTTCTGGGCCCTAACGGATCCGGCAAAAGTACGACAATCCGGCTGATTCTGGGCCTCTGCAAACCGAGTTCCGGTTGTGTCAAAGTTCTGGGATCGGATCCGCTCGATGCGAATGCTCGCCGGAAGATGGCTTACTTGCCGGATTCACCGCACTACCATCGTTTTTTGACAGCCAGAGAACTGATGCGGTTCTTTGGAAAGCTAATTGGCCTGAATTCGAAACTGCGGGAAATTTCCTCACGGGACCTACTTGTTCGATTCGGATTAGAAGAGGCGATGGATCGCAGGATCGGGACGTTTTCGAAAGGCATGCTACAGCGTCTTGGTTTTGCCCAGGCTCTGCTGGGCGATCCGGAAGTAATCGTCTTGGATGAACCCACCGCTGGGGTCGATCCTGTAGGAACCAGCTTGGTGGGCGAGTTTGTCGGCCAGCTGAAGAAAGACGGAAAAACGGTGGTCCTCAGTTCTCACTCCCTCGCTCAGCTTGAGGGAATTTGTGATCGAATTGGAATCCTGAACAAGGGGCGTCTACTCGCCTCCGGACTTGTTTCGGATTTGCTGAAGGATGATAAGGCTCAAAATCTGAGAGTTGAGGGATTGGATACCGAGTCGATTCAGGGATTAAGGGATTACGTGGAGTCGAAAGGTGGAAATCTAGAGTTTTGCAACGGAAGTCTAGAAGACCTTTTCAGGAATCTCGTCGCGAAGGACGAAAAAGAAAGGTTGGCTCCGTGACCGACTCGCTTGGAAGGATCTCCGCCCTCGCAGGAAACACCTTTCGCAATGCGGTGCGGATGCGGCTTTTTTTGGTCTTGTCCCTGGTGGGACTGGCTTCACTCGCGGCAGGCTTCTATTTCCGGGAGTTCAATTTGGGGAGCGCGGAGTTGCGCTTCATTGCTGATTTCGGATTTGGGTCGATTTCCCTATTCGGTTCGATCGCGACTATTGTAGTGGGTGTTCAGCTAGTGTACGGGGATATTGAAAACAAGACCGTGCTGCCTGTTTTGGCCAAACCCGTGTCCAGAGGGGAATTCGTGATCGGGAAATTGGCTGGAGCGTGGGCTACGGCCTGTTGTTTTGTTTTTATTCTGACTGTTTCGCTCCTACTTGCTTTGTGGATTCGAGAGTCGCAAATCGCCTTGTCCGCTGATGAAGGAGCCATTACCAGTGAGCGTGTTAGTTACGCGGGCGTTTTGTTATTTGCCGCCGCCCAATGTATCCGATTCCTAATACTCTCGGCTGCAACCGTCTTCTTATCGAGTTACGCGAGCTCTTCGCTTTTTGCCGTTTTTGCCAGCATGGGAGTTTGGATACTCGGCCAGCTTCGTGGTTCTCTGCCCAACTTGGTCGAAAGTGGTCAGGACACAGTGTTTTCGGTATCCGGTGTTTTATCACTCCTGGTGCCTGACCTTAGCCAATTCGATTTGGGGGCTGCTCTGTTCGACGGATCAGCGTTTGGTGCGGCGTCATTATGGGGGCTACTGGCTTACGCATTAGCTTACACTTTTGTCTATTCGGTGCTCGCTGTCCTAGTGTTGAAGAATCGTGAGTTTTAAACTTCAATTGTTCACGCTCTGGTTTTCGCTCTCCGTCTTTGCGGGAGTCGTGACTCGTCCATTATTACCGAACCAATGGCAGGGGGGCAGCCATGAAACGCAGGAGCTCGCTTCTATCGAGTCAGGCTTGGGAGGTGGTGTGACTCTAGCAGCCCTTGGCGGCTATCGGAGTATCGCAGCTAATTTTGTCTGGCTCAAGATGTACGATGATTGGAGGTTCAGAAGAGAGTCCGATGTTCTAGAGAAAATGGAGCTCGCTGTATCTCTCAATCCAAGCGTGGTCTATTTCTGGCTGGATGGGGCACGGATCATCGCGAATGACATGCCGGTATGGGTGGTCGGCGACGAAGAGATGGACTCTTTGTTCGACGATTCAAGCGAAGAGGGCCGCTCGGTCCGGGTGGAGTATGCAAAGCAAGCGATAGCGTTTCTCGACAGAGCTCCTGAATCGATCTCATCCGATTACAGGATCCCGCTGGAAAAAGGGATCGTCTATTGGAAGCGTCTTCAGGATCTGGATAACGCGATCGTTTGTTTTAAAGAGGCTGCGGATGTTGAAGGTTCGCCTTATTTTGTGGCACGCGTTTGTGCGGAGCTTCTTTATCGCAACGATCAAAAGGAAGACGCTTACGAGTATTTGTCGGAGGAATACGAGAAGTTGCCGGATGGAGATGAGCGGGCCATGAAGCCGATTATCGCTAAAAAGCTTGAGGAATTGAAAAAGGAGCTCGGCCGCTAGATCTGGTATGCTCTTGGCTTGCCCTTCTGATAGGCGCAGAGAGTATGTCTAAACGTTATGAGCGAGAATTTACACCCAATTTCGGACAGATTGCTAACGCAAGCGGACAGAGAAGCCTCCCTCGGACAAAAGGGAAAAGTCATCTGGCTTTGTGGCCTTTCGGGCTCAGGAAAAAGTACTTTGGCCATCGCTTTAGAGAAGACTTTGCATCAAGCAGGTAGGCACGTGTACGTGCTCGATGGTGACAATATTCGCACCGGGTTAAACGCTGGACTGGGTTTTAGTTCAGAGGATCGTCAGGAAAACATCCGTCGTATTGCGGAAGTCTCCAAACTATTCGCGGATGCGGGGATGATCACCATAAACTCTTTTATTACTCCTACGGAGTCTTTGCGCGCCATGGCTCGGGAAATCGTAGGTAAAGACAATCTAATCGAAGTTTACGTGAAAGCGTCTTTCGAGACTTGCAAGAAGCGAGATGTGAAGGGGCTCTACAAGAAAGTAGAGCAGGGGCTGGTTCCCGATTTCACCGGCAAGGATTCAGGATTCGAAGAGCCTGTCCAAACGGATTTGGTCATAGACACAGAAGCAGAAACAGTTGAGGAATCACTTGCAAAGCTAGTTGACTTTGTCAGCCCCACGGTCGGTCCGGACGCATAGCGTATTCCCTAGGTATGCCCCTCGTTTTACTCAAAGTCGCTAAGTGGCTGCTCAGTAAGGGGGCTGTTTTACTTTTAGCCGGAGGGGTGGCGGTTTGCGTATTCGCTCTTTGGATATTCATTCAAAAGAGCTACTCTTCGGAGGGGGAGCGAGTGACCGAACTTGCTTCTTTGCAAGAGCGGGCCAGCGAGCTGTATGCTAAACTTGAGCTTGCCCACAGTCGACTGATCGAAGTCGGCGAAGACTTGGAAGAAACGCGCCGGCGCTTGGAGGCTGCCCAGAGCGTCATCGAGTACTTCGATGGGATCCTAAATCGGATCGAACGGTTCATCACCATGAGCGCTGCGGAGCGAGCTGAGAGCGAGGCTCGTTTGGAGGAAGCCAAAAAACAGCGTGATAGCCTCGCCTCGAAACGTAAGGAGCTCCTTTCTGAGCAAGCGGAGCTCCGCGTCGATCGCATCGCCTTCAGCGAGGAGGCTCGCTCTCTGGAGTCCCGAATTGGAGAGCTCGAGCTGGAGTCGTCGGATTTTCTCGAACATCTTGAAGAGTCTTGGACCCGCCTCAAACCGTACCTAATCGTTTCGCTTGCTAGCATCATCTTAGTCCCGATCGCGTGGAAGCTTTTTGCATTCTACCTATGGGCTCCGCTTCTGACGCTTGCGGGGCCAATCCGCCTGCTGAAGCATGACATTCCAGCTCCTTCCTTGAGCTCTCAAGGCGTATCGGTGCGGGTGCAGCTCCAGCAGGAAAACCGACTTTGGGTTAAGGAATCCTATCTCCAGGCCTCCGACGAAAGCCTGAAGCGGAGAACCCGATTTTTACTGAATTGGTCCTTCCCAGCGACCTGCTTGGCAGCAGGTTTGACGGAGATGGTTGAATTCTCGCAAGAGGATGAAGGCGAGGGAAGCGTGACCGTTTCGCCGCAGCGAAAGGCTGAGCTTGAGGTTGCCTTACTAGAAGTCCCAGAAGGAAGCCAGGTCGTGGTTCGTCCAAGCTGTATAGCTGGACTTGTTTCTCGTGGGCTAGAGCAAGTGAAAATCAGCCGTCGGTGGAGGTTGTTTCATCCGCAAGCATGGCTGACTTTTCAGTTCCGCTATTTCATTTTCGAAGGTCCTTGCGCCTTGATCGTAAGTGGCGTGCGAGGAGTGCGTTTTGAAACTTTGGATACGAAGGTAGACAAGGGCCGGCGTTCGAACCAGATCGCCACGATTGGCTTCACCCCGAATCTCGCTTATGGAGTTGTTCGAGCCGAGACTTTCTGGACCTATTTTCGCGGTTTCAATCCGTTGTTTGATGACGTTTTCCGAGGACGTGGCGTGTTCTTGTGCCAGGAAATTTCCGAAGAGGAAACGACGGGAGCTGCTCGCTTTTGGGGCAATTTTTGGAGTTCCGTGCTCAAGGTGTTAGGGGTTTGATCGCATTTGCTGTTTAGGCTGGCCATTTGATTCAGCCCCTTTGGTCTAAGCACATGACCTATGATGTTGGATTCATTTTCGACTGGGACGGAGTCGTGGTCGACTCTTCCAAGCAGCATGCCGAAAGCTGGGATATTATGTCGGAGCGGGAAGGGCTACCCCTGTTCGACGGACATTTTAAGATGGGCTTTGGCAAAAGAAACGAGGTCATCATTCCCGAAATACTTAAATGGGCAACCGAACCAGATGAAGTTGCGAGGCTCGCCTTCCTAAAAGAAGAGACTTATCGGAGCATTGTTAAGAAATCAGGACTGCAGCCTCTCCCCGGGGTGGCCGCCTTTCTTAAGAGCCTTATCGATAACGGCCAAAGAAGAGTCGTCGGCTCGTCCACACCACGGGCTAATATCGAAGCTGTTACCGATATAATTGGCCTAGCAGGTTGTTTCGAGGGTGTCGTGGCGGCGGAGGACGTTTCGCGCGGCAAACCCGACCCGGAGGTTTTTCTCAAAGCTGCCGACCTGATCTCGATGAAGCCAGAGCGCTGCGTCGTATTTGAGGATTCGTTTTCGGGGATCGAGGCGGGGCTCGCCGCGGGTATGACCGTTGTGGGAATTGCTACTACAAATCCACTGGCATCACTCGTTGAAGCTGGCGTCGCTCTTGCTGTAGAAAGCTTCGAAGAACTTAATTTGGAGCGAGTTGCCTCTTTGATCGTCAATCAATAGAATTCAGCCGCTCAGCCCCGCAATATCTGACCTATGGACATCTCTAATTCAAAGTTAACGCGTAACATCCTCGTCGCCATGGTGGCTGGTTTCGTTCTTGGCATCGGGCTCAATCTTCTGGGACTGCAAGAGCAAGCCTTCGTCCGAGATCAGATTCTAAATGGAGCGCTCGGGGTGGTTGGCGATATCTTTATCCGCTCCTTGAAATTGCTAGTGGTTCCTCTGGTTTTTGTCTCGCTCGTTTGCGGAACAGCCGCAATGGACGATGTTCGAAAGCTGGGGAAAATCGGGGTGAAGACGGTCGCTCTTTATCTGCTTACCACCTGTATCGCTATTTCGATAGCGATGATCCTCGCCTTCGTATTCAAACCCGGTGTCGGGGTTGAGACGAGTGGAGCAGAAGATTACGTCGCGACTGAAGCTCCCACGATTTGGCAGGTCATAACGGATATGTTCCCGACCAATCCGGTGGAAGCGATGGCGGCGGGCAATATGCTGCAGATTATCGTGTTTTCTGTCTTATTTGGTTTAGCGATGGTTGTATCCGGCGAGCCAGGACAGCGTATTTTGCGCGTGTTTGAAGATCTGAACGAAATTGTCCTCAAGCTGGTTTCCATTTTGATGTTGATCGCTCCCTTCGGTGTATTCGCCAAGATTACGATCGTTTTCGCCAAAGAAGGTGGAGGAGCGATTGTAGAGCTCGGTAAGTATTTCCTTTTGGTTATCTTGGTTCTGATTGTCCATGCGGTGGTCGTATATCCGACTCTTTTGAAGCTGCTTAGCGGTCTTAGCCCTATCCAGTTTCTGAAGAATTTCTACAAGGTGCAGATATTCGCTTTCAGTACTGCGAGTAGTAATGCGACCTTGCCAATCACTCTCGAAACCATGGAGAAAAAGATGGGCGTGGATAATTCGGTCGCTTCGTTTACCATTCCTTTGGGAGCGACCATCAACATGGATGGAACCGCGATTATGCAAGGGGTTGCCACTGTTTTTATCGCTCAGATATCCGGGGTGGACTTGACGATTAGTCAGTTGCTGATGGTTGTTGTGACAGCGACTTTGGCTTCTATCGGTACGGCTGGGGTCCCTGGGGTGGGGCTTGTTATGCTCGCTATGGTCCTGAATCAAGTGGGATTGCCAGTGGAAAAGATAAGCCTGATCGTCGGGATTGACCGGATCCTGGATATGGTTCGCACGGCAGTTAACGTGACAGGCGACGCGGCAGTAACCTGTATTGTGGCGAAAAGCGAAAATCAGATGGATGTTGCAAGTTATGATGCCGATCCGAATTCGGTCGGCTGATTAGCGCTCAGCTAACATATGGGACTTTTCAAGCTCAACGCGGACTATCAGCCTACGGGGGATCAACCAGCCGCGATCGAGACGCTTGTCGAATCGATCAAGGATGGGAACAAATTTCAGACTTTGTTGGGAGTTACCGGTTCCGGGAAGACTTTTTCCATGGCAAATATAATCGCCGAGCTGGACCGGCCGGCCTTGATTATATCTCACAATAAAACGCTAGCTGCTCAGCTGTATTCGGAATTTAAGCGCTTTTTCCCTGAGAACGCGGTCGAATACTTTGTTAGCTATTACGACTATTATCAGCCGGAAGCCTATGTCCCGTCCTCTGATACTTTTATCGAAAAAGACTCGTCGATAAACGATGAGATAGACCGTCTTCGTATATCAACTACAAGTAGCTTGATCAGTCGTCGGGACGTTATCGTAGTCGCGAGTGTCTCCTGTATTTATGGCCTCGGTTCGCCGGAGGACTTCCAGGAGTTGATGATACCATTGAGGATCGGCGAGGAGCTGGGACGTGAGAATCTCTTGAATGGGCTCATTGAAATCCTTTACGAGCGTAATGATATCAGTCTGGAGCGAGGCCGTTTTAGGGTCCGCGGAGATGTCGTCGATGTGATGCCGGCTTATCTGGAGAAAGGACTGCGTATTGAGTTTTGGGGAGACGAAGTGGAGCGCTTATCCGAGTTTGACCCGCTTACTGGCAAAGTGATTCAGGAGTTGGATCAGTTTAATTTGTATCCAGCTAATCAATTCGTGACGACCCGTGAGAAAATGGAAGGGGCCGTCGAGCGAGTGAAGCAAGAGCTTAAGGAGCGTGTAGCGAAATTCGAATCCAAGGGGCAGCTTCTTGAGGCGCAGCGCATCAGCATGCGGACGAACTACGACCTGGAGATGATGCGGGAGGTTGGGTTTTGTAATGGCATTGAAAACTATTCGATGCACCTCTCTGGCCGCACCCCGGGGGAACGGCCATTTTGCCTGATAGATTTCTTCCAAAAGGACTTTCTCCTTTTTGTGGACGAAAGCCATGTGACCATTCCGCAAATCGGGGCTATGTACGCGGGAGATAGGTCTAGAAAGACGACTTTGGTGGAATATGGGTTCCGGTTACCCTCCGCCTTGGAAAACAGACCTATGAACTTTCAGGAGTTTATGGAGGTGACAGGGCAAACTGTTTACGTAACCGCGACGCCGGCTAAATTCGAAAAGGAGAAGAGTGCGGTGGTGGCGGAACAAATTATCCGACCCACCGGCTTACTCGATCCTGTTATTACCATTCGTCCCACGAAGGGTCAGGTCGAAGATCTCATCTCGGAAATCCGATTAGCCATCGAGGCGGGAGAGCGAGTTTTGGTGACCACTTTAACGAAGAGACTCAGCGAAGACATTACGGCCTTCTTGCGTGAGAAGGATATCAGCGTGGAATACCTGCATTCGGACATCGATGCGTTGGAGCGAGTCGAGATCCTTCGGCGTCTGAGAGCTGGGAAATTCGATGTATTGGTCGGGATCAATTTGCTGCGCGAGGGTTTGGATTTGCCCGAGGTCGCGTTGGTCGCGATTTTGGACGCCGACAAGGAAGGTTTCCTCCGTAGCGAAACCAGTCTGGTACAAACCGCTGGTCGGGCGGCGAGGCACGAGAAAGGCCGCGTCATCTTTTACGCCGATGTGGAAACTGATTCCATCAGGCGAACCATGGAGATCGCTGAGTACCGACGATCGAAGCAGATCGAGTACAACGAGGCTCATGGAATTATTCCAAGAAGCGTTAATCGTGGCGACCAGCAGAGCTTGCGAGAGCTCATGGAGGAAGAGGAAAAGGATATCGCCTCCATGGTGGGAGAGGATGACGATGTACAGGCCGTCATCGATGAACTGACCGTCGAAATGGATGAAGCTGCTGCGAAACTGGAATTTGAAAAGGCGGCTTTGTTGCGGGACCAGATCGAGTCCTTGAAATCTGGCGACGCGAGCGGTCCCTCGGGCAAGAAATCAGGCTACGGTCGTAAAGGCAGAAGACGCTAGGTTCTCTCGCTACGACACAAAAAAAGCGGAGGCCGAAGCCTCCGCTGAAATATTGACTAAGAACAAATTGATTTGGACCGACTAGAGTCCGAGCGATGCGATGTGGACCTTGCGAACCTGCTCGAGGTAGCGGCCAATGTGATCTTGTGGATCGATGACCTGTACGCGCTCGAGGAGTGGGATCGCCTTGTCGAAACGCTCGCGAGCAACGTAGGAACGTGCCCAAGAGATAAGAGCTCGGGTTTCGTACTTACGAACCTTGGTAGCTCTTTCGAAGTAAAGATCGGCACGAGAGTATCCGTCTACGTCGCCCTTGTTGGAGTTGAACTCGGCTAGGAGGAGCAGAGCCTGTCCATCCATAGGGTCGCGTTCGATAAGCTCTTCCAAGATCGGCATAACGCTGTCTCCTGCACCAGTCGCGAGAGCGATCTGAGCTTCGAGGCGAAGGATGGAGAGCTTATTGTCGTCATCCAGTTTGCTGTCGAAGTTGGAGCGGATGTCTTTGATGAACGAAGAAGCCTGATCGTAAGTACCACGAGCAGTCATTGTTTCTGCTACGTTGACGTAGACCTGTGGGTCTTGGTCGGCATCCATCTTGATCGCGCGCTCGAAGTAGGTGAGAGCGAGCTCGTTCAAGCTGCGGGACATGTAGATGTTGCCCATGAAAACGAGGGACTCTGGAGTGGACTTGCCGAGGCGGTCCACGATTTCCTGAATCGCAACAGCGGTTTCCGCATCTTCGAGACCGAGGTAAGCGTTTGCGGCGCTTGACCAGAGAATGTCATTTTCTGGATCGTCAACGAGGATTTGCTCGAGAACGGCGATACCTTCTTCGTATTTGCGCTGTTGGAGAAGGGACTTCGCTAGACCGACTTGCCAGTCCTTTACGGATGGATCCAGTAGGATCGCTTCGCGGTAAGCGGATTCTGCGGAGAAGTACTTTTCAGTATTCACGTAGCAAAGACCGAGTAGACCCATGGTAGTGGTGTCCTTGGCTCCGAGCTCGATTGCCTTAGTGAAGTCTGTGAGAGCTGCTTCGTAGCGGCCTTCTCTTACCTTCATGATTCCGGCATTGCGGAAGGCGCGAAGGAAGGAGTCGTACTTAGCGGTAGCCTTGTCGTAGTACTTGATTGCTTCCTTCATTTCGCCCTTTTCGGCGTAGAAGCCACCGGCAATGAAGTCGAGGGCTGCACTGGAAGAATCGGTAATGGCTTTCTCGATCATGGCCAAAGCCTGATCCTTGTCGCCGTTTTCTTTGAGAAGCTCGAGAACCTGCTTCACGATTACCTGTTCCTCTTCACTTAGCTCTGGCTCGGTATCGGCTAGGGGAACGTAGGAGTTTATGAAAGCCTTCTGGATCACAGGCTGGTTCCAGAATTCGGTATCTGTCTTGAATTGCGCTGACAGAGATGCAACCCCAGCTAGGGCGATTACGCCTGTCGCGGCTGCTTTGATTGTTTTGCTGCTAATCATTTTAACTGCTTTTCTTTGAAAGTTTAAGATGGGTCTATTCGGTTACTGTTTTCATGGTCACCTGCGGGGCTCCGCCGGATTCGCATTCGTCGATGACAGCGACAACGAGTCGCATTTGAGCCTCAGGCTCTACATTTACCGTGATAGGGTGCTCTTCCTGGCGCATGGCTGGAGCCACGATTCCACGAACTGCACCAATACCAACGTCGCGATCCTTGTACATCACCTGTCCGTTGCGTCGGACGAGGAAGCTTACTAGCTCCTTTTCCTCATCCTGGTTTTGCGGGTTGCTGGTCGGGTCTGGCGTATTGGCCGCCAAGCCGGACTCTTCAACGAAGACGGTGGTTACAATGAAGAAGATCAGGAGAATGAAGACCATGTCGATCAACGGGGAGATGTTGATGTCTGTAGTCTCGTCGTCCGAATTTAAGTTTTTACGGTTTCTCATGTCTTGCGGGTTAGTTCAGTGTTGAGACGTATATCTGGTTGGCTTTGGCCAACTTGCATTCGTCAACGAGACGTACGACCGTCCCGGCTTGTGCGTTCTGATCCGCTTGGATAATTACTGGGTAATTTTCGTTTCCGGCTAGAACTCGGCGTACTTGGGAGCGAATCCCTCCGAGTCCGTAGTCTCTTCCTCCGTAGAAGATGTTATTCTGGTCGGTGACCGCTATGAGAATAACGTTCTTGGGGAGGTCGAGTGAGTTGACGGCGCTAGGCTTTTGAATTTCCACGCCGGGCTCTTTCACGAAGACAGTAGTTACGATAAAGAAGATCAGAAGAATGAACACCATATCGATCAACGGGGAAATGTTGATGTCCCCGGCCGCTTCGCTGGAGGAAGCGGATTTCTTATTTTTCATCATGGTCGTTTAATTCCTTCTGTTTGGGGTTCTGCTTCATTGGGGCGGCAGCTAAGAGGCATGCCGCCCAAAGTTACGCAGGCCGTGTGATCTTCTATTTCTTGCCGTTCAGTCCGTTTACGAACGCTACGGATGCTTGCTCCATTTCGCCGAGCTTACCCTTAGCGATACGGCTGAGGAGAGCTTGGCAAAGGAGACATGGGATCGCGACGATCAAACCGTACTCGGTCGTGATAAGCGCTACAGAGATACCGTCGGAAAGAGTAGCTGGGTCACCAGTACCGAAAACGGTGATAGCCTTGAAGGTATCGATCATACCGGTAACCGTACCGAGTAGTCCCAAGAGTGGGGAAGCGGCAGCTGTCAAAGCGATGAAGGCGATGAAGCGTTCGAGCTTTGGCTGAGCAGCGAGCAAGCGCTCGTAGAGAACTTCTTCGAGGAGTTCCTTGTCTTGGTCCGCGTGTTCAACACCAGCGACGAGGAGATCTCCGAAAGGTCCGTCAACTGAGTTCGCAGCTTCCAGAGCTTGTTGCTTGTTGCCGGAATTGAGGCTGTCGAGGATGCGTTGAAGCGTACCTGCCTTCGGGCTCTTGACGGACTTGATTTCGAAGAACTTCAAGACAGAGAGAAGGATCGCTACGAAGAACATGCCGAGCAGAGGAACCATTACGATACCACCCTTTTTGATGTGCTCGATGAGTGATTCGCTAACCAAAGCGATCTTCAGTGCGTCACCTTCAGTTGGGTCGACTGGGAGGAAACCTTCTCCGTTAGCGGTGAGGCTAGAGATTGTTGCCACTACTGGCTCTGGAACGCCTCGGCTAACTACGAGCGGGAAACCGATGTTGGTGTGGTCACCTTCAGCGAAACCGATGTTTTCGCCACCGTCGCCGAAGTAGGCGAATGGGCCTGCGAGCACGAAAGTACCGGAAACCTGTAGACCGTTCTTTCCAAGAGCGTCGCCTTGGATGGTGGTGCCGCCCATGACGTTGCGGATGCGGCCAAGAGAAGCCTTGATGACTGCGAGCTGAGCGGTGAACTTTTCAGAGTCGCTTGCGGTCTCGTTTTCAGCGAGGTGTTCCGCTGTGTCTGCGATTTCCTTGTAGTCCTGCAGTTCCGCCGCGTGGATGCGGGTGGAGAATTGCTTAACGTAAGCCCCCATTGTGTTGCGGAGGTAGATATTTTCATCGCTACGAAGTTTAACCTTCTTGCGGAGGTCATCGAGGCGAAGGTCGCTGCTGTCGCGAGTAGATTTCATCTCGTCGCGTTCCTTACGGAATTCGAGCACCTGGCTTTCCAAACGAGTCAGTTCGTTGGAGAGTGGAATCTTTTCGTTGGCGATAGTTTCGCGTAGGTCAGCGAGTTCTTGCTCGGCCGCTACCAAGTCGGCCTTGGCCTCTTCAGCAACCTGGGCGAAAGTCTTCTGGGCGTTCGCGGTGCCGACTGCGAGTAGAGCGGCGAGGGCGATTGTGGTGAACTTTAAAGTCTTCATCTAAAATTGATCCTTTCGAATTGGGTCTCGAGTGGGTTATTCGACGTCGGTGATGGTGATTGGCAGGTCGACGAAGCGAACTGTTTCCTCACGCTTCTGCATAGCGACCGCGTCAGCGATGTCGTTGGCGAGCGTGTTGTCCTCGAATCGTGTCCATCCGTCCTTTGCTGGGATCATGTAGCCAGCTTCGCTACGGGTTCCGTCTACGTAGTAGGCAACTGCCAAACCGACGTAGAGGGTGTCGACGCGTACGCGCTCGCCCTTGATGTCGCGGATTTCGTTTACGACAGTGAGCTGGCTGTTGAACTTCTCAATTTCTGTGAGAACACCGATGATGTTCATGATGCGAACTGAAAGGGTCGAAGCGTCGATTTCGCGCTTAGTCTTTGGGATACGCTGGGTGATGATGGAAAGCTTTTCCTGAAGGTTAGTAGGAAGATACTTTACCAAATCCAAGGTTGTCGCTTCGAGGTCGACGATTTCGGATTTGATGATGGCGGAAGCTTGCTTGAGCTCCTCTTCCTCGTTCACGAGCTCGTCGCGGACTTTGTCAGCGTCGGTCGCTTCAGCTTCGTAGGATTCGATCGCCGCTTCGATTTTTTCGATTTCGTCTTCGAGGAGGTCGATTGATTCCTGGAGAGTCTGCTGTTCAACTGCCCACTTGTTTTTCTCTTCGGAGATAATCTTTTTGAGCTCTACCCATTCTTTCAAGGTGGAGCGAGTTTCCGAGAGGTGTGGAGCTGCATTGAGCACAGCAGCGCCTGCCAGGGCGAAGCCTGCGGCGATTAACATTACTACTTTGTTCTTAGTCATAGTACGGTCTACGTTTAGTCGTAAGGATTTTCTATAGCTATAGTCTTAAAACTTAGGTGGTGGGTTTGCCTTCAGAAACCAGCTTTTCGGGGCTGAGGATCGTGATTTTGGCAGGGATACTTGGGAAATTCTTATAACGAATAGATAATGGTCAGCATTGGGTTTATTGCCTGCTGGCCGTGGGGGATGGGTTCCGGTCGGTGACCTAGGGTTAAATCACCTAGTTGGCGACGGGGGATTTTTTTTCTGGGTTTTGTTTCTGGGAGCTTTTTGGGACGGTATTGGGGTTCAGATCTGGGAGAAGACGAAAAAGGGGATGCAGAGGGGGTACTGCAAGTCTTTAGCGCTCTCGTAAATCCTTCACTTGTAGGAGATGGTTGGGTTTGTCAATAAAGAGCTGATTATGTTGCGTAAGAATCGTTAATTTGTGTCGGATAAGGAGATTTGGCGGTTCCAGTTGTTGTCGGGCCTTCGCCTTTTGATCCTATCGGCGGGAGTTAAGATCTTGTTATGCTCTCTTCGAGCGGCAAGCAGGTCTACTTATGGCGCAAAACCGATGGTGAGGAGTGAACGCTCTACTTCAACTCGACGATGAGGCGAGTTTCGACCGCTGCATTCAAGGGTAGGCCATTTGAAGACAAAGCGACCCGTGTGTGTCTGCCGGATTCGCCGAATAGTTCCACAGCGAGGTCTGAGGCACCGTTTATGATTTTCGGGGCGTCTGTGAAACCGTCCACTCCGTTCACGAAGCCATCTATGTGGAGCAAGCGTCCGAAATCGTAGAAGTCGTTGGTAGCGACACGAATATGGGCCAAAGCGTTCAGCAAGCACCATCTCGCGGCGTCGTAACCCTGCTCTAAGCTCAAATCTCCGCCTACGCGTCCAGCGATTAGTTTTCCGTCTTGTATCGGGAGACTTCCCGAAACGGAGAGAAGCTTTCCGCTAATCGCGTACGGCAAGTAGTTGCCTTTGGCTTCGCCTGCGGGAGGCAGCGATAGGCCGAGGGCTTCAAGTTTCGAAAGGATTTGATCGATCATATTTGGGGAAGAAGCGGCTCGGCCGTAAATTTGCTAAATCAGATCTCAGCTTGCCTCTGCCCTGAGCTTGTCGACTCCAGTGAAGTGCGAGGACTGTTCGTCGGCGTGGTAGGATGAGCGGACAAGGGGGCCGGACTCTACCTTTGTGAACCCGATAGATTCACCGTAGGTTTTGAAGTCGGCGAACTCTTCGGGAGTGACCCAACGCTCTACGGGTAGGTGCTTGCTGGTGGGTTGAAGGTATTGTCCTAGAGTGAGAATCTTTACGTCGATCTCTCGCAGGTCACGCATCGCTTGTTGGACCTCTTCCTTTTCTTCGCCAAGTCCAAGCATCAAGCCTGATTTGGCGACAAAACCACGCTTCGCGGCATGGGCGAGGATTTTGAGGGAACGCTCGTAGCGAGCTTGTACGCGGACGGGCTTCTGGAGTCGCTCAACGGTCTCGACGTTATGGTTGAAGATGTCTGGCTCGGCATCGAGCACGATATCGAGTTGCTCAGTTTTTCCGCGGAAGTCGGGAGTGAGCACTTCGATCGCGGTGGAGGGGCATCTGTGGCGGATGGCACGTATAGTAGCAGCCCAGACGCTGGCTCCTCCGTCCTTCAACTCGTCACGTGTCACCGAAGTGATTACGCAGTGCTTCAAATTCATAGTCGCTACGGCCTCCGCAACTCGTGCCGGCTCGCCGATGTCGTATTCTGTGGGACGTCCGGTTTGGATCGCGCAAAAGTTGCACGACCGCGTGCAGACGTTTCCCAAAATCATGACTGTAGCGGTTCCTCGGGACCAGCATTCGCCCATGTTTGGGCACTGGGCGCTTTGGCAGACGGTGTGAAGTCCTTTATCATCTACGAGCTTGCGGACATCTCCGTATCCCTTGCCGCTTGGAAGTTTGGCTCTGAGCCAATCTGGCTTTCGCATAGTCATAAGCGATCATGAGAGTAGTCTAAGTGGGAAAAACTCAACCCTCAAATGTGGAGGGAAGGTACAATACTGCCCCTTATGCGCGGCCTGCAGGAGAAAGGCTTTGATCTTTTCCGATCCTGTTGCGTAATCCCTGCCTTTCCGATTATGAGTTCGAAACTTTCCGACATCTCCCACGACCAGTTCGCGGTGCGCCGCCAAAAGCTTGCCGATTTGCGCGACAAGGGCGTGGACCCATTTCGTACCGATTTCCAGCCCACCCATTTTTCCTCGGAGGCGGTAGCCGCTTTTGTGGAGGGAGCAGAACCGGAGGAGCAGCCGACCGTTAGCGTGGCGGGTCGTTTGATCGTCATCCGCAAGATGGGCAAAGCGCAGTTTGTCAAAATCCAAGACCAGGCTGGGATCATCCAGCTCTACGTTCGTTTGGATGGGATCGGAGCCGACGAGTACGCCGACTTCAAGAAGCTCGACCTTGGCGATATCATTGGAGTCGAGGGACAGCTCTTTCAGACCAAAACAGGCGAAATCAGCATTCGCGCTTCGAAGTACGCTCTCGTTTCAAAATCGCTCCGACCGCTTCCTGAGAAGTTCCATGGTTTGACCGATGCGGAGCAGAAGTATCGCCAGCGTCATTTGGATCTGATCATGAACAAGGAATCCCGCGAGCGCTTCTTTAACAGAAGCCGCATCGTGAGCGGAATCCGTCGATACCTCGAAGACCGGTCATTTCTAGAGGTTGAGACCCCCGTGTTTCAAAACATCGCCGGGGGTGCGGCGGCCAAGCCTTTCGTGACCCACCACAACACTTTGGATCGCGACTTCTTCATGCGAATCTCGCTTGAGCTTTACCTCAAGCGTCTGCTGGTAGGCGGATTCGACCGAGTTTTCGAGATTGGCCGCAATTTCCGCAACGAAGGCATTTCCCGTCGCCACAACCCGGAGTTCACCATGCTCGAAGTGTATCAGGCCTATTCTGATTACCGAGGTATGATGGAGCTTATCCAAGGACTGATTCGCCACCTCGTGACGGATGTGCTGGGCGGTAAGGAGATCAAAATGCCTGATGGCGAGGTGATCGACTTCATGGGCGAGTGGCGCGAAGCCAAGTACAAGGATCTCGTTTGCGAAAAGGTGGGCGATCCGGATTGGTTCTCCAAGAGCAAGGAAGAGAAGCTCGCGAAGGCCAAGGAGCTCGGCTTGGACTGCCAGGAAGACTGGGAAGACTACGAAGTTTCCAATGAAGTTTTTGGAAAGCTCATCGAGCCTAAGCTCATCCAGCCGACTTTCGTGACCCACTTGCCGAAGGAGCTTTGCCCCTTGGCCAAGATCACCAAGGACGACGATTCGACAATCGACGTTTTCGAACTCTGCATCGGTGGTATGGAAATCGCCCCGGCGTACTCGGAGCAAAATGATCCGGACGTTCAGCGTGAGATGTTCGAGAAGCAGGCCGGTGAGGAGACGCAAGATGTGGACGAGGACTTCCTCGAAACCCTTGAATACGGGATGCCGCCGGCCGGTGGTCTCGGTATGGGTATCGACCGAATCGTCATCCTTCTGACTGAAGCGGAGAACATTCGAGATGTCATTCTCTACCCTCAGCTGAGGTCGTAAGGGACAACCGAATACAGAGCCTTGATGTTATTTACGAGGACGGCACCTGCGGGAGCCGTCCTTTGTCTTTTCAGCGCTTAAACTGGCTTGCTTCCGTAGCCCGCTTACCAATCCTATCGGCCAGATGCCTTGGTACCTCTATATCGCGATTCGCCATACCTTTCCGAAAGGAAAGCGTTTGCCGTTTTTCACGATCATGTCGGTAACAGGCGTCGTCCTCGGAACCATGGCCCTGGTGGTCGTATTGAGCGTCTTCAACGGTTTTGGTCATGCTATTCGTGAGGTGGTGGCGGATACGACCGGCGACCTAAAGGTAATGAACGGCCGTATTTTCGACGATTACGACGAAAAGATCGATCTCCTGGAGTCATCAGAACTGGTGGAAGCTGCAGCGCCATCGGCCTTTGGGGTTGTCATGTTGCAGGCGGGTAATCGGCCCATTTTTCCGCAAGTGCAAGGTGTCGATATCGACAAGGAACGGCAGATTGTACCCCTTGATGATTACGTGAAGTACGGTTCGCTTGAGGAGTTGGACGACGACTCGATTTTGATTAGCTCAGGGATCGCAAACACCTTGAGGCTAAGAGTCGGCGAGGAGGTCGATGTCTATACGCCACTGATGATTGAGCGGCTGAAGCAAAACGAGGTTCTTTTGCCGCGCTTGATGAGGGTGGCTGGCATTTTCGAGACTGGCTTCGCCAAAATCGACGAAAATACGATTATCACCACTCTGCGAACAATGCAGGATCTCTATGGGCTCGAGGATGGTGTGCACGCCCTGAAGGTTAAGCTGAAAGCGGGCGTTGATGCGACTTATGCGGCCCAAGAATTGCAAACGCTTGTGGAACCGCCCTTCCGAGTATCCACTTGGCTCGAAAGCAACGCGGAGTATCTGGCTATTATCCAATTTGAGAAGCGTATGATGTTCTTTCTGCTGCTAATAATCGTAGTGGTAGCCTCGTTCTCGATCGCGACTTCACTCTTCACATCGGTAGTCAAGAAGACGCGTGAGATTGGGTTGTTTGCGTCCATGGGAGCTACGAGTCGACAGATCGTTGCTTGCTTTGTACTTCAAGGTTTCTCGGTCGGGCTGGTGGGAACAGTGATCGGCTTTGGCCTGAGCTTTGCGATCCTTAGTATGCGCGAAACCATTACAGATACTATTTTCGGAATGCTCGGTGGTAAGGAACAGACTATGCAGTTCTACTTTTTCTCCGAATTGCCGGTGCACTATGTTCCGTCTGACTTAGCTTTGATAGCGGTGCTGACTATTTCGATCGCCACGCTCGCTGGCCTGGTACCTGCGGTAAAAGCGGGGCGTCTCAAACCTGTGGAGGCTTTACGCAGTGAGTGAGTTCGCCATCAAAGCCGAAGGCGTCGCCAAGTCCTATCAAACAGGCGAAACCACACTGGAAGTTCTCAGAGAGGTTTCTTTGTCCGTGAAAAAAGGCGAGTTTATCAGCATCCAGGGCGAATCTGGATGCGGGAAAACGACCTTGTTAAATGTGCTGGCTGGCATCGAGTCACCCGGCAACGGTTTTGTAGAGTGGGGTGGTGAGCGAATTGATGCCTTCGGGCGTAATGCCCTTGCCGTTAAACGAGGGAGATACCTCGGAATCGTATTCCAATCCTATTACCTAGTGCCGGAAATCGACTCTCTTCAAAACGTCCTTATGAGCCGCAGAATTCTGGGTGGGCGAATCGGCAAGTCGGAAATCGATGAAGCTCGGAGAATGTTGGAAAAGGTGGGCCTTGGCGATAGATGTCACCAAATGCCAAATACGCTTTCGGGAGGAGAGCGACAGCGTGTCGCGATAGCGAGAGCATTGCTTGTTAATCCAAATGTCGTTCTGGCTGATGAGCCAACTGGAAATTTAGACGAGGGAACCGGAAACCGCGTAATGTCCCAGCTTCGCGAGCTTTGCGAAGAGTTGGGCACGGCACTGGTTCTCGTAACGCATAACGCTGAACACGCTGCACTCGCGGATCGCCAGCTTACTTTATCCCAGGGATCTATTTCCTGAATTATTCTGATGTCCCATCCCAACGACCCTGATTTCTCCTTCGCTAGCCCAAACACGCAAACCGTGGATGTCTTGGTTGTGGCAGGAGAGCACTCTGGCGACGAGCATGCCGCCCGCATGATTACAGCGGCAAAGGACAAGTCCCCAGAGCTGAATGTTTGCGCAGTGGGAGGTAGGCACTTGGAGGCGGCTGGCGCTCAACTGCTTTTTGACCTGACTGAGTATTCAGTAATTGGATTCGTGGAGGTGCTAAAACACTACAAGGAGCTGAAGCGATTGTTCGATGAAATCGTTTCCTGGATTACTGAATACAGACCCAAGGTTGTAGTCTTTGTCGATTACCCAGGTTTGAATCTTCGTATTGCCAAAAAGCTGACAGAGGAGGGGATATCCTGCAAAGGCGGCGGCTCGACACGTTTGCTCCACTACATAAGTCCGCAGGTTTGGGCTTGGAAGGCTAAGCGCAAATACGAGATGGCAAAGATTCTGGACTCTCTGGCTGTCATTTTCCCGTTCGAGGTCGACGTTTTTGACGACACGGGTTTGGAAGCGCGTTTCGTTGGACATCCTTTCCTGTCCTCCGACTATGATTTGCCGGTTAGCTTTGCCCCGGATGGGCCTATCCTGCTTTTGCCTGGAAGTCGAAGAGGAGCCATTTCCCGCATAGCCCCGATGTTGTTTTCGGCGTTTGCAGAATGCTTGAAAAGCAAATCGAAGCTGACGGCGGTTTGCATCTACGCTACAGATGACCTCAAGGACCTGTTAGTGGAGATCTTAAAGGACTACCCCAGTGTAGCCGAACGAATTGAACTTGTTCCCAATACTGAAAACGTTGAGGCGAGAGCGGTGCTGACAAGTTCCGGGACTATGTCTCTGAATTGCGCTTTGGCGAATATCCCTGGAGCGGTCGTTTACCGAACTCACCCGGTCACCTACGTGATGGCGAAGTTTTTGGTAAAAGTGAAATACATTGGCATCGCCAACCTGCTTCTAGATAAGCCGCTCTATCCTGAGTATATCCAAGGAGCGGCGACGAAGAAGCGCTTGTCGTCGGAGTTGATCGATTGCATCGAGAATGTGGAACGTCTGCGGCAGACTCGAAATTGGGCTGCAGAATTGCGGGATCACCTTGATCAGCCTGACAATGGCGGCGTATCCGGATGGCTTTTGGATTACGTAGAGCGCGATTCTTAAGCCTCCTGCTGCGGTTGGCCCTAGTATGGGTTGGCCATTTTGGAACTTGGCAGGCCTTGGCTAGTCCCACATTACGGTCAAGTTGACGTTACGATTGACCGATTACATAGGTAGGATAGTAGGTAACATCGACAATTCCCCCAACCCCAAAGATGAGAATCCTAGCAGTATCAATTTTTTCCCTCTTACTGGCTCTCGGAAAGAGCGTGGGTCAGCCGAGCATGCTCGAGCTGCCCAAACCACACTTTGTGTATCCGAAGGGATTTGAGGTCGTAAACGCCAAACAAGCGGCTGAGCTATTAGGCACTGAAACGCTTCCCATGATCACGACGGTTAGCGAAACGGGGGAAACGGTTATCACCTATGATTCCGAGTACCATCCAGACAAGGGATTGAAGCTGGAGAAGCTAAAGTCCGTATTGCCAGGACTGCTCAAAGAGCAATCGCCCAACATAAACTGGCTCGCCTACGATTATACGAAATTCGACGGAGATACTTGGATCTATGGAGAATTCAACTCCTCCAATCCAGAAGACAATCGCTACAATATCATCATGCAGACGGTGAAGAACGACATGCTCTTCAACGTGAATGTGGCCTCGACCCGGGAAGAGTTTGCTCGAATCGGCGAAGAGATTCGAGCCTGCCTAGCGGAGACGACGCTCAAAGTGCAGGCCATCAATCTCCAGCCATCTTTCGAAGAAAGCAGTCAATAGCCGCCTCTATCGACGGGGATTTGATTTGGCTAGTCGTCGCTGCAGCAGCTATCGCACGATTCGACGTAACAAGCGTCGCACAGCTTCAATGATCCGGTTTTCTCTTCGATAGAGGCGCCGCAACGTTCGCACTCAGGCTTTTGCTCGTCTTCGATTGTTTTCGCTTCCTTCATCAGAGAGATTGGTAACTAAAAAAAAGCCGCTTTCGTCATTGGGAAAGCGGCTTGGAATTAAAATTACTTCTCGAAGTGGTTGCGTCGTTTTTCGACTACGCGACTCATTTGGAGCTGCTGGCCGGATACCCAGGCCTTCTTCAAAACCTTGAGAACTTCCTTCGGCATGCCTTTGGGAAGGTCCACAGTGCTGTGGTCGTCGAAGATGTCGATTCGGCCAATGTATTTAGCCTCCAGACCGGCTTCGTTGGCAATAGCTCCCACGATGTTGCCAGGTTTGACTTGGTGGTTGTGGCCCACTTCGACTCGGAAACGCTCTACATCGGCAGACGGCGCGGGGGCATCGCTCTTGCGGTCGGGGCGTGCTCGAGGGGCATCTCCATCACGGACGGGACGCTCGCGACGTGGACCTCTGTCCCGTTCGCGGCCGAAATCGCGGTCCTGTCTGGATCCACGGGATTCGCGAGGTGAGCGTGACTCCCGGTTGTCTTGGAATGAGGGGCTGCTGGATGAAATGCCCGACGGCAGGCTTTTGCCGGCCTGCAACATCTTTAGGAGCACGGCGGCCAAAGTTTCGGCGTCAGTTTCCAGATTGGCAATGGCGTCTGTGATAGCGGTGCGCTCGCGATTGAATTTCCCCTCAGTGATTATGTCCCCGATTTTCTTCTCAAGTTTCGCCTGGCGAATCTCGGCTATGAGGGCGCGGGATGGAGGCGGCATCGGCTGCATTTGCTGACGAGTCGCATCTTCGATATTGCGGAGTTTACGGAAGTCGCGGCGGGTGAGAAGGAGAATGGCCTCTCCGCTACGTCCCGCTCTTCCGGCTCTACCGATTCGGTGAATGTAGGGCTCTGCGTCGTCGGGTATGTCGAAATTGAAAACGTGGGAAATTCGGTCCACATCCAATCCGCGGGCTGCCACATCGGTAGCGACCAGAATGTCGATTTTTCCCTCTTTAAGCAGAGCGACTGCCTTTTCGCGGCGGCCTTGGGAGATATCGCCGTGGATAGCTTCGACGGAATGACCGTTCTGAGCCAGTTCCTCCGCGACTTCGCTGGCGGCAGATTTGGTGCGGGTAAAGACGATCGCCGCGTCACGCTCTTCCGTTTCCAGCAAATCGCCGAGAACCTCGATCTTGTGCCGCATGCCGTTGCACTTGATGAAGCGCTGGCGGACTGTCGAAACTGTGGCGGTGCTTGCCTTGATCGCTACGGTGACTGGGTCCTTGAGCTGCTTTTTGGCGATTGCGGCGATGCGCGGAGGCATGGTTGCCGAGAAGAGGGCGGTTTGGCGTTCTGCGGGCGTATGCTCGAGAATCCACTCCACATCTTCGATAAAGCCCATGCGAAGCATTTCGTCGGCTTCGTCCAGGACCACGTGAGAAATGCGGGAGAGGTCTAGGCTACCACGACGAATGTGGTCCATGATGCGGCCCGGCGTCCCCACCACAATGGCAGGTTTGCGGTCGAGCTCGCGGAATTGGCGAGTGAAGTCGGTTCCGCCGTAGATTGCGGTCACGTGCAATCTTTTGACCATGCGACCATAGTTGGAGATCGATTCGGCAACTTGAAGCGCCAGTTCACGAGTAGGAGCCAAGATGATGGCTTTGGGCCCCTCATCCTTCGGGTCCAACATGGAGAGCAGTGGGAGCGCGAACGCAGCAGTTTTACCAGTACCGGTCTGGGCCTGTCCTATGAGGTCGCGTCCAGAGAGGACGACCGGGATGGCTTTGGCCTGGATAGGCGAGGGCGTTTCGTAACCGATTTCGACGAGGGCGTCTTGTACCGGTTGGCTTAGAGATAGGTCCGCGAAGCGGACAGAATTATTCTGTTCGTTATCTTGTTCAGACATGGTCTGCATTTTGGCTATTGGACCGTATTGCGAATCTTTCGCTCGATACGGTTCGAATTATAAGCCGGCAGCCTTCAATTGTCCCAACAAGTAGCCCCAGCTCACGATGTGAAGCTGCGGACCCGTGACAGGAAAGTAGGAAAGAGCAAGGTAAATGTTTGGAAATCTGCGTGTCTCAGCGCTTTGGGCCGATTTTAATTGTCGTCATTCCTGCCGGACCGCCATTTTCGAATTATGGGATTCGACTACGAAGAACTGGACTTTCAGCCGACCGAACTCGGTGACTTGATGCTGCGAAGAAGGCGGCTGCCCCAGTTGGGCGAGGTGGACATCTTCGAGGTGAAGCTCGGCGACTACTTTCTGATGTCTAGCCTTTATCACGAAGCGGAATGGCAGCTATCGAAACTCGGTCTGGCTGAAGCGGACGGGGAGGAATTGGATGTGGTGGTCGGCGGATTAGGCCTTGGGTACACGGCGGTATCTGCTTTGGAAGATCCGAGAGTGAAGTCCTTGGTGGTGGTGGATTATTTGGCTCCGGTTATCGAATGGCACAAGAAGGGTCTCGTTCCGATGGGGGAGTCATTGAACTTGGACGAACGCTGCCGTTTGGCCCACGGAGACTTCTTCGCTCTTTCGAGGGATACCAGCAAGAGTTTCGACCCTCGTGAGCCAGATAAGCTGCACGACGCGATCCTTCTGGATATCGACCACACCCCCACAAACGTTTTGCATCAGACTAACACTCGTTTCTACACCCAGGAGGGCTTGCTGGAACTTGCCGAACATCTGAAGCCTCACGGCGTTTTCGCTCTCTGGGCAGATGGCGAACCGGAAGCCGAATTCACGGCTCACTTGAAATCAGTTTTCCCGCATGCGGAGGCTCACAAAGTCGTTTTTCCAAATCCAGTGACGAAAACGGATTCTTGCGGAGCCGTGTACGTGGCCAAAAAAGCGTGAGGCTTGGTAGCGATTTTCTCGCCTCCTCCAAAATCTATTATTGCCGGTTTAAAAACGGAAACTAATTTCTTATCGATGACTGAGGAGCCAATATCGGAAAAGCGTGAAGTGCGATTGAGAGCTGAATTCGTGGAGCTCAACAAATTGTTGAAGTTTGAGAATGTAGTGATGAGTGGTGGAGAGGCCAAGGTCGCTATTAGCAATGGCCATGTGCTGGTAAATGGCGAAGTGGAATTACGGATACGGCGTAAGCTTGTCGCTGGAGATCGAGTATTTGTGGCCGGCACTGAATTTTCTATCCTCCCCTCTGCTTGAATGAGTTTCAAGCCACCAGGCTACTGCCCAAACTGTGGTGAGTACGTCGAGCAGGGGGCTGCCGCCTGTGAAAGCTGTGGGAGCTGCGAGGAGACTGGTTGGAATGAAGATGCGATTTACGGCGGCCTAGACTTACCTACCTATGATGAGGAATCGTCGACTGACCAATCATCCTCGAAGGTATGGGGAGCAATCGTGAGCCTCATCTTACTTTGTATGCTTATCTACGCTTTTGTCTTTCGGTAGGTGAGCTACCACTACAAACGAAAGGCAATGCGGAAAAATGCCTTATCGGATTCTGGATAGCTTTGAGTTGTTGTAAGCTCCAAAAGCGATTCGCTGTCGACGGATTTCGTAGTTGAGACTTCTGTCCAATTCTCCAGGTCATTCGATAGCTCGAGGGTTACGATGACGTCTGATAGGGCAAAACGTGGAATGGATGCGATGATTTGATCACCAGCATCTCTTCCAATGCTAGGAAGCTGCGGCACGGAGTTCGGATTGCTCGGATCGCTGCCCAGGGCATATTCCATAAAGTTGGTTGCCCAATCTCCATCTGGATTGTTGTCAGCACCTTGCTGTGTGCTGCTGGAAAAGTATCCAGATATCCACGATTCGTATTCGGATTCTGTCGCCGTGGAGAAAGGGGCGGACTGGACAATGAGGCCATTGTCTCCGATTGAGATAAATGTATTGGAGAAAAATATCCGGTCGTTGTATTCGTTTTCCGATTCCCCAGCTGGCTGCCAAGTTTGGCCGTCCGACGAAAGAAAATCTCTGGCTGATCTGCTGTCTTGTTCGTCGGGGCGGAAGTGGGCGGAATATACTCCATTGCCGTAGGCAAAGGCACTCGCCTCAAAATCTGAATTCGGCGAGTTGTTCGACCAGCTTTGCCCTGAGTCTTCAGAAAAAACTATGCCTGCCGCAAAGCCGGATCCAACGAGCTGTCCGTTTAGTAGCGAGAGGACATCTAGCCCATACCAGCCGAGCAAACCGCTATCGCTTGGATCAATTTTTGTCCAAGTTGTCCCATCGACGCTGGTCATGATTACCAAACGTTCGCTTAGGTCGGTTTGTGAGAAATCGTATCCACCCAATACGTACTGAGTGCCATCCCAAATGATGCTAGCGCCATCGGGTCCTCCTGAGGCGAAAGCGAGAGGATCCAAACCTATATCTTGGATTGTCCATGATCCTTGAGGGTCTCTTACACGCAGTTTACCATCGGATTGGATGGCGATAGCCGTTTCAGTAGCAGGGTTGTAGGCCACGCTAAGGATACCCCAGTTGGGAATCTCTTCGTCGGTTTGCAGCTCTTCGGTCCAAAACTCCCCAGTTTGAGAAGTTTGAACGGAGCCGACCCATCCTTCGATGCCCCAGTTGTAGTCCATACCCACCGCGAGGTATTCGCTACCAGTCCAGATCATTTCATGGATTTTCAGATTGCTGTTTAGACTACCTTGATCGGTCCAAGTGACTCCGTCTGCGGAACGCAAAAATACTCCATCATCTCCAGCTGCGACCACAAAACTCCCATCGGTGGCGAGGCTAGTCAGTCGGGCGGAGGTACCTGAGGTACGCGTCGTAGTTTCCGTTGTGGGATCGGATACTTCGATGGTCGCTTGTTGCGTGAAGGTTCCGCCTTTTTGGTCGGATACCGTTAATGTAAGGGTGTAACTTCCGCCAACAGGGAAGGAGTGATCTATCGACGCTTCGCTTAACTCGACCGTTCCATCGCCAAAATCCCAATGATAGCTCAGATCGTCTCCATCGGGATCGGACCCATTAAACGAAAAGGGGATCGGTGATCGTGCGGTTCCGGAGTTCGTGGCCGTTAGAGTTCCGCTCGGAGATTGGTTGGAGGGGAAGTCTCCGAAGTTGACGGATACGTCGATGTAGGCCCCGTATGAGTCGGTGCCGTATTCCAATGGAGTGATATGAACTCCCGCCAGCTCGTCCGAGTAAGTTTTTCCTATCGTTAGGCCAGCGTCTGTCTTGCCAGAGGCGGACAGCGGGGTGGTGTCGACGAGGTTGGTCTGGTTGTTGTAGGTACCGGGCTGCTGCCAGGTCAGGTAGGCTCCGCGGTTAAGATTGGCGATGCCTGGATATTCTTGCCGCAAACCTAGCCAGTAGTATCCGCCAGCTTCGGATTTTTTGATTCTGAGAGCCTGTAGTCCAGATGCTGATACGTTGTCGAAGGCGTATATTCTATAGGTTCCGTTGTCCGACTCTGAGCTTAGATCAGACCAGGATGAGCTATCTATCCAGTCTAGATACTCCTTGGCGGCCATATTGAAATGTCCGCTTTCCAGCCCACCGCTACCCATAATGTCGAAGATATCTCCATAGTCGATGCTTGAGCCAGAGGGGGACACTGGGTCGCTAGAGTTTCCGAAGTCCCAATAGAGAGCGTGCGACAGGCCATAGTTGTGTCCCAGTTCGTGTACTATCGTTTCCGCATCGACAGATCCTTGAAGCCATTGCTCCCTGCCACCTACACTCGCGAGTCCAGCCCATGAAAAGCCTATGTCTGGAAAGCTAATGGCCACATGGTCGTAAATCGTATTTGGATTCGGATTACCGTCAGCGATGTAAGCGGCAACCGCGTCATCGTAAAGGTCGTCGGAATCGGAGTAATTGGCGCTGTTTGAGAGTTGGTAGACTTTGTCAGTAACGGTGCCTGAAACTGTGGATTTATTGTAGGAGTAATAGGCCAGAGTAGGAGAGACGTGTGTGTCCAAAAGGTTCTGCAGGGAATCTTTCTCAAAAGGTGTCCCTTCGATGTTGGAGAATTCGACGCGGATGATTAGATAGTCCCTTGTCTCATCGGTTGAAACGCTTTGGGTGGCGATCGAGGATTCCATCTCAATCGGGTAGCCAACCGATTTTAGTCGGGCTTGATAGGCTGAGCTACCTGTTGTTAAACCGGGCCTCGTATCCTCGCTGGACAGTTTAGATTCCAATGATTGGAGTTGCTCGTAGTCGGAAAACTCGAAAAGGGAACCGCCTGAGATTGCGTAGATCGAGCGATCGTTTGGATCTTTGTTGGTGGCGATTGTGGCTTGAGTTAGCTTAGACTTGGCCCAGATCAGATCGGCATCCTCTACCACCTGGAAAACGTCTTTTCGGATCACCGCGATACCGTCGAGCTCGATGCCTTGGAGAGGAATTCCTTCTTTGCTCACAGGAAGGCGGTTATTTTGCGTGAGGACAACTTGGATACGGCGACCGGAGGAATCGACGATGAACCGCTCTACTTTACCTTGGTGAGATTTATGATCGCAAATGGCCCGAACTTGGTAGTCGACTATGTCGCTAAAGGGGCGTTCGACCATGCCTTTCACCAGGTCAGGTAAACTTTCAAATTCACCGTAAGAGAGAGCTTCTCGCAAGGCTTCTTCAGGCGAGTAAGAAATTAGCTCTTTCATGTGCCTGCGGCGCTCTAAGGCCCATGTCCTTAACTCCTTGTCCGAAAACTGATTTAGATCAGGCAGGCTGCTTGCCTCGTTTGCTTTTCCTTTTTCGCTCTGAATTGGATACACTCGAAGCGTTTCGTCTCGATCCAAAGTGGATTCAAAGTGTCCCCATTGGGAAACGAAAATGGCTGTGGCTAAAAATACGCCAACCAACGATATGGCTTTTCGGGGAGTTGGGTTCATGTGGTGGGCAAAATTGAGGCGTTCGTTGAGAGACTAGTCGGAGAGGAGGCGTTGATTGCTGGATTAGGAAGAGTCGGGTCTTTGACCTCTTGTTCATCGACTGCGAAGGAGGATGACCGAGTCAAAAAACTGATAATTTGGCTTCTTTGTGGTCGATCTAAGCGTAGGGTCTTCATTCATGGGGCCTGATGCTGCACTTATTAAGAAGACCTTCCGCTGGGATTGCCTGCGGGGCGGCATGTATGGAGTCGTTGAAACGGGGTGGGGCGGTTTCGCCTTGGTAATCGCGATAGGCTTCTTTCAGGCCCAAGATTGGGTAAAGGGGCTCGTTGCAGCGGCCACCCCTTTTGGTCTTTTGTTCAATCCCATAAGTTTGAGCTTTTTCGTTAAGTCGGGATGGCGAGCTGGCTCTATTGCTTCGGTCCTCGCTGTAGTTTCCGGAGCGTTAATGTTAGCGGGAAGCTTCGCGGACAGTCTTTGGGGCTTTCTGGTCCCCGTATGCCTTGCCTTTGCGGTTTCGGCTCAAACCATGCCCCTTTTGGTCCAGATTTGGACGAGCAACTATCCGTCTGACAAACGAGGTTCCTATCTCTCCATCAGTCTGATGGTGAGTATCTTTGCGGCTTTCGTGACCAGTGTGAGCGGTGGATGGCTACTGGACCGCGATATCTCCATGTACCGTTGGGTTCTGATCGCTCTGTCGTTTGGGTACTTTATGACCGGCGTTGCTCTGTCCCAAATTCCAACTACGCCATTAAGGCGTGGCGTAGCAGAAAACCCGCTCAGGAACTTCGGATATGTCGTGGAAGACAAGAAGTTCGGGCTAATGTTGTTGAGTTGGATGTTTTTGGGATTTGGTAACCTGATGGTCTTGCCTCTACGAGTGGAGTATCTGCTGCAACCCGAGTATGGAATCGAAGCGAGCAAGTTGGTCGTCATGATGGCGACGATAGGAGTGCCAGCCTTTTTCAGGTTTATAAGCTCTCGGATGTGGGGGTATCTTTTTGATCATATCGACTTCATGATTCTACGTGCGGTATTAAACGTTTTGATTATGATTTCGATCGGTCTATTTCTAACTACCAAAGACCTTTGGGTTATCTTTTCCGCTTCTGCGGTTCTCGGCACCGCCATGGCAGGGGCGAACATCTCGTGGAGTCTATGGGTGACTAAGTTCGCAACACCTGAACGAACGCCCGCCTACATGAGTATACACTCTTTCACTACGGGTGTGCGTGGAGTTTTGGCTCCCTTTCTTGGATTCTATCTTATATCCTATTTAGGAGCTACGGGGACAGCGGTCACGGGAGTGACCCTCGTATTCATATCTATCCTGATCGTTGCCGTCATGTATATCGGGCTACGCAAGAAAACTCGCCAGGTAGAAGACTCTTAATCCAGGAATGTACCTGAATTTGGATACGGAAAAGGCGTTTCCCGAAATCGGGAAACGCCTTTCGAAATTGGGTTTTCGGGAGTTTATCCTTTGAACTTGAAAGGTACGTTGATCTTGCAAGCGATCGCAGAGCCACCCTTTTTAGCTGGATTGAAGCGCCATTGCTTAACTGCGTCTAGCACTTGGGAATCGAGAGCGTTGTCGGTGGACTTGCTGATTTCAGCTCCTGTCACGAATCCCTTCTCGTCGATGTTGAGGGTCGCCATAACCATCCCGGTGATTTTCTGAGGATTTTCTGGAGCGACGCTCTTCTTCACGGATGGTTGCTCGTCCCAGTCCTCTGCGTTTACGGCAGGAAGCATGGTGAATGCGAGTGCGGCTAGCAAGAATGCGTGGATAGCTGACTTGATCTTCATGGTAGTTGTTTTCTTTGGATTACTTGGAATGGGAATTAGTGATTACAATGGAATGTTGTCCCTCCCTTGATCGGCAGCTTTTCCCTGAGGGAGTAGAGAAATCGTGCGTAGAACGCAAAATTCCCGAACAGTTTTGAATCTAATCACCAAACTTCCTGCTAATGCCCTAGCTCTATCGTGGAAGTTACTCATGGGGCGCCTTGGGTAGTGGCGCTCACTATGGCACAAAGCTCCATCTGAGCCTGTCGCTTGGCCGAGAACTTTTGTCCTAAACGTAAAGAAAGTTTTTGAAGCCAGCCTTTGTAAAATTTTGGGCGTGATTAATTTGTCCGCCTTGTAAGGATGGCCCGATGAATTTGCTAAGAGTGACCCTCCTTACATTGGTAGCTACATTCGTATTGGCCTGCTCGGCACAATCAGCGAAGCAGAAGTCGGGTCCACCGCTAGAGGTTTCGGGCAAATCAAGAATCGCTATTCCGGAGGCTGCCTTCGGTAAGGAATATCTGCTTTCAACCTCCTTGATACCACAATCGGGAGCTCCAACCAGCAGCGGTATGAATGGTCGAGTGGTTCTGTTTGAATTGTTCGAAGACGGGGTGGATCTCTACGAGACCACTACGGGGCAGGTGGTGACCGATGAGTTGCCGGCGAGGCGCTTGCTGACTACGTTTCCGATCGTCGAAAAGGATGGAGGCGACGTCGTAATAGACTTCAATGCAGGCATGAAGAGTCTCGCTCTTGGCGGTTGGTATTCGATCGGCGTGGAGGGATTCGACCCGAGGATTTTTGACCGTTCCGCTGAGCTATCTCAGTCTCGTGTTTTTGAGGTTCTCAAAAAAGGTTCTATTCTTAGTATTCGCCAATCGGTCAGGGCTCGTAGCAGAGAGAGCGATGCTGACTTGGAGTCGCGTTTCGAAGTTAAGTACTTCCTCTCTCCTTACACTCCCGGGGATTTCGTCCCACGTGAGATGCATCCAGACGAATCCAAATATGCCCGCTTTTTTACGGGGGCCAAGACCTTGGAACTGGACTCGGGCCGCGTGACTCAGAGCTTGAGTCGTTTCGAAATCGAAGACCCAATCGTATTCTACTACAGCGAAAACACTCCAGAGGAGCTAGAGGAGGCGGTGGTAGATGGTATCCTTTACTGGAACAAAGCTTTCGGAAAAACCTTGGTGGAGGCCAAAAAGGCTCCCGAGGGAGTTTCCGCTCCGGATCCGTCCATGAATATAATCCAATGGGTGCCTTGGGATCGCGCCGGTTTCGCTTACGCAGATGCTTTGGTGGATCCACTCACGGGCCAGACGATGCACGGCCAAGCATACTTGACGAGTGCCTTCGACTTTTTAGGCAAGGTCCGAGCTCGTCGCATGTTACGGAGCTTGCGTGCGATCGTAGACGAGGCCGAAGAAAAGCCGAAGGAGGAGACAGATGGGGAAGACCACCTTTTCTTCGCCCACACACTCTGCAGTCTCGATCCGGTCGCGATAGCGGCTGAGATGTCTGAAGGATTAGAAAAGCTCCTGGCTGATCCGGAACTTTCGGAAGAGGCCATCATCAAGATTGCCCAAGACTACGTCCGTGAAGTTACCGCTCACGAGGTTGGCCACATCCTTGGTTTGCGCCACAATTTCGCGGGCAGTCTATCCGCCGATATGACTCCGCAGGAGCTGGACCAATTTATGAAGGACTATCTCGCCGGTGAAGACTTGAGCGAGTACGAAAAAAAGACGGTGAGTACCAGCGTCATGGAGTATTCGATTTTCGACGCCGCTGTATTCGAAGGCTGGTTCATCAAAAACGCTCAAGAAGCACTGCCACATGACGCAGCGGCAATCCGGTGGGGTTATTTCGAAGACAAATCCGTAGTCGAAGAGGAGATGCTCTTTGGTTCGGAGGAAGAAACGGCAGGCTACGCAGACGTATTGCGTTTCGATTACGGAACAGGTCCGGTCGAGGCTTCTTACCGTGATATTTCCCAGAGCATAGACAATCTGCCTAACTCGATCATCGAGCGTTTTATATCCGCGAAAGCTCCGGAAGATCCTCGCGATCGGATGAAGCTAGAATCGGTTGAATTGAGCGTTGGACGATATGCATCTTTGATCTCTGGACCAACCTCCCAACTGCTGAAGTGGTTCAGCAAGGAAACGCGTTCGATCGAAGTTGAAAATGAATTCGATGTGATCGGTGACATCAACGAAGAGGAGCGTTTGGAAGCTCATTGGAAGTATCTTGAAGATCAATTGGAGAAGTTGGGCGGAGTGGACCAGGTCTTGTTCAGCTACCTCCCCGTGGAGTTTGGAGCTAAAGTTAAAGAGAAGCTTGAGGGGGTAGACGTAGCCGAACGAATCGATGCCGAGAAGCTACACAAGAAACTAAAGGAGCTGCTCGAGACGGAGGCATACAGCTCTTTTATTGGATTGGATGGCGAAAGCTACCAATGGTCGGATGAGGAAAAGGAGATCATTCTAAGTAGGAGCAAAACGCTTTTTGACAAATTGGAGTCTGAGGTCCTTCTCCATGTACTCAGTAACTACGAAAAAGCGCCTCGCGATCTGGGCCTCGCAGCCACAGGAAACCTATCTGACGAAGATTCCGTCGCTCGCCTCGAGACTTTGATAATAGACCTAGCCAAGAAGGTGATTCTGGAGCGGTCGAAAGACGACCGGATAAAAGGGAAGGTCGACAAGGCGTTCGTGGAGGTGCCTGATTTCAAATACGATTATGAGATCCGCCTTGCGGCTGCGAAAGCCCTCAACGACAAGACCGGTTCGTTCGAATCGTGGTCAAAGGAGGCCAAGCAGGAGCTTCATCAAGCGCTCAAAAAGGCGGTCGAGGACTCATTGAATATTGGACTATTCAAGGACTTTAGCGACAAGCTGCTCTCACGTTCATTGCGCGAGTGGTACATTCGTGAGCAGAATCTGCTCAAATTGTTGCCACCCGATCCCAAAAGCGGGAACTAGAACCAATAAGGCTCTGCGCCCAAAAGGAGTAGGACCGCGATTCCAGCCTCCACTTTTCCGGTACTAATCGTATCCATTATGTGGATTAATTAGTACTGCTCTCTTTTGTGCAAACGAGCCTCGTGGTGTGTCGACTGCTAAGGCGGAGCTGCCACCAAGCAGGTCGCAAGGGGTGGTTTAGCATCAAACTAGTTACGTAATGTCGAAAGAGAATGTAGAGAAACTATTGTTGGCTGGAGGATCGGATAAGAAGATCCGGGCCAAGTACAACACGATCGAAACGAAGGAGAAGTTCGTATCGATCGCCAAAGAAGACGGCTACGAGTTCACGATCCCGGAATTGGATGAGTTCCTCGATGAAGAAGGGTTGGACTTCGAATGCTCTGGGAACCCTCGTTCCCGCCAGGTTTGGCTCCGCTAGTTACTGATATTCCTATGGGACGGCTCATGTGGGCCGTCCCATTTTTTTTAGATTTTATTCAGAGATCTGGATCGCTCTTCTCTGGGCGTACGCATCTCTAACGGAAGCGTAGGGATCGATGGCCGACCGCTTCATTGAATCGTAAAGATTCATCAGACTGGGAAACTGGTTCACGACCTCTACGGTGCGAATCACCATCCGGTCCGTCGAATCGTCAATGACAGTATTGGGCGACGGGATAGGCTCGATCGCATCGTCGACAAAATCAGAAGCGAAATCGCGAAGGCTGCTAGGGCCCAGTATTGGAAGCACGATATAGAATCCGTGCTTAACGCCCCAGCTACCCAAAGCTTGTCCGAAGTCTTCTTTGTTCGTTTGCAAACTCGGGATTTTGTCGGAGACCCGGAAAATGCCACCGATTCCAACGGTTGTGTTTACCACGAATTGCCCGGTCTCTTTACTGGCTTCTCCGAAGCGTCCTTGGAGAACGTTTCCGACGAAGCGAGAGGGGAACTTCAGGTTTGTAAATACGTTCGTGATGCTGCGCTCGACCGGGTCGGGCATTACTCGGGCATATGCGTTTGCAAAAGGCCGACCGAAAGTGGCGTAGACCTCGTCGTTGAAATCGAATATCGCCCGATTTACCTTTTCGAAAGGATCGTGAATAGAGGGGGCTTCCTCCATTTCGAAATCCTCCTCGAACAAGTCGTCCAGCTGCAGACCCTCGTCATCTTGAGCAATGCTTAGGTGGGCTAGTCCTGTTGTGAAGAGTAGGGCTAGCGTACAAAGGGCTGAATTGCTTTTCATCGCCTTCTACTTGTCGTAAGCCGCTATCTTCTCTTTCAGCAGGTCGAGAAGGTCTTTGGCGGTCTTGGTCTGGAAGTGCTCGTCGAACTGTCTCCGGTAGTTTGCCACTAAGCTCGTACCTTCGATGAGGATATCATAGACCTGCCAACCGCGACCGCTGATATTTGCCAGCCTGTAGCTGACCGAAACTAGATTGTTTTTATAGCTTACCGTGGTGAAAATCTCGATCTTGTTGGATCCGAGCTCCTCTGTTTTTACGACGTTCACCTCGGGCTTTTTTGCTCCGGTCAATTCGTTCGTGTAGGCCTTAATCAACAGGTCGGTGATTAGGGTTGTTATCTGGTCTTGCTGGCCTTCGTTGAGAGCGGTCCAGTTTCTTCCGAGGGTTCTCCTAATAATGATGTCGAAGGAGAACTGTTTCTGCAGTGTGGACAATATCTGCTCGCCCTTGTCCTCAACGGAAACTTCGGGGCCCTGATGCAGGATATTTATTACGTCGTTAATGGTGTTTTCCAGCAGAACCTGCGGAGTCTCTTCAGCCTTTCCGACTGATTGAGAGGCTAGCGCTGTCCAGAGCAGAGCCAAAAAGGCGAGTGGTTTGATCGATTTCATCTAGAAGGTAGTTTGATTGGTTTGGTCAGACGAAAGTAAAGTAGCTGAGGGTTCCGCCTATTCTTCCGTTACGGAGCCAAAGGCGAATTTGCTGATAAGATTTTCAATGTCTAAGGCCGGTTCGGTATCCACAATCTTGTCACCGGCTTCCAGGGGAAAGCCTATGCCAGGAGTGCCCGGGTAGATGGAGATGTATTTGTCGCCGATAAGGCCGTTGGTCTTGATGGCTGCGGTCGCATCGTCGAATAGCTCAATGTCTCCGTTTATGCGGAGCTCAACTTCGGCTTTGAGGGTTTCGGAGTTAAGCGTAATAGGTCCCACAGTACCTATCTTAACGCCTGCGATCGTGATATTGCTGCCGGAACTTAGGCCTCCTATATTGGAAAATATGGCGGTAACGGTCTGGGAGTCTTTTCCGACCAACCGGCTGCTACCGATCTGGACTGCCATATAGACGATGGCACAGAGGCCAATTATCACGAAAAGTCCGACTGAAAAATCGATTTTCTTGCTGTTCATTTGAATAGGTTAGAAGGCCCTAGGCTGGGGATAAGGCAGGGTTAAGAAATGGTTTCAGGTCTTCGGGCGGATTCGCCATCAGTTGCTCAGGTTTGCCCCAATATTTTATGAGGCCTTGGTCGAGCCATGCTACATTGTCGGAGATCTCGAAGACTTCGGGCACATCGTGGCTGACCATGAGAACTGTGAAGCCGAAGTGCTTCCGGTAGTCGCGAATCATCTCAAACACGTTGTATTTGCGTTGAGGGTCCAGTCCCGTGGTGGGTTCGTCGAAAAGGATTATCTCAGGGCTAGTGATCAACGCTCGCGCCAGAGCGACACGCTTTTTCATACCTCCAGAAATCTCGGCTGGATATTTCTTCGCTGCAGCGAGCAGATCGATTTGGTCAAGTAATTTGCCGACTCGCTCTTTTATTTCGGCAGTGCCTGCTTTGCCTTTTTCACGCAAGGGCAAGGCAATGTTCTCTTCCACTGTCATCGAATCGAACAGGGCGTTTTGTTGAAACATGTAACTGCAGGCCGGAGCTCCTTTCGAATCCCCCGAGGATATTGTGCCAGAATCGGCAGCCAAAAGTCCGGAGATACATTTGAGCAGGACCGATTTTCCGGTGCCGCTTTTGCCGATCACTGTGGTGTGTTCGCCCAAGGGGATATCCAAGTCGATATCGTTAAGAATAACCTGAGGGCCAAAGGCCTTGCTTAGGCCGCGAAGCTTCAAGAATCGACCGTCGCTCATTGTCCCATTTGAAAAGAGGTTATGATGTAGTCGAACATCAGAATCGCGATACTCGAGAAGACGACTGCTCGGGTGGTTGTTTGGGAAACGCCTCTGGCTCCCGGAATGTCGGATTTCAAGTGAGTGTAGTAGCCCTGGAACGAGCAGATCATGGTGGTGACCGCTCCAAATATGAGTGCTTTGATCAAGCCGTTTACGATATTCTGGGTGCTGACGGCTTCGAATATGCGATTCCAGTACGCTCCCGAGTCCACTCCGAGCAATTCCACTCCGGTCAAATATCCACCCCAAATGCCCACAAGATCAAAGAAGGTCGTGAGAATTGGAAAGGCGATTACGGCGGCCCACAAGCGAGGCGAGACGAGAAATCCGATTGGATTAATCTGCATCGTGTGGAGAGCGTCTATCTGTTCGGCATTTCTTTGGATCCCAATCTCGGCGGAGAGGGCACTGCCTGCTTGTCCTACGATCATTATGGCGGTGAATACGGGGCCTATCTCAAGGATTATCGATAGAGCGACTGCTTGTCCCAACAGACTTTCAGAACCGAACTTGGTAAGCACGTAGTAGAGCTGCAACCCAAGTACCAACCCAGTGAATAATCCAACGATCAAGGTAATGGGCACGCAGCGAACACCTATTTCGAAAATCGCCCGGCTCAGCTTTTCAAAAATATGACGCTGTGAAGGCAACGAAGTAAGCGCCCGTGCGGAAAACGCCGCCAGCTCACCCGCTTCGCTTACGATTTTGATACTCTGCCTACCTAGTTTGCTGATCATTTCTCTGGAATATCTTTCCTGTACGAACCGGAACCTACTTCGATTCAGTATATTCGCTGAGTGGGAAAAAAAGGAATCCTCATAGACTGTCACTTACAATCTTTGTGCTCTAATAGTTACCATATTTTTGAATTAGTTGCGGTTCAGGTTTTAGGCGCTACTACTTAGGGAGGTCCGGTTTCCCCTGAGGCCACGTTCAGAACGCTCCGTTTTTGACTTCTGTGAGGTCATCATGCTCTATGCGGAACTTATGAAGAACCTACCGGTATTCGAATTGCTTTACCTTTCTCGCGCTTCCGCTAATACTTTTAGTACAAGTGCGTCGAGTGGCGTATCGGAGCTAGGTTCCGCTCTTTTCAGCAAAGCGAACGAATTTCCCACAGGAGCGGGCAAGCCTAGCTTGGCTTGGTTAATTTCTGTTTTTTACAACTTTTTTTGCACTAAGCTCGCAAGTGGGAGTCTTATTCGAGACTTCTCGTAGTCGTCCAAAGTCGGTCGCGAAACGTCATAGTTGCTATGAGCCCGAAACGAAAACCAAACATGTCGCTACTGAAAGGGGTGAGTTTTTCTCCTCCCAGCGATTACCAGACATGGATGTTCCTGGCTTCCGCCCTCAGCTTGATCGTAATTTCGATCTATTCCGTTCTTAGTGTCGTTGAGACGATCATCGAAGAGAAAGAGCAATATCGGCACGAGGAAATCGTGCATCTGCCGAACTTTGCTAGCATCGCTTCGACTCCGGAAAGAAAGAAAGCGTTTTTCAACTTTCTAGAACCTTTTGTCGTGGAAGCGAATCGAGAGATTTTGGAGGAACGTTCGCAGGTTGAGTCATTCAGAGACTACTTCGAAGAGAATGGGGAGCTAAGCGGAAAGCGTCTCGTCTTGTTTAACGTGCTCCGCGAATCTTACGGGCTTGAGATGGTGGAGACCGCTGGGCTCGAGGACATCGCCGAACTACTCAACCGAGTGGATGTGATTCCTGCTTCAATGGTGCTTGCTCAAGCAGCGATTGAGAGTGGCTGGGGTACTTCGAGGTTTGCGAGACAGGGGAACAATCTCTTTGGCATTTGGTGTTACGAGCCCGGTTGCGGAATTGTACCTCGCCGGCGGCCTGCTGGGGAAACCTACGAAGTGGCAGCCTACGATACGCCCAGAGACTCTTTTTTGGCTTACATTCGCAACCTGAACACGAGTCATCATTACGAGGCGTTGCGAGATATCCGAGCTGCGCACCGAGAGAATGGGATGGAGGTTACAGGAAAGGATCTCGCCGGGGGCCTCTCGAACTACTCGCAAGAGCGTTGGACCTACGTGAGAAAAGTGCGAGGGCTCATCGCATCGAATCGCTTGGAAGAGCGAAGCAAGATCCGCTAAATCACTGCGGGGCATCATCTTTCCTTGACGGTGCGGGCCGAGCGACTGCAAGTGTAGCAGCCTCGCCATGCCCGTAGACGAATCAATCAAATCAGCGCCCCGCAAGACGCGTATCATCGCCTTTCTTATACTAGCGGTGATCAAGGTGTTCAGCTACACCTATCGTTTGAGGGTCGTGGGACGAAGGGATGAATTCCTCGGACTGACCGAAAGAGACGACTCCATGGTAATTGCCTGCTGGCACAATCGGATGTTCTACTTCGCTACCTACATCTACCGTTACCTGTTCAGCGAGGGCTTCAAGTTAGCCATGATGTCCAGCGATTCAAAAGACGGCGAGATTGGCGCTACGATTGGAAAATACGCTGGGGCAAAAGTGGTGAGAGGCTCCTCTTCTCGCAGAGGAGCCAACGGCTTGCGTGGGCTCCTACGTGCCATCAAACGCGACAAACACTCCATCATTATTTTGCCGGATGGATCCAAAGGGCCCGTCTACAAAGCAAAAGTAGGTGTGGCTGCTCTCTCCAAAATGACTGGCAAGCCGATCCTGCCTGTTTCCTGCTGGGCAAGCGACTACTGGCGAATTCGCTCCTGGGATCGGATGATCTTTCCCAAGCCATTTGCCAGAGTTTTGATCACAGTGGGAGATCTCGTCGAGGTGCCGCGCTCATCGGACGACGAGGATCTCGACCGCTATCGGGTTCAGGTGGAAGGGGAATTGGATCGGTTGGGTATCGAGGCGACTCAGGCTTTCCCAAAATACCGGCCGGCAATATAGATTTAGTTCATTATGAAATTTCGTCCCTGCATCGATTTGCGAAACGGAAAAGTTGTCCAGATAGTTGGCGGCACATTGGCTGACGACGCTGACGCGAAGGTGGAAACCAATTTCGAATCCGAGATGGCTCCCGCTGACTTCGCCCGGATGTATGAACGAGACAATTTGACCGGGGGACACGTCATCGCCTTGGGCCCAGGTAACAAGGAGGCCGCCTTATCCGCGTTATCCGCTTATCCCGGTGGTTTGCAGTATGGAGGAGGGGTGACTGCTGAAAACGCTGCCGAGTATCTGGAGGCTGGGGCATCGCATGTGATTGTTACCTCTTACGTATTTCGAGAGGGTCGCGTGGACTTTGATCGCCTCGATAAGCTAAAATCTGAAACGGGGTGGGATCGACTCGTATTGGATCTAAGTTGCCGGTCCAGAAATGGTTCCTACTGGGTGGTCACAGACCGTTGGCAGAATTTCACGGAAACAAAGGTAGATGCGGAGACGTTAGACTTACTGGCTAGTTATTGCAGCGAGTTCCTCGTGCATGGGGTCGATGTTGAAGGACTCATGAGTGGTATCGAGACCGATCTAGTTCGAATGCTGGGCGCTAATTGCAGTATACCAATGACTTACGCAGGAGGAGCCCGTTCGTTAAGCGACCTTGATCTGGTTGAAGACTTTGGGGGTGGGAAAGTTGATCTGACCATCGGGAGCGCTTTGGACATATTCGGAGGGTCTGTTCCCTACGCTGACGTAATGGGATGGCATCGAGTTCGAAATCCGGTCTAACAACCTGATAACTGACTCTTGGGCGAGTTGCTCAGGGGCAACGTGTTGAGATGCCTACTGTAATTTAGGGGCTATCTCGTCTTCAGATGAGTTTTTTGGGGCCGATCCTAATGTTTGAACTTAGAGGATTCCAATATGACACTGCAGGCCCGACCCACTCGATTTTTCGAAAGACGCACCTTCCGATACCTTGCCATCGCTTTTGCGTGGGTTTCGGCATGGGCAGTTGTCCAAGCTGCTGACTACACCGACAAGCCAGTGGAGTTCCAGTTTAAGTCCGGATTGGACAGAGCAAATTTTGCCAAGGCATTCAAGGAGCTGAACGACCAAGGTTACCGCATCGTTGATATCGAGAGCTATCGAAGCGGACGTTCCACTACGGTTTCGACCATATGGAACAAGCTTAAGGAAGGGGACGGCTGGCAGATCGCTATGTCGCTACCGGTCGCTGAATTTGTTGACACCCATAACAAGCACCTCGAGGCAGGCTACTCGCTCGTAGAATTCGAGGTCGATCGCAACGGGGCGACTCTTCACTTTTCCGGAATCTGGAGACTCACCGAAGGCGGGATCGACACTGAATTCTACCTTGGGATGGAAAGCCTAGATTTTTCCAACCGTTACGGGGAAATGGCCGACCGCGGCTATCGCCTCATAGATTTCGAAGCCTATGGGGCGAATGGCAAGTATCGCCATGCAGGCCTTTGGTTGAAAAACGATGGGAAGGAAGTTCGCTTTTACAGGGCTATTTCCAAGAACAAGTTTGGCGAGCTAGCAGCCAATATGGAAAAGGCCGGCTTCCGTCTCCTTGATATTGAAGGCTACGACTATGAGGGGAAATTCGTTTTCGCTGGGGAATGGGTCAAAAATGAAGGGTGGCAAGAAAGCCATTACGCATTCGACCTCCTCCCAGACGAATTCTACAACAAGAATTCGATGTATCTGAATGACGGGTACAGAATAACTGAATTTGAAACCTACGAGGATAATGGTGTGGTCTACTACGCAGGCAGCTGGCTGAAAGGCAGCCCAGTCGGATACAAGCCTGAGGCAACCGTTAAGCCAGACGAACAGAAAAGCTCTCTCTCCTTGGAGGAGTTTCGCTCTACGGAAGACTAGTCTCGCCCGCGAGCTCTCCTAGGTTAGCTAATTCCCTTGAGCCAGTTTTCGAGGATCGTGTTGACTCTCAGAGTATCCGAAGGGCTCATACACGGTGCTTCTGGAGTCTTGCCGAGGACGAGTTGATGGAAGCAATCAGCTTCGATCCCGTACAGGCCTCTGGCTTCGTAGCCTGAAATGTGTTCTGCTTGCTCCTGGTCTTCACGTACAAGCGAAAGCGTCCACTCGCCACCATCAGGATTGACGACCCAAGGGTAGGGGACCTCGATCCAGCCTTTGGTACCGTGGATGCGAGCGGTATTGACCTGGCTTAGCAGGGTGCTGCAAGAGATCTGGGCTGCGATTCCGTTTTCGAATTCCAGATTGGCGATGGCAAGCGTGTCAGTCTTGCAGCGAGGATCAATAGTCCCCACGCAGCCTTTCAGCTCTACTGCGGTGTTGTTTTTTCCTGAAACCGCATCTGCCACCATGCAGGCGAAGGACGCCGGATACCCACCGACATCGAGTATACCACCACCACCTAGTTTTTTGGCGAATAGTCTGCCTTCTGGATCGAAAGGCGCGTGATACCCAAAAGTTGCCTGCACGAGTTTTACGTCCCCGATCTCACCGCTTTTTATGAGCTCCACCACTCTGGTCGATTGTGGGTGACATCGGTACATGTAGGCTTCCATCAAAGTAACCCGAGCCACTTTAGCGGCTGCCATGATTGTCTCCATTTCCTGGATATTCATGCCGATCGGCTTTTCGCAGAGAATGTGTTTCCCTGATTCTGCAGCGGCGACTGCAACTTGCATATGAAATGGGTGGGGCGTGGCGATGTAAACCGCATCCACATCGTCGTCATTCAGTAGTGCTGAATAGCTTCCGTACGCTTTAGGGCAGCCGTGTTCCTTAGCGAAGTTTTCGGCCCCGCTTAGAGTACGGCTCGATACTGCGACTAATTTTCCGGTGTTTGAGGTGCGCAGGCCTGTAGCAAACCTTCCTGCTATAAATCCGGTAGCGATAATGCCCCAACGCAATTTTTTCATTTGCCGGAGCATGTGGGGTGCGAGCTACTTGGCGAGAAAAGAGAGATTCTCACCTAAGAGGTTTTAAGTTGCCTTTCCGTTAAGCGGCTTCTCCCTTGCGGGTATGGATTTCGAGATGTGGCGATGGTGCTTGTTTGCGGTAGCCGCCCTGATCATTGGCATGAGCAAAAGTGGGGTGCCGGGTCTAGGAATCCTAAACGTAGCGATCTTTCAAATACTGCTCGATGCAAAAGACGCAGTGGGTTTCGGTTTGCCTTTGCTGGTGGCGGGAGACCTTTGCTCGCTACTGATTTATCGTCGTGATCCCGATTGGAAGCAAGTTTCCCGCCTAGTTCCATGGGCTGTCGTAGGCGTAATCCTCGGCTGGTTGGCATTGGGAGCCCTTGAGGGAAATTGGGCACGGGTCAGTATTAGTTTACTCATAGCGGCGATGCTGGGCTTGCACATCTTGCGGCAAAAGTACCCCAAGCTCATGAGCGACGCTTTGCCCCACCATTATGCCGCGGCTGCGACGATTGGAGTCATCGCTGCCTTTGTGTCTACTTTGGCCAATGCGGCAGGCCCCATCATGATCTTATACCTTCTTTCCATGAGGCTTCCAAAATTGGCCTTCATGGGTACAAGCGTGTACTTTTTCACCTTTCTCAATCTATTTAAACTACCGTTTCTTTACCACGAGGGCTTGGTGAATTTTGGTAGCTTGGAAGCAAACTTGAAGCTTTTGCCCTTCGTTTTGGCGGGTAGCGTAGCTGGCTTTTTGTTTGCGAAGAAAATTAGTCAGAATTGGTTCGAAAGAGTAGCATTTTGGCTGACCGCTGCCGCAGTCGTCTACATGCTCTATATTTCTTTTGTTTAGGGAATGGCTCGGAAAAACGTCAGACAACTTTGGAAAGACAAGGTCGCCGGTAAACCTGTATCCACCGTGAGTGGATTGCCGGCAGGCTTCATCAAGCGGAAATATGTCGGGACCATTCTGGGTATCGATCCTAGTTTAAGAGGTACAGGACTGGCCGTAATCGAATTTGGGGAAAAGGGGCGTCAAATCCTCCTCAGGAGCGAAACGCTGAAACAACGTAGCAGCAAGATTTCGATGCCTCAGTGCCTAGGCAACATATGCGCGAGGGTGCTCGAGATTTTGGATACGTATGAGATCGATATCGTTGCCCTGGAGCAAACTATCTACGTGCAGAATTTCCAGACGGCCCAAATCCTTGGAGCGGCCCGCGGTGCCGCCATTGCCGCTGCTGCAATGAGAGGCAAAGAGGTGTTCGAGTATCCGCCTCTTCGTGTGAAGCAGGCGGTAGTCGGAAACGGACGTGCCAGCAAGGAGCAGGTAGCCAAGACGATTCGTACCCTCCTAGGACACGGGGCAATGTTAGAGCTCGATGAGTCGGACGCCGCAGCAGTCGCTATGACGCACGCCTACACGGGAGCTCATGAAGTCTCCTAGGATCTAAGCTCTTATGATTGTTTCGAGGTGTCTAGCTGCACCGCAAGCGAACGAAGGCTTAACGAAATTTCCGAAAGCTTAGAAACGTGACTCGAAACGTGGGAGGAGATTTCGGTATTTTGCTTGGCCTTGCTTGCCACCGTATTGATGGCGTGCGTGATGTTTTGGGCTGCGGTGGCAACATCGTTCATGATACCTGAAATGGAGTGAGTCACGGTGCCTTGCTCTTCTGTGGCAGCGGCCACGGAAAGGGAAATCGAGTTGATTTCTTCGATCACGGTGTTGATCCGTTGTATCGCTTGCGAGGATTCATCCGCTTGGCGACGTATGGTCGCAACCTGTTGCGAAATTGTTTTCGCGTTGGTTTGGGATTCGGTGGCGAGTTTCTTCACTTCGCTAGCCACGACGGCGAATCCTTTTCCATTATCGCCGGCTCTCGCTGCCTCGATGCTAGCGTTGAGAGAGAGCAAATTGGTCTGGTGCGCGATGCCGTCGATCAGCGTGATGATTTTGCCGATTTGGTTACTCGAGCTCAGCAGTTCTTTGATCGTCCCAGCTGTTTGGGTGGCCATCGATACTGCGTCTCCGGTCACGGAATTCGCTTGCTGCATGCTGGCGCTGATCTCGTTGATGGCCTTGGCCAGCTCGGAACACGCGTTTGCGGCTTCATCGGTAAGCGTATTTGTCTCCTGCGAGCTTTTGTCGACGGATTCGGCGGACTCCAGGGTCTGATTGGAGTTTTGGTCGAGGTCGCGGGTGGTCTCCTCCATGTTTGTGACGGTGTCGTTCAACGCGGCGACCGTTTCTTGCAGCGTTTGGCTAACTTCGCGTTGTTGTTGCCGCTGTAGATCACTGTGGCGGAGGTTTCCGTTAAAAAGGCGGATGGACTCGAGGAAGGTATTTTCAAAGCCGCGTTCGTCAATCTGGCAGCCCGAGACGCCGTTACCGAAATCCTCCATCCTGCCAATCGCTTCGCGAAAATAGGTTTCTACCTTGTCGATGAGGTCGTTGATGTCGGAGCAGATTCCTGAAAATTCTCCGTATTGGCCGATGTTGGTGAAACGCAATTCAAGGTTGCCCGCAACCAGTTGCGATAGGACGTCCTGAATCTTGGCGATCGTTGCGCTTTGGTCTGCGGAAAGGGATTTTTCTGTGGGAGCGGTTTCCGTTTGGTTTTCCATGGTCGTGTAATCTCAGCTTCTTTCTTCGGCTATCATTGTGCGGTAAAGGGCGGCCGCGTCGTCGATTTGTTTTCGCGTCGGTTTGCGGCGCACTGACATGTAGCCAACGATCTTTCCGTCGACCATCGTGGGCGTTACGGTTGCGTCGACCCAGTAGAAGCCTCCGTCCTTGCGAAGGTTTTTCACGATGCCGTGCCACTCTTTGCCAGTTTCCACCGTGTCCCAAAGGTCTTTAAAAGCGGCCTTTGGCATATCGGGATGCCTCACGATGTTGTGGGGCTGTTTCAGTAGCTCCATCTCCGAGTATCCGCACATGTGGATAAACGTGGTGTTGGCGTAAGTGATGATCCCTCTCGGGTCCGTTTTCGAGACCAGAAAGGTATCATCGGAGAAGGTATGTTCGATATCGGTGGGCTGGACCTGTACTTTCATTCTCAATCTAGGGCTAGGGCTTGCCTCCCTAAAGTGGAGGCTTGGCGGAGCCTAGAATGAAAGCTGAAATGCAGGATTTAACAACTGCGAGGGCGGTTAAACGGCGGTAAAAGATGTTCCGGAGCGAACTCCTCCTAGACTTCGACCGCTTTCAAAGGCTCTGGATCGATAACTCGAACAGGATGGTCCGCGGCCTCGAGCTGTTGGCTAAACCAGTCTCTTGCCCCCGGGTCACCGTGGGTCAGGACAATGGACTTCGGCTCTGCAGCCAGGGCAAACTCCAATATCTCCTCCCGATCTGCGTGACCACTCATCTCGAATCGATCCACCTTGGCCAGAACGGGGCATTGATAATCCAATACGTCGAACAGAAAGGTCTGCCCCGGTTTCGTATCCAGCAACTTGCCACCGGGTGTATCGGGATCGCAATAGCCGACGAAGCAGATCGTATTTCTCGTACTGGCAAGCAACGTAGAAGCGACCATGTAGCTGGGAGTTCGCTCGACTAGCATGCCGCTACTCAAGACAAATACACCCGGCTCGCCTGGCTCTTTCCCCGGGGTGAGCTTGCGGGGGGGGCGTTTCAGACGCAGCTCCTTGGTTACCTTGCGTGTGTAGCTAATGAGCTGGGTCCGCTTGGCGATGTGGTCAAAATAGTCTGCGATGTCGAGGCCGAGGCCCGCTCCATAGACTGGGCACTTGGGAAGGCGGCCATCTTTGCGTGCGTCATTCAGTAAGGTGAGAAGCTCTTGCATCCGGCCAAGAGCAAATACTGGAATCAGCACTGAACCTCCGCCACGTATCGTCTCGCCAATCAACTTCAGGAGACGCTTGACCTCGCTCTCACGCGTCTTGCCCTCCGGTCGCTCGGTTTCGCCGCGGGTGGTTTCGATTACCATGGCGTCGAACTTTCGGGCTTTGGGGAAACGGGCTCCGTTCAGGACCCGTTGATCATCGAAGAGCACGTCTCCGGTGAAAAAGACTGTTTTGCCCCCGTGCTCGATTTGAAACCCTCCAGCCCCAGCCACATGGCCGGCCTGATACAACGTGATGGTCAACTCCTCGTCTGCCTTTTTCAGAACGAGGGGCTGTTTGTATTTCATAGCCTCGAAACGGCCTGAGATTCCCTCGATTTCCTCGTGGGTGAAGAGCGGGTATTCTGGGATCCGTTTTTCCTCCTTTTGCCGCTTCATTACGTTGCAGGAGTTGTGGAGCATACGTTCGACCAGCATTTGACTGGGCAAACTCATCAAAACGCGAGCTTTCGGGTGGCGCTTCAAGAGGACGGGGAGGGCTCCAATGTGGTCAAGGTGACAGTGGGTCACGATCACGAAATCGATGTTTCGATCACCGATGTGTTCGAAATCAGGCATAGCTGCCGCACCGGTCAGCTTCGGGTGTAGACCGGCGTCGACTATGAAATTATAGCCGCCGGCTTCCACTAGCAACGAGTTCGAGCCGATGCCGCTCTCTCTATTTAAATCGGTGATTTTCATGCCCTAAGGAGATGTCGGATGCAGAGGCAAAGGTGTTGGCCGGTCAAGGCATTTGCCCGTAGCCCGATAGCTGGAGCTATCCAGAGTCAGGTCGGAGGATTCGCATCTTGCTCCTGTTCCTCCGGACGACCGTAGGCGAGTCGCTTAAGAATTTCCGCCGCTGCGTAGAAGCCAAAGGTCCCAGTTAGGTGCGTTGCCGCTCCATATCCGCTGGAGCAATCAAGACGTACGCTTTGAGATTCACCTTCGATGTCGCAGGTTTCAGGATACATCGGCTCTTCGGGAGAAAAGACACAGTCGATGTGGAATTTCCGCCGCTTTTGACGAGGGAATCCGTGCTGTTGCCGCAATTGCTTGCGTACTCGTTTGAGCAATTGGTCGTTGATAGAGCGAGCCAAGTCGCAAATTTGGATTTGGGTCGGATCGATTCGCCCGCCGGCTCCTCCTATGGTGAGAACTGGGATATCGGCCTTTTTACAGGCTGCGATGATCGCCACCTTGTGGCTGGTGCTGTCGATCGCGTCGACGACGTAATCGAACCTCGGAGCCAATATCTCGTCCACGTTTTTCGAGGTAAGAAAGGTGTGGAGGCAATTAACCCGGCACTCTGGATTAATAGCCCGGCAACGCCCCGCCATGGTCTCTATCTTGGAGGTGCCGATCAATCCGTCCATCGCGTGAATCTGGCGGTTAATGTTGCTCTCGCAAATGTCGTCGAGATCGACCAAAGTGAGGGCTCCAATGCCGCTGCGAGCGAGCGCTTCGACTACCCAGGACCCGACTCCACCCACGCCCACTACGCATACGTGAGCCGTTCGGAAACGCTCGAGAGCCTGGGCTCCGTAGAGTCGACCGATACCGCCGAAACGAAAATCATAGTTTGCTTGAGGGCTTTCCATGGAAAATGGGCCCAGATGTGTGTGGACTTGAGAAGAGGAGGCAAGCCGGATCTGCGGGCAGGGCTAGGCTTATCGCCTCCAGCTAAAGGTCAGTAGAAACTCTCTTGGCTCATCGACGCTAACCAAACCGGCGGACGAGATTCCCACCACGTTTTCGGTGTCTAGCAGATTGCTCACGGTGAACGATAGACTTCTGCTGTTATCGATTTGATATCGGGCTCCGAGTGAGAGTTCGGAGCTCGTTCCGATTTTAATCTGGTTACCCAAATCCTCGAAAGAACGATCCGCCCAAATGTAACGACTCCAGAGTTGCAGGATCTCGCTCGGCTGCCAATCGAATCCAGCCACGATTCGCCATGGGGGAGACTGAGGGAATTCCATCCCTTCCAATTGAGTGTATTCGTCGGATTCGACTCTGGTTTGGGTATAGGTTGCAGCTAGATTAAATCGGAAAGTATCTGTGAAGTCTCTTGTGCTGTGTAATTCGAATCCCGATACGCTTGTTCGATTAAGATTGGCTCGAAGACTGCCAGATCCTCCCTCCGGGATGAATCCAAACCTTGGGTCGAATCCCGCCTCTGTGGTCACCCTTACGTTGGCTACCATGTCTTCGATTTCGTAGGCAAAGCCAGTGAATCGCAGTTCGTTGCGATTGCTTGGAGAATAGGAAATCGTATAGTCGATGCCTCGAACCGTTTCGTCGGTTAGGTTTGGGTTCGCTTCTGTTATGTCGTTGCGGACTCGATACGGTCGATAAAGCTCGTTTAATGTGGGAGCTCGAAAGCCGCTGAACAGGCTGAGTTGGCTAGAAGTCGTATCCGCGAATTGGTGGCGCCAGGATAGGTTTCCGCTTAGGGGATTGGACTTTCGGTCTTCGAAGGTTTCGTCCAAGAGGACTTCATTCGCAACGGTATCGGTTTCGATTCTGACTCCGTCGAATTGCTTAGCTTGGTCTAGGCGGAAGGTGGCGGATAAAGTATCTTTTTCGCTCAGGGTGAATTGCGATTTTATGAATCCTCCAGCGAAGAGTTGCTTCCCGCCCGCATGCCGGTCGCGAGTAAAGCCATCGCCTAGGTTTCGGAAGCGCTCGTTGATCGTCCCTTCGATGAATCTGTAGTCGACACCAAGGTCGAAGGACCAGGGAGAGACTGTGTCCTGCCGGTAAGCTATAGCGCCGCCGTAGGAACTTGCGGGCACGTCATATTGGTCGAGAGCGGGCCTCTCGGAAGCTCGGTCCTCCGCTACTGAGGTAAAGACGTTGCGGAATTGGCGGTCTTGAAAGTATAGGCTGATATTCAGTCGAGCATCGCTAGCGTCGAATCGGCGTTCCGATATGTAGGAAAGATCGAGCAAATCGGTCTCGTTTCGAGCTAGGGCAGTGCCGTTGCTCCGGCGCTCCTGCATACCTCTAACGATGAATTGCGAGTTCCAAAGGTGGCCCGAATCCCAGCTCAGGCGAATTTGTCCTGAGGTCGAATCGGAGTTGGCAGTTTCGTCGACCAGGCCTCGTTGATCTTCCCTAACAGTGCTAAAACCATCTGTGGAGAAACGGCGTAAGCCAAAATCAACTACGACTGAGTCGCTCAAGGATGTTGCGGAATTCGCCTGTAGTTCGTATCGATCCGCTGTACCTATGCTCGCTTGGATCTCCGATGAACCAGGTGCTGCTCCCTCTGCAAGCAAGGAGATGACGCCTCCCGCAGCCATGTTTCCCCACTGCTCTGCGCTTCCGCCTGGATAAATGGATACAAGCTCGATTTGCGAGAGGTCGAACTGGTGCCAGTAGACCCATGCTCCAAAGGGGTCGTTTTGCGGGACGCCATTGTAGACGACAAGAGCTCGGGAGGTGGCGTTGGCGGCGGTGTTTCGAAAGCGGACTCCTTGAGTCGATGGGTGGGCGGAGCTAGGCTGAGTACGACGGTAGGTGGCGATGCTGGGGGCGGAGCGAATGGCTTCGTTGATATCGCGATACTTCAAGCTCTCGAGTTCCTCGGGCCCGAATTGCGTCACGGATAGAGAAGCGTTCTCGTAGGATTCGATGCGGTTAGCATTTACCAGCAAAGGATCCAATTCGTGCACAGGGTCCTCCTCTGCAGAAAGGCTAAATGCGAGTAGGATTGGTAGAGCCCGTTTGAGAAGACCGGCCATAGGGAGTGAATCAGTTTCTAGTAGGGACCGCGAATGTGGTCGCGGACTTCGTGTTTGTAGAACGTACGAAGCGTTTGATGGAGTTCATCTCCAAGCTGGGGTAGGTCTGCGATCGCAGCGTTAGCCTTTGCTTGCTCAACTCGCGTTGCGCCAGGAATCACCACGGAAACGGCGTCATAGTCGAGAATCCAGCGTAACGCCATCTGGGCGAAGCTCATGCCTTCGGGGACTTCGGCTTTCAATTTGTCTGCGAGTTCGACTCCCTTTTCGTAAGGGAGGCCCGCAAAGGTTTCGCCTACATTGAAGGCGTTTCCGTCCTTGTTGTAATTCCGGTGGTCGGTCTCTTCGAAGCTTGTATCGATTGAAAATTTCCCGGTCAGCAAACCGCTGGCAAGCGGCACCCGGGCGATGATGCCGACCTGCTTCGCTTTGGCGGTATCGAACAGCTTGCGGATCGGTTTTTGGCGGAAGATGTTGAAGATGATCTGCAGAGAGGTGAGGGCGGGGGCTTTCTCGATACAAAGGAGTGCCTCTTCCATCGACTCCACGCTCGCTCCGAAACGGGCGATCTTTCCTTCGCTTACCAACGTTTCCAGGATTTCCCAAATTTCGTCCTGACGCATCACCTCGGTGGGGATACAGTGAAGCTGTACCAGATCCAGACAGTCGGTTTTCAAGCGGACAAGGGATTCTTCGACTCGCTCCCGAACGCCCGCCGCGGTGTAATTATCCGGATAAAGATCACCGAAACGACCCAGCTTCGTCGCAACGAAGATCTCGTCCTGCAGTTTGGATTCAGCCAGGAATTCGCCAATCAAGCTCTCCGAGCGTCCACCGCCATAGACGTCGGCGGTATCGAAAAAAGTGACTCCATTGTCCACGGAAGCTCCCAGAATCGCTTTCGCTACTGTGGGGTCGACCTCTCCCCAGTCGGCTCCTAGTTGCCAGCAGCCGAGCCCTACGCGAGATATCTTAACTTGGTCTTTTCCGAATGGGTTGTATAACATGGGTCGAAGGTTACGGGGGCGAGGTGAGGAGTAAACTCCTTTGCTAAATAGCCTTCTGTATTTGGCTGCTCTAACAGAATAGCGGAAAGCCATGTGGCTCAAGGGCCTTGACACCTCTGGGCGGAGGCGTTCTCTTGCTGCCCTCTCAAATGATTTCGAACGTCCAAATCGAGCTACGACTTAGCAAGCTAGACAGCCTCAACCTCCTGTAGAAAGAGGGGCTGTCGGGACGTGTATTTGGTATTGGGGCCTTGCTTAGGGCGAGGCGCGAAACGAAATTATCAGAAAATCGCCCGGCATTTTTGGGGTTGCCCCTCCCTGTTATTGGACTTCGTTTTCCTAACTGAAAAAATGCCATGCAAAAACCGCCAATCACTAAGTACCGACCCTTCTCGGTAATCGATCTGCCGGATCGCCAATGGCCAAGTCGTTCCATCGACAAGGCCCCTATCTGGTGCAGTGTAGACCTACGCGATGGAAATCAGGCTCTCGCCATTCCCATGAACGTAGAGGAGAAGGTGGAGCTATTCAAGACGCTGGTCAGCATCGGCTTCAAGGAAATCGAAGTCGGGTTTCCTTCCGCTTCGGATACGGAGTTCGCCTTTTTGCGCCGGCTCGTATCTGACAATTTGATACCGGACGACGTTACGATCCAGGTATTGGTACAATGCCGTGAGCATCTGATTCGCCGTACTTTCGAATCTCTGGAGGGCGTGAAGCGGGCCATCGTGCATATCTACAATTCGACGAATCCTTTGCAGCGCCGCGTCGTTTTTGGAGCGAGTAAAGAGGAGATCCGCCAGATCGCGATCGAAGGTGCTAAACTCGTCAAGGAGCTGGTTCCTACCTTACCAGACACAGAAATTGTCCTGCAGTATTCGCCGGAGAGCTTTTCCGATACGGAGCTCGAATTCTCGCTCGAATGTTGCGAGGCGGTTTGCGACGTCTGGGAGCCGACCCCGGACCGCAAGATGATCCTGAATCTGCCCAATACGGTGGAGCTCATGATGCCGAATGTGCACGCTGACCAGATCGAATGGTTTTGCCGCAATATCTCCCGTCGCGACAGCGTGATCATCAGCTTGCACACTCATAATGACCGCGGCACTGGCGTGGCGTCGACGGAGTTGGGTCTTTTAGCGGGTGCGGACCGCGTGGAAGGAACCTTGTTCGGAAACGGCGAGCGCACCGGAAACTTGGACATCGTAGTGGTAGCCTTGAACATGTACACTCAAGGACTCCATCCGCAGCTCGATTTCTCGAATCTGAACGATATCCGCGAAGTTTACGAGCGAGTGACTAAGATGGATGTGCATCCACGTTCGCCCTATGGCGGAGACCTCGTTTTCACCGCTTTCTCCGGCTCCCACCAGGATGCGATCAAGAAGGGGTTTGTGCAAATGCCCGACGACGATGCTGGAGCTCTCTGGCAAGTGCCGTACATGACGATCGATCCGAAGGACTTGGGCCGTAATTACCGTGCCATCATCCGCATCAACTCCCAATCTGGCAAAGGCGGCGTAGCTTACATCATGGAGAAGGAATACGGCTTTAACCTGCCCAAGGAAATGCACAAGGAGCTTGGCAAGGTGGTTAACGCGGAAGCGGATCGTACGGGCGACGAGATTACTCCAGAAGGCGTTTTTGAGTGTTTCAAAAACGAATACATACGAGTTCGTGAACCGCTGGACGTTCTCGAGTATAACTTTGAGCGAATCGATAAGAACACCGTGGAGGGCTGCGCGACCGTTACGCACAATGGGAAAGAGGAAACGATAAAGGGCACGGGCAATGGCCCTATCGCCGCGTTTGTGGACTCTGTCGCGTCATTGGGTTACAGCGACTTCGAGCTGCTTTCTTATAGCGAGCATTCGCTTGCCAAAGGAGCGCGTTCCGAGGCGGTATCCTATATCGAGCTCAAAGCTCCAAGCGGAGCTACGTGTTTCGGAGCGGGAATCGATACAAACATATCCATGGCTTCCATACGCGGCGTCGTGAGCGCTTTGAATCGTTTGGTTAACGCGTAGCGTTTTCATTCTCAACATTGCATTTAGTGACGGGGGCCGAGCTGTAACGCTCGGCCTTTTTCGTAGAGTCTGGACTGCCAGAATAGTTCGTTAGACGCTCATCTACGTATAAGGTTAGGTCGTTGGCCCCTATTTCTGTAAAGCCTTGTCCCTAGGTAATGTAGATATTGTTTAGTTTCGGTGGAAATAATCCCTAAGCGATGTAAAACTATCCGTTAAAAGGACTAGGCATGGCTTAGCTAACTGGCGGCGGATCCGTATATCCAAGGTATCGAAGGCGCGAAACCTCGATTTATACTAGCCAACCAGATTCAGGATGATTTCCCACAAAATCACACTTATACGACTCCGCCAGAAACTCCTTAGCGAGAAAAGAAGGGGAGAGGAACAGTCGAAATGACAAAACAGGAGGTTATTGATTTTCTGTTGAATGGCTTCGTTTTGTCGAACTTGCCGGATTCTTTTCTGCGCTTGCAGCGTATCGCGAACGACCCGCATTCCGATGTCGAGGATGTCGTAGCCGTGGTGCGGATGGACCCGGAGCTGGCGGCGAATCTTTTGAAGCTAGCCAACTCCTCTTGTTACAGCACGGGAACTCCCGTGAACTCTATCGAGGAAGCTGCCCAATTGCTGGGTATGCGAGCAGTGGTTCAGAGTTCACTTGCTCTCGGAATTATCAGCCAAATCGACATTCCACATGAGCATCTGGATTTGAGGTGCTTCTGGAAACGTTGCGTTTCTGTGGCTGTGATTTCGGAGAAATTGCACGCCAAAGCTCCCCAGTTCATTCGGCGAATCGTGGATTCGAATCAGCTCTACACGGCTGGCTTGCTCTACGACATCGGTATCCTGGCCCTCATCGAAGGATTTCCTTCAGAAATGGTGGGCATTATCGATGGAGCGGAGTTGATCGGTGAATCCATCCAGGAAGCGGAATCTCGTGTTATGGGATTCACTCATCAGGATGTCGGACGAATCTTGTTTAAGAAGTGGGGCTTGTCGGAGTCGCTTCAATGTGTGGCGGGCTACCATCACGACCCTCTTTCTCTGAAAAGGCGGATTCACTGCCCCATTGTCGATTTGGTTCATATCGCTGACTACATCTGCTGCAAACGAGATGAGGGGACGCCATCCTCGCTCAAACCACGAATGTTGGATCAGGTCTGGGAACGCTCGGGCATCAGCAGGACAGCTATCGAGGAGATTGAGCTGGAGGTGCCCCAAGTATTCACGGCTACAGAAGCTATCCTGTCGCTCTAATTGCTTAGCGACAGTTATCGCACAGCCCGTAAAGCTCCAGAACATGCGTGACCTCGGTGAACCCGAGTTTGGAGGCCAATTTTTCTAGCTTCTCGATTTCGCAATGATCGAGTCGCTCCGCCTTATGGCATTTTCTGCAAATGATGTGGTGGTGGTGATGCTCCTCGGCGTTGAGCTCGTAAAGGGATTTTCCAGATTCGGTAGGAATGCGTGTCGCGATCCCCGCTGATTCGAATGTCTCCAGATTTCGGTAAACGGTCACCAGATCGTAGTCCGAGGCTCCTAGCGCTTCGTGAGCTTCTTCAGCGCTCAGTGGCTTTTCGCTATCGATCAACAGGCGAAGCAAGGCTTTGCGTGGTTCCGTGATACGGTACCGTTCCTTTTTTAGGGAAGTGATCGCGACGTCGAACTTTTGCTCTGATTGGTCCATCGAAGTGACGTTAAGCTACTGTTCGAACTCCGCTCCTCAACTAAAATCTAGACGGTAGTGAGGGATTCAAAACCACAAGGCCCGATGCTGCGGGAATGTACAGAAGGTTCTCCAGCGAGTTTTTACTGTGGAGATTAGCTGCCGGAAGGGACTTGCTTCAGCCGCGCCTCTGGCAAATCTTCTCCTCCGCCTGAATCGAAGGCGAAAATCCCCCGACAAATTTTATAGCAGGAAATGTCAGAGAATCGAAATCCTTACCGTTTCGTATTGCCGATGCTTATATTCGCGGCAGCGGTTTTTACAGTGACTTACGTCGCTCGCTTGGCGTTAGGGGGCGACTCTGGAGTTGTTCTGCAAGTGGAAACGCCTGCCATACCCGCTGCAGGAGAGTTGCTGCCGGACGAGAGAAACACGATCGCGATCTTTCAGAAAGCCTCTCCGTCGGTGGTTTTCGTCTACAACATTCAAAGCCAATTTGACCCGAGAACTTTTAACGTGTCCGAAGTTCCACAAGGATCAGGCTCGGGCTTTCTCTGGGACAAATCGGGACACATCGTGACCAATTTCCACGTGGTGGCGAATGCTTCGCGTATCGCTGTCACCTTGATAGACGGAAAAACCTATGAAGCTGAGAAAATTGGCGAGGAGCCGAGCAAGGACCTCGCAGTGCTCAAAATCGATTTGCTAGGAACAAATGTGACTCCCTTGGGAGAAGTCGTTGCGGACTCCTCGAAAGTACTTGTGGGCCAAAAAAGCATCGCGATCGGCAACCCGTTTGGCTTGGACCACACGCTCACGGTGGGAACCATTTCGGCTATGGGGAGAAGCATGGCTTCGATCGTGAAAGACGTCACTATTCGCGATATGATCCAGACTGATGCGGCTATCAATCCGGGCAATTCTGGTGGTCCCTTGCTCAATAGCCACGGTGAGTTGATTGGGATGAATACTCTGATTCTTCGTAATTCAACTGGAATCGGCTTTGCCGTTCCCTCCAACACAATTTCCAGAATCGTAAGCCAAATTATCGAGTTTGGAGAGCCGGTTCGCTCAGGAATCGGAATCACCGTAGTCAGCGAGGGAAATCTCGTGCAACGCCTCGGTTTGACTGGAGTGATGATTCGCGTGGTGCAGCCGGATTCGCCCGCTGCTCAAGCCGGACTACGCGGTATGACCATCAGTCAAGCTGGAAGGATCGTAGTGGGAGACATAATACAGGCGATAGATGGGCAGCCGATCACCAACGTCGACGATCTTTATCACGCACTGGACTTGAAGCGAGAGGGCGAAGTCGTAAACGTCGTATTCTACCGAGAAGGACAACAATACTCCGCAGATATAGAGTTGGTGAGAATCCAGTAGGGAATGGGGGCGGTTTAGCCGACTTTCGCCCCTCTGTATTGTCTAACAGGTTGGCTACTCAATCCGCGGACGAAGGCTGGAATAGTGCCTTCGTGGCAAATTACGATTAGAGAATCTCCCGCATGGATCTGAGTGGAAAGGGCGGGCTTTACGAGCAGTTCACCACCTTCACGCCGAACTGCAACTATGATGAAAGCGCTCTTCCCGCGAGTCTCAAGTTTTTCCAAGGTTTGCCCGATTAGTTCGCTCTGGGAGTCGATCCGCACCTCGTCCACCTCCAGCCCGATCTCATTTAAGCTTTCCAAGAAAAACGTATCTCGAAGCTCCTGATCAAGGACCTCTCTGGCGCTGGGCTTTAGGATGAGCTGGGCCACACGTTCAGCTCCTATGTGTGATGGCATAACGACTCTGTTCGCGCCTGCCTGCAACAGCTTGGGCTCCGAGCTCGGTTGTACTCCTCTCGCAATTACATCCAGTCCTGGATTTAGCCCCTTGGCGCTGAGAACGATGAAAACGTTTGCCGCATCACTAGGGAGTAGGCTGGCGAGTGTATCCGCTCGTTGGATGCCGGCTCGTTCCAATACGCTCTCCTCGGTGGCATCTCCTTCTATGCAGAGCATGCCTGCTTCTTTAATCGTTTCTATGCGGGTGGCAGAGTTGTCGATAACCACAAAAGGGCGCCCAGCCTGCTTTAAGTGAGAGGCTACCATGACGCCAATTCGCCCGTATCCGCAAAGTATGACATGATTGCTAGTATGATTGATTTCGCTTTGCATTTTTCGTTTGCCGAGCAGGCGTTGGAGTTGTCCTTCGGTTAACCAGTTGATAAAGGCGCCGAGGATGTAGATGAGCGAGGTGCAGCCCGCTATGATGAAAAAGATCGTGAAGATTTTTAGCCCTGGCGTCATCTCGCCTGATTCGCCGTATCCGACTCCAAATACGGTGATGATGACCATGTAGGCCGCATCAAGTGTCTCCCACCCAGCGATTCGGAAACCAAGAAATCCGCCGATGACTACGATGAGAAAGAGCACAATGCCCAACAAGAGTTGTTTGGTGGGAACTAGCATGAGGCTAAAGGAAGGATCTGGAAACTACTGGAACGGAGTTTCGAGTCAATCAGCAGTCTCGTAAGGGCCGGAAATAGGAAACTGCCCGGTGATTGTAACCCAGATCTGTCGGTTTTGTTTGGCAAGCTCTCGGAATGAGATAATTGTATTTGAGTCGAGGAGCTTCGCCGCCAGGCATCGGCGACGGAGTGAATCACAGGTATGTTATGATGAAGGGGAAGAACGAAATCGTTGAAAATTGGTTGCCGCGTTACACGGGTATGGCTCTCGAGGACTTTGGTGACTATGTCTTGCTGTGTAATTTCCAACGCTATCTGGAGATTTTCGCCGAACGTTATGGCGTGCAAATTATGGGGATAGGAAAGCCGATGACCTCGGTAACTGCTGGCCGTATCACCATGATAAACTTCGGGATTGGTAGCCCATCTGCCGCTACGATTGTTGATCTCCTCACGGCCATCAAACCCAAGGCGATACTCTTTCTCGGCAAATGCGGTGGCGTGAAGCACATTGCCAACATCGGATCCTTAATCTTGCCGATTGCTGCGATTCGGGGGGACGGTACCAGCGACGACTACATGCCGAAGGAAGTGCCAGCCCTGCCGGCTTTCGCCTTGCAGAAGGCGATTTCCACGACGATCCGCGACAACGGCTTCGATTACTGGACGGGTACTGTCTATACGACCAACCGAAGGGTTTGGGAGCATGACGAGCGATTTAAGGAGTACTTACGCAAGACGCGAGCTATCGCGGTAGATATGGAAACCGCCACCATATTTACTACCAGCTTCGCGAACGAGATCCCAAGTGGAGCTCTCTTGTTAGTGTCGGATCAGCCCATGTTGCCCGAAGGTATAAAGACCGCTGAGAGTGACGAAAAAGTGGATCACAATTTCGTGGATCGCCATTTATCGATCGGTATCCAAGCTTTGGAACAATTGATAAATAACGGAGAGACGATCAAGCATCTGAAATTTTGAGGCAGACCACGAGGGAATTCGAATTATGAGTCTGAGTCTCGAGGAACTAGGTTGGAGTGAGGAGTTCGAACGGCATTTCGCTGCCGTTAATGATACAACCGTCGTTCCTGCTCGCGTGATTCGTGAAAATCGGGGCGAGTATATCATCCACACCGGTAAGGAGCGGGCTGTTGCTCGCTTGCCGGGGGTTGAGCGGATAGGCAAATCGGATTCGTCGGAGTATCCCACTGTTGGCGATTGGCTTGCTGTAGAAAAGGTGCCGCTAAGTGATGATTATCTGATTCGGGAGCTGCTGCCTCGCAAGAGCCTCTTTGAACGAAAGGTGGTTGGGGAAGCGACCCGCCATCAATCTATCGTGGCCAACTTCGATTCGCTTTTTCTCGTGACCGGACTTGATGCGGATTTTAATACCAGCCGTATTCAGCGTTACCTCAGTGTGGCTTGGAATAGTAGAGCCCAGCTTGTCGTGATATTGAACAAAGCTGATTTGATCGAGGAGCTAGATGAGGTGCTTGCCGCGGTGAAAGAGGTCGCCAAGGACGTTCCGGTTCATGCGGTCTCTGCTTTTGATCCGGCGAGCCTTGAATGCCTGAAGCAGTATCTTGGAACCGGTCGCACGGTGGCCCTTCTTGGTTCCTCAGGAGTTGGAAAATCGTCCCTGACCAATGCTTTTATAGGAGAGGATCGGCTCTTGACCCAACAGAACCGCGCTGCCGATGGCAAAGGCCGTCATACGACAACGTGGCGGGAACTCTCTCCGCTTCCGGGTGGTGGGATGTTGATTGATTTGCCGGGAATGCGGGAGCTCCAGTTGACCGGAGAAGGAGATGGGGTCGATAAGACTTTCAGCGACATCGAAGAGCTAATGACCCAATGCAAGTTCCGCAATTGTCGGCACGAGGGTGAACCCGGTTGCGCAATCGATAAGGCTATCGAAAGCGGTGATTTGGCGGTAAGTCGCTACAAACAGTACGTTAAGCTTCGCAACGAACAGATCGTCGCTCAGGAGCGCCGTGAGGCGAGGGATAAGATTATCGCCGGGCGCCGCCGCAAGATCGCGGTTAAGGAAGGCCCTGTTAAAAAGAAGATCGCCAAGAAACGTAAGCAGCTAAACACCTCGCGCAGCTACCTCGAAAATCTGGACGATTGAGAAGACGGGCGATTCCCCTAGCTTAGCCGTTTCGCTTTCGAATCGTAAAGCGTATCCACACCGCTTACAGCGGCAGCGATGATCCCGTAGGAGGGAGCGAGAAACCATCCGATTATTGGCACCAGCATCATAATCATGAAGCCGGCCCCATTTCCCATAGCATGCCACTTGTTTTGGTAGGAGTGGGAGAGGCTTTGACGAATTCCCATTCGACGGCGTTCAAGGACAGGATCCATGAAGCCGGCTCCTGCAAAGTAGGCCTGCAAAATTAGCATTCCGGCGAAATAAATTGCCGCCCCCGCTAGTGGTATCAGCCACAAAAGCCAGCATAACACAGTGAGAGCGAGTGAGATGGCCAAGGTGATGCCGCTGACCATTATGCCTCGATAGATGTCGTACATAAGCCCGCCGATGGAGAAAGCCGGCCCCTTCGTTCCATGATGCTTCTCCTCGGCTGTTTCAGAGATCATTCCAATGAACGGCGCGTAAATGACCATGACCACACTGCGATATAGCAGGAAAGCCAAGTATATGGAGAGGAGTCCGACAATAACGCTCAGTCCCCAAGCTGCCCAAGAGGCAACCTCGTTGGGTAGCCATTTCTCGCTGATGTGTGTGCTTAATTCCTGAACGCCAAAAAACGTTCCGCCAAAAAAAACTCCGATGACCACAGGAAAATAGAGCATGCTGATCAATCCTGGGATTATCAGATGCTTCCACATTCCCTCTTTCCACACCAGTCGATGGGCATCTCGGTAGGCATTTAGCCCTTTCATGAATGGTCTAAACATTGATTTGAGGTGACAGCTAGGGTACTTGTCTTGGTTTGTCCATGGTTTGTTATCAGACCTGACCTGTCGAAAGTTGCTCCCTGAGTTTAATATGGAAAAAATTCTTGTCCGGAAAACTGAATACGTTCCGAGTTATACCTTTTTCAAGGTGTCGTATGCAGGCATCCTGAGGCTCTTTACCAGCAATCGTAATTTGCGGGAATTCGTAATTCGAGGGTGGGCTCAGGGAAGCGGTAATCTTGCAACGTCCATGCTTTCACTAAGAGTTTATCAATAGATATGTTGGGTATGAAGTTCGGAAAGTTATTGGCTTCGTTTGTTGCGTGCTATGCGGTTTTGGCATTGGGGGCGGTCGCTTCCATTTCGGCGAGAAGCTACTACTCCTCGCTTGTTCAACCGGAGTGGGCTCCACCTGGCTGGTTGTTCGGGCCCGTTTGGACAACGCTCTACACTCTTATGGCGATATCCGTCTGGTTAGTGTGGCGTAGAAACGAAACGAAAGGCGTATCTCGGGAGCTTATCGTTTTTGGCGCTCAGCTAGTCTTCAACGGGCTATGGTCTTGGCTCTTTTTCAAATGGAATCTCGGGGCTGCCGCATTTTTAGACATTCTGCTGCTGCTTAGTCTGATTATTGCAAATGTATCCATGTTTTGGAAGCATAGCAAACTAGCAGCCGCACTGCTTATTCCTTACCTGACGTGGGTGGCTTTTGCGGCGGCCCTTTGCTACTCGGTTTGGCAGCTCAATCCAACGGAGCTGGGTTAGAGAGGTTGACCGCTTAAGTTGTATTAAGCCGTCTGGCGGATGACTCTGTTGATGTTGGTCATCAAGATCAAAGTCGTAGTGATGACTCCCGCGGCGAGCCAGCCGAGGCTTCCGTAGTGGAGCAGCGGGCCATTTGCACTCTGGGTGACTATGAGCCCAGCCACGATTGCTGCGATACCTCCTGCTGCTTGCTGAATCGCGGAGTGAATACTCATGTAGGTGCCTCTGTCTTGAGGAGCGGGAACCGCGGTTAGCAAAGCTTGGCCGGATATCATGCGAGTGGATACGCCGATATAGAGAATGGCATTGAGAACGATCACCAATGTAAGCGGGCTGACCCCGAGGTGAGTGTAGGTTAGGATGGCGCTCATCGCTATGACAGAACCCAAAAAGAACATAGGAAGCTTCCCGACTGAGTCGCTCAAACTACCCGCGATTGGTCCCGTCACGAGTGTGCAAAGCCCGGCCACCATGTAGACTAACGGTAACTTTTCGAGCGAGATGCCCAAGTTTTCGACTGCGAACGCGCTGGCGAATGGCATCAGCATGTATCCACCACTTGAGAGTAGGGTGACGGTGGCGAAACCCTGAAGGTAGCGTGGGTTCTTGAAGGTATCGACCAGCTTGTTGAATGGGTTCCGCGTCTCAACGTGTGACAGGTGTCCTACGATTGGTCTCATGAAAAAGACGATGCACAATCCTGTCAGAATACTGAGAACGACAATGCTCATGAAAGGAAAGTGCCAGCCGTAGTGAGTTGCTAGATACAATCCGAATGGAAGCCCCAGAATTTGGCTTGCGGAAAAAGCCATCTGTACGAATCCCATTACACGGCCGCGTTTTTCGGGTGGGAAGAGGTCGGTGACAATGGCGAAGCCTATGGAGCTCATAACCCCTCCGAAGAAGCCAGTTAACGTTCTCGCAACCAAAAGGGATTGGTAGTTTGGAGCCAGAGCGCAGAAGAGGGTTCCCAATATAAAGCCGCTGTAGAAGAAGATAAGCATCCTCTTGCGGTCGAACTTGTCTGCAAAACCTGCAGCCAGCAGGGCTGAGGCGCCTGCTGCGAATGCATAGCCGGATACGACGTGCCCAAATTGCACTGTGGTGATGTCGAGCTCCTTGAGCAAAATTGCCCCAAGCGGAGATAGCACCATGAAATCCAAAACGACGGTGAACTGGATGATCGCCAATAATGCTATGGCGAAAATTTGGTAGCGTGTGAATGGCTCGCCTTTTCTATTGATCTCTCTTTTCAAAATAAGTCCGGAATGAGGGCCCCGGGGCGAGAGCTCAAAGTCTAGTTAGGAGGAATGCCGCGTCTGATTAACTCAAACTTCGGCTCCACTGGAACGATTGAAGTTCCAAAATCGACTGCATGGAAGCTGAAAACTTATTCTTCCAGATTCAACTCAGAGTAGGGCAAATCGAACGCCTCTGCCACAGGCAGATAGGTGATCTCGCCTCGTACTATGTTAAGACCTTTGGCGATGGCCGCATTTTCTCGGGCGCTACGCTTCCAGCCTTTATTCGCTATCTGCAAAAGAAACGGGAGCGTTGCATTGGTAAGAGCCAGAGTGGAAGTGACTGGCATCGCTCCGGGCATGTTGGTGACGCAATAGTGGATGATACCCTCTTCGACGAAAATGGGGTTGCCGTGGCTTGTGGGGCGCGAAGTCTCGGTAGAGCCGCCTTGGTCAATCGCGACGTCCACGATAACGGCGCCTTTTCGCATCAGTGGCAAATGTTCGCGTTTCACGAGCTTGGGCGATTTGGCACCAGGAATTAACACGCTGGATACGACCACGTCTGCTTCCAGAAGAGCCTCTCGGATGTTGGCGGGATTGGACATGACCGATACCACATTAGGCGGCATTACATCGGAAAGATGCCGGAGCTTCTTCAGGTCGACATCTAGCACGTAAACGCGAGCCCCCAATCCGGCCGCCATCTTGGCGGCGTTGCATCCTACGACGCCGGCTCCGAGAATAACTACGTTTGCGGGAGGGACTCCAGGAACTCCGCCTATAAGGACTCCACGCCCGCCATGTTCTCTTTCTAAGTACTTAGCGGCTTGCTGTATGGCCATTCTGCCGGCTACTTCACTCATGGGCATGAGGAGCGGCAGGTATCCATTTTTTTCTTGGATTGTCTCGTAAGCTATCGCCACGCATCCGGATTGTTTTACCGCTAGAGTTAGCTCTTCAGAGGCCGCGAAATGGAAGTAAGTGAAGATTATTTGGTCCTTCCGCATGAGAGGGTACTCCTCGGGGAGGGGCTCTTTTACCTTCACAATCAAGTCAGCCGTCTCGAATACGGCTGCTTCAGTCTCCAGAATCTTGGCACCTGCCTCGCGATAGGACTCGTCGCTAAAATCACTGGCGGCTCCTGCTCCTGTCTCTACAAAAACCTGATGCCCATAAACCGCTAGGGCTTCCACACCTGATGGTATTAGCGCGACTCTATTTTCCTCGGACTTTTTCTCTCTGACGACACCTATTTTCATTAGCGAATAGTAGAATCTAGATTCTTTGGATACAAGCCGAGTCGCTTGAAAGCAGCTGATTTTTTATTGTGAAACTGCCTTGCTCTTTCACAAAGCAAATCAGCCTGCGCATTGCATGGATCATGGCAGTTTGCACGAATTCGGGACACCGTGGCGCGTATTGCTTATTTCTTTCCCAGCGAATTTTTAGCCGCACTTTTGGGAAGCCCATTGCGGCGTAATTGCTGGTAGTGGACAGGTTTCGAACAAGCCGAAATCGAGGAGGTTAGCGACAGGATCTGCTTAACTTTTCGAGTTCGGAACGGTTTATGCGACGTCTGTGGACGAGAACCCGGTGTCTAGCTGGGCTTCGCCAAAGATATATAATTATGCTTGATAAACTGATCCTTCCAATAGCCCAGGCAACTTCAGAAGAAGCTTCTGGGAATGCTCTAACGCTTGCTAGCGAGGCAGAAACCGCTGTGCACAAAGCCATCGAGACGATCGTAACATTCTTAACTCACTATGGGATGAGCGTGGTCGGTGCCATCGTTATCCTCATCTTGGGTAATATCGCTGCTAAGTTCGTATCCAAAAAGATAGAGAATTTGGTTCTCAAACGTTCTGAAGCTGAACCGTCCTTGGCTTCGATCTCGCGGCAGGTGTCTTACTCCGTAATCATGGTGATGGTTATTATCATCGTGCTGGGGAAGTTCGGCGTGGAGACCGCTAGTCTTATTGCTGTCTTGGGTACTGCCGGTTTGGCCGTTGGCTTAGCCTTACAAGGAACACTGAGCAACGTAGCTGCGGGCATCATGATTCTGTTCTTGAAACCGTTTCGTGCTGGCAACGCGGTAAAAATCGGTGGGGGAGAAGTTTATCTCGTGGACGAAATCGGACTCTTTGTAACGAGGGCCCACCAACCGGATTGCCCAAGAGTTATGATTCCGAATTCCGAAATTTGGGGTAGCGTGATCGTTAATTTCTCCGACACGGTTGAGAGTCAGCGTCGTTTCGACATCGCTTTCGGCATTTCTTACGACGATGATATCGACAAAGCCCTGCAGATACTCGAGGAATTGGCAGCCAATGATCCTCGCGTTCTCACCGACCCGGAGCCTTTCATCAAGGTAGACAGTCTCGGCGATTCTTCGGTCAATATTCTCTTCCGCGTCTACACCTTGGCTTCTGATTGGTGGCCTGCAAAACTTGACCTAACCAAGGCGGGTAAGGAAGCGCTTGAGGCGGGAGGCTGCACTATTCCATTCCCACAGCGCGACGTGCACCTCTTCGAGTCGAAGAGCGAATCCGCGAGCTGAGATTCTATCTAGTTCTCGGTCAGTCGCCCGACGAATTTCCTGGCTGACATGATTTTTGAGGTCGATGTCCTTTAGGGCATCGGCCCTTTTTACGTCCGTGGCTTGTCAGGGTCCTTGAAGGTGGAGTGTTCCCCGACAGGCCTAAGCTGACTGTATGAATAAAGATAAGTTTGTATTTTTTACCTTGAAGGAACTATTAACACTACTTATCTCAAAACTTCATCGAATCACGTCACGCTTACAATCGAATCAGGTGTCATGCGTCGTGATCGTTAATACGAATTTAACCCTGATCAGTTACGAAACTGGCAAATCTTATATCCCGACCGGTCGAAGGGCTAGGTCCTCAAACTGGTACAATGAATAACGCAATGAATAGGTACGTAGACTTCTTGAATAACATCAGCGGCAATGTGCTGCTCGGCTGCGACGGATTTGTCGACGAGGTTTATGAAATCGTCGATGTCAGAAAGAGCCTGACTGAGTTCACAGCTATCGATAATCTGAAAGAGTTCGGAGAGTTGATCGTTAAGCGAGCTGATGGTGGCGTGGGTCTAGAAATCGTTCCCAAGCGTCGCTGCTCTGGTGGATTCACTCCCAACACTGGTCGAGTGGCTGCTTTCCTAGGACTAAAACCTACGCTTGCCGGACTTTACGGTGAGAAGACGATCGATCCTGCGTTCGAAGAATTCACGGAAAACTGCAACTTGTTGTCCCTAGGCGATCCGGCCTTGACCTTGGTATTCGAATTTTCTGACGGCAAGATCCTGATGAGTGCCTTGAAGTCGGTTGCGAACCTGACATGGACCGAGTTCGTTGAATTCTTTGGAGAGGAGAAGGTTAAGGAGCTATTTGCCGATGTAGATATCCTTGGTCTCGGCTATTGGTCGCTTACTCCCGATTTCGACAAATTCCTCACTGGATTTATCTCGCAATACCAAGAGTCGAAACCGCCTCGCCGCATGTTCTTCGACTTCGCTGATATCAAGAAAAAGTCGAGCGAGTCTTTCCTTGAAAGCTTAGCTCTGATCAAGAAGTACAACGAGAAAGTTCCGATGACCATTAGCTTGAACGAGCACGAGGGCGCAGAGCTCTTTTCAAGGTTTGGTCTCGAATGGAAAGAAGAGCCACAGCAAGTGGCCTCCGGCTTAACTACACTCCGCGAAAAGATCGGGATTGACGAGCTAGTCGTTCACACCCCTCACTTCGGAGCGGCCTCTAGCGCTACTGACGGTGAAGGCTACGCAATGCAAGAGCTGCAGACTAAAGTTATCCGCACTGCCGGAGCGGGAGATACGTTCAACGGCGGCTACCTATGCGCCTCACTTGGGGATCTCTCTGTCAAAGAACGTTTGGTAATCGCGAATGCCGCGACTGCATTTTTCGTAACGCACGCGACTGCTCCCACCAAGGAAGAGATGATTGCCCAAATCGAAAAGGCATCAGATAAGTAGCGGATAATCCGGAGTCGGCGTTTTGGCTCCGGATCATTTCAAACCTTTCTTGTATTTAAATATGACTTACGTTCAGACGCTCCTTCACCCCGATGCAAATGGTCCTATGCCTTCGTTGGCATTAGATTCGAAAACGATTTCAGTAGGCAAAAAAACGCCTTGGTCGGTCCATTCCAAAACGCTCCGAGGTGGGACGCAGGAAGGGGTCGAATTGGTAGAGATTGATAACGGTAAACTCTCGTTTGCGGTACTTCCGACGCGTGGGATGGGGATTTGGAAAGGGAAGTGTGGAGAGCTCGAGCTCGGCTGGAATTCGCCCGTCAAGAATCCAGTACACCCAACTTATGTGAATGCCCTCGATAATGGAGGGATTGGATGGCTTCGCGGATTCAACGAATGGATCGTACGCTGTGGCCTCAGTAGCATGGGGGCACCTGGTAAGGATGTTATTGTGGACAATAACGGAAATGCCTTGGAGGCGTTTTTGCCTCTGCATGGGAACATTGCGAATCTGCCAGCTCACACGCTTTCTATCGAGATTACGGAGGAGGAGATAATCCTGCGGGGAACAGTGGACGAGACCATGATGTTTGGGCCAGCTTTGCGTCTTGAGACGGAAATCCGCACATCCTTTGGTTCGTCGTCGCTCTCTATTATCGATACCGTAACGAACCTCGGAGACAACCCGACCGAGCACGAGCTGCTCTACCATGTCAATTACGGCGCTCCATTGCTAGAACAGGACGCAAAGTTCAGTGCCCCATTCAAGCAACTCGCTCCGCGGGATCCTAGAGCAGCGGAAGGTATAGACGTTTACGATCATTTCGATGCCCCTCTACCTGGCTTTGTCGAGCAGGCGTACTTCTTCGAGTTGGCGGGTAAATCGGGCAGCAAAGAGACCTTGGCCATGCTCAAAAACGCGGCGGGAGATCAGGCCTCGCTAGTTCGTTTCTCTCTCAAAGACTTCCCATGTTTCACCCTTTGGAAAAATACAGCGGGCCAGAACGATGGATACGTGACAGGCTTGGAGCCTTCGACAAACTACCCGAATACTCGCCGATTCGAACGCGAGAAAGGGCGCATCATAACCCTAGCGGGAGGCGAGTCGCGAAAGACCACTCTCGTGGTGGAAGCTTTGGATACAAAGAAGGCCATCAAATCTGTAGAGGCCGAAATCAAGGCTCTACAAAAAGGGGCAAAGGGAAAAGTCCACAGCGAGGCGATAGAGCGTTTTTCGGATATCTGACTCTCATCCCTCTAACCATTGCTTTCTCACAAGCCCTCTCGTTAAGTTGAGAGGGCTGTTTTGTATCTAGTAATATGAAACTTTGAATACAAAAAGAGGGAGAGCATTTCGCTCTCCCTCTTCGACATACAAGTATCAAATTTTATAATCAGGTCTCTTCGTCGAGACGTTCGGTTAGGAGGTCGATTGCACTGACCAGAACCTCCTCAGTAAGTCCTGTGTCGTCGATGGTCGTGTAGCCTCTCCAGAGTAGAGCATCAGTGCCTTCGTCATACGCTTCTAGGAGGAAGAGACGCGAGTTGGCATCCATGTAGATGCTTTCATCGGAAGCTACGTCTACAGTCTTCACGGTCTTGGTTTCGATCGTAGTTCCGTCTGAAATACGGTTCGTCTCAGTGGTAATAATCTCCACTTCATCGTCTGCCGATGGGTTCAGGTAGCTCGGCTTCGTTGCTGCAAACGTTTTGAAGGTGAATGATATTTCCGGCTCACTTTCGCCAACATAGTTCAGCCCATCGGATTCGAGGTTGTATACGAGAGCCTCGCCCGCGAATTCTTGAGCATTGTCGCTAAAGGCGGTGTCGTATCTGCTCGTATCCACGACATTCAGGTCGAAACGATCTGTTTTGCTTAGATCCAAGGCGCTGGTTACTGCGGAGGAGCTTACCTGATGACTGGTGGCACATCCGGTAAGGAAGACGATGGCGATGGCGGAGGCGCTGAAGAGTATTGGTTTTTTCATTATCGTGTTTAGTTAAGTTCTTGGCGGTTGACCGGTTTACGCCTTTTCAGTGCCAATATCTCTTTTTCGAATACGAAAGAAATTATACGGTTTCTAAGGTGTTCTTTTTCAGGTTCTTAGCAAATTTTGCTTTTTTGTGCTAGCTTACTTGTAGTTGTAGAGAGCGTGCGAAGTGCATGCCTTGGCCGCCTTTTTGCAAGCCAAGCTGTAAGGGGAGGGGGTGGATGTATACGTTGTGATCGTTTGCCTGAAGCTGTGGTTCACTTCGCGAATCCTTGAACTTCCAATCATATATTCTCAGGCTCTAACTCATGTTAAACCCCCTTGCCGTTTTCTCTTTCGTATTTCTCGCTCTCTTAAGTTCCTCTCCGCTTTATGGAGATGAGCCGGACTTTGTTGTCGCTCTAGATGGCAGTGGCGATTTTACCAGCATCCAAGCTGCGATCGATGCGGTGCCGGAGTTCCGGAAACAGCGTACTATAATATATGTGAAGCCTGGTCTTTACGAGGAACGTCTTACCTTAGCGTCTACCAAGAATTTAGTTAGCTTGATAGGGGAGGATGCTAATTCGACGATCGTAGCGACAGAGATGCATGCGAAGACCTTGAATCGTTTTGGCGAAGAAGTGGGGACAACTGGTTCGTCTGGTTTTTTCGTATTCGGCAGTGGCTTTATCTGCAAAAATATGACCTTCGAAAATCGGGCGGGCCCTGTAGGGCAAGCCGTGGCAGTCAGGGTTGATGGCGATAGGGTGTTCTTTGAAAACTGTCGATTCATAGGGAATCAGGATACTTTGTATCCACATGGTCAGAACAGTCGGCAGTACTATAAAAACTGCTATATCGAGGGTACTGTGGATTTCATTTTTGGTTGGTCGACAGCGTACTTCGAAGATTGCGAGATCTTTTGTAAAACGAGTGGCTATGTCACAGCTGCGTCAACCGTAGAGAGCCAAGCGTATGGGTTTGTATTCAAAAACTGCAGGATCACTGGGAACGCTCCAAAAGGGAGCTTCTATCTTGGACGCCCTTGGCGACCCTTTGCTAAGACAGTTTTTATCGACTGCTACCTAAGCGAGGTGATCAAAGCGGAAGGTTGGCATAACTGGGGAAAGCCAGATGCCGAGCGTACTACATTCTATGCGGAGTACGGCAGTACAGGACCCGGTTTCGCCGGCTCTGATGCGAGAGAGGGGTGGTCTCATCAAATCCAGACTGAAGAGCTAAGCAATTACACGGCGGAAGCCGTTTTGGGAGACTGGGACTTGAGCAGCTTGTAGCTCAACGCTCCTTCGATTTGGTTGTCTTCAGGGCAGATGCTCTAGAATCGCCTCGGCGATAAGCTCGTGTCCCCGCTCGCTTGGATGTATTAGATCTAGGTAAGGTTTTTCTCCAGATTCGATCGCCTTTGCAAAGTACGGGCCAAGCTGTATCGGCAGAATGCTTAGCTCTTGGCAAATTAGGCCAATCTTTGTATTTCCCTCATCAGCGACTCCCCGCTCAACCTCGTCCAATTGCCAGTGTTGGAAGACAATGACTTGCGGGGTAGCTGTTAAGGCGAGTTGTAAGAACGCTTTTAGATCATCCCGGCATGCTCGCTCGTGATCCTGCCTTGTGAAGTTTTTGACCCGGTTGTTGTTGGGCCCGGTCGGGCTACTTTTCAAGGCTGGCAGGTAGCGGGGTAGATAACGGGTGATTATCTCCCCAATCGCCGAGCCAGGCTTTTCGGTTGGATATTTGCTTGTATCAATTGGAGCGAAGTTGGGCGTATCTATATAGTCATGACTTGATGCTATCATAATAACCACATTTGCATCAAAGAATCCGTATTCCTCTGCGTAAGCTCTCCAGTTTCCTGGGCCCCAGCTTCCAGCGGATATATTTCCAACTATAACTTCTCGTTCGGATTCATCGGAAATCCTTTTTTGGAGTATACTAGTCGCTAGGGTCTCGTGATCTGTTTGGCTATCTCCGTGAATGACTGAATCGCCAAACACCATGACGCGATACTCTCCAGAACCCTTTGGGCTGAAGGGCTCCGACCGCATTCCGTACTGATTTACCAAGATCCTGTTTCCGAGGCGTGTGAGGTCTTGGTTGGGCTTGGCCATGTATTCGATCGTTGGATGCTCCATTGTTAGGGGAGGATTGCCGAGCCCGATGGCTAACCTTGCAATGGCTTCGAAGGCTAAAACGAGGACAAGTGTTAGGAGGCCGAAGCGTACCAATTTTGACTTAAGCCATCTCATTTCCTGAAACTTCCGCTGGGTGGTGGTTTATTGCGGCCTGAAAGTCTCTCGATCAGGTTGCAGAGTCCAAACTCTTGTTACAGTGCGATTTCTACGCTAGCGGATGATCTCTTCGCTTTTTCGAGAGCCTTTTCGATGGTCTCTGCTCTGGCGAGGCAAACGCCCATGCGGCGCCTGCCATTTACTCCCGGCTTTCCGAATAGTCGAAGTTGGGTGTCCGCTTCGGAAAGGACGGTTCTCAAATTCCCGTAGCTTACCTTGTCCGATGTTCCCTCGACGAGTATCACGGAGCTCGCAGTTGGTCCGAATTGACGAATTGCTGGGATTGGCAACCCGAGCAGTGCCCGGGCGTGCAGGGCGAATTGCGAGAGGTCCTGCGAAGCCATGGTCACCATCCCCGTGTCGTGTGGGCGAGGGGAAACTTCGCTAAAATACACGAGGTCTCCTTTCACGAATAGCTCCACGCCGAAGATTCCGTGCCCACCCAAGGCATCTGTCACGGATTTCGCTATGTGTTTCGCATTCTCCAAAGCTTTTTCTGTCATGGCTTGGGGCTGCCAGGATTCTCGATAGTCTCCATCTTCTTGGCGGTGGCCGATCGGGTCGCAGAAACCCGTGCCGTCGGAGTGACGAACGGTGAGAAGGGTTATTTCGTAATCGAAATCTACAAAGCCCTCTACGATCACCTTACCCTTGCCGGCACGCCCTCCCTCTTGGGCGTATTTCCAAGCGCTCTCGATATCTTCAGCCGATTTCACGACGCTCTGGCCCTTTCCGGAAGAGCTCATGATCGGTTTGACCACACAAGGCATCCCTATCTCGTTAATTGCTTTTTCGAAATCATCGAATTCCTCTGCAAATTTATAGGGGGAGCACAGAAGACTTAATTCCTCGGCAGCGAGCCGGCGAATCCCTTCGCGGTTCATCGTCAATTGAGTGGCTCTAGCTGTAGGGGCTACCCGAACTAGACCAGCTTTTTCGAGTTCCGCCAAGGTGTCGGTCGCAATGGCTTCAACTTCTGGGACTACGAGATCGGGCCTTTCGGATTCGATCACTGACCGTAAGGCTTCTCCATCGAGCATTGATATTACATGGCAGCGATCCGCTACCTGCATGGCGGGCGCATTCTCGTATGCGTCTACGGCGATTACTTCAACGCCGTACCGCTGTAGTTCAATTGCCACTTCTTTGCCGAGTTCGCCGGAACCACAAAGCAGGATTTTTGTTGCGGTGGGACTAAATGGAGTGCCGATTTGGGTCATATCCGGCAGTCAATCGTTAGACTGCCTTAGGGCAACACTGTAGAAACAAGCTCGTCTCGATTCGCTTCTGTGGGTGTTAGTGCACCTATTCGAGCATATCGAGCTCAAGCGGAACGTGCTTTGCTTTTTAGGGAGCGGTGCGAGGCTCCTCATTACCCACCTGCGGTACACCTAGTGCTTTACCTGATAGAAAGAGAGTGTTCACCTCGATTAAAGCAGCTTGCTTTTACGACTCATGCAGACCCTAGCCCTTTTGGCAAATCTACCCCTACTATGGGTTAAATATACGCATTAGCCGAAATAAATCCTTCGATTAGGGCGCGGAATTCATAAGAAAAGGCTTTAAACATAGAGGTTACCACTTAGGTACGGCAACTGCTATACCCATCAAATTCCAAATAGTCACAAAAATCTGAAAAAAATTAGGGAACTTTCCCACGTAATATTTGCCTCCTCTTCCCTTTCTTCGAACGCAAATTTCAGGTTTAACTCTACATCTCTCTAATGTTTTCCCTTATTGATCTTTTAATGAAGGCGCGAACGACTAGGAGTCGTGCCTCTTTCTACACCGCTTTAACGCTGGTGGTATTTGCAGGCTTGTCATTGGCAACGACTGTGAGCTCCCGTGAGGTGACTCTCTCTGCCGACAGAGGTGACCGCGAGGTCCAAGACACTGGCTCTATGAGCTGGCACACCCCTGCAACTTATCGAGTTGGTGGAGTGGCTTATCGAAAGGATGGCGCTGCAGTGATGGCTTTTCAGCTTCCTTCTTTAGATGCAGGTGAGAGCGTTACCGGAGGTAGCTTTGCTGCAACCTTGTCAGGAATAGCGAACACCCCCTCTGGGACGGTAGATATATACGGCTTACTAAGTCGCTCTAGCGCGGCCATCTTGGCCACCGACTACGTAGAAGGAGCTTTCGCAGACAAATCTGGAGCTTGGGCTCTAGTGCAGAATTTTGCTTTGCCGAATACTGCCAGCGGACGTTTGACCAGCTCTTCTTCGGCGAGCGACGCGATCGCCGACTATATCAACGCTCAATACGCGGCGGGTGCCGAAGCGGGCGATTGGCTGATTCTTGTTTTAGCTCCCTCCAATAGTGATGAGAGCAATTACCGCTACTGGACATTCGTCTCGGCGGATGGATCGAGCGCGCCGACTCTCACATTGGAAATTGGCGAAGGGGAAACCGCCGAACCAAACACAGTGCCGGTAGCCTCTAGCCTTACATCGCAATCAGTTGAAGCTGGTTCCTCCTTTTCTTACACCTTTCCTGCCTTTACCGATGCGGACGATGAGGCTCTCAGTTACACTTTTTCGGGAGCTCCAACGTGGGTTTCCCTATCTGGCAGAACTTTTTCGGGTACGGCTCCTAGCTCTGCATCTGCTAGTTCATGGACTATCGTTTTGACTGGGACTGACCACGCGGGAGCAAGTGCGAGCGCCAGCTTCTCGCTTTCAGTTACAGAGGCTCCTGCTGAGCCTGTAGAGGAAACCACAACTCCACCAGTAACCGACACGGGCAGTTCCTCAGGAGGGGGAAGCTCTACGGCTGACCGCACCGTAAGTCTGAAGGCCAACGGGGCAGACCGTGAAGTGCAGCAGGGCGGTTCCATGAGTTGGTACACGCAGAAATTTTACCGAGTTGGTGGTGTATCCTACGGTAAAGATGGCGCTGCCGTTATACCGTTTCAGCTCCCGGAACTATCCGACGGAGAATCAGTAGTCAGCGCTACCTTTTCGGCACAACTAAACGGCATCGGAAATGTTCCGTCCGGGACTGTTGATGTCTATGGATTGTCCAGCCGCACTAGCTCCTCTGTTTTGAGCACAGATTACCTCGAAGGAACATTCCAGGACCGTACGGGAGCTTGGGCTCTTTCGGCCAGTTTCGCCATCCCGACTTCATCAACAGGGTCGATTTCGACTTCTTCTAGTTCGTCTACTGCAATTGCGGACTACATAAGTGCACAGTATGAATCGGGCGCGGAAGCCGGGGATTGGATCTTTATCGTGCTCGCCCCGTCCAAAGCGGACGAAAGTAACTATCGCTATTGGGAGTTTGCCTCCTCGGAGAGTGGAGCTGGACCTGTATTGAGTTTGGGTATCGGTTCGGGTATCAGCTCAGGTGGTTCTGCTACGACGAATTCTGCTCCGGTTGCTTCGACTTTGAGCGACTACACTCTGTCCGAAGGCGAAGCGCTAAGCTATACGTTCCCAGCCTTTACAGACCCTGATGGAGATACCGTTTCTTACGCCGTTTCTGGCTCACCATCATGGATTTCACGCTCAGGACGAACTTTCTCCGGCACAGCTCCGAGCGGATCTGGTGGCAACAGCTGGACCGTTACGGTAACGGGATCCGATCCAAGCGGCGCCAGCGCGTCTGCCTCTTTCACCATCACGGTTGAAACTCCAATCATTACAGAACCGGAAGAGACAGAAGATCCTGTAATCCCAGTTTCTAGCGAAGATACTTCTACCGAAGACTCAGGTAGTGGCAGCAGTTCTGGCGCAACGACGGAATCCCGCGAGATATTGCTCACTGGCAATACCTCAGACAGGGAAGTTCAGCAGGGGGGCACAACGAGCTGGCCGACTCAGAAAACTTTCCGAGTTGGTGGGGTCGCATACAACAAGGATGGTGCCGCAGTAATGGCATTCCAGCTGCCTACTCTAGAAGAAGGCGAAAGCGTCATTGGTGGCGAGTTCTCAGCTAAGTTGACGGGTATCGCTAACACGCCTGCGGGAACAGTCGATCTGCACGGCTTGTCCAGTCGCTCTTCTTCTACGGTGCTTGGCGGTGACTTTCTCGAAGGAGCTTTCGCTGACGGTAGCGGTTCCTGGGCACTATCCCAGAGTTTCGCGACTCCCAGCACCTCGGTTGGCGTTTTAACCACTGGCGAAGATGACAGCTCGCGTATTGCGACCTATATTACGGAGCAGTATGATTCCGGCGCCGTAGCGGGAGACTGGATCTTTCTGGTGCTTGCTCCATCGCACTCAGACGAGAGTAACTACCGTTATTGGACCTTCGCCTCTGCCGACGGTAGTCCAAAGCCTCAACTTTTGCTATCTATCGGCACAGCGGCGACAGCGGGAAGCACCAATTCGGCTCCGGTTGCGTCCTCGCTTACTGCTCAATCTGTTGAGGCGGGGAGCGCAGTATCTTATACAATCCCGGCTTTCTCCGACGCAGATGGCGATACCGTCACCTATTCTGCAACAGGTGGCCCATCTTGGCTTACTCTTTCGGGGCGCACATTCAGTGGCTCCGCCCCAAGTAGCGCTGCCGGTGGCGAATGGACCGTGACTGTGAAAGGGACTGATACCTCAGGCGCCTCTGATTCTGCGAGTTTTGCTCTCGAGGTTACTGAAGTAGCCACGTCTAGCTCGGATACGGAAAGTGAAGACAGTTCTAGCAGTGGAGGTGGATACACGCCGATTCCGGATGCTCCCGTCGAGGGATCCGCAGTTATTCAGCTCCAAGGAGAAATCGTGGACAACGCGCTGCTCAGCAATGGCGGTTCAATGTGGGTCGGTTCTACGTCGATTCGAATTGGAGGATCCAACAGCGGAATCGATAGTGCGGCAGTTTATGCTTTCCAGCTTCCAACCTTGCGAGACGGAGAGATCATCACCGATGTGAAGCTTTCCTTCTACATGAATGGGTATGGTCTGACTCCAGCTGGGTCAGTGGACCTTTACGCAGTAGATTATGGAAATGATCCATTTACCGATGGTGGTTTCTATTACTCTGGGGTGTACGGAGGGGATACGAATAGTGCCGTTTGGCCGATTCAGGATAACGTTTTCTCCAATAACCAAGGCACTGGATTGGTTTCCACCAACAGTGTAGGTTCCACCAACATGATCGCTTTCCTGGCGAACCAGTACCTGAATGGGGCTCTAGAGGGAGACATGATATACTTCCGTATGAATTCCGACCGGGCGAACGAGAGTGACTACCGCTATTGGGAGATCGCTTCCGCGAACGACACGTCCAAACGTCCGGTTCTTTCTATCGAAGTATCATACGATAGGGTGAATTCTGCTGGCTCTACTCCAATTGCGAAACCTGTGGAGCGTGAGGTGTATTACGAGGGTGAATACGTACCATTCTCTCTCGATGAAGATCTTTTCGATTCCGTTTTGGATCCTGAAGATGTAACTTGGATCTCCAATATCGACGGCTTCTTGGATAGAGGATTCTCGATTGCTACAGATGCTTTAAGCGTTGGTGTGCATAACGTATCCGCGATTTGGATTAGCAATGAAGGTTCTATCTTCCGCTACGACGTAACTGTTGAGATCGACCCTGTGAGTATGCTGCCAACTTCGGCGAGCTCACTGTCGAGTCGAGGCGTTACTTGGTATTTCGATAAGGCTTACCCAACAGGTCGCTTCATCAATGGTGACCACTACGTCGTTGCGCCTCAAGGTCTGACCTTGACCAAGATCACACCAGGCTGGGATGGCGTAAAGAATGGGGCTGAGATCAATCCGAAGGGAGCGGGTAGGTCCAATAACCACGGGTTTGATACTCGTGTCGAAACGACGACCTACGATGCGAGCCTTAATATCGCTGATGATCTGCCTATTCATGTGGCGACCAACTCTTCCGTTGTAAGTGCCCTAGGTAGTGCGGCAGAGACGTCTCTCGGCCTGTTCCTTGATGATGTCGCGGTTCTTACTATCCTGCCAACTCGGCCTGCGGATATGAGTTTCCGTCCTCCTTATGCGGGTGATGACAAAAGAATCATCGGTACCAAGGACGATTTGGATATGAGCTTCCTGCAGAATCTTCCGCATCCAACCAACATGCGTTATCCAAGCTACAAAGTAGGTAACGTCTTGCTCGATGTGATTTCAAATTGGACCAACAACTACCTGAAGACCCAAGCTGGTCAGCACAAGTATGGTAGACAAATCGCTTACGGTTTCGCGGATGCGGTGCTCTGGTTGAACTTGGACTATTACGATGCTCAAAAGCTGCCTGTACTTGAAAACGTGGTACAACGTGGTATCGACGCTTATGGTAGTGCCAAGTCTGGTGTTCAGTTCATTGCTGATGGCGGTATCAACGTAGGAAGAAAGCTGGTCGTTGTGGTCGCTGCGAAAGCTCTCAATGATCCGGAGATGCTGGAGTGGGCTGATGGCGAAAAACATCACCACTTCCAAGAAGATACGCAGCATCTGTACATCACGCAGGATATCATAAACTCGAATAGCAAGTTTAACCAATCCCACCTTGGAATGGCCGAATGGGCGTTCAACCATTGGGAAAAACCTGATTTGACCACGCCTGAGTGGAGTGCTCCTTATCGTAATGTAAATGGCTCTCCTAATATCGGCACTTATCTTGCAGTTGAGTTCATGGGTTTGCGCGAGCTCTGGAATCACGAGCCGTTCTTTGAATACCTCGAGAACCGCTACTGGCCGAGAGAAGAGGCAAACCGAGCCAATGGATTAAATTACATCTACAAGTTCTACGGCGAGCTTTGGGATACCTATATAGCCGAATAGCTACTTAGATACTTTTCTTTCGACGGAGCCTTTGCTTAGGGCTCCGTTAGGAGCCGGTTCGGCCTACCAATTATAAACAAGAAGCCTCTATCCTTTTCGGATAGAGGCTTCTTTTGTTTTTGAAGTTCTTTCTTTGTCTACGTGACTAGAGCGAAAAGGCGTCGATCGTCTTTTGCAGGTCAGCCACGTTGGCAGCTCCGCCCATAGCGAAGTCGGGCTTTCCTCCGCCGCGGCCGTTGAGTTTGGCGGTCGTTTCGCGGATGATGTCGCCAGCCTTGTATCCAGCGGCGATAGCTCCTTGGGAGGCGAAGGCAACGACGCTTACCTTGCCCTTGATTTCTGCGCCCAATAGCACGACACCTTCTTCGAGCTTGCCGATGACATTAGCTCCCAGTTGGCGTAGAGCATTGGGATCCGAGGCTTCGACTTTCGCGGCTACGAGCTTGAGGCCATTGGACTCCTTGGCCGCTTTGAGGAGATCGTCTGCCAAATTGCCGCTAGCTTTTTGCTTGAAGCTCTTGAGTTGCTTTTCGAGTTCAGCGTTGCGAGCCAGAACTACATCGATTTTCTTTAGCAACTCATTTGGAGCGGTAGACAAGCTTTTTGAAGCGATAGCAATTGTCGATTCGATGTCGTTGATGTGCGAATACAAGGAATCTCCAACGATGGCTTCGATACGTCGAGTTCCGGCAGAGATACCTGTTTCGCTGGTGATTTTGAGAAGGCCAATTTCGCCTGTGCCGCGAACGTGGGTGCCACCGCAAAGTTCTTTAGAGAATCCGCCAATATCGACTACGCGCACGACATCGCCGTACTTGTCGCCGAAGAAAGCCATTACTTCCTTTGGCTTTTGGTCAAAGGGTGTTTCGAACCATTCGACCTTGCAGTTGGCTAGCAATTGCTCATTGCAAAGGCGTTCAATCAGCGCGAGCTGTTCGGGCTTTATTGCCTCGAAGTGAGAAAAGTCGAAGCGGAGTCGCTGGTTGTCTACGAGAGAGCCGGCCTGGCGAACGTGAGTTCCGAGAACCTTGCGAAGCGCCCAGTGGAGAACGTGCGTGGCGGAGTGGTGCCGTTCGATCGATTTGCGACGATCGTGATCAACTATCAAGTTTGCTACCTGTCCCAGTGCGATTCCGGCCAGGTCGCCGGATACCTTGTGAAGATGTCTACCGTTTGGATCCTTGATGGTGTCGACTGCCTGGAAATGAGCGCCTTCGAATTCGATCGCTCCGGTGTCTCCCACTTGACCACCCATTTCTGCATAGAAAGGAGTTTGGTTGAAGACGAGGTAAGCTGCGTCATCGGCTTCAACGATGTCGATAAGCTCTGCCTCGTCCGCCATGGTGTCGAAGCCCACGAACTTGGTGGCTTCTAAAGCTGAGTCAGAGTCGGCGACTAGGATATCCGACTTTTTCTGTGAAGCTCGAGCCTTGGAGCGTTGTTTCTCCATTTCGACCTCAAAGCCCTTGGTGTCTACGGAAATGCCTTTCTGCTTGGCCATCAATTCTGTGAGGTCCAAGGGAAAGCCGTATGTGTCATACAGGGTGAACGCGTTTAGGCCGGAGATTTCGCCTTCGTCGGTGGCTATCTTATCGAATAACTGGATACCGCGATCCAAGGTTCGGCCGAAGGCGTCCTCTTCCGATTTGATAATCTTTTTGATGATTTCCTCTTGCTGGGCCAATTCAGGGAAGACGTGACCCAACTGATTTACCACCACCGGTACTAGATTCGCGAAGAATCCGTTCTCTAGGCCTAGCTTGCGACCGTACATGACAGCGCGGCGTAGGATGCGGCGGAGGACGTAGTTGCGATTTTCGTTACCAGGAAGAATTCCGTCCGCAATCGAACAGCTCAAGCAACGTATGTGGTCCGCCAATACGCGGAAGATGATGTCCTTCATCTCGACATCGGTTATGTTGTCGAGATCGGCGGGAAGCGTACGTTGGTAGCTGTGTCCAGAGAGCTTTTCGAACTCCTGAAACAGTGTATCAAACAAGTCGGAGTTGTAGTTGCTCGGTGGAGTCGAAAAATCAGTGAAGTTTTTGGAAGTCGCCATGATGCCGGCGACACGCTCGAATCCCATTCCCGTATCGACGTGCTGAGCCTTGAGCGGCACGTAGTCGCCCTCGGGGGTTGCGTTAAACTGGATAAATACGAGATTCCAGATTTCGATGCAGTAGGGGGAGTCGGCGTTGACCAGAGACCCCTTTGTGTCTCCATCGGGCGTCAGGTCCACGTGTAGTTCGGAGCACGGGCCGCATGGGCCGGTGTCGCCCATCATCCAGAAATTATCCTTTTTGTTTCCGAAGACGATATGGATTTCGGGATCAAGTCCTGCTTTTTCGAATACGGCTTTCCAGAAATCGTAGGCCTCTTGGTCGAATTCAGCTGGATCCCCTTCACCTGGTTTGTAGACAGAAGCGTAGAGGCGTTCCTTTGGGAATTTCCAGACTTCCGTAATTAGCTCCCACGCCCATTCGATCGCTTCCTTCTTGAAATAGTCTCCTATGGACCAGTTGCCCAGCATTTCGAAGAAGGTATGGTGGTAGGTGTCTAATCCAACGTCTTCCAAATCGTTGTGCTTACCTCCAGCTCGAATGCACTTCTGTGTATCCGCTATACGGGGATTTGCGGACTCGCGTTCTCCGAGGAAGTAGGGGACAAACTGGTTCATGCCCGCGTTCGTGAAAAGCAAGTTCGGAGCGTCCGGCATCAAGGAAGCGGAGGGCACGATGGCGTGCTGTTTCGAGGAGAAGAAGTCTAGGAACGACTGGCGTATTTCGTTGGACGTCATGTCTAAGTATGTTTGGGACCGAGTCTAGATGCTGTAGAACGCGATTGTTCTGGGGAGCTATGAGCTTTACGGCGATGAGGAGCGGCGTGAGTTCGAATAGGTCGCGCCGCGTCCGTTTGCTGTTTTAAGAAAGAGAGCGTTACAGTCTCTCGATAATGGCAGCCGCCATTTCCTTGGTGCCGATCGAAGGCTTGCCGAATGAAATGTCGCCGGTACGGAATCCGTCCATGACGGCTTGCTTGACGGCTTTTTCTATTTTCTCGGCAATTTCGTTTTCGCCGAAGCTGTAGCGAAGCATCAGAGCTGCTGATAGGATTTGGGCGCAGGGGTTGGCAATGCCTTTTCCCGCGATGTCCGGAGCTGTTCCGCCGGAAGGTTCGTAGAGTCCGAATGGGAGGTCGTACTTGTTTTTTCCAGTGCCCAAGGACGCGGAGGAAAGCATACCCAAGCTTCCGCACACGATGCCCATTTCGTCCGAAATGATATCCCCAAACATGTTTTCAGTGACGATGACGTCGAACTGATTTGGGTCGCGGGCCATTTGCATGGCCGCGTTGTCCACGTACATGTGGCTGAGCTCAATCTCTGGAGCGTGCTTGGCTACGTATTCAGTGGCGGTTTTTCGCCAGAGGACCGAGGTGGTCAATACGTTGGCCTTGTCGACTGAACAGATCTTGCCGGAACGAGCTTTCGCGGAGGCGATTGCGACATCGAGTATCCGCTCGATTTCACTCTTCTTGTAGACCATCTCGTCGGTGGCCTGGATATCGCCGTCTTCCAAAGTTTCAGTACGCTTCGGGCCAAAGTAGATGCCGCCAGTTAGCTCGCGAACGCAAACCATGTCGATTCCTTCGGGGATTCTCTCCGCCTTCAAAGGCGAAGCATCGGTGAGCTCTTGGTACAGGAGGCCAGGACGCAAGTTTGCGAACAGGTTGAAGTGCTTCCGGATAGGGAGCAGGGCCGCACGTTCCGGTTGCTCGGCTGGAGGCAGGTTTTCCCACTTTGGACCGCCGATAGAGCCGAACAAAATCGCATCTGCTTCTTCGCAAACCTTGATGGTCGAGTCGGGGAGAGCCTTGCCTTCGTTGTCGATTCCGGCGCCACCTACGTGGGCTTCGGTGTAGTCAAGCTTGATGCCGGCGGGCTCGGTAGCCGCTTTTAGGACATCGAGAGCGACCGACATTACTTCCGGGCCGATGTAGTCACCGGGGAGAACTGCGAATTTGAGCGTTTTCATGAAGGGGGGCAATTGAGGGGGAAAACGCGTCTTTTTAAAGCGTATTTTTAGGCTTAGCGGCTGTTCGGGGATAATTCTGGCTTTGATTCCGCTCGGCAAGCTCCAGCCGGACCTAGGCTTTGCCTCTCCTGCGGGCGGATGGAGCCTTCAAGTAGCGCGAGAGGATTTCCAGAAGTTGGTCGGGGCGGAAGGGTTTGGTCGAATGCTCGTCGACTTCTGCTTCGGTTGATTGTTGTGTTTGTTTTCAGGGCAATTATCTCCGGTATCCATGCCAGTAAATGTAAGGATTTTCCCAGCAGGATATATTCAGACCAATGCCTTTTTGCTTAGCGATCCCGAACGCGGGGAAGCTATCTTGATCGATGCTCCCCACGATTTAGTCGAACCCGTCGAAAAGGCATTGCAAGAAGACGGCTGCGAGCTGGTAGCCCTCTTGCTGACGCACGGACACTACGACCATATCGGAGACGTTGCGAAATTTTCGCGGAAAGGAGTGCCTGTCTATGGCCACGGCGCTGACAAGGTTCTGTTCGAGAATCCCCAATGTATGTCCTCCTACGCGTTTCCCGCTGACATCGTTTTGGAAGGCTTTGAGGTCGACCACTGGATATCGGACGGGGATATGCTTGAGTTTCTAGGGATGGAGTGCCAAGTCAGGCACGTGCCGGGGCACTGCCCTGGAAATGTCTTGTTTTACTTTCCTGCCGCGAGAGCGGCGTTTGTGGGAGATGCCTTATTCGCGGGGGGAATAGGCCGAACCGATCTACCAGGGGGAAGTTTTTCGGAGCTTGAAAATTCGATTCGAACCAAGATTTATACTTTGCCCCCGGAAACGGTTGTTTTACCCGGACATGGCCCCAATACCACAGTCGATGACGAACTGGCGCATAATCCGTATGTTTCTGCGGAATAGGGAATTGCGTGCCTCGCTAAAATACTTTCTATGGGTGCGACTTAGCCACTTTTGTCTTACATGACCCAGCCAGAAAAAGAGACTTACATGAAGGCTGCCCTTGAAGAAGCCCGTAAAGGGTGGGGCCGCACGCATCCGCAGCCTATGATAGGAGCGGTATTGGTAGAGAATAAGGAAATTGTCGCCACCGCATGCATGGAACAACCGAGTTCTACCGCCCTTGAGATCCGGCTTTTCGAAGGTCTCGGCAGGAAGCCTAAAAGCGATGCTGCCTTGTTTCTGACTCTTGAACCCGGGGCTAGCTCCAACCGTCTCGATGCAGGGGTTCGAGCAATTGTGGAGTCTGGCATTAAATACGTTCTCATAGGAGCCAGCGATCCTGTGGCGGAGAACGCGAATAAAGGCGCGGACGCTTTGAAGGAGGCTGGAGTTAAGGTAGAGCGTCGGATTTTGATCGAGGAATGCGAGGACCTGAATCTGGTATCTAATTTTTGGCTACAGAATAGAGTCCCTATCTTTGCCGCCAAATCCGCTACGACTTTGGACGGCAAGATCGCCTGCCGGACCGGCGAGTCGAAATGGATCACTGGAGAGCAGGCACGTCAGAACGTCATGAAGTGGAGGCGCCTCTTTCCCTCTATTGCCGTGGGCGCAGGAACTTTAGTGGACGATGATCCTCGTCTTACGGCGCGTATCGAGGGAGAGCCCGAGTGGTGCGGCGTGCGTTTCGTTTTCGATGGGTTGCTTCGGACGGCTATGGAACGCTATTTGCCGAGCATGTATACCGACGATTTTCGCGACAATACGATCGTGGTAACGACCGATGCGGCGGGAACCGGATATATCCGGAGACTGGAGACGGAAGGCGTAAATGTTTGGGTGTTGCCGGTTGAAAACATGAAAGTCCCTTTTCCTGTTTTCCGTAAGAAATGCGCGGATGTCGGCATAACCGGAGTCTATTTCGAAGGTGGCAGCCGCCTGGTGAGTGAGCTTCTGCACACGAGGGAGCTCAACTATCATTTCAACTACCGTGCTCCCATCCTCATGGGGGATGATAAAGCCAAATCCGTTTACCGTGGTTTGCGGACTGAAAAACTATCTCAAGCGATTCGTCTGGAGAAAGTTCGCCAAGAAATTTTTGGCGATGACCAGCTAATGAGGGGCTTCGTGAGCTACCCGGCTCGTCTGGATGTGGATGAAACTGTATTTAGCAACGGGTAACCTGCACAAGATTCAGGAATTGAGATCCATGCTGGCGAATGCCCGTTTGGATGTTGACGTTTTTGATCCGTCCGCAGTCGGCGGAATGCCTGAAGTGGTGGAGGATCAGGACACGTTTTCAGGGAACGCGCTCAAAAAGGCTCGTTGTCTGGCAGAGTTGCTACCCGACGATGGCTGGGCTTTGGCCGATGACAGCGGACTGAGCGTAGACTTTCTCGATGGTGCCCCGGGCGTCTACTCAGCTCGGTACGCAGGGGAAGGCGCTAGCGATTCGGAAAACCTGGAAAAGCTACTCAAGAAATTGCACTCGGTGCCTTCGGACCAAAGAGGTGGTGGTTTCCAGTGCCATTTGGCGTTGGTATCGCCTCAGGGTGAAGAATTCGTTTTTCGGGGAGAATGTCGGGGAATTATTTCCAAAGCTCGGACAGGAGAAGGTGGCTTTGGCTACGATCCTATATTCGTTCCGAAGGGTTTTTATCGGAGTTTTGCTGAGCTTTCCCGAGAAGAAAAAGCCAAGCTGAGTCACCGTGGCGAGGCAATGAGGGCTTTGATCGACTGGATCTCCCGAAGGCTGAGCGAGGCATAGGTCCTGCTTGGGAGCTTGCCTGATTTGGGGTGTTGACCTCGATGAGTATTAGGGCGCTTGAAGTTGAGCAGTCCTAAGGCGCCCCATATCGAGTAATTCCTCTAAGGAATTGCCTCAGTCCGACGTATTTATGGTTTCCGCATTCCCCCTTGGTCTTTGGGGAGGGTATCTATTTAGATAATTTGGAGTATAGCCATGAGTAAATTGACATTGCAGCAGCGATTAATGGGAGGGTTTTTGGCCGTAGCCGCGATCGGTTTGGTTATTGGTCTTGTTGGACTGAGTGGCCTGAGGGAGTCTCGCTTAGCAATTTCAGAGATCAGGGATCAAGTGTTTGAGAGGGGAAAATTTTTAGTCAGCGCCACAGATCTCGCTCGGTCTTCTCAGGTGAACTTTAAAATCCAGGTTCAGGAATGGAAGAATACTTTGATTCGCGGACACGATAAAGAGCAGTTCAACAAGTACTGGGGAAAATTCCAGGAAAGGGAGGCTATCGTCCAAAAGAATTTCCGGGACCTGGAGGCCCTTTTGAACAAGTACGAAGTGCCTAGCGAAGATATCGTCGAGGCAGCCGAGGAGCATTTAAAGCTGGGGCACGCCTACCGGGAGGCGATCAAGAGTTTCGATGCCGGCGATCTCAGGGCTCATCAAACGGTCGATAAGCTGGTAAAGGGAATCGATCGCGAACCGACCCGTAAGATCGATGACATCGTATCTCGGGTGAAGGCTTTCGAGGCAGATGCTGCTGCGAGCAGATCCGAAGAGTTCGAGGCAAGTTCCAAAGCGATCAGCCTAGCAACCACGATTGTAATGATACTCGGTGTCTCAATCGCAGTGGCTCTTGGACTCTGGATTGGCGGTTCGTTGACCAAAAAGATTAAGCAAATTACAACTTCACTGCAGGTAGGGTCGGAAGTTGTTGATAATGCATCGAGTGAAGTCTCACGTTACGGACAGGCTCTGGCTGACTCGACCAATCGAGAAGCAGCGTCCATGCAGCAAGCGAGCGCTTCTCTTGAAGTTTTAGCGAGCAACACTCGTCGTAACGCCGAAACGGCCAATGCCGCAAGCGACATCGCCAACCAGACACGTTCTGCGGTCAACAGTGGCAAAGGGCAGATGGATGAGATGCAGGCAGCTATGTTGGCGATACAGACTTCTAGCGACGGCATTTCCCAAATCTTGAAGTCGATAGATGAAATTGCGTTTCAGACCAATATTTTGGCCCTAAATGCTGCGGTAGAAGCGGCGCGTGCAGGGGAGGCTGGAGCAGGATTTGCAGTTGTAGCTGATGAAGTTAGGAACCTCGCTCAGAGAAGCGCTAAGGCGGCTCAGGAAACGTCTGAGCGTATCGAGGATTCTATTACAAAAAGTCGCCATGGTGTTGAGCTCAGCACCCGTGTGACAGTAAGTTTAGAAGACATTCTCCAAAAGGCGGCTGAGCTAGACGATCTTGTCGCAAGTATTGCCGAATCCGTAGCCCAGAACAAAGATGGCGTCGACCAAGTGAATACAGCGATTCGCAGTATGGAGAATTCATATCAGTCCAATGCCGCCTTGACTGAGGAAAGTGCCGCATCGGCCGCAGAGCTAAGTGAGCAGGCCTTGTCTCTCAATCGCTCCGTTGGAGAACTGGCTGGATTGTGCGGATTGCCGGTGTCTTCGCATCAAGAAGGCGTCGGTCGGAATCTACATACCTTGCCGCAAGCCGAGCGAGGTCGGCGCTTAGAATCATCTTTTGAGGCGAATCGGAAAGAATCTAGTCTTTGGAACTAGCGACGACGCTTTGCGTCGATAGGCTCTGAATAGGTGGTGCGGCGAATTTTTTGAAAGCTATCGGTGCGACGGATGTAAAGTCGTTAAAACTTTTAATAGACCATCAACCAAACTTGAAAATATTGCGTGAAAACGGATTTCTCCGATGGCAAAATCTGAAAAGTGGTTAAGTTTACAAGCAGAGAGAACGTTAATGGTATATAACCAGAGAGAAGTAAGGGTTAGCCCTTTTTTTCTGAATTGAACAACAGCAATTTCCAAACTTTGGACTGCGCGGAAACGCGCTTAGGTTCAGGATCAAGGCAACAATAAAGGGATAGCTGGCTTGGAGGGGGGCCTCCGAGCCAGCACTTTTTTTGCCTAGTGCCCAGAGTTTTCAGCGCATACGAAAAGGCCCACCGCGAACTTATCGCAGTGGGCCTCGAAATTAGTTTCAAACATTACCCCTGAGGGGGCTCTGTTTAGAAGCTTGTCGTGAAGGAAATGCCGCCCCAGAGGTTTCCGTCTGGAGAGTAGCCGAGGTCCTCGTCGTTTGCGCTGTAACGGAGACCAGCCGCTACGGAAGTGCTGTCGCTGATTTGGTACACGTAGTCAGCGGTTGCACTGTAGTAGAGGTAGTTGAAGCCAGCATCCTCGCGTGCGTAACCAACTGCGGCACCTAGTTCGATGCTAGACACGTCGTCGATAGCGATCGAGTGACCGATGGATGTCTCTAGAGTGAGAACTTCGAGGTCGAAGTCGTAGAAGACGTAAGCTCCTGGAGCCAAGGCTGTGTCTGCAGTTACTCCGACAAAAAGTTCGAAAGTTTCGTCACTCGCGTCTGGGTAGTGGTAAATAGTGCCGCCGAGATCGAGTTGTAGCGTGTCATTCAGAGCGTAGCCCCAGCCGCCGTAGAGATCTATTTCCGTCGAATCTTTACCGAAGCTGTCGATTGCTTCACTGCCCCACAGGCCGAAGTAGTAGTCGCCATAGGCGCCTTCGATTCCGCCTTGGAAGCTTTCGCTCGCCAATTCAACACCACGGAAGACGTACTCGGATTCGACACCGTAGTTTACTTCCCAAGTAAGTTCTTGAGCGTTCATGTTGGCTGCGCACACGAGGCCCGCAGCTGTCGCCAGAGTAGCGATAACTTTAGTATTCATTTTCTAGTTTGTAGTTTAGTTTGTTTGATCGGACTCCGAAGAGTCGGAAAGTTAGTTCCGCAAAAACTGAAATAGTTCCACGTTCTTACTGAACCGGGCGGAACATGCGGTAGATCGCCTGTTTGGAAAGTAAAAAATCAGGTTTTTAGACAAACCGT